>JBCFBK010000054.1:0-37878 GCA_038562555.1 Prolixibacteraceae bacterium | reverse complement strand
CGCGGCAAAACTCAAAAACATGTTTTTGGTTTTGCTCGCGCACAATCGAAACATTCAGGCATAAAATAAAAAAACGCGACATTACTTTTAACTGTTTTTCTCTCTATTAAAGAATAATTCTAAATAGAATGGTCCCGTTTCTTATCTTTACAGCCGAAACAGAAGCTCATGATACTACTCGATATTTTCCACACGACGCTGCCGTTGACAAACCCGGTTTTAAAATTCCTGGTGATCCTGATCGTAATTCTCTCTGCCCCCATCCTGCTGAACAAGCTGCGAATACCGCACATCCTCGGCCTGATCATCGCGGGAGCCGTGATCGGTCCAAACGGGTTTAACCTGCTTTTGCGTGACAGCAGCATCATCTTATCGGGCACCGCCGGCTTACTGTACATCATGTTTCTTGCGGGCCTGGAAATTGACCTTTCAGAGTTTAAGAAAAACAGTACCAAAAGTCTTGTGTTTGGTTTATATACCTTCAGCATACCCATGCTGCTGGGGATTGTTTCCGGACTGTACCTGTTAAATTTTTCGCTCCAAACGTCAATCCTGCTGGCCAGCATGTTTGCCTCCCATACGCTGATCGCCTACCCCATCCTGAGCAAATTCGGGGTGAACAAAAACAGGGCGGTCAACATTGCCATTGGCGGCACCATGATCACCGATACCTTTGCCCTGCTGGTACTGGCTGTTATTGTTGGCATGGCCACCGGAGAAGTCAATTTTCAGTTTTGGACCCGGCTAACCGCTTCAACCATCGTCTGCGGACTGATCATCATCTTCCTCTTTCCGCTCGCGGGAAGGTGGTTCCTGAAACGCTACCAGGACAACGTTTCGCAATATATTTTCGTGCTGATGATGGTTTTTCTGGGTGCCGTTTTAGCCGAGGCAGCCGGCGTCGAACCCATCATCGGAGCCTTCCTGGCCGGCCTGTCTCTAAACAAGCTGATCTCCTCCACCTCACCGCTTATGAACCGGATCGAATTCGTGGGCAATGCTGTTTTTATTCCCTTTTTTCTCATCGGCGTTGGTATGCTGATTGATTACAGGGCCTTTTTCAATGATACCGAGACCATCAAAGTAGCAATTGTTATGACGGTCATTGCTACCTTTTCAAAATTCACTGCCGCATGGCTCACCCAAAAAACGTTTCGGTTATCGACAGATGAACGCAGGCTGATTTTTGGCTTAAGCAATGCGCAGGCTGCAGCAACACTGGCTGCCGTGCTGGTTGGCTTTAATGTTATCATCGGCAAAACCCCGGAGGGAGATTCGATACGGCTATTGAACGAAAGCGTTTTGAACGGAACCATCATCATGATCCTGATAACCTGCACAATCGCCAGCTTCGCAGCCCAGAAAGGGGCCAAAAACATCTCTTTGGCCGAATCCGCTTCAGGAGACGAGAGCGATATCGAAGAACGAGAGAAAATACTGATACCGGTCAGTAATCCCGATACCATCGAAGAACTGATCAACCTGAGTACGCTGATCAAATCGAAGGAAAATACGCACGGGTTGTTTGCGCTGAGTATCGTCAGCAACGACACCACCAACAGAAGCGCCGGCAGGAAAGCAGAAAAGCTGCTTCATAAAGCCGCCGATACGGCCTCCTCTACCGATACGCACCTTCACGAATTGCTGCGTTATGATTTAAATATTGTAAACGGCATCTCAAGTGTCGTAAAGGAACAAAACATCACCGACCTGGTATTAGGACTGCATATTAAAAAGGGCATTTCCGAATCGTTCCTGGGTAACCTGACTGAGGGGATCCTGACCAAAACCAATATCACCACTTTTGTATACAAGCCCGTTCAACCCATTTCGACCATTAAGAGGCACATCGTAATTATTCCCAAAAACGCTGAAAATGAGATCGGATTTCCTTTTTGGCTGTCAAAGGTGTGGCATATCCCCCGTAACACCGGCTCAAAAATTATTTTTTATGCTACGGAGCAAACGAATGCCATCATCAGGGAAATCGCTGTCAAACATCCTATTGAAGCTGAATTTAAACTGTTTGAAGACTGGGATGACTTTAGGGAGATTTCACGGGATGTGAAGGCTGACGATAATCTGCTCATTGTGATGAGCCGGCCCAACAAGCCTTCGTGGCACAAGCGAATGGCCCGTATTCCCGATTATCTGAACAAATATGCAAGGCGTAACAGTTTCCTCCTGATTTACCCCATGCAGTGGGGCGTTGCGGGACATGAGCAAATCGATCTGAACCCTTCTTTAATGGGCCCTATTGAAAAACTCGATCAGATCGGGAAGACCATTACGCGGTTGTTTAAGCGGAAATAACATCACTTTTTATTGCGGATAACTTCCCCTCTGAGTATCAGTTTCAAGGGCTCTTCACGACTGTTCAGGAAAATGCGGACTTCCTTATCGAATATGCCCGGTTGCTCTGCCAAAAAGGTAACCCTGATGCGTGAATATTCGCCCGGCGGCACGGGCTCCGGGTTAAATTCAGGCAGCGTGCAGCCGCAGAATGTTCGGGCTTCATTAACCACAACAGCCGATTTTCCGGTATTTTTCAGATTCAGAACGAACTCCGCTGTTGTACCGGCGTAAACCCGCCCCATCTCATATACAACGGGGGCATCCATTTCTGTATGGCCGTGAAGCATGACCGGCCGGTTTCTGCTTCCGGTATCGGAACAGTCCAATGCAAACAAGCCTGAAAGAATAACAAAAAAAGACATTTTAAACCAGTGGTTTCGCATCTTGCTTCAGAAAACGGTGCCGCGTCAGGAACCAGATCCTGACACAGCACCGAAGGTACTTAATTAATTTAATAGTTTGGGTTTTGCACCAGTACGGTTTCACCGGTCTCGTCGACCGACAGGTCCCGCTGATTTTGCGGTATCGGCCAGATTTCGTGCTTATTGGCGACAAAAGTTTTACCAGCCAGGTGAGCCATCCGGGTACCTTCCACTTTCAGGTAATTGTTCAGCACCGGAGCAATAATTCCCCAGCGTACGAGATCAAAGAAACGCATTCCTTCCATAGCAAATTCCAGCCTTATTTCGTGCTGAATAGCCTTCATGGCAACCTCCTTCGACGCAAATGCAGCCGGATACGGCTCTACCCTGTAGTTGGCTGCCGGCGTACCGTTCTCAAACCGGACCACCTCAGAATTCTTCGCGCGGGTCCGGATTTCATTAACCAGACTGGTTGCGCGCGCCAGTGAGCCGGCCTGGGCTTCACATTCGGCCAGCCAAAGGATGACGTGCCCGAGCCGGAACTTTCGGAAGTTATTCGGGTTCACGCCAGTAGCCCAACCTGTCGTTGTAGCCAGCGATTTCTCCGATTGCATGAACATATTCTTCTTATACAGGTAAGGTCCGCCATTGCTGGGATCTCGGATCCAGCCATGCCCCTTGTGGATACCCCAGTCAAGAAATGGGATTCCTGGCCGGCCAACAGTATGATCGAGGCGCGGATCGACTGGTCCCGTATACGCGATCACGTTGGCATCGGTTGTATTGGGATCGTACGGAAGTATATCGTCGGAGGTATAGGTATCGTCTAAAAGCGGGAGACCATCCGTTCCGACACGGTAGGCGCTTACCAGGCTGTGCGTGGGTTGAAAGAACCCACAGCAGGTGCCCATTCCGGCAACTCCGTGAGGAAAATTCAGGGCATCGCCCCAACCGGCGTTCGGCGAACCTTCAGCCCCATCGTTCGTGGCATATTGAATTTCGAAAATAGATTCTGCGTTATTGTTGTATGCAATCTTGTAATTCTGGTCGTAACTTCCCATCAGCTCGAACGGACCATTCATGTAAACATCATCGAGCACAGGTTTCGCTTCTGTGTACTTTCCCTGAAGCAGATAGATCCTTCCCAGGTAGGTTTTTGCGGCCCAACTGCTCGCCCGCCCCTTGTCGTTCCAGGAGGGAGGAAGGTTTTCGGCAGCAAACTTCATATCCGCTTCGATTTCCGGCCATACCAGGTGGTCATTGGCCACCGTTTTAGGTTCTTCGGTGTTCTCATCAATATACGGCACCTTTCCGTGAACCATAGTCAGCTCAACATAAAAATGAGCGCGCAGGAATCTTGCCTGTGCTTCGGCAAGTACTTTTTCAGCTTCACTCATATCTTCTGTTTGGGGCAGGTACCGAAGGACATCATTTGCGCGGACAACACCATCATACAAAGGTTCCCAGTGATTGTCAACGTATCCGTTGTCGGCATCGGCAAAGAAACCTTCAACCGGATTGATTGTGGCCTGGTCACCGTAATCCGATCCTTTGTAAGCATCGTCCGAAGCTACGCTCCCCCATACCCAATTTGAGACAGCACTGGCCCAGACCATCCCGTCGGTACCCAGGTGAGTACCATCAACTACCGCGTAAGCACCAATCAGCAGATATTCAATACCACGCTTTGTATTCATCGTTTCCGGGGATCCCTGTCCTTTGGGTTTGATATCAAACCAGCCGTCGCTGCAGGAACAAACGATACCCGCAATAAATATCAGTGCTAAAAACAGTTTCTTTTCCATTTGTATACAGTTTTATCGGTTTATAAACTCAGGTTAATCCCGAACATAAAAAATTGTGAAGTGGGATATACTCCTTCATCAACTCCCATTAAACGATCGGGATTATCGTCAGGATTTGAAAGCTCCGGATCCAGCCCGCTGTAATCGGTTATCGTAAACAGGTTGGTTGCCTGCAAATAAACACGCAGATTGCTGATACCGGTTTTACCAAGCACAGAAGCCGGAAGCGTGTAGCCAATCTGCAAATCCTTCATCCGGAAATAGGAACCATCTTCTATAAAAAAACTTGAATTTTTCTGCATATTGGCATCATCGCGGATAGCAATCGGTTGTGAGATTTTGTCGCCGGCTGCATAACGTTCCGCAGTCCACGATTCATACAGGCGGTCTTTTCCGCGGTTTCCCGAGAAGTTATTGAACATGATCCAGCGATTTACGTAATTGATCAGGTCATTGCCCTGCGATCCCTGGAAGAACATGCTCAAATCCCAGTTTTTATATTCCACATCAACAGTGATGCCGTAGGTAAAATCAGGATGCGGGCTTCCGATAACCGTACGATCGTCGGCGGTAATCTTCTCATCCCCATCCACATCACGGTATTTAAATACACCCGGTCTGCTATAGGTATCCCCATCGAAGGTCTCTGAACCAAACGGCACATGTGCCTGAACCTCGGCGTCAGAATTAAAAATCCCGTCAACAACGTAACCGTAAAAGGATGAAATGGGCTCACCCGTCATACTGGCCGTATACGTATTCTGCCTAAGTTCCGGTCCCCACAGGATTTCGTTTGGATTATTATTGAGTTTCACAATCTCATTCTTGTAGTGTGAAAGATTTGCACGCACATTGAAATGGAAGTCGTTACCCACACTTCCATGGTAAGTGGCCATCAGATCAAATCCTTTGTTTTCCATTTCCCCAATATTCACAGCCGGTAACACCAGATTTCCGTAAGTATCCGGAAGATTCTGATTGTAAAGCATATCGGTGGTTTTCCGCTTGTACAGATCCAGGTTGATCTCCAGGCTATTATTAAATAAAGCCGCATCGATACCCAGATTTGTCGTCACACTCGCCTCCCATTTCCCTTCAGGATTTCCCAGTTTATACTTGTGGATACCAGCCGACGAGGAAGAATTGGCACCTCCGATGCTGTAATACGACTCGCCGTTGTATACCCGGTAGGTAGTGAAAGCGTTATAATAGCCACCCACGTTGTCATTCCCGTTTTTACCCCAGCCAAAACGTACCTTCAGGTTATCGATCCATTCGGCATCCTGCATGAACGCTTCTTCCGAAAGGCGCCATCCTACCGAAAAGGCAGGGAAAGTCCCCCAGCGGTTATCCTGGGAGAAGCGGGAGGAACCATCGCGGCGAATAACGCCTTCCACTAAATATTTCCCCTCGTAATCATAATTCAAACGCCCGAAATAGGAGAACGTCGACCATTCGTCGAACGACCCGTTCGCCACCTGGTCTTTCTCGCCCGAATCAAGTACCATGTAATCCAGTCCCGTACTGGCAAAAGTTGAACGGCTGCCCTGAATCCAGTCATAGTCCCATTTTACAGCTTCCGTACCCAACAAAGCCGTAAAATTATGAACATCATTGATCGTCTTTTTGTAATTCAGGGTATTGATCCAGTTATACTGAAAGGTACCGTAATAATACTGATTGAGGATATCGGCCGGAATTGCTTCCGAAAATTCCGGATTGGTGAGGGTCCGGTCCATTCGCCGCGTGCTCGTGAAATCAGCGCCCACCAGTGAGCGGACATTAAGTCCGGGAAACAGGTTTAACTGGACATAAGCATTAGCTAAAACCCGTAAATCACGGTAGTAGTCGTCCTTATCCCGATACAGCACAGCAACCGGGTTTGCTCCGTTCCCGGTCGTTTTAGCCTGAGTCCCGGCAAAATTTCCCTGAATGTCATAAACCGGAATGATGGGTTGCATACGATAAACCTGAGAGATGGCATTTCCTTCGTCATTATTGGTGCCCATTCCGGTTCGGTCGGTATACGACACACCAAGGCTTTCGCCTATTTCCAGCCATTTGTTAATCTTTGCGTCTGCATTCGACCGTAGCGAGAAACGTTCAAATCCGGTATGGATCACAACCCCTTCCTGGTTCATATACCCACCCGAAAAAGCGTAACTTCCATTTTCGGAGCCGCCGCTGACAGAAAGATTATATTCCTGAATCGTTGCATGATCAAAGATCTCGTCATACCAGTCGGTTCCCTGCTTGTTGGCCCGTGTTATTCCGTTGTAAGGACTTGGATAACTATAGGTGTTTTCGTCCACCTCGCCCTGCATTTTTCCTTCCGGGATAATGTAGTCGGGAATAACGGGAGTTTCTCCAAATCCATACTGGGAATTACCCCACCCCTCGTCGCCGGGTTCCAGGCCTACATTTCTGCTTTCGAGCCATAATAATTCTCCATATTCCTGTGTATTGAGCAGGTCCAGTTTATTGGTGGTCCGCTGCATGCCGTACCGGGCATCGAAACTGACACGGGGCTTTCCGGCTTTTCCCCGTTTAGTGGTCACAATGATTACTCCGTTGGCCGCCCGGACCCCGTAAATCGCCGATGACGAGGCATCTTTCAAAACCGACATCGACTCGATATCGTTTGGGTTCATTTTGCTTAAACCGCCTGTGGTCGGCACGCCGTCGATGATGTACAGGGGATCATTGTTATTAACCGAACCGATACCGCGAACACGGACAGTAGCTTCTCCCCCGGGCGTATTGTCGTTGGTGACGGTAACTCCGGCAACCCGGCCCTGGAGTTTGGCTGCCGCACTTGCGGTCGGAACGGCGCGCAAATCGGATCCGTCAACCGTTGAGACTGCTCCGGTGAGCGTCTTTTTTTGCTGGGATCCATATCCAACAACAACGACTTCATCCACACCAATGACATCCTCTTCCATCACTACTCGAACTGAAGCCTGGTTTCCGAGTGCAATCTCCTGCGTCCTCATCCCGATATAAGACACAACAATCGTGGTGGCGCCTTCCGGTGTCTTCAGGCTAAACTTACCATCGGGTGAAGAAATCGTACCGATAGCTGTTCCTTTTATGACAACAGATACTCCGGGAATGGGAACTCCGTCTTTTCCAACCGTAGTCCCTGTTATGACTCGTTCACCCTGCTCTGTGCCCAACGGCTTCAACACTACCAGATGATTTTCGTTGATCTGATAAGAGACATCTTTCCCTTCGAACAGCGAATTCAGGATGGCGCTGATCTCTTCGTTGTGAACAGCGATATTGACCATTTCGTCTAACGCCTGAATATTATCCGAATAAAAGAAGCGGTAATTGCTGTTTTGCTCAATGGCATTCAGCGCCGACCGCAAGGTCTGATTCTTAACCTCCAGGTTAAGCTTCGTATTCTGGGACGATACAGATGCACTGACCTGCATCAGCCCAAGTATTAGCAGCGCAATTGTTAACTTCATAAATAAAAAGATTTTTTTCAATTGATCCCGGAGGGACCCATGGAACAATTTTTTTTTCATAATTTTGAAAAATTAGATTAGACAATACATAAACCTTCTGTGCGTTGTTTAATTGCTGTAACAGGATGCTGGAACCATCCTGTTACTTTTTAGTTCCTCTCGTTAAAAGCTGGTTCATACCATATCATGACATTTTTATCTTCGAATTTGTAATTAATCGGTGACGTTACACACATCACATCGAGCAATTCTTTCAGGTTTTCATCCTGCAGGGTGCCCGTATAGGAAAAGTCAGCGATACAATCATCTTTGAATATGATCCTGACATCGTAACGCCTTTCCAGCTTCCGGGCCAGCGTGCCTAATTTCTCCTTATAGATGATCCATTCCTTGTCTTTCCAGGAAGTGTATACCGGTGTACTCACATTCGACTCCAATTCAACTTTCCTGATTTGCAGGAGTTTTTGGCTTCGGAGATCCGGCTCCTTCGACGATTTGTTGACTTGCCCTGCTTTACCTGCCGGATTTAGCTGATCCTTGTAAAAGGTCAATTTCTGGTTGGGCGCTAACACAAACTCTTTCTCATTTTTAACAGCTGCCTGCATCACCGAAACCACGCCTTCAACAAGGATTGTTTCAATGAATCCTTCATCGTTATAGGCCCGCACATTAAAGCGGGTGCCTGTGGCTTTTACCTTTATTCCGTAGGCTTCAACGAAAAACGGTTTCTTCTTATCGGTGATGATGTCAAAAAAAGCTTCACCTTCAAGCACAACTTTCCTGTTGTACTTGTTAAAATCGGCCGCATAGATAATCTTACTGCCGGCGTTAATCCAGACCTGCGATCCGTCGGGCAGTGAGACAACCGACTTGCTTCCGTAAGGAACCTCGGTGGTAACGTAATCGCTGATTGTTTTATTATCCTGCTGCTGGCGGAGATAGAGAAAGAAATAACCACCCAGAAAAGCCAGAACGACGATCGCTGCAATCTTGCCAAATTCAAAAAGCAGGCGCCGGCGTACTGTACCGGGTTTGATCCGCCTGTACATTTTTTGCCATGCTTTTCCTGCGGGATAAACCTGATGGCTATCTGTTGCAGTTGTCGCTTCCAGGTAAGCGACGGTTCTGACGTAATAGTCGCGGTTCTTTTCAGAAGACTCAACCCATCTTTCCAGTTCATTTTCCTGATCTTCGGTCAGGCTGCCATGAAAATGGTCCAGAATCAGGATATCGATATCTTCGTTATTTATCATTGCTTTCCTTTCGGGTTTGATACTGATAAGACAAAGAAGAATAAAAATGGCGTACAACTAAAAATAAAAAAATTTGATTATCTCCATTAACATCCTCAAATTCAGCACGTAATTTTTTTAAAGCGCGTGCGATCTGCGTTTTTACGGTCGCGACCGACAAGTTCAGCTTCAGTGCTATTTCTCTGTACCCTAACTGCTGGTAACGGTTCAGGTGAAAGATATAACGGCATTGATCAGGAAGCTTATCGATAGCTTTTTTTAACCGGCTTTCGAGGTCTTCCATTTGCAGGAGCCGTTCCAGCCGGGCCGTGACCTCTTCCTGCAAATAGAACGGATAAGCCTGGCCGGAGCTGTATTTGTGTTCAAGATTCTTTTTCCGGATATAATTGATGGCCGAATTGCGCACGGCAATATACAGGTAGGATTTTACTGAGGTTCTGATTTCGAGGATATGCCGTTTTTTCCAAAACTCATAAAAACATTCATTCACGATGTCTTTGGCATCTTCATGATCTTTGATCATTCCAAACGCATACGAGCATAACGAAGGATAATATAAATGAAACAGCGATTCAAAGATCCTTTCTGCATTTTCACCATTAATATGTTCTATCAGAATACGATCCATATCAGACATAAAAGGTCATCGTCAGCCGGTTTTAATGTCCCAAGATACTTATTGTCTCCCACCTTCCCTCAACGAAACAGATTGTTATTTAACATCTTTTTATTATGCATCAATAAGGAACAAAAGCTTGTTAAAAAGAGTAAAACAAATGAACCGCAAAATTGATCAAACAAAAGAAGGAGCCGTTGTTGCGGCTCCTTCTTTTGTTTGATCAGGAAAAATTATTGTATGGTGATAAAAAGCGGATTGCTCAGTTTGTCTGCTTCATCCGCCAGATACTTTTTATAGTTGCCCGGATCGTTCCATGCAGGGTTTTCCAGTCCCCAAACGGCAAAGAAATAATGACGCGCAGGCACATCATTTTCTGCCTTCTGAGCCACGTAATAGGTTTCGGAGATCACCTGACTGAAATTCTTGGCTGGTACGGTCGGATAACCAAGATTAAAGAAATTCAGGTTAGTTGTACGCGCCACTTTTGTTACTTCATCTGCTCTAAGCATGACAGCCATTCCGAGCGTGTCATCATTAAGCGATTGCCGGTCGAGCGTGGCAATTACCTCGTATTCGTCATTCGCCTTAAAATGATAAGGTTCATTTTGCAGTTTACTGGTAACAATGCCTGTGACCACCTGCTTCTGTCCGGCGAACCCGGAAACGGTCACATCCGATTGAAACCAGTATTTACCCGGGTAAACAGAAATCCGTTCAACAGCAGCCAGGTTTTCACCCGCCACCTGCCAGCCGGTATATTTCAGATCAAATACCGAGCGGACCGGCCCTTCGGCGATCTTTTGGTATTCGTAGGTTTCGGTTGAGCCGAGCCGATAGAGGGAGTCGTTCTCCAACACCGCTATTCCACCCGCCCCGAGCGAATTACCGCAGTGCAGCACATCCATGCCCCAGTCGGCCAAAGTATGATAATCGCCCATTTCGGGCGTATGAATTTTATCGACGATCAGTCCGGGTTGAAGTTTACCGAAAAGATCTTTCACATTCCGGCAGTCGAAATAATTGCGGAATCCCATTTTATCGTTTTCCCAGTTTACACTTTCACCCTGTGCAATGATCCGGAAGCTGTCGCGGCAGTTCAGGGCAGCGTACTGATCCACTTCAACGAAGCTGTGGTCGGCCTGTTCGATACCGAGACGGACATTGGTACGTTTTTCAAACTCCGGGAAAGCTTCGGACGGAACAAAGACCAGATCAAGCTGAAGTTCCTCCTTTGGTCCCAGGTTAACCAGAAAGGCCAGTTCGTCCCACAGGCCATCGCCGTTCAGATCATCCGCCTGGGAAGGAACAAATTCACCGCCGTTCTTAATTGCCGGAACAAGAGCCGAATCGGTGCCCGGGAAGGAAGACTCAATGGCCTGACGACCGAGAACGAGCACTTCGTCCGGTCTATTCTGATCTGTGGGATTGGTTACGACCACTTTTTTATTTTGCTGACAGGATATTACGGTGAATGCGAATATCACGATCAACAAGAAAAGGTTACGCTTCATATGAAGTTGATTAAATTTCGTTTTCACCTTTTACATAGCCAAAGTTGGCCAGTATTCCGCCATCGACGTAAAGAACATGTCCGTTTACGAAGTTACTGGCCTGTGAAGCCAGAAAAAGAGCGGCGTTTCCAACATCTTCCGGCTCTCCCCATCTTCCTGCCGGAGTACGGGTCATGACCAGATCGTTAAAGGGATGTCCGTTTTCGCGGATGGGACCGGTTTGAGCGGTGACGATGTAACCTGGGCCAATGCCGTTGATCTGCAGGTTGTACTTGGCCCACTCGCAGCACATATTGGCCGTGAGCAGTTTCAAGCCGCCTTTTGCCGACGCATAGGCCGACACGGAGTTTCGTCCATAAACACTCATCATCGAACACATGTTGATGATTTTACCGGCTCTCTTTTTGATCATATTGGGAGCAACCCGTTTCGAAACGATTAAAGGGGCTACCAGATCAACATCCAGAACCTGTTTGAAATCGGCAACCGGCATATCGAGAATCGGGATCCGTTTTATGATACCGGCATTATTCACAAGAATGTCAACGGTGCCGACTTCATGCTCAATTTGTGAAATTCCCCGGTCAACGTCGGCTTCGTCGGTTACGTCAAATTTAAGCGTATAGACATCAATACCCTCTTTCCGGTATTCGGCGCGGCATGATTCCAGTTTTTCGGCTGACAAGTCGTTGACGCATATTTTCGCGCCTGCTTTTCCAAGAACTTTTCCAATGGCCATACCGATGCCGTGGGTTCCTCCGGTGATCAGCGTTACTTTACCTGAAAGGTCAAATAAATCGTTCATTTTATTTATCATTGATTAAGAAAAATCACCTGAATGTTGTTATCGCAGCTCATTTGGTTTTACAAGGTCCATATCGCTGTAGTCGAGGTTCTCACCGGCCATGCCCCAGATAAAGAAATAGTTGCTGGTTCCGGCAGCCGAATGGATCGACCAGCTTGGCGAAATAACCGCCTGCTCATTGGCCATCCAGATGTGACGGGTTTCCTGAGGCTGCCCCATGAAATGACAGATTGCCTGTCCTTCAGGTACGTTAAAGTAGAAATAAGCTTCATTCCGGCGGCTGTGGGTATGTGCAGGCATCGTGTTCCATACGCTTCCGGGCATGAGTTCGGTCATTCCCATCTGCAACTGGCAGGTTTCAACAACGCTGTTAATCAGCAGCTGATTTATATTCCGGTGGTTAGACGACTCCAAAGATCCCATATGGAGTACATTGGCATCTTTTAAGGTAACCCGTTTGGTCGGAAATGCTTTGTGGGCAGGTGCCGAGTTAAAATAAAAACGGGCCGGCCGTTGGGTGTCTGCCGACTTAAAGATAACTTCTTTCGATCCCTGTCCGATGTACAAAGCATCTTTAAAGTCCAGCCGGTATTCGGTGCCATCAACAACCACCTCCCCGCTTCCGCCTACATTGATAACCCCCAGTTCGCGGCGTTCACAAAAAAACTTCGCTTTCAGGGCATCGACTGCTTCGAGAAGCAGTTCTTTCGTTGCCGGAACTGCCCCGCCAACGATGAAGCGCTCGATATGCGAATACACCATGTGAATCTGGTCATCTTCCATTACTTTTTCAACCAGGAACTCCTTGCGGATCCGGCTGGTATCGTACGCCTTAAAATCATCCGGATTGTAAGCGTACCGTTCTTCAAAATGAATTGCCATTGTATGTTGTTTTTAAATTTATTTCGAACTGTTAGCTATCCTGCTGGCCGTCTGCTTCTTCGTCCTGCTCTATGCTCTATGCTTCCTCCGTTATCCGGCTGCAAAGGTATGATAATTATTCAACAGATGCAATCGATTGCACAAAAATTTACATTTTAGTACGGATTTTTAAAATATTTTACATCTTTGTAGCCAAATGAGCGTGGGTTTGTTTGGCAGATCCGTTAATCAGGTGCGTTCCCCCCGGGCGGAGCGTTTTATTCGGCTAATTATGGAAAAAAAATCATCAGTCACCATACACGATATTGCGAGGGAGCTTAAGATCTCAGCATCAACAGTCTCCCGCGCGCTGAATGACAACCCCCGCATCAGCGAACCTACGAAAGAGCGGATCAGGGCTATTGCCCTGAAGATGGGATATCAGCCCAATACGATCGCGTCCAATCTTAGAAACCAAAAGACCAACACCATCGGCATTGTTGTGCCGCTTATCAACCGCCATTTTTTCTCCACTTTCATTTCGGGAGTCGAAGAAGTAGCCTTCGAAACCGGCTACAATGTTATTATTTCGCAGTCGAACGACCTGCTTGAAAAGGAAAGGAAAATCGTCCATTCGTTATTCTCAAACCGGGTTGACGGGCTGATTATCTCCCTCAGCATGCAAACCAATGAGTTTGAACATTTTGAGCTTTTTACCGACAAAAACATTCCGCTGGTTTTTTTCGACCGGGTGGCACCCCAACTAAAAGCAAATAAGATTATCGTAGACGACTATGCGGTTGGATTGAAAGCGACACAGCATCTCATTGACCAGGGATACAGACGTATAGCTCATCTGGCAGGGCCAACGGTGCTGAATACCTACCACGATCGCATGGAAGGCTACATGGCTGCCCTCCGGAAAAATAATCTTCCGGTGGTTGAAGAACTGATCATTTACAACCGGCTGACACGGATGGACGGACAGAAAGCCATTAAACAACTGCTGGCTCTGAAAAATCCGCCTGATGCGGTATTTTGCGGGAATGATACGACTGCGCTGAGTATGGTCATGTATCTGAAAAAAACCGGCGTCCGCATTCCTGAAGATTTCGGGATCATTGGATTCAGCAACGAACCTTTTTCGGAAGTGGTAACGCCGTCGCTGTCGACGCTCAAACAGCCGGCTTTTGAAATGGGCGAAAAAGCAGCCGACCTGCTGATCCGTGAAATTGAAGACAAACATCCCCCTCGCGAATACCAGACCATTACCATGCCGACTGAGCTGATCGTACGCGAATCGTCGTTCCGGAAACGCTGACAACGTAACAAAAAACGAAGCAATCCTTAAGTTTCATCATTAAAGACTGCTTCGTCGTTACCGCGATAAGGGCATGTTCCGGTCAGCGTTTACTCAATACTTCTGCCTCGTATTTTTGGATTTCAGGAATATAGTCCATTCCCACCGGAACGTTTTGCTGCATGCAGTAATAGTCCCACACGGCCGCGAAAGGCATTGTTTTCAGTTCCTCCATCATGGCCAGCCGCTCAAAATTTTTGCCTTGTTGCTCCAGTTCCTTCATCCTTTCGGCAGGTTCCAGCAGAGCGATAAGAAAGGCCTTCTGAACGGCACGTGTGCCAATAACATAAGCGCCAATACGGTTAATGGAAGCATCGAAAAAATCAAGGCCGATATTCACCCGCGAAAAGAAATCGTTGCGGGCGATTTCGGAAGCGATCAGCTGTACCTCTTCGTTGAGGGTGACCACATGGTCGGAATCCCAGCGAACCGGCCGGGATACGTGCAACAGCAATTCATCCACGAACTGAAGGCAGGCCGAAATTTTATCGCCCACCTGTTCGGTCGGGTGAAAATGCCCCATATCCAGGCAGATCAGTTTGTTGTTTTTAATCGCATATCCCAGATAGAAGTCGTGCGAACCCACGGTCATCGATTCAGCGCCAATACCGAAAAGCTTGCTCTCCACGGCATCTTTCATATGAGCCTTAGGATACTCCACCGACATTGCTTCATCCAGTGATTTTTTTAGCAGAGCGCGATAGCCGTTGCGGTCGACCGGGATATCTTTTGAGCCGTCGGGCACCCAGGTATTTTGTACGCAGGGAGTTCCCAGTTGTTTTCCGGCCTCGGCCGAAATGGCGCGGCAACGCCTGACATGTTCCACCCAAAACCTGCGGTTTTCCTCATTTTTGCTCGACAGCGTAAATCCGTCGGCTGCCCGTGGATGGGAGAAGCAGGTGGGGTTGAAATCCATGCCCATCCCCATTTTTTTACACCAGTCAATCCAGCCCTGGAAGTGCTTTACTTCGATCTGGTCACGGTCAACCTGTTTCCCTTCAAATTCGCCGTAGATGGCGTGCAGATTCAGTCGTTGTTTACCCGGTAAAAGGGCGACCACCTTTTCAAGGTCCGAGCGCATTTCCCCAATACTGCGGGCTTTGCCAGGATAGTTACCCGTTGCCTGAATGCCGCCCGACAGTGAAGAGGCGGCGGTCTCAAACCCACCGACATCGTCTGTTTGCCAGCAATGCAGCGAGATCACCACCTCCCCTATTTTTTTCAGCACGCTTTCCGTGTCCACTCCCAGTCCGGCATATTGTTCCTTCGCCAGCTGATATGCTTTTTCAATGCTTTCTTTTTTCATCCGAAAATAATTTATTTTTAATTGTCTGATGGAATTCGAAGGGTACTATTTTTTTCCGGCGGGATACCTGAAATGATATTTTCCGGAGCCAAGATCGACACTAAGTCCTTTTTCAGACTGCGTAAGGTTCTTTTTCACCGCTTCGCCAACCGGCCCGGCATTCATAATCAGCTGTTCAGCTTTTGCGTTTGGCAAGGTCACTGTAGCTGTTGTGTTGGCGGGAATGACCACTTCATAGACAAAGTCTTCACCTTCCAGCTTCCAGTCCGACCTGATTTCTCCGTACATCGACTGAAAGGAAGTTTTCACAAAGTCAAGCTTTCCTCCCATGTGCGGATCGAGGAAGAAACGCTGATAGCCCGGTTTTTCCGGATTAATCCTGATCCCTCCCACATAACTGTACAGCCATTCGCCGATAGCGCCGTAGGCATAATGATTGAAGCTGTTCATCCCGACGTCCTGGAAAGTGCCATCCGGCTTCTGACCGTCCCAACGTTCCCAGATGGTTGTGGCTCCCTGAGTGACCGGATACAGCCACGACGGGTATTCCTTGCGTGTAAGCAGCATGAAAGCCAGATCCTCATAACCGTGCGAAGACAAGGTTTCACACAGCAGCGGAGTACCGACAAAGCCTGTCGTAAGATGTTTAAATTTCTTTACATCTTCGGCCAGATAAGATGCCGCATTTTTCACCAGGTTTTCCGGCAGCATATCAAAAGCCAGCGCCAGTAAATAAGCGGTTTGTGTATGCGATACCAAACGTCCGTTGGGACTCACAAACTCGGCATTGAATGCCTTTTTGATGTTTTCTGAAAGGTCTGCATAAACAGCAGCGTCAGCCTGATTTCCAATAATCCCGGCAATTTTGCTCAGGAGGGCGGAAGAATAGCGGTAATACGCCGTGGCGATCAGGTCTTTTTCGGTCGTTGCGCCGGTATAGTCAGAGCGGTTGCTTGCAAAAGCAAGCCAGTCGCCGTAATGCGTATCACCTGTCCACAGGTTGTCTTCACCTGCCCTTTTCCGCATATATTCTACCCAGGCTTTCATGCTGGCGTACTGTTCCTCCAGGATGCGCCGGTCCCCGTAAATCCGGTACATGGTCCAGGGGACAATCAGTGCGGCATCGGCCCATGCTGTCGATCCACCACCCCCTTTTAACACATCGGGAATGACATGTGGTACCTTTCCGTCAGGAAGCTGATCGGCAGCAACATCTTTCATCCATTTGGTATAGAAGGCCGCCACATCGAAGTTAAAGGCAGCTGTCATGCTGAATACCTGCGCATCGCCGGTCCACCCGAGCCGCTCGTCGCGCTGCGGACAGTCGGTAGGAACGTCCAGAAAGTTGCCCCGCTGTCCCCATTGAATATTTTTCTGAAGCTGGTCGATCAACGGATCGGAACAAGTGAACGTTCCTGTAGGTGTCATGTCCGAATGGATTACCACACCGGTGATCTGATCGGTCGATGCTTTGACCGGGGCCTCCATTTTAACATAACGAAAACCATGAAATGTAAAGTGCGGCTCATACACCTCCTCGCCTTCCCCCTTCAGGGTATAGACGTCGGTGGCTTTTGCCGCCCTCAGGTTTGCTGTGTAAAAATTCCCTTCCTTATCGAGTACTTCAGCAAATTTCAGGGTAATCCGGTCGCCCTTTTTGCCCTGAACTTTCAGGCGTACCCAGCCAACCATATTCTGCCCCATGTCAAACACCGTTTCGCCTTTTGGAGTGGTAAACAGTTTGACCGGTTTAATTTCTGCTATGGCTTTTACCGGCACACCCTGAGGTGCAACCAGCATGTTTTTGGGGATCTGTGGCGTGCTCACGGCTACCCATTTGTTGTCTGAGAATCCGGCCGAATTCCATCCGGACATTTCCTGGTTGGCGTCGTAGCTCTCGCCATTGTAGATGTCGGACGACAGGATCGGTCCGGTTCCGGTTTTCCAACTGCTGTCGGTAACAACCAGTCCGGTTGTGCCATCCGTATACGTGATTTGCATTTGCATCAGGAACGAAGGCTTATCGCCATAGTAACCTTTTCCGCCATTCCAGCCGATGTTCCCGCAGAACCAGCCGTTACCCACAATGGCTCCGACAGCATTTTTTGCCTGAAGCAGGTCCGTTACATCATAGGTCTGGTATTGGAGGCGTTTATTAAAGCTGGTCCAACCGGGAGTGAATAAATCGTCGCTCACACGCTTTCCGTTCAGGAACAGTTGGTATAACCCCTGGGCAGTTACATAAACACGGGCTGATCTGACCTTTTTTGAAAGGTCAAATTCCTTTCTGAAAAACGGACAGGGGCGCAGATAACTCTCTTTGATTTCCGGTTCGGAAGAAATCCAGTCCGCTTTCCAGTCAGCCTGATCCATCAGGCCCATTTCCCAAAATGCCGGCTTGCTCCAGTCACTGGCCTTGTTTTTTTCATCCCAGATGCGTACCTGCCAATATATCCGCTGCATCGATTTCAATGCCGGGCCTTCGTAAGCGACGTTCACCGACTGTGCACCGTCCGTTTTGCCGGATGTCCAGATCAGTTTATTGGTAGTTTTCAGCGCATCTGCAGATTCGGCTGCCCTGATCTCATAGGCTGTCTGCCGCGCGTTGCTGGCTTCCGAAATCATCTGCCAGCTCAGCCGGGGCTTTGAAACATCAATTCCCACCGGGTTAACCAGGTATTCACAAACAAGTTTTGTCACCTGTGTTTTGGCACAGAGGAACGAACTGCTCCCGCCGAACAGGGCCAGCAGGAAAAAAAATCGAATGAATAGTTTTTGTCTCATATAACGATAATATTTACAGTTTAGGTTATCTTTTAAGCAATCGGCAACTAAAAGCTAACAGCTTCCGGGCTTGTTACTCCATATAAAACACCTCTTCGAGCGGCAAAGCCACCGGTGAGTGATCCGGATTTGTTTCCATGATGTCGGCCATAAATGCCCACCATTTTTTCACCACTTCGGTTTGTCCGAGATCCTGCGAACCACCGTCGCCACTTACCTTTTGAAAGGCAAACAACGTGTTTGTTTCTTCGTCGAAAAAGATAGAATATTCACTGACACCGGCATCTTTCAGCAGCTTTTTCAGTTCCGGCCAGATCTCCTGGTGCCGCTTGATATAGACCTCTTTTTGTCCTTCATTGAGGTGCATTTTAAACGCTTTCCGATGATACATAAGTTGAAACTTGAAGGTTAAAGATTAAGATGGCAAGCCTCCGGTCTTACGACCTACGACTTACGACTAATTACTTTCTACTAAAAGCTAAAAGCTTCCCGGCTAAATCGAATTTCCAATGCCCACCAGTACGACCGATAACAAAATGACCGCAATGCCAATCGAGAATGTCCATTTTGTTTTCGGGGAGGTTCCTTTCCATTCGTGCCTGACAATCCCCCACATGTTGGCGGTAAGGATAATCGTCGACATATGCAGAATCCAGGAGCTGGCGCCATTTCCAAGTTTACTCTCACCCATTCCGTAAAAGAAAAACTGTAAAAACCAGGTTGTCCCGGCCAGGGCTGAAAACAGCACATTTTTGGCAATCGGCGAATTTTTGTCGACAAAGTCGCCGTATGTCTTATTCTTCAGGCTTAGAATGGTACACCAGATCAGGTTTGTGGCCAATCCGCCCCACATGATAATGACATAAGCCACATTGTTTTGAAACAGCGGGTTATAGCCTTGGGCAACGGCAACATCGGCCATCGGCTTTCCGGCTTCGATCCCAAAATTCATAAATGAACTCAGGATTCCCGATATAGTTGCAATGATCAATCCCTTTACGAGGCTGAATTCGGCAATACTTTTTTTGCTTTCTTCCTCCGAAATCTCGTTTTCCTTCATCATCCCGGCTTTTCCCGAGAGGGCGATCCCGACCAGGCAAACCAGCACGCCCAGCAACACCAGCTGACCTCCCCCGGAAGCAAGCATATCTGTAAACGAAATTTTTCCCGCGGTCGGATTAATGGAATAATAAACAGATGGAACGATGGCTCCGAAGGCTGCACAAAACCCAAGGGTTACGGAATTACCAAGCGACATGCCGAGGTACCTGACCCCTAGTCCGTAGGTCAAACCACCGATCCCCCACAAGAGTCCCATCAGAAAGGTGAAATACACGACCGTTGAAGATGCCGCCGCGATAATGTCGGCAAATCCGGGAACAGTGAGCCAGGCGGCGATGGGTGGTACAATCAGCCATGAAAAAAGGCCGCCAACAATCCAGTAGCTCTCCCAGGCCCATTTTTTAACCTTATTATAAGGCATATAAAAACTTCCGGACGCAAATCCGCCGATGGAGTGGTAGATAATTCCTAAAATAACTTGCATGGTTTAATTGGATTTAATCAGGTTATCATTTTATAATTTAATACTTTTGGATTGATTTTATTTTATAGGTTGAATCAAAAATAGGTTGATTACAAGCTTTTATCAATACACTTTTTGATATATTGTTTGCACTTTTTGATACCGGATCAATATGGATAACTTCCTGAAGTACCTGACACCCGGCGAACGGGACAAAGAATGGGGCATTTTTTTAAACGTTGCGGGGATGACGCGCGTAGCTCCCAATACGGTGTATCCTTCGCCCGAACATCCTTCGGGTTACCATTTCAACTGGCAGCAGGGACGGGTATTGCAAGAATACCAAATCAACTATATTACCGACGGTAAAGGTATTCTGGAAAGCGAAGGAAATCATTATCCGCTGAGGCCGGGAAGTATCCTGATCACCCGCCCCGGTTTATGGCACCGGTACAAACCTCTCAGGCAAACCGGCTGGAAAGAACAATACATCGGATTTAACGGCAGCATGGCCGACCAGTTTTTCTCGCATTCTTTCTTTCTGCCTAACCAGCCGGTGATCAATATCGGCATCCGGGAGGAAATACTCGATACGTATCTGAAAATTTTTGATTTGGTGCGGGAAGAAAAGCCCGGATTTCAGCAGATCGCTTCCGGGCTCATCATCAAACTGATGGGTTATATTTTTTCCTTTGAAACACAGAAGGAATTTACCGGAAAACATATTGCCGTTGTCATTGAGGAAGTCCGTTTTAAAATGCGCGAGCAGGTAGACCAGACCCTTGACATGGAAAAACTGGCACAGGATTATCACATCGGGTATTCCTACTTTCGGAAGATGTTCAAAAGCTACACCGGTGTCCCGCCCCATCAGTACCACCTGGAGCTGAAGATTATGCGCGCCAGGGAACTATTGCTCTCGACCGATAAAAGCATCAAAGAGATCAGTTTTGAACTCGGATTCCAGTCTATTCACTATTTCAGCCGGATCTTTAAAAGCAAGACGGGCCTCCCCCCTACCTTCTTTCGCCGCTAGTGCCCGCTTCTGTTTGGTCAAACGCCGCTCTTCTGCCACCACCCGAACCAATTTCGCCCCGGCTATCGAATAACCGGGCCTGTACCGTTGCCTTAAAGCTTCGGACAAGCGGGATTTCGCAAATCCATTAATTATGAGTATCTTTGTTCTTTCTTACCACCGTAAAAATTATCGTTAAAGAAAAGGAGTAGTCTATGTTCGAGAAAAAGCAAAACAATTTCAGTACACCCGACATGTCGCAATTAAAAGCCGTAGTGATTGATAAGAGGACCCGGATTTATGTACCCTTTGATGTCGATCCTGAAGTTGCCTGTGCCCGTTACTGGTCGCACCGGGAAGCCAAAAATCCCGGTACGTTATCCTCAAAATAATAACCAAATTACCCTGACATTTATACTAAACGCATGCATTTCTGGGAGCATAGACCACAAGCTTTCAGCAGTGCCTGCGTTTGTATTAAAAGGCTTTTACATCTTCTCAATGTCTTTTTGTGAAATCGGTAAACGCGTTGTAAGTTCCGCCGGTCTCCCGGGCCTGTTGCATATCGTGCTGTTGTTGCTGCCACGATACCGCCATATCCGATAATACCGGGTCGGCATGCTTAAAGAACATTTTATAGGAAGTACAAAAACGGGGTTTCCGGTGATCCTGCGGATCCTTTATCCGGTCTTTGGTGCATCCTCCGTAGCATTTGGTAAGCCAGGAGCACTGCCTGCACTCGCGGGGCAACTGGGCTTTCGCCTGTCCAAAGATTGTTTGCTTCTTGCTGTTCAGCATATTAATCAGCCGGTCGGTCATTACATTTCCCAGTTTCCATTTCGGCTCTACAAAAAAATCGCAGCTGTAAATATTTCCGTTGTGCTCGATCACCAGGTAAGGCCCGCACTCCTTCATCATTGTGCATTCCGGAGCCTGGAGCCCCACATAGCTGTAGAATACCGATTCGAAATGCCGGACCGAGGTTGTTGGCTGTCCGTCTTTAAAATCGGCCAGCCACAAATCGAACAGCTTGTTGAGAAACCTCCCGTAATCTTCAGCGCTGACCGAAAAGCCGGCCGCTTTTGACGGATCATTCTTATCAGTTTCCACAATAGGAATGAACTGCATAAAGGTTAATCCCAAATTCTTATAATAGTTGTATAACTCCTCCGGATACTTCACCGAATGACTGGTCACACAACACATGGCATTGGCAGCCACGCCTTCGTCGAGAAGCATTTTTGCATTGTCTTCCACGCGCCGGTGGGTTCCTTTTCCGGCCTGATCGAAACGGAAATGATCATGAATAAAAGCAGGTCCGTCGAGCGATATGCCCACCAGCCAGTCATACTTTTTAAGGAATTTGGCCCAGTCGCGGTTCAGCAGCAAGCCATTCGTCTGAAGTCCGTTCCCAACCATCTGCCCATGGCCGTACTTCATTTCCAACTGAACAGCCCGTTCATAAAATTCCAGCCCCATTAAGGTAGGTTCCCCTCCCTGCCAGGCCAGCGACACATTGTCGCCCGACTGCTGCATCACCTGCCGGATGGTTTCCTCCTGAACTTCAGGGCTCATCCGGTGCGTTTTTGTCTGCTGAAACAACGCTGATTTCTCCAGGTAAAAACAATAACTACAGTTTAGGTTACAATCGGGCCCTGATGGTTTAATCAACACCGAACTCAGTGGTTTTAATTTATTCGCCATGCTTCAAAAGTCACTCCTTAAAAGCACAAACATAACAAAAATCTTCAGGATGAAAAACCCTTTCAGACTTTTATGCCGCGGCTTGCTGTACATCCTGATCCACACTATTTTATAAAACATTCACTGATTATTAATCATAGTGTAACGAAAAAGCAGCTACTTGCAGGAGGTTTATAAGATTATCTTATGCAGAAAGCCATTCGAAAACCGGACATTTCGGTCATATCGGACGTCCATCTGGCTACCATGGCCAGTAAAGCCAAATTCCTGCTGAGCTACCTGAAGTCGATCCACCCCGGGACACTTGTGCTGAACGGCGACATCATCGATTCCTGGCGTTTTAACCGGAACTATTTTCCGAAACCGCACTTAAAGGTGATCCGCCGGCTGGTGAAAATGATCGAGAACGGGGTGCAGGTCGTTTACATCACCGGCAATCACGACGATGTTTTCCGGAAATTCAATAATATCCGTCTGGGAAATTTCAGCATCGTCAATCAGCTGGAAATAACGACCGGCGACCGAAAAGTATGGATTTTCCATGGTGACGTCTTCGACCATATCATTCATCATTTTACCTGGCTCGCCCGGTTCGGCGCCGCAGCCTATGCCTGGCTCACCGGACTGAACCGCATGCTGAATGCCGTTTTGAAACTTTTTGGAGGCAAAGAAATGATTCTGTACAAATCGATGAAAGAACGGATTCTGAAAGAGAAAAAAGTATTGACAAATTTCGAGTTGGCAGTAGCCAACGCCGCGGTCAACAAGAAAGCCGACCTGGTTATTTGCGGACATACCCATATCCCGACCGATAAAACGATCGCGACCGAAAAAGGAACCGTAAGGTATCTCAATTGCGGCGACTGGATCGAGAATTTTTCGATGGTAGAATGTACCGACGGGAAATGGGAACTGAAGTATTTCAACGGCGACCTGGACGAAGAGGAGCCCGACGACCTGGATATTCCCGACAAGGAGCAGCTTTACCGGTCCATTCTGACCGAACTGAACGTTATCCTTCCGGCATGAAACGAGCTACCTAAGAAACATGAAAGTCCTTTACGCCATACAGGGAACCGGTAATGGCCACCTCGCCAGGGCCACCGAAATCGTTCCACTACTGAAAACCATGGCCCATACAGACATCCTGGTAAGCGGCACCCAGGCCGATCTGGAGGTTCCTTTCCGCATCGATTACCGGTATACCGGGATCAGTTTTATCATCGGACAGCATGGGGGCGTTGCTCTGTTAAAAACAGCAGAAAGCCTGTCATTACGAAGATTTTTCGCCGATGTTATTACCTTGCCTGTTCATGAGTATGACATGGTAATCAGCGACTTTGAGCCCGTGTCGGCATGGGCTTGCCGGCTCCGGAGAAAAACTTGTATCGGGCTCAGTCACCAGCACGCCGTTTTGCATCCCTCTTCCCCTCAACCCGAATTCAGCGATGCAATCGGAAAATTTATCCTGAAAAATTACGCACCTTCCACTTTCCGGTACGGGTTTGGTTTCAAACCGCACGGCGACCAGATCTTTCCGCCCGTGATCCGGCCGGAAGTGCGGAATGTCCGCCCGGCCAATCACAACCATTACACGGTTTACCTGCCTGCCTACAGTAACCGGCAGATCGGCATGGTTCTAAAAAGAATTCCTGACATCAAGTGGGAAGTATTTTCAAAACATTCGGAAACGGACTATCGCGATACCAACATCCACTTCCGGAGGGTTTCAATGGAAGCCTATACCGAAAGCCTGCGAACCTGCAGCGGACTGCTCTGCAATGCAGGCTTTGAAGGGCCCTCGGAGGCCATTTTTCTAGGCAAGAAACTCTGTGTGATCCCGATGAAAGGCCAGTACGAGCAATATTGCAACGCGGCCTGCCTTAAAAGCATGGGAGTCATGGTCCTTGAACACTTCGGCGACGCTGCGCCGAAACTGGCAGCCTGGGTCCAAACGGCGGTACCACTGCAGATCACTTTTCCCGACCAGACCCGTCAGATTCTGGAAACGTTGTTGACCAGGCATGCTAAACCGGAGGCTATACCGGCAGTTAAATGACGGACACTCCGCGTGATATTTCCGATTACATACAGGAATTTCAGATTTTTAACATCCCGCGGAATCCTCTGGCTGCATAGTAGGACTCTGCGCCATTGTGATACAAGAATACGGTGTTATAACGGCGGTCACAAAAGAGGGCGCCGCCCAGTTTCCTGATATCGGCGGGCGTTTTCACCCAGCTCGAGGTTTTGGTGTCGAAGGTACCGACCTGCTGGAGTTCACGGTATTGTTGTTCGGTTAAAAGCTCAATCCCCATGGCAGCAGCCATACCCGTTGCGCTGTCTTTTGGCTTGTGTTCTTTCCGCGATTCCAACGCTTCCGTGTCGTAACACAGACTTCTGCGGCCTTTCGGACTTTCGGCCGAACAATCATAGAACAAGTATTCGCCCGTCTTTTTATCCTGCCCCACAACGTCAGGTTCACCACCTGTTTCTTCCATCTCATTAAGCGACCACAGTTTTGCCGGGTGAGTTTCCAGCCGTACCTGTACGTCCGCCCATTTCAGACCCTTATGGCGGTCCGTATTTTTTTCAAAACGGTCTTTAAGCATACTGATCAGTCCTTTCTGCTCTTCCGCCGACAACTCCTTTTTATCACTACCCATGTTGATTCCTTGTTAAGTTATAGTCAGAATTAAAAAGCAACAATAAAGGAAATTGTTCATTCGCGGCATTTCTGCAGGCGAGGCAAAGTAAGGCTCCGGCAAAATCTGCAATACCCACAATCAATAAAGTCGGGGTGGCATCCGTTTACAGACAGCATGCTCTGTTGTGGGGCATATGCGCGGGAAAATCAGTTTTTCATTCCTATCTTCGTTAGCCGGAATATTATTTTCAGTTTAATTTGAGAACCTGAACATGAAAAAAACGATAACAATCCTTGGACTTTGCCTGCTTCTGGTGCTTAATGGCCTTCACGCCCAAATTAACGTCAGGAAAGGCGAAGGCGGTTTATGGATCTTCGACGGCAAAAATAAAGTTGCCTTCTATCAGAAGGAAGAAATCAGCATGAACCTGGAATCCGGACGGGCAAATTTCCTGCATCCGGTCTACCTGCCAGACGGCACAGTCGTCACCGAGAATGCTCCGGCCGATCATGTGCACCACCGGGGAGTGTTCTGGGCATGGCATCAGATACTGATCGACGGAAAATCCATGGGTGATTCATGGGCCCTGAAAGATATCGGCATCGACGTAAAAAGCGTTGAATTTAAACGAGTAAGCCAGGAGAAGGGTCAGCTCGAAACCATTTCCTTCTGGGAATCTCCTGCCTGGAAGAACGGGCAGGAAGCATTCCTTGAGGAAATCACATCCTATACCTTCTTTCAGCAAAACGGGAACTACCGGAAAATAAAAATCGATATTCAATTGAAATCACTGGTCGACGGCCTGCAACTGGGAGGTTCGGACGATGAAAAAGGTTACGGAGGATTTTCAGTGCGGATGAAACTTCCCGACGATATCCGCTTTATTTCGGAAAAAGGACCGGTCGAACCCGTGGTGACAGCAGTTGAAGCGGGGCAGTACATGAATATGACCGGCTCTGTGGGGAAAAACGGGAACGCAGGCGGGATCATCATTTATGCTGATCCCCGGAATCAATCAACACCGCAAACCTGGATCCTGCGTGATAAAATGAGTATGCAAAATGCCGTGTTTCCGGGAAGAAAACCCATCGGACTGAAAAAAGATGTTCCCTTAAAGCTGACTTACATGCTGATTCTGTACAGCGGCAAGATCAATATGAACCGGATCATCAAAGAGATTTAGGTATCAACTAAAGGATAAGACGGCCTGATATCATACACTGACATGTTTTGCAAGCTTGTTTTATAACATTAAAAAGGGCATGATATTATAAAACATTTTAGTTGTTCGGCAACAGGTGTGCGTCGTAGCTTTGTTTAACGACGAACAACATTTGCTATGAGTAACTTTTTTAGTGAATACCCGAAAAATTACGCTGGCAGACGCAGGAATAAATATCCCGGTCCCGTAATCCTCATCTCCAGGGAATGCGGATGTTCTGCAAAGCGGATTGCTACGAAACTATCCAAAATTCTAACCGGTTACAGTTACCTCTCGGAAACGAAAACCGATGTGGAATGGAAGTGGGTAAGTAAGGAAATTATACTGGAAGCTGCGATGGAACTCGAAATGGAACCCGCCAAAGTAAGACATGTTTTTATGTCGGAGGCAAAAGTGGACATCCATGAGGTAGCTTCAGCTTTTTCAACGGAAAAAATTTACGATGCCGACGACCAGCATGTGATAGACTCGGTCAGAAAAGTAATCCACCGGCTGGCGGAAGAAGGGAATTACATCATCGTAGGACGCGCGGCCAGCATTATTGCCCGGGACATTCCGCGCAAATTAAGCATCAAGCTGCAGGCGCCCCTGGAGTGGCGTATTAACCGGATTATGCAAATCAGTAACATGTCGCATGCCGAAGCACAGGAATATGTCATCCATATTGATCGCGAACGGGATTTGTTTATTGAACATGTTGCCGGCAGAAGGATGAACAACAATGACTTCGACCTGATCTTTAACTACTCGACCATGCTCGACGATCACATTGTCGACGCCATCATGAACGTGATCAAAAACAAGCGTTTTTTTGAAATAGAAGAAGAATAAAATACGAAGCCGGCTGTGCGTGACGCAGCCGGCTTTATTTTGTTAGAAAAACGTGCGAAAATGTGCTTACTAATAATTATTCAGAGACAACTTCGAACGAAAAATCGACTGTAACTTCTTTGTGAAGTTTGATCTTCGCCGCATAGGTCCCTACTTCCTTGATGCTGTCTTCACTGATCCTGATCTGTTTCCGGTCAATTTCAAATCCGAGCTTGTTGATTGCTTCGGCTAACTGAATGGTGTTAACAGAACCAAAGATTTTACCCGAAGTACTTGTCTTAGCTCCAATAACGACCGATTTATCCTGCAATTGTGCAGCAAGCGCCAACGCTTCGTCTTTCAGTTTGGCTTCCTTGTGAGCCCGTTGCCTGATATTTTCAGCCAAAACTTTTTTGGTTGTCGTATTAGCAACAATAGCCATTTTTTGGGGGATCAGGTAGTTACGACCATAACCGTCCTTTACGGTAACGATCTCGTTCTTGCTCCCGAGATTTGGTATTTCCTGTAATAATATAATTTCCATCTTGTATTGCTTTTACTGTTGCTATTTCATCATATCTGTCACGAAAGGCAGCAATGCCAAATGACGGGCTCTCTTCACAGCTTTAGCTACTTTGCGCTGATACTTCAGTGAAGTACCGGTAATACGCCGCGGAAGAATACGTCCCTGCTCGTTGAGGAATTTCTTGAGGAATTCCGGATCCTTGTAGTCAACGTATCTGATCTTATTCTTCTTGAAACGGCAGTATTTCTTTTTCTTAATTTCTACTGACGGGGGGGTCAGGTACCTGATTTCGCCTTGATTGTTTGCCATAACTTAGCTCTCCTTTTCTGTTTTTGCCTTTAATTTTCTTCTTTCACTGTACTCAGCAGCATATTTGTCCAACTTGAACGTCAGAAAACGAATAATGCGCTCGTCGCGCCGGTACTGGATTTCCAGTGTCTGGATGAACTCAGGCTCCGCCTTGAATTCGAACAGATGATAAAAGCCTGTGCTTTTTTTCTGAATGGGATAAGCTAATTTACGCAATCCCCAGTCCTCTTCATTGACAATCTCAGCCCCACCCTGGGTGATGATGTCCCTGAATTTACTTACCGCTTCCTTTATCTGAACATCAGATAAAACGGGAGTTGCAATGAAAACGGTTTCATACTGGTTTTTCATGTTAAAACATCTAATTAATTAATCGTTAAAAATTTAAACCTGTTTTAGGTGGCGCAAAAGTAGAAAAATTTTATCTTATCGCCAATCAATCTGTAATAATTGTGAGCAGAGCAGCAGAGAATTTGTAAAATTGTTAAATTCCTTGCCCTGTACTGACTATTTTAGCGCTGTTCGCGATCTCTTTTCTACTTTTACCCCACAATTTAGAAAAAATGAAACGAACATGTTGCTTCACAACACGCAGAGACAGGATAATAATTTTCAGTAACATGGAGTTCCATACGGCCACAAAAAAAACAAATTACTAACGTATGAAACTAGACATACATCCTCAGGCAAAGGCGCTCATCTTTGATCTGGACGGAACCATATCCGATTCACTTCCTGTACATTTCGCCACATGGCATAAGGTGTGCAGTCATTTTAACTGCACCTTCGACGAAAAAATCATGGTGGAAATGACCGGTGCGCCGACCATCCTTTTTGCCAAACGGGTTATTGCCGAAAATAACCTGAAGGGTGTAAGCCCCGAAGAAATGGTTCGCATGAAACAAGAATCGTTCTGGGAGAACGCTTATTTGCTGAAACCCCACCCCGTGGTTGTTGACCTGGTTTACAAATACCACGGCATCTATCCTATGGCCATCGGAACCGGGGCCGGACGTAAAAGCGCCATGGTTCAGCTCGAACAACTCAAGCTTACCAGCTATTTCCAGGCCGTTGTCTCGGCCGACGATGTGACGATCCATAAGCCGGAGCCGCATACCTTTCTCAGGTGTGCCGAACTAATGGGTGTTGAGCCGGCTCTGTGTCATGTTTTTGAAGACGGGGATCTGGGCCTGAGGGCAGCGAAGGCGGCCGGTATGTTTGTTACCGACGTAAAGCCCTATACCCTCGATGAGTCACTCATCGGAAAAAGCTGAAGTCGGCAAGCCAACCGCAGAAACATCAACAGGATGAAATTTTTAAAACAAATACTCATCATACTCGCGATCAATTTTACCGGTGAATTGCTGAGCCACTCTCTGAATTTACCTCTTCCGGGCAGCATCACCGGCATGTTGTTGTTGCTGATCCTGCTTTTCACGGGCCTGATCAAGGAAAAACACATTGCCGAAACTTCCGATTTCTTTCTCAACAACATGGGTTTCTTTTTTATTCCTGCCGGAGTTAGCATTATGATTTCCTACTACTCGCTGAAGGGAAATTACATCCAAACACTCCTGGTGATCCTGCTGTCGACCCTGCTTGTTCTGGCAGTGAGCGCAGTCGCTACCCAGTTTCTTATTCACCGGAAAGAGAAAGAAAATGGAAAAGCTCACTGACACGCATCTCTTTGGCATTTTAATCACCGTTGCCTCGTTTTACGGGATTGCATCGCTGCGCGACCGGCTTGGAAAACCCTGGATGAACCCGCTCCTGCTTTCGATCGCGCTGATCATTATTTTCCTTAGCGTTACACAAATACCCTTCGATCACTATATGAAAGGAGGCAGCATGATCCATGCCTTTCTTGGGCCGGTAACCGTGGTGCTTGCCTTACCCCTGTATCGTCAGCGGAGGCTGCTCCTGGCGCACAGGCATGCTATTCTCGGGGGCATTTTTTCCGGAGTAATTTCTGCTTTTGTGTCGGTTTTTGGTTTGTGCCGCCTGCTGGACATGAATGAACTGCTTGAACGCTCGCTGCTCACCCATTCGGTTACCACCCCTATCGGAATCAGTCTGAGTGAATCGCTGGGTTCGAACGAAGGGATCACCGTTCTCTCGATTATCATTACAGGGATTTTCGGCGTTATTATTGCACCGACCGTTTTCAGGCTGCTCCGGATCATCCATCCGGTTGCCAAAGGGATCGGGCTGGGTACATCAGCTCATGCGCTGGGAACCACAAAAGCAATCGAAATGGGCGAAACGGAAGCTGCCATGAGCAGCCTTGCAATCGGTATCACCGCTTTGACGACCGTGATCGCTGTCATTTTGCTTCAGGCATTCGGTTATTAATCTTCTTCCAGATATCGTTCCAATTCTGCCGTGATGCGTTCGGCATCGACCAACTTTCCTATAAAAACCAGGACGTTGAGTTTCTCATCAGTTGGAAGAATCATCGATCCGCCGGTATAGGAAACAGCACCGCCTACCGCCTGCACAATTATTTTTTCAGGGCCCCCTTCAGGGAAAAGCACGCCTTTAATACGGTAAATTTCCCGCTGGTTAATAGCGGCAAAGTAATTGAACCAGTACTGAAAACGGTCTATGTTAACTTCGCCTTTAAACTGGTGCGTGAAGGTGGTATACTTTTTTGACTCAACAACCCGGAACACAACAGGACGGGCCAGCTTCTTTTCAATCGCTCCGTAAAGTTCATCAGCAAATGTTTCCAGCCGGAACTCAGCGGGAACTCCAAAGTTTGTGCGTTCAATCCTCGCGGAAGAATTGCAGGCCAAGAGCCGTCTTTCGAATACATCGAGCTGTTCTTCGGTAATGCCGGCCGATTTATTAATCAGTATCAGGTCGCTTAAAATAACTTGCATTTGCTGCTCGCTGCCTTTCATTTGTTCTTCAAAATTAAGCGCATCGACCAGACACACGCTTCCCTGGTAGGAAAAGCGTTCCGACAGGTCACCGTCGGAAAAAAAAGGACGGATCACGTTCGACAGATCGGCCACCCCGGTTGTTTCGATCAGCAGATAATCGATCTCTCCCGCCTGGTCAGCCAGATCAGTCAGGGTAACGGAAAACTCATTCGAAATACTGCAGCAGATGCATCCGTTGCTCAGGTCGTATATGTTTTCACTTCGCATACCGACAACAAGATCCCGGTCTATCGAAGCCGATCCGAACTCATTTTCCACCAGGGCCAGTTTCAGACTCCGGTGCGCGTGGATCAGCCAGTTCAGAAAAGTAGTCTTTCCTGCTCCAAGAAAGCCGGTCACAACCAGAACGGGAATGCGGTGAAAAACTGCCAAATTGGGAAATTGTTAAATGATTAACCAGTTGTAAGTAATTAGTCGTAAGTCGTAAGACCGGCTGCAATCATGTCTTGTGTCTTGGTTCTACTCATTAATATTCATCCGTGCAAAGGGAACGACATCCATTCCCGCAAATTCACCGCGCAGATATTTATAATGGCCGGTAATCGCGATCATAGCGGCATTGTCCATCGTGAAGGCAAATTTTGGGATAAACAGGTTCCAATGCCGCTTCTGCGCTTCCACGCGTAACGCCTGCTGAAGTCCGGAGTTGGCCGAAACCCCTCCGGCTACCGTTATCTCCCGAATCCCCGTTTCTTTGGCAGCTTTAACCAGTTTTTCCATTAATATGGCAATGATCGTATGCTGAAGCGATGCGCAAAGGTCGGCCTTACGCTCTTCGATAAAATGCTCATTAACCTGAAGCTGATCGCGCAAAAAATATAAAAAGCTTGTTTTTAATCCGCTGAAACTGTAGTCCAGATCCTTGATCCGTGGTTTCGCAAACTGAAACGCTCCCGAATCTCCTTCTTTGGCCAGTTTATCGATCAACGGCCCTCCGGGATAGGGCATGCCCATTACTTTGGCACATTTGTCGAACGCTTCACCCGCTGCATCATCGATGGTTTGTCCGATCACTTCCATTTGCAGGTGATCCCTGACCAGAATGATCTGCGAATTGCCTCCGCTCACCAGCAAACACAAATGCGGAAACTGAGGCGCCCTGAACTCCACATCCTTTTCCCGGATAAAATGGGCCAGCACATGTCCCTGCAAATGGTTAACTTCTATAATCGGGATCCCCGCCGAAAGGGCGAATCCTTTTGCAAAAGAAGTGCCGACCAGCAATGATCCCAGCAGGCCGGGGCCGCGTGTAAAAGCTACGGCAGTGATGTCATTCCGGCTGATCCCCGCCTGCCTGAATGCCTGATCGACTACCGGAACAATATTTTGCTGGTGTGCCCGCGAGGCCAGTTCCGGAACAACTCCGCCATAAGCTTCGTGGACCTTTTGTCCGGCGATGATATTCGAAAGCAGACAACCGTTTTTCAAAACTGCTGCAGAGGTGTCATCGCATGATGACTCAATCCCTAAAATGATGATATCTTTAGTTTCTGGCATCGGCTTAAAAAATAATTTGGAATACCGTAGATTCCGTCATTTTTTATTTTATTTTGCTGGTTAAAGCGAGGTCAAAATTATTAAAAAAACACTACAAATATCACTTTGGTTCGCAGGAGTACTGCTGGCATGTCTTATCGCACTGTGGCTGGCCTTCCAGTCGAGCGTGGTCCAGACTCATGTCGTCCGTTACATTGCCAGGGAGTTGTCCCGGCAACTGAACACAACCATCCGGGTCGAAAGCGTCGATGTGGTTTTCTTTAATCAGGTCAGCCTGAACAAGGTGCTCATTGAAGACCGGAAAGGAGATACCCTCTTTTATGTGGGACGTATGGTTGCCTCGATCGACAATTTCAGCATAAAGAAAAAAACCATTAATCTCTCCTCGGTAGCACTTTTAGACACAAAAAGCATCGTATCGCTTGATGAGCATGGGCTCCCCAATTACAAATTCCTGCTCGACGCTTTACGGAAAGAACCAGGCGAGCGGCAGGAGCGGCAAAAGAACTGGGCGATCAGTTGCCGGAATTTCATCTTCAACAATACCCGCCTCGGCTATTCCTGGTTTGCCCGGGATGAAGTCAGGCTCATCGACCTGCACAACATTCATCTCGATGTAACGGATATGGTCCTGAACCGGGACTCCATTTCGCTCAGGATTAACCATTTGAGTTTCGACGACAATAAATCATTATTTATCAGCGACCTAAGCACACGTTTCGTTTCCTATAAACGGATCATTAAACTGTTGGATTTGAAGCTCAATACACCCCGCACTTCGATTGGACACGCCAATTTCACGCTCGACCAGACCGAATTAACCAAAGGGAAAGACTACAAGGCATCAATCATCGGTATTGATGTTCAGAAATCGACTGTGGATCTTCAGGATCTCGCACAGTTTATACCCGCTCTGAAAGGGATGGATCTGCGTGCAGATCTTTCAGGACATCTCTATGGTACGCTGGAAAATCTGAAAGCCCGCGATCTCAAGGTGGGCTTTGGGGAGCGGAGCCGCCTCACCTGCGACTTTACCGTCAGCGACCTGACTAAAATGGAACAGGCTTTCATTTTTCTTGATTTAAAGGACCTTTCGGTCGATTTCAACGACATCGGGAAAATCAGGTTGCCCGATTCTTCGCCCTACCGGTACCCTGCTATTCCCTCGTTCTTATACCATGCCGGCATGATCAGATACAACGGCAATTTTACAGGATTTCTGAGCGATTTTGTAGCTTACGGAACAATGAGCTCAAACTTTGGACGGCTGGCAACCGACCTTTCGTTTAGTCCGTCGGGACAACATGCTATCGATATCAACGGGCATCTGAAAACGATCAATTTTGAACTCGGTAATTTTGTGAAGGTTGCCGACCTCGGGGCTATAACTTTCAACGGGCAGATCAACGGCCGGTACAGAAGAAGTACGGAGGCGCTCGAAGCAAATTTAAAGGGAGTTGTTGACAGCGTTATATACCGGTCGTACGAGTACAAGAATCTGGTTTTGGATGGTCTGGTCCAGGAAAAAAAATTCGAAGGGCATTTTACGGTTGACGACAAGAATTTAAAAGGCAATTTTGCCGGGAAAGTCGATTTTAATCCGGAACTGCCGGTTTTTGACTTCGAGCTTCTCATTGAAAAAGCAAACCTGGCAGCCCTTCAGATTGATAAAACACATCAACAATCGGATCTGGCTTTGGATCTGAGGGCAAATTTCACCGGGAACAGCATTGATAATATCAACGGCAATGTCTGGTTCGAAGGGGGTCAATACGCGAACGAAAATCACTCATTCCAGCTCAACAGCTTAAATATAAGCACATTTATCGACAGCGTTCACCATTTGCAGTTAAAATCAGACTTTTTGGATGCCGATCTGAAAGGTTCCTACTCATTCCTGACCATAGAAGAAGGAATCCGGAATCTGCTTCATTATTATCTTCCTGAATCGGGAATCACACCGGCAAAAACTTCCGGATTGAATGATTTTATACTCGATTTGAATATCAAGGACCCCGATCCGATAACAAAAACATTTATCCCCCCGCTTTCACTGAGCCCGGCCCGGCTGGCAGCTCAATTTGACGAAAAAGAAAACCGGTTTAATCTGTACACAGAGTTTCCTAAAATCAGCTACGACAAAGTGAGCATGACCGGCTACTCGCTTTCGGTCCGTGCAAACGATAAACTTGAGCTTAAAAGCAGGGTGGATGAACTGCAGTTCAACAATGCCCAAAAGTTATTCAACCTGGCTTTTTACTCGGATGCAAAAAACAATACGGCACAAGGCAAGCTTAGCTGGAACAACTACGACGCTCTGACATACAGCGGCGAGCTGGAAGCAAAAGCTGCATTTTCTCATTTTAATAATGGTTTGCCTCATATTGAAATAAGCGTTCTGCCAACGAAAATCTATGTTGCCGATACCCTCTGGAATGTTCATCCGGCAACCATCACAATCGACTCGACCCGTGTTGTTGTCAATGACCTGAAAATAGCAAACAAAGACCAGCACTTCACCTTTTACGGAACTTTGTCGGACGACCAGACCGACCGGATGAACGTTGCGATCAACAACCTGAATCTGAACAATCTGAATCTGATCACCGGAGATCAACTGAACCTGCAGGGTTATCTGAGCGGGACAGCCAGCGCTTTCGATGTGTATGAAAAGGCCTACCTCACTTCCGATCTGAAAATCAGCAAATTCAGTTATGCCGGACAGCAAATGGGCGATGTCAGCCTCCTCAGCAACTGGGATCCTCCTTCCCAATCAGTCCAGGCGGAACTGATCGTCACCGATCAGGGAAACCAGACCCTGTACGGATACGGTAGCTATGCTCCCTACCGCGACAGCATGGACTTTACCGTTAACATCGACCATTTTTCCCTTGCAGCTTTGGATCCCGTATTAAAAAATGTTTTTGATCGCGTATTCGGTCTGGGTACCGGCGAAGTAAAAATATTCGGCAGTCCGGAAAAAATATGGATGCGGGGCGATGTTTTCGCGGAAAACGCCGGTTTCAAACTAGGTTACATGCAAACTGCCTACCATTTTAGCGATACAATAAGCCTCCGGGGAGATTCTATCGTTTTTAACCGGATCACGCTGAATGATTATGAAGGAAATTCCGGCATTTTTAACGGCTCGATCAGGCACGATAATTTCAGCAACATGGATTACAACATGAATCTGGCCTTCCGGAAAATGCTGATCATGAACACCACGGTCGCCGATAATGAGCGGTTTTACGGAAAAGCATACGGCAATGGATTTCTGAAAATTACCGGACACGGAGCTAATCTTTACCTGGACGGGTCGGCAAGGACCATGAGCGGAACAGCCATTAACATTTCGCTTGACTATGAGCAACAGGCACAGGCCTATGATTTCATCCATTTTATTAATACAAAAAAACAACTCAGCGATACACCCGAAAAAAAAGCCGCATCCTCTACCTCGGGCGTAAATATGAAATTCAACATCGAAACCACCCCCGATGCAAGGTTCCAGCTTATTTACAATTCGCAGATCGGTGATATGATCCGCGCCCAGGGTGCCGGTAACCTTCAGATCAATATCGATCCGCAATTCAATATTTCGTTGTATGGAAGTTACCAACTTGAACGCGGAGATTATTTGTTTACCCTTCAGAATGTTATCAACAAAAAATTTGAGATCGAACAAGGCGGGACCATTAACTGGAATGGCAGCCCTTACGACGCTAATATCGATCTGAAAGCGATCTACCGGCTCCGGGCCTCACTAAACGAATTGTACGGGAACAATTCGGAAGGTATTTACAACCAGCGGATACCGGTGCTTTGCGAGATTAAATTAACCGAAAACCTGAACAATCCGACGATCGGTTTCGGAATTGAGTTCCCCTCGGCGGAAGACAGGATCCGCGACGAAGTTCAGCAGTTTTTCAGTACCGAAGAAGACATGAACAAACAGATTTTATCGCTTTTGGTACTTGGGCAATTCTATACGCCCGACTACTTAAGAGGCTCCTATGAAGCCTCGAATCCAAACCTGGTGGGAACCACCGCAAGCGAACTGTTTTCAAACCAGCTCAGCAACTGGTTGTCGGAGATCAGCAATAACGTTGACGTCGGAGTCAATTACCGTCCCGGTAATCAGATCACAGACGATGAGATCCAGCTTGCACTGAGTACGCAGATCTTCAACGACCGGATCACCATCAACGGCAACATCGGCAATAACGGCAATCAGCTTACAACGGCCAATAACAGCGATATCGTGGGCGATTTCGATCTGAACGTCAAGCTCACCAATAACGGCAAACTCCAGATGAAAGCTTACAATCATTCAAATAACAACATTATCTACGAAACTTCGCCTTACACACAGGGGATTGGGATCACTTACCGGGAGAATTATGACTCCTTCAATGAACTTTGGGAAAAGTTTAAACGTTTGTTCAAAGGTAAACGGCGATAATATTCTTTATTCTTTATTTTTGCAGGTATGGTTTTTGTAGTCATGCCTTTTTCTTGTTGAATTTATTCAAAAAAACAGATTTATGCTTAGTTACATTTTTCTTCAGGTAGCGAATCCTGCAGCCGAAGGTGCAGAAGTTCCGGCCACAACCGGTCAGGATGGTATTGTAACCCATTTTTTTGACCTCGCGCTGAAAGGCGGCTGGATTATGATTCCGATAATTGCGCTATCCTTCGTTGCCGTTTTTATCTTTTTTGACCGGTATTTTGCTATAAAGAGGGCCGGCAAAATGGATGATACTCTCCTGGATCGGGTCAAATCATATATCCTGCAAGGGAAAATAGAGTCGGCACTGGCGCTTGCACGAAATCAGGAAACGCCTGCCGCCCGGATGATCGAACGCGGGATCACACGGATCGGGAGGCCCATCGCCGACGTCAATGCAGCGATCGACCAGGTGGGAAATCTTGAAATTTCAAAACTTGAAAAAGGGCTCCCTGTGTTGGCCAGCGTTGCCGGAGGAGCGCCCATGCTCGGGTTCCTGGGAACGGTAATGGGAATGGTTCAGGCATTTTACGATATGGCCAATGCCGGGAACAACATCGATGTCACCCTGCTTTCTTCAGGCATCTATCAGGCCATGGTAACCACGGTGGCTGGTCTTATCGTCGGGATTACCGCCTATTTTGCATACAATATTCTGGTTACTCAGGTGCAG
>JBCFBK010000053.1:0-39609 GCA_038562555.1 Prolixibacteraceae bacterium | reverse complement strand
CCTCGTAAAATTAAGGAAGAGTTACGGACTTTGGGGAATCGTGATCACGACGCCAGTTTTATTGAGCATTCCGCTGGGGGCGTTTTTACTGAAGAAATATTATTCCCGTCAGAAAAATGTTTTGGCCTACATGATGATTTCCATCCTGGCATGGTCGCTGGTTTTCACCACGATTGTTGTGATTATGCCGAAACCGCTTTAAACTGGTCCTGGCTAAAGCAGGCATAAAAAATGGCGCATGACCCGTGATGAACTTACCGACATGATCAGTTCCTGGCAAAATGTAGATTTCCTGTCCAGGCATCTTGCCGATCATCCCGAATATATTGGTATACTGGTCGAAGTGGCGCTCGATGATTCAAAACAGGAATACTGGCGTGCCGCCTGGACAATGGATAAAATCAACACCCTGAATCCGGAATTGGTCAAAGCCTACTTGCCGGCTTTGTTTAAGGCCATAAAAAAGACACGGAATTTAAGTAAAATGCGGCATTTTCTGAAGATCATCACGTTTCACCAGATACCCGTTAAGCAGCAGGGATTTTTATTTGACCGATGCCTGAACATCTTCACCGACCGATCAGTCCCCATCGCTGTAAGAGCACATGCCCTTCAGATTTTGTATCAGATCACACAGGGTGAGCCGGGATTAAAACCGGAATTGGAACGAATCATCGAACATGAATTATCGCTGGAGCAAAGTGCCGGCATCAGGGCGAAAGGGAGAAAAGTACTGCTGTTACTGTTCAGGCAAAATCACCATCCGGATGTAACGGGCAAAACAAGGCAAAAACGACCTTAGGAGCGGCAAAAAGAAAGGGTGATTATCCCGATTTTTTTCACAGGAGGGTATTCAGATATGAAAATTTTTATACTTTTGCGCTGTCTTTAAAGAAAAGACGATCTGATTGACCCGTGGTGTAATTGGCAACACGTCTGATTTTGGTTCAGAAGAGTCCAGGTTCGAGCCCTGGCGGGTCAACTGTTAAAAGCAAAAAATTGTCCTGTGGTGTAATTGGCAACACGTCTGACTCTGGATCAGAAGAGTCCAGGTTCGAGCCCTGGCAGGACAACATTTTAAAAATAAAAGCACTTAACCCGACGGTTTTAAGTGCTTTTTTAATTGGCTCGTATTTTCTCAAATCATTCAGCATGGAAAAATTTTACTTTCGAAGTAAAAGATGATCTTCGCACGCTTTTAATCCGAACGAAAGTCATTATTTTGCAAAAGCAATTTAATTCGAAAATGACTGATCTGGAAAAATATTTCAGCTTCTACCGGAATAACACCATCGGGATTGATCAAACCTTTGAAAGTCCGTTCGGAACAAAGAAGATCCTTTATGCCGACTGGCTTGCAAGCGGACGTCTGTACCGCCCCATTGAAGAAAAGATGCTGAATGAATTCGGCCCTTTCGTAGCCAATACCCATTCCGAAACCAGCGAAACCGGGGCATTGATGACCAGGGCTTATCAGTTATCACACCAGATCATCAAGCGGCACGTGAATGCCGGTCCAAATGATGTGATCATTACAGCCGGTTTTGGCATGACAGCCGTGATTAACAAATTTCAACGGATCCTTGGTTTGAAAAGCTGTAAGCAGTATGCCAGGCTGCAGGAAAAACCCGTTGTCTTTATTACACATATGGAACATCATTCCAACCAGACCAGTTGGTACGAAACCACCGCCGATGTGGTGATGATCGAGCCTGATGAGAATCTGCTGGTTGATCCGGAAAACCTGCGAAAAAAACTCGAAGAATACCGTGACCGCACATTTAAGATCGGATCCTTTACGGCCTGTTCAAACGTTAACGGCATCCGCACTCCCTATTATGAGCTGGCTATGATCATGCACGAACACGGGGGCGTTGCCTTTATCGATTTTGCAGCCTCGGCCCCTTACGATGAAATCAACATGCATCCGGATAACCCGATGATGAAGCTGGATGCCGTCATGTTCTCGCCGCATAAATTTTTGGGGGGACCCGGTTCGTCGGGTGTACTGGTTTTCGACAAATCGATGTACCACAACCCGGTCCCGGATCATCCGGGCGGCGGCACGGTCGACTGGACCAACCCCTGGGGGAAATACAAATATGTGGATAACATTGAAGTCCGGGAAGATGGCGGTACGCCAGGCTTCCTGCAATCGATTAAAACAGCCTTATGCTTTCAACTCAAAGACCGGATGGGTGTAAACAATATCCTGGCCCGCGAGCATGAATTGCTGCAGCTCGCGTTTACAGGGCTGGACAACATTCCGGAAGTAAAGATCCTGGCCGCCAACGAACGCGCACGGCTGGCGGTGATCTCCTTTTATGTTCCGGGAATCCACTATAATCTGCTTGTACAGCTTTTAAATGACCTGTACGGGATCCAGGTCCGGGGAGGTTGTGCCTGCGCCGGCACCTATGGCCATTTTTTGCTGGCCGTTGATGCCGAACGTTCTTCAGAGATTACCGAGCAGATTAATAGGGGCGACCTCTCTGAAAAACCAGGCTGGGTACGCTGGTCGCTTCATCCAACCATGACCAATGAAGAAGTAAGCATTTTCATTGAAGGCCTGAAAGACATCATCGGGAACATCGGGTTATATCAAAATTACTATGAAGCCGTTCCCCGAACCAACTTCTTCAGACACAGAGAAGAAAAAAACTATCACCGCGAGGTGGAAAATTGGTTTGCACTATGACCTTCCGTATTTTTTTCTGAAAAATTTTACTTGCAAATTAAAAATCATTGATTATTTTTGCAGTGTACTAGTTCACTATGACAGTAACTAATTTAACTGCAATGATTGAAATTAAGAACCTGAATTTTCGATACGGGAAACAGCCAAACCTTTTTAGCGGACTGACGTTTTCGGAAAAAGCCGGAAACATTGTCGGACTGCTTGGAAAAAACGGAGCAGGCAAGTCCACGCTGCTCAAGCTGATTACCGGCCTGCTGGCCGCCTCCGACGGGACGCTTTCGGTCATGGATGAAACACCATCAAAACGCCATCCCTCGTTTTTGGGAGAAGTGTATTTCATTCCCGAAGAGTACAGCTTGCCCCCGGTCAGGATCAGCGGGTTTATAAACGCACAAGCTCCCTTTTATCCTCGCTTTGACCGGGAAAAGCTACAGCAAATTCTGGCAGACTTTGAGTTAAACACGAACAGTTTTCTTACAAAGCTGTCGTACGGACAGCGGAAAAAATTTTTGATCGCTTTCGCGCTTTCAACCAACTGCAAACTGCTGGTACTGGACGAGCCCACCAACGGACTCGATATCCCTTCAAAATCAGTCTTCCGCAGGGTAGTCGCCAGTTCGCTAAGTGAAGAGCAACTTGTACTCATTTCGACCCATCAGGTAAAAGATGTCGAAAACCTGATCGACAAGATACTGGTGATTGATCAGGGGAAGATCATCTTTAACGGGAGCCTGTGGGATATATCAGAGCAATATGCCTTTACAACAGTGCCTGGTCTGGAAGGAACAGAGAGTCTTTACAATGAATTGGCACCGGGCGGATATAAAATCATAAAACCTGCAAGGGAAACGCGCACGGAAGTCGATATCGAGCTTCTCTTCAATGCAACCATCAACGGAGTTAAACTTAATTAAGCCTCAAGCCATGAAGACAAATCAACTGTTCAGTTTAAAACGTTTTTGGACTTATGCCGTCAGCAGTCTTACCTTACACCATCGGCAATTGTTATTGATGACCGGAGCAGTGTCTGCAGGGTTGCTTCTTTTCCTGTCTTTCCTTATGTTCATAAACCGGAACTGGTACGAACATCAGTGGATTCCGGTTCTCGTATTTGTTGTACCCATTGCAGGCCTGCTCTACGTGGGGTCGGCTTTCCCTGACCTGCGCTCAAAGGAAAAAACCATCGGGTTTCTGATGACACCGGCTTCTTCGTTTGAGAAATTCCTCTACGAATTCATCGAACGGATTGTCTTTTTCTGTATACTTTTTCCCATTCTTCTTTATCTGGTGGGAAACCTCGCGTTCATCACGACTGAGGCAATCAAGCACACCATGGGGATCCCTTTTGATGCTGAATCGTTGTCATACAGGCAGTTTCCGAACAAAATACTGCCCGAAGAAGGGAAGAACTTACTTGCGTTAGGCGCTTTATCTGCTCTTTGCCTAGCCTTTGCAGGAGCGGCTGTTTTCCGGAAGTTCCCCTTAATAAAAACAATCATTTTTGTGTGCATTGTGCTTTTCTCTATTGTGGGATATTTCGTTCTTATTTTTGAAAGGATGCACCTCAATCGCCCCTGGCTGGAGCCGTATCTGGAGAACCTGGGGAAACAGAACATACTCAGCCTGTTTGCTGTCCTGCTTACCATCTTTATCCTGGTCATTCTCAGCTATGCCTACTTTAAACTTAAAGAGAAGGAGGTATCGTAATGGAATTCAGAGATTCAAAAGGAATTTTCCAGCAAATTGCCGATAATATCTGCGAGAAGATTATCTCGGGTGAATATCCGGTTCTCAGCAAAATCCCTTCCGTACGCGAACAAGCCGCCAAGGTCGGGGTAAACCACAACACCATTATGCGGACTTATATGGAATTACAACGTGAAAATATCATCAGCAACCAACGGGGCATTGGTTATTTTGTTACAGAGGAAGCCCCCCGGCGCATTCTCCAATTGCGTAAGGAAGAATTCTTCAGGCACGAAATGCCCGAATTCATTCGTCAGGTCAAGCTTTTAAAGCTGTCAGAGGAAGAGCTGCAACCTTTATTCGATCAATTAAAACAACAGCTATGAGACGATTGCGTCACAACACCCTCGAGTAGTATAATAATTTTCAGCAACAGGAAGTTCCATACCACCTTTAAAAAACAAATTCCTACAGTATGAAAACAAGCAGAATCATATTCATTTCCTTTTTTAGTACGGTTTCTATTTCCCTACTTTCGCTCACGATTCAGACCAGGAACCCGTCGGATGATGCTTATCGGGAGCTAAATCACGAAAGCTACGCCCTGCCGCCTTTCTCACATCTGGTTATCAAAGAAGGATCTAACGTACGGCTGGATGAAGGTCCTGCCGATTCACTGCAGGTCGATTACCCCCGTGAACAGAAACTGGAGCATCCGGTATATTCGGTAAAAGGAGATACGCTGATCATTGAAGCACCCCCCCACGGTCAGTCTTTTTTTACAAACCTGTCGTGCAGCAAGCTGAAATCGCTCCGCATCACCCGCGCCGAGCTGAATGTGTCAGGGCTGAACGGCTCCATGCTCAAAATTGACCAGGTAGGCAGCCGCATTTATATTGATTCCTCTTCAAATCTCGACACGCTTACTTTAAACAGCATTGATTCACATTACCGGGCGGACCTGAACAGAATGAAATCGGTACAGGTTTCGTTAGAAAAATCGACCGCTGAATTCTGGGGCGGAACCATCGAAGAAATGAATGCCGAAATACGCGACACGTCCAGTCTTAGCGTCAACAAAGTACTTCTGTCGAATGTCAGGTCGGATGAATCGAGCAGCTACAAAGTTCAATAGCTGATCATTCGCTTTACAAACGGAAACCTAATAATCTGTTAACACTAAATAAATTTCCGGAACAGGGAGAATTGCGACCTTTGCCCGCCAATAGTACGATTGATAATGGAAGTTTCGACTACGATCGGCCACCATTTTCTGAAACGGGTTCGGTGGGCTGTTTTCTTTTTCTATTTTTTCCAGGGCTTATGTTTTTCAAGCTGGGCGAGCCGGATCCCTGATATAAAGGCTACACTTGGGCTGAATGATGCCGCATGGGGTACGATCCTGCTCATGATCCCGCTGGGGCAAATCATGGGGATGATGTTTTCGGGCCTGGCGGTAACCCGTCTGGGCAGTAAACGGATCCTGCCTCTTGCCGTGACCGGTTACAGCATAAGTCTGATCGCGATCGGATCGGCCGGCAGCGAGCCGGCCTTGCTGATGAGCCTGGTGATATTCGGCTTTTTTGGTAACTTCTGCAACATTGCCATTAATACGCAAGGCGTCACTGTTGAGTCGATGTACGACAAACCGATCATGGCTTCCTTCCACGGCGGATGGAGTCTTGCCGGACTTACCGGTGGAGCAGTCGGTCTGCTGATGACCTCCACGGGCATTGTTCCCTGGCTTCATTTTGTCATTATCGCGCTGCTGGCGGTCACCGGAATGATCATCAACATTGGCTACCTGCAACCGGATATCCGGAGGAAAGCGAAAACGGACGAAACGAAAGCAAAAGCTAAGCCAGAGCGCTTTTTATTCTGGCTGGGAACGGTGGCATTCTGCGGAATGGCAGCAGAAGGAGCCATGGCCGACTGGAGCGGACTATACCTGAAGGATATCGTTCAAATGCCTCACCATCTGGCCCCGCTGGGTTTAACGATGTATATGGTCACCATGGCCGGCGGCCGCTTCTTTGTGGACCGGTTTACGCACCGCTGGGGACGTAAGCATATCCTGCAAAGGGGCGGGGCATTGATCTTTACGGGGCTTTCCCTGGCCGTCATTTACCCGCATCCGGTACTGACGCTGATCGCCTTTATGGTGATCGGACTGGGAACCGCCAGCATTGTACCAACCGTTTACAGTGTTGCCGGACAAAAAACGAAAATACCAACCGGTTTTGCCCTCACGATCGTGTCGAGTATCAGCTTCCTGGGATTCCTGATGGGGCCACCGTTGATCGGTTATATCTCCAAGGCTACCAATCTCCGCTATTCCTACGGGTTAATCGGAATGGCAGGACTCTGTATTGTGATCCTGGCTTCCCGGATTAAAATACTGAAGCCTCAGGATGAGTAAGCGCCTCTGATCTTAGCCGGGACAATGGTCACTACAGCCGCACGATTTTCCCTTTGCTTTTTCAAATGCCTCACGACCTTCATTGATGGAAAAATAGATTAAGCCGGCCGCACCGATCACGTCGGCGTAGGCAAAACCGGTAAATTCGTAAATCAGGCTGGAAAGCAACAGGACAACCGACATGTAAACGCAAACACGCGTACATTTGCTGTCGGCTATAATCGGTTCGGAGTTCAGCTTCTTGCCAACCTGCTCCTTGGCGCGTACCAGCCAGAGCATTACGGCAATAGAGATCACCGAAATGATAATGCCCCAAAGGGTTGTTTCAGGCCTGTGATCGGTGATCACGCTAACAATGACCCCGGCCAGTAGGGCAGCCGATAAAAGATAAAAGGCTGTCCCGGTAATCCGAAGGGCAGTAAACTCAAAAGGATGCCTGACACTGTCCGGGTTCTGCTCGATACGCCGGATCATCACCGCAATGCCAAGTCCCGACATCACTTCAATAAAACTATCAGCGCCAAATCCGAACAAAACCAACGTTTCATCCGAATAACCCATCAGCATCGAAACCACCCCTTCCGCTATATTGTAAAATATTGTGAACAGGCTTAACCGGTAAGCCAGCCTGTATCCTCTTTTCTCCGTTTGATTCATCTGTCGCCTACATTAAATGATTTTCCAAAGGTATTGATATTTTAGGGATTTGTTTTTTGTTTGACTTTTATGCTGACTTTACCTCCGACTTTCCTATTTTAGCCGGTCTGAATTCATCATAAGACTAACGAGCTGGAAAATGTTTTCCTTATGGACGGAGCTGTAAAAGCGCTTTTACTTGAAATCGCAGCATTGAAGGCGGAACTGGCGGAATTGAAGAAGGCACATGCAAAAGAAATCCTGACCTGGAAACAGACAGAGCTCTCTTTGAGGGAAAAGGCGGATCTGTACGATACTTTCGTAAATGTCTCGCCCGATACGATCGTGGTTACTGATCTGACAGGCACTATTCTCTTTTCGTCGAAAAATGCCCAAAGCATGTTTGGCTTTGAAGATCAGGCCGAAGCCTACGGAACATCTGTATTGCAGTATATTGATCCTGCCGAACATGGAAAGGTTTTGGAAAGCCTGCACCTCCGCCTGAGCGGAAAAGCGATACCTCCCCAGGAATACACCGGGCTGAAAAAGGGCGGGATCACCTTCTTCATCGAGATCAACGGTGAAATTATCCGCGACGAACAGGGAAAGCCGGAGAAACTGCTCTACATCATCCGTGACATCTCAAAACGGAAAAAAGCCGAAGCAGAGCTTCAAAAAAGTGAATCCCGGTTTCACTCCACTCTCGAAAATATGATCGAGGGATGTCAGATCATTGGATTTGACTGGAAATACCTGTTTGTAAACAATGCTGCCGCCCGGCATGCAAGAACACCTGCCGATAAGCTACTCAATCACACCATGTACGAAATGTTCCCGGGAATCGGGCATACGGAAGTCTATAAAAAATTGGCGACATGCATGCATGAACGGATTGTCCAGAATTTTGAGAATGAATTTATCTATCCGGATGGCTCCAATGCCTGGTTCGACCTTCGGGTACAACCAACTTCCGAAGGAATTTTCATTCTCACCATCGATATTACCGAACGAAAAGCGTATGAACAGAAAGTTCATGAACTCAATGCCTACCTGGAACAGGAAATTAAGGAAACCACCCAGGCAAAGGAAAAAGCTGAAGAAAGCGACCGGTTAAAATCAGCTTTCCTGGCCAATATGAGCCATGAAATCAGAACGCCCCTGAACGCAATCCTGGGTTTCACTCAAATTCTGACCGTTCAGGATGATATTCCGCAAAAAAAAAGAGAGGAATATCTTTCGATTATTGATCAGAATTCGGAGAGCCTTCAGCAAATCATCAGTGACGTGCTGGATATTTCCAAACTCGAAACCCACCAGTTGGTCATTGCCAAACGACGCTTCGAAGTCTCTTCGGTCTTAGGTGAACTGGACACCGTTTTCCGAAATAAAATCATCAACCTGGGAAAAGATCATGTCAGACTGTCGCTTCGACAACCGGAGGAAGCTGTGTGGCTGACCACCGACAAAATCAGGTTGATCCAGATCTTTACAAACCTGCTGAATAATGCGGTTAAATTTACAAGCCAGGGAGAAATAGTCTTTGGCTTTGATGGGATTTATGACCGGAAGATTGGCTTTTTCGTCAAAGATACCGGAATTGGCATAAAGCCCGAGCATCGGTCGGCTGTTTTTGAGCGGTTCAGACAGGTCGACAACTCCTTAACGAGACTTTATGGCGGGGCGGGACTCGGACTTGCCATTGTAAAAAACCTGATCGATATGATGGGCGGCGAAATTGAACTGGAATCGGAAGCGGGAAAAGGCACGATATTCAGGTTCTCCTTTCCCCTGGATGAAAACAGCGCGCCTCCGGTTTATCCGCACAAGCTCTGATAACACAACTGAATGGCCCCAAGCGACGAGGCCGGAGTGCATTTTTCCGGTTGCACATTATTTTCCATGCATTGGGCAAAATATGCAATCTCATTATAATATCCGGAACCGGCATCGCCCGCCGGCACTTCCCGGGCCCCCGCATCATCCGCAATGGTGGTCACATCGCCCTTCATCGTCGTATAAGACACGCTGGCTCGATCGAACCGGGCCATGAAGCCCGCCTGGAAAGGAAAACCTGCATGGAATATATTCCCGCCCTCTATTTTCACGTACACGTCGGTTTCCTCATAATGCCACATCGCGCTGATGTAATCATGCCGGCTCAAGCCACCCGGCAAATAACTGCATTTTATCGATGTTGGCATACCTAACAGGTAGTTGGCAAAATCGATGTCATGAATGACCAGATCAAACAGAGCGCCTCCCGACGCCTCTATAACGCCGCGATCTTTCCATTGCCCCCAGGCCGGGACTCCTGAAAACCGGTTCAGCGAAAGAAAGCGAAGCCTGCCCAATTCGCCCGAGTCGATCCACTGCTTGAGCTTCTGATACGGCGGCATAAACCGGAGCACGTGTCCGACCATTAAGAGCTTTTGTTGTTGCCCTGCAAGACGGATCAGTTCTTCCGCCTGACTCACATCCAGACAAAAAGGCTTTTCGAGAAAAACATGTTTCTGACGCAGAAGCGCCTGTTTTGCCAGTTCGTAATGCAGGCTGGTATGCACACAAATATGAACGGCATCGATGTTTTCACGGTCAAGGCATTCATCAAGACTCGTATACTGATTAATCTTTTCCAGAACGGCCGTATCCAGTCTTCCGGTGCTGAAATTCCCGGCAGACCGAAGCAGGCTTTCGGCAATCGCGTCCGGACGTTTATCCACAATCGCAACCAATTCCAGATCCTTGTTCTCCAGAATATTGACCGCATGGGTCATGCCCATAAAACCAAAACCGACTACCGCTACTCTTTTCATAAACCTATGCTTTATATTTCCGGCCTAATTTAGCCAAATTTTAATCATATGAGCGTTTGAAACGCGCAACAATCGTTTGCCGGGTTTGTTTTTATGACGTACTTTTACTTTAAATAGTTCTGCGCACGCTTTTTTAGAATCTCAACGTTAAAAAAATGAATAAATTAATCCTCCCCTTGGCGTTTGTGATGGCAATGGCCGGCTGTGATTCAAACAGGAAAGCCGATCTCTGGGTGGCCTCCGCCCCTGCCGGTGAACGGTTGGTAACAATTGACAAAGCCGGTGAAACGGTCATCCCGAACGGGAGGATCATCAAACCTGCCGGGAAGAGCATTGTTGTGGCCCCCCATCCGTTTGGCCTCACCCTGAGTCCCGACGGGAACACGGCCATAACAGCCAACTCGGGAACAAGCCCTCTGTCAATCACTATTGTCCGCAACATCCTGTCGGAGAATCCGGAAGTACAGCAAATTCCTCCCGGACCGGCAACCGACCGCGGCGTACTTGCATCGGTTTTTATGGGCCTTGCCGTTTCGAACGACAATAAGGTGGTTTACGTAGCCGGTGGGCAGGAAAATAAGATCTTTCTGTTCGACCTTCAGACCGGAGAAAAGAAGGGATTTTTCGATTGCTCCTTTGTTTCGGATGAAACCGATTACGCACATGGCTATATCGGCGACCTGGTTCTTTCGAAAGACGGAAAGAAGCTTTATGCAGTCGACCAGATCGGCTTCCGGATGGTAATCGTCAACACGGAAACGGGCAAGCTGGAACACAGCGTTCCCGTGGGCCGGTATCCCTTTGGCATTTGCCTTTCGCCCGATGAGCAGAAAATTTATGTGGCCAACGTGGGTATGTTCCAGTACAGCAAATTTGGCGGGATTACCGAAGAAAACGTCACGGAGAAAGCCTACAAATATCCGGCATTCGCTTACGGTAGTGAGGAGATGGTAAAAGGGATCGAAAACGACAGCATGTCGGTTCCCGGCCTCGGCGAAATGAATGCCCCCGAAGCGTTTTCGGTGTTCACCATCAGGCTGACAGATCCCGAAAAGCCCGAAGTCATTGCAAAAACAAAAACAGGGCATCTGGTCGGTGCCCTGGTCGAAGGCATTCCCGCCGTGGGCGGGGCCAGTCCCAATTCACTGGTGGCAACCGGCGATTATGTCTTTGTGAGTAACGGAACAAACGACAATATCTCGGTCATTTCGGTCGAAAAAGACACCGTTGTGAACACCATTTACATGAAACCCGACGATCGGATGAAGCAGTTCCGCGGCGCCATTCCCTTTGGGCTTGCGCTTTCGCCCGATAATCAGCGGCTGTATGTGGCCTGCTCCGGCATCAACGCGGTAGCGGTTGTCGATGTCAAAAAGCTGCGCACAATCGGCTATATCCCCACCGGCTGGTTTCCGGCAAAGCTGAAAGTAAGCAACGACGGCAAAAAACTGATCGTAGCCAACGCAAAAGGCTTTGGAAGCGGCCCGAACGGGGGTGCAGACTTCGAACGCAAACAGGAAGGAAGCTACATCGGGTCGCTGATGAAGGGAACCGTTCAGGTACTGGATATTCCATCCGATCAGGAACTGGACGGCCTTACCGCTCAGGTCGTTTCAAACAACTTCCATTTTGAAAAAGCCGGATCAGAAAAATACGCCTGGCGGAAGAATAACCCGGTGCCGCTATATCCGGGAGAAAAGGAAAGCCCTATCCGGCACATTGTCTTTATTTCGAAGGAAAACAGGACGTACGACGAAGTTTTTGGCCAGCTCGAAAACGCGAAAGGCGATCCCACGCTGGCCCGCTACGGTACCGGCGTAAATTTCCGGAACAGCAAGGGCACTGACTCGGTCCAACATGCCGATGTCATGGTCAATCATCTCAAACTTGCCCGCGATTTTGCCGTTTCCGACAACTTCTATGTCGATTCGGACGTGTCGGCCGATGGCCATCGCTGGCTGGTCAACACCTACCCGAACGAATGGACCGAAACCTGCACCGCCGCCAGCTACGGAGGAAACCGGAAATTCGTTTTCAACTCGAAAGCGCCGGGCGTTTATGCCATGAACGGCGCAGCCGGGGCCATTTACCCCGAAGACTACAACGAAGCAGGATCGATGTGGGACCATCTCGAACGGAATGAAACCGACTTTTATAATTTCGGATTCAGCATCATGTTTGAACCAGCCATTTATGAAGCGCAATATAAACATGAAGGCGTGAGGCAATACATCAACTTCCCGCTTCCGCAGCCAATCTGGGACCGTACCTCAAAATTATATCCTACCTATAACACAGCCATTCCCGATCAGTTTCGCATCGACCAGTTCCAAAAGGAATTTCAGCAGAAATGGATGAACGGCAAAGACACCATGCCGGCGCTTTTAACCGTGATCATTCCAAACGACCATGGTGCAGGCGAACGACCCGAGGCGGGATATCCTTTCCGCGAAAGTTACATGGCCGACAATGACCTGGCCGTGGGACGCATCATCGAATTCCTGTCGCGCACACCCTATTGGAAAAACATGCTGATCGTGATTACCGAAGACGATGCCCAGAATGGCGTGGACCATGTCGATGCCCACCGCAGCATCTTAATGCTGGCATCACCCTGGGTGAAGCGGAATTACGTGAGTCACCAGCATTACAGCTTCGGAAGCATCTTTAAAACGTTTTGGAACATCCTCGGACTGCCTTATCTCAACCAATACGACGCCGGGGCTACCGACCTGGCCGATTTCTTTACTGAAACGCCCGACTTTAAACCTTACAGCGCTTTGCCGGCCGACCCGCGTTTTTTCGATCCGCAAAAAGCGCTCGATCCCTTCGATGAAAATTTTGACTGGAAGGCGCTGGAAGAATCTCCTGTGATGGATAACAAGGAAGATATGATGAGGGAGAGCAAGGAAAAAGACGAGTACCGGCTGGAAAACAGGGAGAAAGCGAAGTAAGGTATGGAAAAACGGTTGGTAACATTCCTCATAGCTGCATTTTCAATGGGGCAGGCAGTTGCACAGATAACCGACAGCCTCGTTCTGAACAAGATTGTGGTGACGGCATCAAGAAAAGAATTCTCTGCGTTTGAAACCCCCGACGCGGTTTCGGTTTTAAGCGGACAGGAACTGAAAAACAATGCACCCCGCTCGCTGGCCGATGCCTTAACGGGCACGACCGGCGTGTGGATGCAGAAAACAAACCACGGCGGAGGGTCGCCGATTGTCAGAGGGCTCACCGGCAATCAGACGCTGCTCCTGATCGACGGCATCCGCCTTAACAATGCCACCTTCCGGTATGGCCCCAACCAGTACTTTAACACCATCGATGTTTTTTCGGTCGACCGGGTGGAGGTGGTCCGGGGTAAAGGTTCCGTGTTGTATGGCAGCGATGCCCTGGGCGGGGTGATCAATGTCCTTACCAGTTCGCCGGAGTACATTTCCGGGAAACCAAGGCTGGGAGGCCGGGGACAGTTCAAATACATGAACCGTGACATGGAGAAATCAGGTGCCGGCGAATTGTCTTTTCAGGCTCAAAATTTTGCCCTCTCGGGCAATGTGAACTACAAAGATTTTGGCGATTTATTTGCCGGGGGTTCGCTCGGATACGAACGACCTTCAGGCTATCAGGAAACGGGTGTCAATCTTAAAGGCCGGCTGAGGCTGGCGGGAAATTGGCAACTGACTTCGGCTTACCAGTACCTCATCCAAAATGACGTTCCGCGCTACGACCAGGTCGCACAACGGGGTTACAGCCTCTACTCCTACGACCCGCAGGTCCATCGGCTCTCGTACATCAAACTGGAGCATTTCCACGACAACCCCGTGTTCAGGAAGATCAACCTGACGGTTTCAAACCAGTTTTCGGATGAAATCCGGAAAATCCAAAAGGAGAATTCCTCCGCTGTTCAGCGGGAACACGACCAGGTGAAAACCTGGGGCATGTCGGCGGAAATCCACTCCGAAATTAATAAAAACTGGCAAGCCGTAAGCGGTGCGGAGTTTTATGCCGACCGGGTGGACTCGGAGAAGAAGGAAACAAACACGTCAACCGGCGAAGAGGCTTCGCTGCGTGGCCTTTATCCCGACGGATCAACCATGACCAATCTGGCCGGTTTTAGTCAGCACACCTTGTCTTACAACAAGTTCAGCCTGAATGCCGGCGGACGTTTTAACGCCTTCCGGATTCGCTCAGTTGATGAGGAATTCGGCGAGGTGAACCTGAAACCTTCGTCGTTGGTCGGAAACCTTGCTCTGCAGTATTTTACCTCGGCAAACCAACAACTCATTCTGTCGCTCCACTCGGCCTTCCGTGCTCCAAACATCAATGACATCAGCACCTTCGGACTCTTTGATTACGGGATCGAAATTCCTTCGACGGGCCTCTCGCCCGAAAAGGCGCTTACCCTCGAAGCCGGCTATAAACGATCATCCGGAAACAGTTCGATCGCCTTCACGGCATTCCGGACGCGAATCAATGATCAGATTGAACGGGTCGAAGCCACCTACAACGGGAGCGAATACCTGGACGGGCAACGCGTATATAAAAAGGAAAACATGGCCCGTTCAATGCTTCACGGCGTCGAATTTGAGTCCACGGTTAAACTGAACTCCTGTTTATCGCTCCTGAATAACCTCTGCTGGACGCATGGTGAGAATACAGAAAAAGGAGAGCCGATGCGGCGGATCCCTCCACTGAATGGCAAACTGGCGCTGCAATATGCCAAATCAAAACTCTTTGGTGAAACGGAATTCCTGTTTGCGGCCAAACAAGACAGGCTTTCAAACGGCGACATCGATGACCACCGGATCCCGAGGGGAGGCACGCCGGGCTGGGAAGTTGTCAACCTCAAATTAGGGTACTCGCTCGAAAAAGTCTCCGTGAACGCGGGCCTTCAGAACATGTTCAATACAGCTTACCGCGTTCACGGTTCCGGCGTTGACGCATACGGAAGGTCCTGGTGGATGAGCTTACAGTTTGAAATCTGAGAACGGGTTTATAACCGGGTTTTGCAGTTTTTCAGCCAAGTTCCAGGCTGGTAATCCCGAATATTTTATCGACTGTCATCACAGGAGCTTTCCCGTAGTACATCCGGCCACATTCAAAACAACAGTTTGTGCCGTATTTCTGTACAAGCGCCACCGCATCGCTGTTGATCACCGGAATATCAATGAACACCTGCTCTCCCGGCGCCGCATCCAGGCAGGCTTTATACAGTTCTTCGGCAATATTCCTGCTGTCTGCAAAAAGCGGCCCGATCCGGTGTCCGGCTGCGGCTTTGCGGATAACAGCAAGTCCCCGCACTTTACCGTCAGCCTGATATTTAAATGCACTTGCATCAGCCAGGTTCAGCCACTGCTGCATAAATTGAGGCCGGGAGAAGCCAAAGCACCGGCTGTCATATTCCACGACCTGGTCCATATCCTGTTCTTTCACAGGCAAAACAAAAGGGTGAAGCAGAAACGGCTGTCCTGTTCTTTCGTGCCGCTCATCCCGAAAGGCCAGTTGAAACCCCCCTTTTTGATAGAACGGCTGCATGGCCACGACCCCATCCATTCCGATCGGCGCCCCTTCCTGCAGTCTCGATAGCAGCTTATCGCGGCGCTGAAACCAAAGCCTGCGCCCGATCCCCGTTCCCCGCAGGTCCGGCCTGACAATAAAGAAACCCATAAAACCAAACTTGCCGCTATAGCAAACGACCGATCCGCCGGCAACAAGCTCTCCGTTTTCATAATACCCGTAGAAGCCATCCGGATCAGTGCCCCAAAACACGTCAGCATCATGGAGACCGGGATTCCAGCCTTCGTCACGGGCCCAGCCCACGAGCGTCTTTAAACCGTCAAACCCAAGTTTAGTGAATTCAGGATCGTCACGTTTTTCCATAAAACTTTAGCTTTTACCGGCAGCAATTACGTGTTGCCGGTCAATAAAACCCGAACGGTATCAAATGCAAAATAAAACAGCCGCCTTCCTTCAGCGCCTGCATCTTTTACTGCCTGCGCCGCCTCCGCCAAAGAAGATCATCACACCCAGCAGGAAGCCCAGATTATACCAGAGCCCGGTATTCGGGAACGCATAAATTTCGTAATCGGTAAACAGACTGATAATGAAGCTGAAAAAAATGATGAACCCATGCAACAAACCGTACCAGAATCCGGGAGGATCCTGAACCGGCCCGGCCGACTGGGTTGCGCAGCCCGCGAACAGAGCGATCAGGAGCAGCGCAGTAAAAAAAACGGCAAGATTTCTTTTCATGGTTATGTGACTTTTTTGTGATACCCGAATTTCATACTGCAAAGGAAAGACACACAGGCATTTCCAGGCAAGCTGATTTTCCGTGTTAAATTATCTAATTTTTATGGTTTCACAGCAAAGACAGTCAGTGTTTTTCCTTTTTTTCACGAGATTCGGCAACACCTGCGACACCGGTTAGTAGAATGACGGAGTGAAGCCGTAGTGTGACCACGCCATTTTCACCGTGTGCAAATAAAAATCCTGCCGGTCACCGGCAACTGCCGGTATTTCGTTATTTTTGGAAAAGTTAAACCAAAACCATTAAACACATGAAGCGGAATGTTTTTTTGACAATTTCCATGACTGCTGCGATACTGATCGCACTTCCCGGTTTTTCACAAAGCGTGAACACGCTTTCAAAAAAAGAGAAAAAAGAAGGCTGGACACTCCTGTTCAACGGCAAGGATTTCACCGGATGGCGGCAATGCAATGCCACGGACATGCCGGCAAACTGGGAGATTGAAGACGATGCGATGAAAGTGCTCATCGGCGAGGGCAAAAAACCCGGGCAGGGGGCAGGAGGCGATATCCTCTTTGGCGACAAAAAATTCAAGGATTTTGAGTTATCGATCGACTGGAAAGCCAGCAAAATGGCTAATTCAGGCATTTTCTATTACGTTCGTGAAGTTCCGGGCAAACCGATTTATTACGCAGCACCCGAGATTCAGGTACTTGACAATGCCGACGCCACCGACAACAAGGTGGACAGTCACCTGGCAGGATCACTTTACGACATGCTCCCGGCCGATCCGAAAACGGTGAAACCTGCCGGCGAATGGAATACGATCGTGGTTAAGGTAAAAGATGGCAAGGTAACGCATACGCAGAATGGTGTCGAAGTAGTTTCATATACGCTTTGGACGCCCGAATGGGATGCACTGATCCAGAAAAGCAAATTCAAGAGCTTCCCCGGCTTTACCGAAGGAATTTCAAAAGAAGGATACATTGGCCTCCAGGATCACGGATACCCAGTCTGGTTCCGCAATATCAAGATCCGCGAACTCTAAAAAGCATGGGGTAAAGGGCGTGGAGCACATCGTTTAACGCTTAGCATGAATCTCCGCCCTTTTCCTTTCGCTTTGTACGCTACCCTATGCGCTATGCGCTGCGCTCCTTGCTCGTTGCATTTTTGCCTGTGCCCTCTGCTTTCCGGCCTGTTTTACACGCTCTCTTTTTCTTAGGTCGCCTCATCACCAGGATCAGAAAAACGCCCGCACCGATCAGGATCAGGTGCCTGTAATTCGGTTCGGTATCCTCCTCAAGTGCATTGATGTAGGGAAAGAACGAAAAATACCGCACCGGCGCTGTCGATGAACCGCTTGCCTTAAAATAGACCGCATTACCGATTCGTCGCGAAAATCCGCCTATCTTTTTGCCGCTGGGAAGTGTAAACGTGTAGCCAATATTGTACGTGTAGCGGTTAGGGATCACTTCATTCCGTTCCCCCATTTCCCGCCTCACCGTATCGATGACTGCCGTTCCCCGTTCTCCTGCAATCCTTAAGACCGGAAGGATCAGTCCCCAGGCCACGAAAGCTACCCCGATAAAAGTAATCAGTACATATGCGAAGACTCCCGAAATCTTTTTTTTCTTCATATTCAATCTTTCTTAAAAATGACGTCCCTTCCCTGCAGGCTGAACGCAATGAACGACGCCACCGCAGTATAGTTTTCAGGTGTACAGAAAACGGCTATGTTTTTTCCGAAGCCGGCGTTAATCATGACCGTGCAGGTTCGGGTGTGCATTTTTACCTTTTTTATTGAACTCCACCTGACCAGTATATCCTGCCGCGATTGTGCCAGAAGTGCTGCGCCGGCCACTGCAGGCTTCCCGGATAAAAATCCCGCAACCACGGTCAACATATTGATGATCCTGTTCTTCCGGGCCTGCTTCTTCATCGTGCAATTCCGTATCCCGGTTTTATCCAGACTGAAACCTGCATCATATTTCCCGCCCCGGGTCATCAGCATGAAAAGGTAGGCCAGCACCAGGAGACCCGCAACCAGGATCAAGCCCTCGTATGCTTTTACAATCGCCAAAAACACCAACAGCAACCCAAAGGGAATGCCAACCGCCAGCGCCAGTTGTCTCAGGATAACCGGATTGCGAAAAATCGGGATCCGGATATTCCATTCTATTTTTTCAGGAAGGTCTTTCACTCTTTTCAGTACGCCTGATTTTGCTATTTTTTTGTCGGAGCAGCGTCCAACTGGGTGTTAAACAGTTTTTCAAAAGCGGCGCGGTCAAAATTATCGTTTTGCTCCGGAACAGGCCGGTCCATTTTGAACTTCCGCTCTTTCAGCCAGATTTCTGCTGCCCGCTGAAAAGCAGGGGTTTGGTCGTAGAAAACCTTTATCCTCTGTATCTTTTGCCGGGCCTGGCCTTTCAGTGCTTCAATGGTGCCTTCCTGATCGATTTCATCTTTCTTGCCGGTTGCTTCGATATACTCGGCCGATGCCTTCTCCAGGCTTGGAAGGCTGACGTTTTCGGGGAAAATGGCAGGGCTCACCGGAGTCTTCAGCCGGGTGGCCTTCCAAATCCTGTAGACCGTGTCCATATGCCCGTCGGAGACCGGCTTTCGGTACTCCATGCTCCCGTTTTTGAATGTTGACAGGATGCCAGGTGTGTTGTACGACAAGGTTTCAAGTCCGTCCAGCAGATCCAGGTAAAGCCCCCGGTACCGTTCACCCGCCTGGTAAAGCAGGATCAGGATGGGCCTGGAATTCACGCCGGCCAGCCATTCAAATTCCGGGTCTCCCCAGTAATTGCGCATGGGGGTATGGGTAATTGATCCCACCCATACGCCTTCAAGCTCTCCGCCGGCGGCCTTCGCCTGAGGTTTGGCCTCCACGGCAGCCAGCTTTTTTTCTTCTTTCTTATATCCAAGCCGGACCAACTCCTGCCGGTACTTTTCCTTTCCGTTCTCACTATACCAAAGCTGGATCAGGTGGGCAACCGTGGCCGATGAAACCACTCCCCCGCCGTTAATACCGGTAAATCCGAGTTTGCTTTTGGTATCTTTCAGCACCATGTCTTTGATCCGGAACAACCGCTCAAGCCTGAAATCAAAGGTCGTGGCATCGGTAAATCCAAAACGGTCGCGCGCCAAAAGATTAGCCTGTTCAAATTCGCGGATCAGTTTTTCATTGTCTGCTTTAATTGTTTCAATCCGGGCCTCCTGCGATTTTCGTTTCATAAACTCCTGGCGGAAGTTCTCTTTAGTATCTCTCCTGATTTTATCCAGCCAAACGTCGCCCAGCTTGTTTACGTCGATCTTTTGCCTTGCTGCTTCCTGTTTAATGGCATCATCCATCAGCTTGGCTTCCAGTCCACGCATTTGCTCCCAGACCTGGTCGAACTTGCCGGCTTCCACCTGGTATCCCCACCAGGAGACACCGCTTTCGGCACCCTTCACAAAAACCTGGTAGGCAGCCTCAAGTTCCTCATCACGCCAACGGTTTATCTGCCGTTCGGTGATTTCCGCAGCCTTCTGAAAGGCGACAGCTACCGGGTATGAAGAGATGATTTCGGCCGAAAGTGCTTTTGCAGCGCCTTCGAGGTCACCCTCCGACAGGGCAGTCGCCATTTGCACGCCTGTACCGATTTTTGAGCTGTGGTCTGTGATCGTTCCTAGCAACTCTTTGGCGTTGCTTTCGCTGGTAACAACATCGCATATCTTCTGTCCCGCCAAAACAGCCAGATCCTGGCTGAAATCGTCCATCCGGTCGTCATTCAGGCTGACCAGCAACTTCGTGTAATCATTCTCATTCATAATCGCCTCAACCACGTCCTGCGCCAGCGACTTATTCTCCAGCCCCATCTTTTTCTTCAGGATCTGCTCAACCATCTGCTCGGTGGCCTGCCGGGTGAGCTGATTATTATCCTCTTCCACCCATTGGGTGACCGCGGTCTTATAGGCAAAGTCGGAGACCCGCTCTGCTTTCGTCGGTGCGGCCTTGGCAAAGAGGCTGAAATGGAAAGTGGTGAAACTAACGTAACCTTCCCCTGTGTTGACTTCCCGGGGCTTAAAATAATCCCATCCTTTTCCGTTATAATAACCCATCCAGAGATCGCCCCGATGCTCCAGTCCTGCCAGCTCCTGCGCCGACACTTTTACCTGAACGGTTACCGGTTTATTAAGCCTTTTGGTCGTTTGATCGATGGTAATTTCGAAAGGTTGTCCGATCAGATTCGCTTTTTTTTTATCGAATTGCGGCGCTGCCGCCGTCTCCTTTACCTGCAGATTAACCTTTTGGTCGAACGCTTTGTCAGGTATACTGAGCCGGATGCCGTTTACCTTCAGATCGCCTGCGACCGCCTTGGTATTCGCAAGCTGAACATTGAGTTTTTCAGTTACACCCGGCACCGCCGGTGAAGCAGTTATCCCCGACGAAGCCCCCGTTGTTTTCACCGGCTGGGTTTTCGCCGCAGGCTTTTCGCTCATGCCAACGGCCGACCCCGCAATCCGGGTTCCGTTCCACTGGCTGTTGGGTTCGGCATCATTGTAGCCCCACTTCCCGGTGAATCTGGAGAAATCGGAATTGAATTCAAAGATGAATCTTCCTTTGCCGTTATCCTGATACCACATACCCGTGACGGTGTTCCCGTTCAGGGTTCCCTCAACCCGTCCATTCCTGTGCTTGTATGTGCCGGTTACCTGATTTCCCTTCCTGCTCATGGTCAGCTCGTTGAAATCAGAACTATATACACCCAGAATCACCTCAACCGTACCTTGCGGAGGTGGCTGGACTCCGCCAATCCGGGTGCCGTTCCATTGGCTGTTCGGTTCGGCATCGTTATAACCCCATTTCCCGGTGAAACCGGAATAATCTGCAAAAAATTCGAAGACGAATTTTCCCTTGCCATTAGACTGGTACCACATCCCTGTGATCGTCCTGCCGCTTAAGGTGCCTTCAATCCGGCCATTCTGATGCTTATAGGTGCCGGTGACATGGCTCCCGTTTTGCGTGATGGTAAGTTCATTAAAATCGGTTTTAAATACCCCCGTTACATTTTGGGAGAAACAGAAACAACATGTGAAGAAAAAAGCCAATGTTACAATGGTAGTCTTCATCGCGTTTAGGTTTAAAATGGTTGTACGGAATATTAGAATGGAACAGCTTGAATACAAGCATAAGTTTAGTTTTCCATATCCCTAAGGTAAACGAAATTTTTGATCTTCTCACGATCTTTTCGAACAAAAATTCAGATTATGGGGAAAAATAAAAGGAGATTACTGCTGCATCGCTTCCATGGAGCGGATGATCCGGTAAAATACATCATTTACGGGGGTTTCAACCGAAAATTGTTTGCCCAGTCTGGTTACCGTACCAGCGAAAATATCGACTTCGGTTTTTCTGCCCGCTTCGATATCCTGAAGCATGGATGTTTTCCCGTTGGGGTCGAGACCATCCATAATCGACAGGAATTCGGTGAGGTGATCTTCATTGAGGTTGATGCCGCATTTTTGTGAAAGCAGCACAACTTCGCGGGCTGCCAGGATCATCAGTTCGCGGGCTTCCCCTTTTTTCTGGAACACGCCGTGAGGCGCTTTCAGTATGGCAGACGCCTGGTTGGAGCCGACATTGATCATAAATTTACTCCACATGGCACGGATCATGTTTTCAGGGATCCTGTATGGAATGCGGGCACGATTAAAAAGATCCTTCACCGCCAAAACCCGCGATGACAGCGTCACGTTCTCCTTTTCACCAAATACGATTTCCCCCATGCTTGAGTACCGCACCGAGGTTCCTTCGCGGACAGCCACCATCGCCACGCCATACGCGTATAACAGGTGCTCCATGCCCACCCGGGCACCGATGATCTCCTCACTCGAAATCCCATTCAGCAAGGAGATGATAATGGTGTCTTTTCCAACAAACCTGCCAAGGTTTCGGATCGCCTCCTCCAGAGCCGGCGATTTGACCGCGACGATGATCAGATCGGCGGGAGGAACATCGTCATCGGGCGTGATATAGTCGAAGGAGACCATTTCACCGTTGATGGTCACACCTTCCGTCCGATAACGTTTGATCCTTTCAGTATCTGCAATGATCTTAACTTTCGCCTGCTGCATACCGAGCAGTTTTGATGCATACATCGCGCCCATGGCGCCAAGCCCCAGTATGTAAACGCTGTTTATTTTAGTGACTGTCATGTCACAAAAATAAACTTTTAATCTTATATCCGTCCTCCTTTCTCCTGTCCCCGTTTTCCGGTCTCCCCTTCCTACACATTGCGCGGGATCACGAAAGGCGCACGATATTCGCGTGTCAGCAGGGCATCTGCTTCCGCATCATTTTTAAATTTCATTGCAACCGGATCAAACTCCAAGGTTCTTCCCAAACGGCAGGCGATATTTCCAAGATGGATCAGCGCACAACTATAGAAACCCTCTTCAATACCGGCTTTTGCCAGCGCCTGATCGTTGGCCCGGATGGCCTTGATGAAGTTTTCGTAGTGATTTCCCAGTCCGCTTCCCGAATCAGTCAACTTACCCTCCTTCCCCTTGTAAACCTGCCAGTCGTTCACATTTTTGCTCATGTAACCTTCTGAACCGTAAAAAAGGTTCCCAATGTTGTTGGTCGCGCTGGTCATGTAGGTATTATTTTTCTCCTCAACCGGATGCGAAAATCCTTCGGGATTGCTCATCCAGTGCCTGACTTCGAACTGCATGATTTTCTTTTTATCACCTTTCCCGTCCGGATTTGGGAATTCAAACATCGCCATCATGGTATTGGGCGTATTCTGGGCGTCATCAAAGAAAAAATGTCCCCCCATAGCGGTAATTTTAACCGGCAGCTTCACGTTTAATCCCCAGCGTGCAACGTCCACCTCATGAACGCCCTGGTTACCCATATCGCCGTTGCCGTATTCCCAGTTCCAGTGCCAGTTGTAATGGAAACGGTTCCGGTTAAACGGCTGTTCCTGTGCCGGGCCCTGCCATAAGTTATAATCGACATTCTTCAGGTATTCCCGGGTATATGGCGGCTCGTAGTTCTTGCTCCCGGCAATAATCGCAAATCTTTCATTTTCAGTCATGGGGCCGTCAGGATATTTGCCGATCGAATCCCTCCATTTATAACACATTCCCTTAGCCATGTATACTTCGCCCAGTTTCCCCGAATGCAGGTATTCGGCCATGCTGATCGCACAAGGATTGCTCCGTTGTTCGGCGCCGTCCTGAACAATCACCTTGTACTTTTTCGCAGCTTCCACCAGTTTCTGTCCCTCGTAAATATTGTGGCAACAGGGTTTTTCGACCGACACGTGCTTGCCGGCCTGAATGGCCCAAACCGAAGCCAGGGCATGCCAGTGATTGGGCGTGACGACCGAGACGGCATCGATGTCCTTGTCTTCGTAGAGCTTTCGTAAATCCTGGTATAGCTTTGGCTCACGCAGTCGTTTATCGGTAAAATGCTTTTTTACCCTTTCCGGGAAAAGATTTTTGTCGATATCACAAAGGGCGCGAACTTCGACATTCTCCTGTTGCTGGTATGCCTGAAGGTGATTTTGCCCCATCCCGCGGATGCCGATTACAGCCACATTCACGCGGTCGTTTGCTCCTTTCCATCCGTTTCCGGTCAGGATCGTTGGCACTGCCATCATGCCCAGGTTTCCCAGGGCAGTTGTTTTGATAAAATTTCTTCGTTTCATTCTGGTTTAAAGTTCAAAGTTCAAAGTTATTGCTGTTAAATGAATTACAAGGATAAAAGGTTACAAGGTTGCAAGGTATCTGGTTTTTCATCTTTGCTAATAGCTAAAAGCTAACAGCTTTTCCCTAATTCTTCTGTCTTGTATCTTTTTTGACTTACGACTATCTACTTACGACTTACGACTATCTTCATATTCCTGTAATGCACCACGCTTCCGTGATCCTGCAGCAGGAGGTGTCCTTCAGGCCAAAGTCCGAATCCTTCGACGGCCTTGAATTTACTTTCAGCGATTCTGGCCTTAAAATCGTCGCTGCTACGGTCATACTCCAGAATTTTCTGTCCGTTCAGCCAATGTTCCACCTGATTGCCGTTGCACACGATCCTGCTTTCGTTCCAGAATCCCAGCGGACTAGGGCGTTTATCGGGCGAAGCGGGATATATTTCATATAACGATCCGATCGTGTGATAGTCGTTGGGCTTCATTTTTCCCTGCAGCATCCACTCATGGTTTTTGTCGTCCAGTATTTGGTACTCCAGACCGTAACCATAGCCTTTATTGCCGCCGATTCCTTCGTGCACGAAATACTTGAGGCCACTGTTTCCTCCTTTGGTTTCCATGCGCCATTCCCATTTCAGCATGAAGTTCCCGTATTGCTTTTTGGTGATCACATCGCCTCCGTTGCCCGACTCGGCGCCTCCCTTCGCGTTGGCAATTAACTCGCCGTTTTCTATTTTCCATCCCTTCTCAGGAAAGCCCGGTTGGTTGATTCCTCTCCACAGACCGGCCGATTTTCCGTCAAACAAAAGTTTCCATCCTTCTTTTTTCTCAGCGGGGGAAAGCCTGTTGACCCGCAAAGCGTATTTTTCCTTAAAACGTTTCCATGCCTCGCTGCTTTGCTTCAGGTAAACCTCAGGCGATCCTTTTAAACTGAAACACTGAATTCCAACAGGACCGGTGTAACCTTTATCGGCCAGACGCTCCACAAACCGGTATACATCGAAACTCCCCTGTCCCAAAGGCCTGATCAGCCGATCCCAGTTCATTTGTTGGGTATCGCCTCCGTCGGCTCCTGAAACGGAAACCGCAAAAAGCTTTGGTAGCGTCAGGTCGATCACCTTTTCGAGGTTTTCTTCTGAATCGGTTTTCAGAAAATGGCACAGATTCAGTACCGAACCAACATTGTCACGGTTTGCTTTAACGGCCAGCCGGTATGAATCCTCTGCCTTTTCAGCCAAAAAGTCTACATGATGGTAAATCGCCAGTCTTAGCCCGTAAGGCTTAGCCAGGTCGGCCAGCTCCTGTAAAATCGGAACGATCAGCGCGTCTGCATTTAAGTCCGAAGGTTTGTACTTTGAAGAATGAATGTGAACCCACAGGATCAGGTCAGTTCCCCTTAGCTTTGGGATTACTTCTTTCCATTCCGGAAGATAAGGGTCTGCCTGGTCTATGTCGATCTTCAGATAATCGGCATAGATTTTCAGCCCCTGCCTATCCAGTGCATCCTTTAACTCAAAAATGCCGTCAGTTTCACGGTGTTCAATGCCATCGAATCCGAGTTCTTTCAGCAAAGATGCCTGTTGATCGTAAGGCATAACTGCCTTTCCGTTTTTGAAAAACGCATTATTAAATACAAAGACCGGATTCTTTAATTCTCTCCCTTTTTCAGCGGAAAAGCAATTTATGCCTGCGAAAAGAGAAATCAGCAAACCAATCATCAGATGCTTCATCTTGTTACATTTTTTTAGGTTTCTGTAATTATATTCTCAATTTTAAACGCAAATGTGGCTTTGCGCCTTCGTGCCTTCGCGTTTAAACTTAATATTTCCCGTATTCCTGTAACGTTTCCCACATGGCCCAAAAGTTTTCCGGACTTACATCATCCTGAATGTTATGGACCGGGGCAAATACAAATCCTCCTCCCGGGGCCATGATATCCAGAACTTTTTTCACCACCTCCCTGACTTCATCGGGGGTTCCGTTGTTCAGCGTAGTCTGGGTATCAATACCTCCACCCCAAAAAACCAGGTCCCTGCCAAAATCCCGCTTTAAACCGGCCAGTTCCATGCCTGTGGCCGTATATTGCACCGGGTTCAGGATATCCAGTCCTGCATCGATCAGATCGGGCAGTATGGTCCGGATCGCACCGCAACTGTGCATGAACAGCTTTACTCCGGGCAGGCGCTTTTTCAGATGCCCAAACAGCAGCCTGAACCGGGGAATAATCATCTGCCGCAAGGTCTCCGGATCAATGATCGTCGAGCTTTGCGAGCCCAAATCGTCACATTCGGCAATGACATCGATCTGATCCTGGCAGTTGTGCTGCGCAGCCCAGTCGATCACCGCATCCCAATACCGTATCTTGTCTTCCACGATGATATCCAGGAGGGCCTCCACTCCGGCCGGATCGATCACGGTATCCATATACCACTTCTCATACCCCCTGATCCTCAATGAGTTTTCGGTCAGTCCCGCCACATGCCGGTCGGCCAGGCAACAATAGCCTTCGGTCGTTTTCATTTGACCGGCCAGGTCACGCTGCAGGATCTCAAGATAATCATTCCAATCGGGGCGGTAAAGAAACTGCACAGATTCTGAAAGCGTATCGTATTTCTCGAGCGGATAAGAAATCTGATTGAAATACAAATCTTTCTCCGGATCCCATTTCCAGTCACAACCATAGAAATCGGTGACGAACTCGGTTTTGCCGTCCCTCTTTTTTCTCTGCCCGTATTCCGGAATGCGCTGCGCTCCTATTCGTCTTGTGTCTGATCCCAGATAGACCAGATTTTCCTCTGTTGGCGTAACAATTTGCGAAACAGGATCAATTTCCTGTGCCTGGTACTCCGGCGACAACCCTCTGTATTTCATTGCCGACCGGTAGGCATTTTTTGTGATGGAGGTAACTGTTGTGCCTCCCAAATCATAAGGAATCCGGTCCGGTTCAGCATGATGAATTGCTTTTCTTATTCGTTCTTTACTGTTCATATATTCGGATTTTCAGATTGCTGGATTACTGGATTTTCAGAAAGTCGTTTTAAACACAAAGTCGCGAGGACACAATGGATTTTTTTCAGAGGATAAATACTAGTGTAAAACTTAGCGTCTTTGAGTCTTCGTGTTCGGTTTATCATTATCGCAATTGAATAGGTTTAATTTTTGGCACTAACAGATGAACAAGGAGCAGCGCAATGAGATAGCCCGATCCGGCAATGGCGAAGGGAATCGCGTATCCGTCGGTACCGATATCCTGAAGTACCCGGCCTACCAGGTAGGCCACGATCGCACCTCCCACAGCGCCGGCAAACCCCCCGAAGCCCGCAACTGAACCGGTGGCTTTTTTGGGAAAGATATCCGACATCAGGCTAAACACATTGGCCGACCAGCCACAATGACCTCCGGCGGCGAGAGCGATCAAACCTACCGCGATCCAGAGATTCGAGGTATGCGGGACCAGCACCACCGGAACGGCGAAAAGTCCACAGGCCAGCAACCCAAATTTTCGACCCTGATTCAGGCTAAAACCCATCTTTATCAGTTTGGATGACAACCAGCCTAAAAAGATACCAAGAGCCCATGAAACCAGGTAGATCGTAAAAAATGGCAATCCTATTTCCTTTAGATTCACACCAAATTTTTCATTTAAAAACTTCGCTCCCCAGAACAAATAAAACCACCAGATTGGATCGGCCATAAACTTAGCTACAGCAATCGCCCAGGCCCCTTTATGCGGAAGGATATCCTTCCATCCCATCCTCGAGCTGTCTGTCTCCGACCCGCTATCCGAGTTAATGTACTGAAGTTCTTCTTCAGATACCTGCCTGCTTTGCTCTGGCCTTCGGAAATACTTCAGCCACAGCAGCATCCAAACCACGCTGATCGGGAAAGTCCACAAAAAGCCCGTTCTCCAGTTATCGAACCCAAGCACAATCGGGGGGATGATCAAAGGAGCCAAAATGGTTCCCATATTTGCTCCGCCATTAAAAATCCCAACTGCCAGGGCCCGGTCCTTTTTTGGAAACCACTCTGCCACAGCTTTAATGGCCGAAGGGAAATTCCCCGACTGGCCGACCGCCAGGCTGAACCGCGCCACCGCAAATCCCACCCATGAGCGGGCAAGGGCATGCCCCAACGTGGCCAGGCTCCAGATACCAATTGAGATCAGATAGCCTTTACGGGTTCCTATTTTATCGATCAGATTGCCCATGACCAAAAAACAGATCGCGTATGCAATCATAAAGACACTGTTAATGATCCCGTATTGTTCTTCAGTCCAGCCAATGCTTTTCTGCAGGTCGGGAGCAAGAATGCCCAAAGCCGACCGGTCAATGTACAGGATCGTGGTCGCGATGAAAAGCAATGACAGGATGATCCAGCGGAAATTGGTTTTTTTGTTCTTCATCTTGGTTTAGTTGTGCCCTTTTTGAGGGGGCTGAGCTATAGTGAATTTCTTATAATTACTTCGGGATGATATAATGTTGTTGTTTTAACCGGGTTGTATATAAACCGTGCAATATCGCGCCCCACTTTTGAGAAATCGACACTGATTACCGTAATGCCATTCCGGATAATCTGTTTCATGGGTGTTTCGTTGTATGAAAGGATCCCGATTTCTCTCCCTAAATGGAACCCCATTTCTTCGCCGATACTGATCAGCGAAATGAGGTCGCTGTCTTCGATCACCCAAAAAGCACGTCCGCGGGCGATTAAGTCGGGAGAAAGCTTATTCTCAATGCGGTGGGCGATCCCGTTTTCTCGGCAAAACTCAGCGAAAGCCTCCCGTATTTCCACCGGATGGTTCATTTCGGGGGGAAAAATCAAAATGAATGTTTCGTAGCCGGCGAGGCGATCCTTCAATTTTGCCAGAGATCCTTTCAGACCCGAATAAAAATCCTGGCTAACTGAAGAACACTCCGAAAGCACCGGTGGCCGGAGGATTTGCAACAGCTTTTTTTGAGGCACCCGCGCCAGCAGGGTCTTTACATGAGAATCATCGAAACCGGTGATTACATATAATCCATACGATCCCAGGTTCTCCAGAAGTACCGACCGGAATGTTTTGATGTTGCAATGATGGAAGTAAAGATCAATCGTTACAGCAGGGTCGTTAATCCCTGCTATGATGCTGTTGTACAAGACCTCGTGATACGAGTAAAATCCCGTCAGAAACAGGAATACCTTCAGTTCCCGTTGCACGTTGACATCCCGCACATAATAGCCAACCTTGTCCTCCGCCACGATAATTCCGCGCTCTTTCAGGATATTGAGTGCTTTAACAACGGTCATCCGCGCTACTCCCGTTTTCTGGATCAGCTTGTTGACAGAAGGAAGCGGATCCCCTTTCGAGACGATCTTGTTCCCGATGGCCGTTAAAATTCCCGATACAATTCCATCCCTTTTGGATTTGTTCTGTTGGAGTTCCGAGTGAATCAATTCAAAGAGGTCAGGCATATTCTACTCTATTCTACCATCAAATATACAGTGTCTTGTATTTCATTGTATTATGGATAGAACAGATTCAGCTCGGTAGAACAGCAATTTATATCTGTTTTAAACAGACATAATCGGATTTGGCAGAGTTTTTATTGTTTTTGACTTTGTTAAATTACTAAATTATTCCGGATCCTTTTTTATAAATTTGTACAAAAGAAAAACCATCATGACACTCCGGAGAGTCAGCTGCTTCCTTTTTCTTCTCGTATTATGTTCATGTGCCACCCAGCATAAACCAATCGCAGGCATTCACGATTGGGCCTTTCAGCGAAGTCAATTCGACTCGGTGCTCGACTTCAGCTATGCAGACCAGGTTTTGAAGCTGACGGGCAATAAGCGGGCGGACCGCTGGGCCAGGAGGAAAAACATCGATGTGATTGCCATAAAATTGATCAACAACGGCGAACGACCGATCCATGGTACTCAGTTGCAACTTCTTAATGGTGATAAACCAATCGAAATCGTGCAGAACGAATGGCTCGCCCGGAAAGTTCGTCAGCGCCAGTCACCCGGCTTTTTTCTGGCCCTTCCGTTTATGATTCTCGAAGCGGCTTTCTGGAACGAGCTCGAAAACGACGACGATGATCCTTATAATAATCTTTATCCGGACGATGACCCGCTGTTAATTTCGGAGATGGTCGCCGATGCTGAGGAAAAGAAGCGCAAAACGGCCAACTTCAACTTAAGCGGCGAACTGAAAAAGTTCCAGGTGAGCTCCGTGGTCTACCAGCCGGGACAGGCTGTATTTGGCATTATCGGCGTTCGCACCCACAAGCCCCTTCAACAACTGCACTGGACGATACGGCCAACCGACCTGAAAATAACGGAGCACACCGGAAAATACTGAATCCCTGTACCCTTCATCAACCATTCAATTGACGAATCTGAAATTAAAAAATTTCCGGCTGACACCGCAACCGGTTTGTCTCTAAATCCTTCAGTTTATTGTTTATTTGGAAATAATATAAGTTATGGATTTTTTATTCCGTTCGTATCACAACACTTAATTTTTCCATAAATTGCGTATTAAAACAAAGAGGTCCGGTTAATATAATACGCGGTAAACACCCGGTTTTATGCAAAAGATCTTTGTTTAAGAGATCCATTAATAATTTCAAATATGATTTTTATGAAAAAATCCATCTTCCTTACTATGCTTGTCACGTTTCTGATAAGTATTTCCTGCTATGCACAATCGGAAATGGCACTGAAAAGGAAAGTCGCTATCGGGCGTTTTTCAAACGAAACCCAATATGCGAAAAGCGTATTTTATGACAAAGAAAATGACCCTATGGGGAAGCAGGCAAGCGACATTTTGTCGACCCGGCTGGCTGCTTCGGACAAGTTTCTTTTAATTGAACGTCAGGACTACGACAAAATCGTCAGTGAATTGAACACCGGCGGCGGCCTTTCACAAAACATAGGCGCAGACTACCTGATTATTGGCTCAATCACCGAATACGGACGTAAAAATATTGGTACACAAAAAGTCTTTTCGAGCAGCAAGGAACAAATTGTTGAAGCGGGTGTCAGTGTACGCCTGGTGGATGTATCGACCGGTATTATTATATACAGCGGCGAAGCCAAGGGTGAAGCTGCAGCCGAGGACAAACGTGTGATGGGTTTTGGTAAAACCGCCGATTTTGACGCAACCTTATCCGATAAAGCCATTTCGGCAGCTATTTCAAAGCTGGTTGAAAACATCATTAACAGTTGCATGGACAAGCCCTGGAAAGCTTATCTTCTTTCAGTTGAAGATGGTACCTACATCATTTCGGGCGGTAAGTCGCAAGGCATAAAAGAAGGTGATACCTTCACCATCATGGAGAAAGGTAAAATGGTGAAAAACCCGCAAACCGGACTTAATATTGAACTTCCGGGTAAAACCGCGGGCACGGTCCGGATCGACCAGACTATGGGGTCAACCCCTGAGGATGAAATCTCAATTGCGTCACTGGTCGATGGGACGATCGATGCCGCTTCGTTAGACAAATATTACATTGTAGAAAAAAATTAACCGTATATGAAAAAAATCATCATTCTTACATTTGCCCTGTTTGCCTTTGCTGCCTGTGGTCCTCACATGTACAGCACCCGCTCTGCAGGACAGGATAATTCGGCGTTTGTGGTTGTCGTAACAAACGGGCAGGAATATGAAAACGTGGCAGTAGTCGTTGACGGGACCAGATACCCGGTTGAAAAAGTATACAAGCTGAAAGCGATCCGGAAAGCTCATCCGGTAGCCATTACACCCGGCAAACACCATGTTCAGGTCGTTTCGGGCGAGAAAATTTTAAGTGATGAGAACGTTTTTATCGGACTACAGGAAACCAAAAAAATCATACTCCAATGAAATCGCTAAAGCACCTTCTGATTGTAATTTTGGCTTTGGCTGCATTCTCATGTACCACTGAAAAACAGCTTTACAACTGGCGCGGATACGATGATGCAGTATATGCCTATACCAAGACTGCCGACGAGCAAAGTACCGAAAACCTGATTCAGATTTATGAAAAGCTGATTAATAAACCAGGCGGCACACGGAAGGCACCACCCCCGGGAGTGTGTGCCGATTACGGGTACATTTTGATCCGAAAAGGAGAAGTAGCCAAAGGCAAAGAACTTCTGGTTAAGGAAACCATGCTTTACCCGGAATCAAAACCATTCATTGACCGAATTATTAACAGATTTGAAGAATGAAATGAGCATGAAAACGATACTATACTTTGCCGTGGCAGCAACCGTGCTTGCCAGTTGTACGAACTCGAAGTTATTACCAAAATCCGAAACTTATAAAAACATCTACCAGGAGCAACCGCTTGCGGTGTTGGTGATGCCCCCCATTAACAAAAGCACTAAAGTAGAGGCCAAAGAACTATTCTACAGCTCACTGAGCCAACCATTCACTCAAAGAGGCTATTATGTTATGCCTCCGCTTTTGTCGATGGAAATTTTAAAGGAAGAAAGTGCCTATGATGCCGAGCTGTTCATCAATAACTCAATGAAACAGGCCGGAGAATTGTTCGGAGTTGATGCGGTTCTATTTACGACCATCCACGAATGGAATAAAACGGCCATTGCCTCGCAAGTTAATGTCAAGTTAGAATACTTGCTGAAGTCGACCAAAACTGATGAAATTTTATTTCATCGCACGGGCGATATCACGCTTAATATTTCCGTTAATACCGGAAATATCATTGGAGACCTCGTAGGCAGTATGCTGGCGACGGCGCTTACCAAAGAGATTGTGGTTGCCAGGAATTGCAACTATTACACCATTACTGATATCCCATCGGGAAAATACAGTCCGACTTTTGGACAAGATGGCGCATTGAAAGCTCAGCCGGCCGAGTTTAAGGAATTCCTTAAAAATCAATACTAATGACAAAAAGGCCCGCCAAACGTAGCGGGCCTTTTTGTTCGTCTGCATCCAGGAAGTTCAGGTTCTGCTGGTGAGTAACTATAATCTGAGAGAAATCCAGGTCGTCCGCTTTATGATTCCCAGATCCCGTTCATTTCGGTCAGGATCAGTGGCATTCCATCCGTGATGACAATCGTATGTTCATGCTGCGCCATGTATCCGCCCCTGTCACCGACCAAGGTCCATCCGTCGCTCTTCACGTCGGCATAAGTCGACACGGTTGAAACAAAAGTCTCTATGGCAACCACCGAGTTTTTCGCAAATCGTCTGCGGTCTGTCCTGTTTCTGAAATTAAGCAGTTCGTCGGGCTGCTCGTGAAGCTTTCTCCCAATACCATGCCCGCCCAGGTTTTTAATCACTTTATAACCTCTTTTTTTGGCCTCATTTTCCATGATGTACCCGATATCCGATATCCGCACACCGCCCTTGATATGACCGATCGCTTCTTTCAAGATGAATTTTGAAGCGTCCACCAGGTCCTGATGGTGATGAATATCTTCACCCAAAACAAATGAACCACCATTGTCGGCCCAAAACCCGTCGAGCTCGGCCGAAACATCGATGTTAACCAAATCACCTTCTTTTAAGACCCGTTTACCGGAAGGTATTCCGTGACAGAATTCCCGATCCACACTGATACAGGTGCAGCCTGGGAAACCGTAGGTCAGCCGGGGAGCGGATTTCGCCCCATATCCGGAGAGAATCTTTGCGCCATAGTCGTCAAGCTCTTTCGTTGTCATCCCTGGTTCTGCAAACCGGGTCATTTCTTTTAATGTACAAGCAACAGCCTCGGCTGCTTTTTGCATTCCGATCAATTCTAATTTTTCTGTTATTGACATATTTATCCCTTTCTGTTCCTTTCACCCCATGTAAATGATCACTCCTGGTTCTTCCGCGATCGCTTTCATTTAAAACATAATACCATCTTCCTCCTTTTTTGTTCAAATGTACAGCAGTATACCCATATCAGACAGGCAACAATGATTGCTTTTTGGGTTTGTGTTTATTCATCCGTTTGTCGATGGCAACCGGCGAATTCACCGTTACCTGATTCATCACGTTCTGTTGCGGAAGGAATATGTATCAAAAGGTAATATTTTCCCTGTCTCGGCGATTTATACCGTTACTTTGATTTAACCAGGCAGGCTGAGTTTCTATATCGACGTGTGGAACAGACGATTGAAAAAACGATACCCGAAGAAGTCGATTATCTTGAAAAATATGACCGTCTAAAGGGGATTACGCCACCTGTACCCGACCGATTGCTTACAATTAACCCATTCAATTATGTTTTATTTTGCGACAAATATTTTTTGAATATAAATGTATATTTATTATTATCCAATAAATACTTATTATATTTGCAATGTAACTTAACGTTAAACATCATGTCAAAAACAAACAACTTCGTATTTTGGGGCTTATATATTGTGGCTTGGCTCATTTTTGTCGGCTTAAGCATTGAAGCAGGAGGCTTATTAGTAAATTTCTTTTTCAGTCTGTATAAGCCCGAATTTGTCCAAAATCTTTATCAAAAGTTGGACTTAACTGAAATGTATAAAGTCAGTAGATTAGCTTTTTTCGGCATCTATAGCTTTATTCTAACCATTTCAATTTTAAAAGCTTTCCTATTTTACATCGTTATCAGACTAATGCACAAAATGGATTTATCAAAACCGTTCAACTCTTTTGTTGCGAGACAAATCTCACAAATTAGTTATTACACCCTTTCAATTGGACTGTTAAGTTACATTGCCAGACAGTTAGCTAAAAATTTAATGCATTACGGCTTTGTTACCGACAACTTGAACCAATTTTGGGCAGATAGTCAAGCATTTATTTTAATGGGAGCTGTCATCTATATTATTGCGACTATTTTTAAAAAAGGAGTAGATATTCAAAACGAAAACGATTTAACTGTTTAAGCCATGCCAATCATTGTAAACTTAGATGTAATGATGGCAAAGCGAAAGATGTCGCTGAATGAGCTATCAGACAAAGTTGAATTAACTTTGTCTAATCTTTCTATTTTAAAAACCGGAAAAGCAAAAGCAATCAGGTTTAGCACCCTGGAAGCTATTTGTAATGCATTAGACTGTCAGCCGGGTGATATATTGGAATACGCTAATCACGGTGATAAGAGAACAACGAACCGCTAATCGAATAACCCGCCCTGCCACCCGTACTTTGTACCTGTTTATTTTCAGATTCCGGCCGGGGTAAGAGTCTTTGCATTTTTTGTTCTTGGTTCTTACCCTCCCCCTTTTCTCAGGGGCTAACTCGCCAATCGATTCGCTACTGTCGGAACTCGACATAACCCTGAAGCTTGAACAACAATATACGGCCAATAAACTGAGTTATATCACAAAGCTGAAGCAGGAACTGGACCTGGGCAAGAAGGGTGTCGAAGAAATGTATTTTAGATACCGGAATCTGGCTGAAGAATATAAAACCCTGATGAGCGACTCCTCTTTGCACTACGCTGTATTGGCCTCGTCAATGGCCGAACGAACCGGGAATCCGTGACAGTGAGAACTGGTACCTGGGAAGTATCACCAATGAGGAGGCAAGGAACTAAATGTAAAACTCGGTTTCCTGGATAAACACGCGACATACACGGCAAAAGTGTTCGCAGATGGCGGAGATGCCGAGGACAAAGACAATCCGTATCCGGTCAATATTTATGAAACGGAAGTCATAGCAAGCGATAGCCTTGAATTACATCTGGCCTGCGGCGAGGGAGCGGCTGCTATTTTTGAAAAGAACAGACCGCCTTTGGTGAGATCGCATTGATACCTCCCCGGCTTTCCCCGCACCGGCTTTCCGGCCCTATTCCTCGGAAATCAAGTATGTCACCATTATCAAGGAAGCCTACGTGGACTAAATAAACTAATGCTGATGAAGTCATTGCCGAAATATGCCGGGTTCCTTTATTTCTCTCCCAAATTTTACGATGCAGTGCCAGAGATATTTTAGCATTTGTAAGCTTTCATAATCATCATTCATGTTCTTTGAAGCTTCCCCGATTAGGAAAGCATTTAATACCCCCTTTTCGCTAAATTTACCTGCAACCTCGGGAATTTTAACTCCTCGGAAGTTCATTGGAAAATCCTCGACCCGAAGTTCCAGTCCGGCGTTCCAATTTAATTTTATATCATATTTTTCACACAATAATTCTAATTCACTGCCTGCTTTTGTTTCATAAAACAAATAATCAGCGATTAACTGCTCCACGTCACCATAAAGTGAAATGTCTCCGTGAACTTGCGCTTCAATATAAAAATCGAGATTTTCTGAAGGTTTCCTGTATTTAGAAAAGTCAGAAGAATGAGGCAGAAGGCTGTTCGATAAAGTCAGGAATTCAAAAACATTGGTGTCTTTTTCTCCTAATGCCGCTCCCCGTGTAAACAGGTCATTCAGCAAAGCCGCATGAATCGACTCCATATGACGAATGGGACCAAATTCCCGGGGTGATTGATGACTGTCTCCGTACGAAAAAGCTCCCCTCGTTTTAACTTCCGGTCTTAGTAAGAAAAAGCATGAACCAAACCTTGGTGAGGGCCCATCTTGTGTTAGCGTCAGGTTTAAGGAACCATATTTTGGTCGTTCTGAAGAAGCTGAGTTTTTATACGCACCCTTGAAAATTTCATTTTCCCAGTTGTCACGACTACCGCCACTGAATGCAGAAACACTATCAGCAGAAATGTTTGTTTCGTATTGATTTTTATATCGTCCTGTTTGTAGTAGATTTTTTGCAACAGGTATTCTGTTAACCAGGAGTCGGTCAGGATGAAAGTGGAGGGCAATGCGCGCATGATTCACAACACTCATACAAAAATCCACATATGCCTGTCTGTCAATATTTCGTTTGATACAAGATCATTTCAATTGTATCAACATATTTATCCTTGTTGGCCCGGATATGATCTGAAACATTCTCAATCGCTGTACTTTGTGCCTTTGTCAACATGATCTTTTAAAGGATTTCCTCCATTATTATAACACTTATTCGTATCGCGGTTTGTCTTTGATTTCTTTGTAATATTCTTCCACACCGATTTCTTTCATTCTCAGGTTAATGTTTAAAGACCTTTTATTCAGATGGTCATCAAATTCTGTATTATTACAAGGAAATTCGGCGCACTGGAAACAAAAATCAACGCCCTTTCTCTCAGAACACAATCGAACCTTACAAGCCTTAAACAACTTACATTTTTCATTCCTGCAACCCGAACATGCCGCAACCGAAAAATAATCAAGCATTTCCTGAAAATCAGGATACTTTTCAAAAATAGGGTTATCCAATAGTTCTGCAAATCTTTTCGCATAAACAGCGAATTCCCCTAAATCATTCCTTAATGCCCTGCTGGTATTAGCAATATCGCCTTCTTTAAAAGCAAAACATTTTCCGCAATGCAATCCACAAGGCGCTAATTTGTCTTTTATTTTTTCGTAGTCCATATTACGTCCTAAGCAATTATCGAATTCTGTTTCCTAAACAATCCTTGCATAAACAGCAACAAGTCTGGTTTAATAAAAATGCCTTTCGAAATCCATCCGGGAAAAACCTTCGCTGATCGCTTTCAGGTAAACTTCACTATTGGATTTCCTGAAGATGATGCCCTGACATTGGTTGAACAGAACGAATGCTTTCAAGGCTTGAATAAACTTTTCGATCATGATCTGGTCGGGAGCAATTGGTTCAAAATGCAGGTTATGGACGATCAGCACGTTGCGTTTACGGTCAGCTTTTGCATCCATCCGTGCAATAAAAGTATCACCTGCAAGCACCGGCAATGAGAAATAACCGTACTTGCGCTTAGCGGCGGGCACAAAACATTCGATCTGGTAATCAAAATCAAAAAAATCTTTTAAGCGGTGACGGAAGACGTTGAGAATATCGAAGGGTGAAAGGATGAAGACTTCACCGGATAGTTCAATATCCGGTTGCTGATCCGGCAGCACGTACAGCGGTGCGCTCTTCAGCCCGTCAACCATCACAGTCCGAACTTCGCCGTCTGCAACCATTTGCTCCAGTTCCTTTTTTACTAAATTTCCCTTCACACGCCGTGCCCGCCATGCCAACTCTTTAACATACGCTATTCCCAGCGCGCCAAGCGTACTACGGATCATATACCGGGCAAATTCTTCCTTTGTTGGTTTGCTGAGGTTAGTTTCCTGCGGCACCAGGTTGAGCGGCAGATCGTATACCTTCTGGAAGGATTTGGTGCGGCTGATCATTAGCCGGCCCTCCAGATACAGCCGTTCAAGCGCCACTTTGGCCGGCCGCCAATCCCACCAACCGGTACTTGCCTCCAGCCTGTCATCCTCGAAATCGCCTACCGTCAGCGGTCCTTCACGTTCTACCCGGTCGAGCGCTTCTTTCAGCAGCCGCGTTTCCGCCGGGTTCATCGATTTTCCGTGAGTTGCAAAGCTTTCCTTAACAGGAATTGAATAGCGAAAGTCGTGCATGGGAAGATAGCCTGCATCCGAAAAGAAGTACTCAAACACGCGGCCATCTTCGCAAAGCTCCGCCAGCCATTCCGTTTGATAGTCGGGTATGCGTGCGGCCATGACATGGTGATGCGCACGCTCGACCACGTAATTCGTATCCAGTTGTACGAAACCCAAATGATCGATCACCCGGTAAACAGCCTCGGGTCCGGTACCGAACTGTGCCCTCCGGGCGAGGCCGGCAGCATGAAGGATAATTTTGCGGGCCTGTGGTTTGGTAAGGATAATAGGTTCCATTACGCGAAAATAAACGAAAGATTAATCTCATCAAACCAGATTGGTCATGATTATAATACCAAGCAATCAAGGACAGTTTAAAAGCGTAGCATACCGAGAACATGGTATACCGTCAACGGCATGTGGCCTGGAACCTTTAGCCGCAAGCTTTCAATGACACGTGCATTCTGAAAATTATTTGCACGGGGAGGTAAATTTCTGTTACTTTGCACGTATAAATTTACAATTAAAACAACGTATCATGAATACGAAATTAACATTGACAATTGAACAGACACTAATAGAAAAAGCAAAGAAGTATGCAAAAGGTAAAGGGAGAAGCCTGTCGGATATCGTGGAAAATTATCTCAAAGTAATTACGAAAGAAGATAATCTAAAGCTGACAGACGCTACACCTGTTACTTCATCGCTTAGAGGTTCATTTAAGGCTCCAAAAGATTTTGATTATAAAAAGGAATTGTCAAAAAGATTATCAAAAAAATACTTGTAACATGGATAAAGTATTAATTGATACCGATGTAATCTTAGATTTCTTTTTTGACAGAAAGCCCTTCGCCAATTACTCCGCTCAGGTAATTGGCTTATGTGAGTCCAATAAAATAATTGGATTTGTAACACCAGTGATATATAGTGCCTCTAAGAAAACCTACAAATAACAGCTGTTCAACATGTTATTGTTGAAAACTTTCTTGAATCTTTTGGTCTTTTTGTTTGAATATATTGTTCAAATAACAGATCTTCAACC
>JBCFBK010000103.1:0-3800 GCA_038562555.1 Prolixibacteraceae bacterium | reverse complement strand
CCCCACACGTCTTCGCGCGCAAATTTCTCGCCGACAATGGAAACCATATAATAAGAGATGAACATAAGAATTGAAACAACCACAGGCATACCCAGCCCTCCTTTGCGGATAATTGCTCCAAACGGTGCGCCGATGAAAAAGAAAATAACACAGGCAACAGACCAGGTGAACTTCCGGTGTTTTTCCATCGAATACTTGTTCAGATTCTTCTTCAGGTTATAGAGTTCCGACAGATTTTGGTCGATTGTCTGCTTGTTTGAGCGGGCGATATCCAGCGCCGACGAAAACACTTGTTCTTTATCCATCTGATCCAACTTACCATAGATCTGACTCAAATCAACTTCTTTGCCCGCCTCAAAGGGTTCATACCTGCGGAGTGAATCTTCCGGGTGGCTCAGATTCATGACGGACTTGTTCAATACATCATTATAACGCATGCTGACAGCAAATCGCCTTACCCGGTATTGGTAGTCCAGATACATCGAATCTTCCGAATGTTCGAGTTGTTTAAGGGTCATCATGCGGTAAGCGCTTCGCAGCATGTTTTCATCGGTCCGTTTAAACTCAAACCCGCGCAGGGGGACAGTGACCACTTGTTTTCCAAAACGTGTCCTCCGGTAAGGATAACTTTTTTTATTTCCTCGTTCTTTGGGGGCCAGTTCCTCAGCTGTTTCGCCGGCAAACAGGGTCATGATCATGAACTTTTTGTCCTCCGATATTTTCATATAGCCGGAATCAGCAACCGTGACCGAAACATTCCCCTGATTAAGCCGGTGGTCATAAATCAAAATTTTATACAGCAAATTATTCGTGCGGCTTTTCCGTTCCACTTTGATGCTGTAGCCATCGATGTCGTTGGTAAACACGCCTTCTTTGATCACCATTTCCGGTTTTTGACGCTTTACGCTCCACATCAATGCTCCGAATTTCAGATTTGTTTTTGGCAAAATATTGTTGGAAAAGTAAAAAGCAAACAGACAAAGTCCGACAGCCACCAGGATCAGCGGTCGCATAATGCGGAATAGCGAGATACCCGAAGCTTTCATGGCAACCAGTTCGTAATTTTCACCAAGACTGCCAAACGACATGATAGAAGCTAAAAGCATGGCCAGCGGGAAAGCCATGGGGACAAGGGCAAGCGATGCATAAAAAAGCAGCTCGAGAATGATATTCCACTCCAGTCCCTTTCCAACCATATCATCAATGTATTTCCAAAGAAACTGCATCAGCAGAATGAAAACACAGATGAAGAAGGTCATAAAAAATGGCCCCAGGAAACTCTTTAATACAAATTGATGCAACCGCTTCATGTGTTTATGATTGTTTTAGTTGCCACACTGAACCATTCCCAATATCAGACGCTATGAGAGGCTTGAACTCCCGACTTAACCTCAACAATCAGGAAATGGTTACAAAACTAAGTTATTTTGGAAAAACTAAAGTTAAAAATGCGTTAACATCCGAGATTCCTTTTCAGGTCTGAAATCTGAGAGTTCCAAAGGTCCGTGGCTTCCGCTTCTTCCCCTTCTTCGGCAAAATCCACAACGACAAGCGATACGTCACCAGTCAGTTCATCCTTGCTGATGCTGAATTCGAGGTAGGATTCATCATCTTCCAGCCAGTTAAAGCGAACCAATTTACCTTCCCTGTTCTGCACCATCTCAGCTTCTTGTTCCGAGTCATCCCAGATAAAGGTATATTTTTTCCCTTTAACGCGAACATCATCTGCAAACCATTCAGATAAGCCCGATGGAGTGCTTAACCTGTTATACAAAACAGCAGGGGAACAATTAACAGCGTATTCGAGTTGAATCCTGGTTTTTAAAGCCATTATGTGATCTTTTTGGCAATATAAGCATTCTCATAGAAATACGCAATTTGAAACGGATTATCGGTTTATTTTTTCCGCGATCTATTGCAGGTAAAAAAAATAAAACACTATCTTTGCACCGCAATTTTGGAATGGCGAGGTAGCTCAGCTGGTTAGAGCGCATGATTCATAATCATGAGGTCGCCGGATCATGCCCGGCTCTCGCTACAATGATACTAAAGAGGTTACAACAAAATAAGGTTGTGGCCTCTTTTTGTTCGCACACCTGAATTGATACTTATCCTACTACAGTCAGCCAAAGTGTCTTTGCCAGCTACTGCTCCGGCGTGGGTTACCGCGCCCGCGACGAGCGCTGGTCAAGTAAAATCGAATACCCGGGCTCGGTCTTTACTCCATTACTGGGACAGAGGATTACTATCGAATCGATCGGAGCAATCCCCTCGGGACGAATTGTATTCATCCGTATCAGCTACGATACGCCCAAAGGCAGCGGCACAAGAAAATGGAATTACAATGAACCCGTGGAAGTAATGACTCCGTAGCGACCATTTATAAAATTAAAGCCATCCCTTTTGAGAGACGGCTTTAATTTTTTTTATCGTATTTTGAAGGAAAGTTGATAGATTTGTTCAATCCGGATATTTCTGACCGGTATAAAACGTTTGCTTTCGAAATAACATCAAAAATAAATTTTTATGCTCAAAACATCATTTAACCGGGTACTGGCAAGTGTCGTTGCAGCAATCATTCTGGGTTCGTGCGGCACGAAGTCAGACGTACAAAAAACAGAAGAAGCAGGGCTGGAGTTCCGGGCCCCCGCCTACCCTTTAGTCACAATCGATCCTTATACAAGCGCATGGTCAACTTCCGACCAGTTATTTGACACGCCGGTAAAACACTGGACCGGCACGAATCACTCGTTAATCGGCGCCCTTCGTGTTGACGGACAGACCTACCGGTTCCTGGGAAAGGAAGAAATTCCACTGCAAGCCGTTATACCCAATGCAAAAGAGGAAGCCTGGGAAGGTAAATTCGTGAACAGCGAACCGGCAAAAGGTTGGGAAAAGCCCGACTTTAACGACTCCTCCTGGGAAAGCGGAAAGGCGGCTTTTGGCACCCCGAATTCGGCGCAAACAAATACTCCATGGAAAACCAGGGAAATCTGGGTACGTCGGGTATTTGAAATGCCGGCAACCGGCGAAGGCAGCGAACTTTATCTCATTTATTCACACGACGACGATTTTGAACTGTATCTCAACGGCACGCAGATTGTCAATACCGGCAACCGCGCCAAAAGCGGCGTCGTTCTCAAACTGGACAAGAGCCTGCTGAATGCCGGTGGTAAAAACACAATTGCCGCCCATTGCCTTGATCGCGGCGGACTGGCTTATGTCGATTTCGGCATCTTCAGGGAAAGCGAACAACAGCCTGTTTTCGCGCAAACGGCCGTTCAAAAAAGCGTTAAACTTACCGCTACACAGACCAAATATGCATTCGCCTGCGGTCCGGTCGACCTGCATCTGGAATTTGTTTCGCCCTTGCTGATGGACGATCCCGATCTGCTTTCACGCCCGGTTAACTACATCAACTATGAGGTCGTTTCGAACGACGGGCAATCGCACGAAGTACAGGTCTATTTTGAAGCAACACCCGAGTGGGCGGTGAATGAACTCAACCAGGAAGTTGCCGTGACAACGGGTAAAACCGGAACGATTGGTTTTGCCAAAGCAGGAACAACCGAACAACCCGTTCTTCAAAAGAAAGGAGACAATGTACGCATCGACTGGGGTTACTTTTACCTGGCTTCGGAAGAATCGGAAAATAAATCACTGGCCATCGGCGATTTTTCAGCCATGAAAAAATCGTTCGCTGAAAGCGGAAAAGCCAGTGCCGGGAAAGATCAAATCACGGCGGTGCTGTCAAAATCGATGCCGGTCCTGACCTGCACAGACAATCTGGGCAAGGTTTC
>JBCFBK010000052.1:0-40757 GCA_038562555.1 Prolixibacteraceae bacterium | reverse complement strand
GATAAAAGTACAGCTTCTCCTTCGATTCGGACGGAGTCTATCTCCAGGCGACAGACAACAACCCGCCCGGCAAAAGAAACAAGAACCCAATCCCAAGGTGGAGCGGCACAAACAAAAGGCGGATCAGGAAGACGATAAAAAAGGCGATGCTCAGATTCATCGAACAGGGAATCAGAATTTAACGCGATTTCATGTATCCTGTTAATCCCGTTTTATGGACAGGGAAAAAAGCCACCTGTCCTGATTTCTTTACAGATTATGCAAAATACTTTCCAAATATTTTCTTTCATACCTAAAGAGTTGTAAATTTAGCAGAACCTTGTGCTAAATCGCTTTGTTATGCAAACTCCTTCAGTCAAACGACCTGTGCTGAACCTGCACATCTTGTCTTTTCTCATTGTAATCATAGTGTCATGCCAATCCAAACCAGATGTTTTTCTTTTAAATGAAGATTTCTCAGGTCAGGTGAGCGGGCCGCTGCTGACTGATCCGGGGGCATATACCGAATTCCATTATCTTGCCGGCGCCAGACCCCGCTCAAACTGGGAAGTGTCCACTTACCGGTATAATCTTCCGGCGTCCTGGGAAATCAGGACTACAGAAGGCCGGAAAGTGATGACTCACGTCCGTCTCAACCACAATGCACACTGGCACCCAATGGTCATAACCGGATCACCTTTCTGGAGCGACTATACGGTTGAAGCGGAATTTAAACCGGGTAGTTTAAGAACCCGGAGCGGGATATTGTTTCGCTATGAGAATGACCGGTCCTATTATTTCCTGGGCGTCGACAAAGAACTTATTTCCCTGATCAAAGTCAATCAGGGAATTGGCTTTCGCCAGCCAAATGAAATCATTCTGTCAAAAACATCTTACCAGATCTACCCCGGGGAAACCATCAAAGTCAAGGTTACAGCCAGAGATTCCTCGATTACGGTTTTTATGCCGGGCGACGAAATCCGTACGGTATATGACAGCACCTTCCGGAAAGGGAAAATAGGTCTGTTAGCCGACGGATTCGCCGAGTTCTATTCGGTCAAAGTAACAACCTCCAGACAAGTCCAGGAAAAAATTCTCAGGCAGGAACGGGATCTCACTCACCTGCAGGATAGCCTGGCTGCTATGAACCCCGCAATGACTGTTTACAAAAAACTGTTTCTCGGAGAATTCGGGAGCGGACGAAATGTCCGGTTTGGCGATCTTAACGGCGACGGAGAAACAGATGTGCTTTTCGGACAGGTCGTTCACCACGGGCCACGCGACCGGAACAGCGAACTCAGTTGTCTCACGGCTATGACGCTCGACGGGCAAATTCTCTGGCAAACGGGAAAACCCGATCCATGGAAAGCCATGGTCACCAACGATGTTGCTTTTCAAATCCACGACATAAACCAGGATGGCAACAATGAAGTGATTTACTGTATGAACCAGGAAATCATCATCGCCGAAAGCGCCACCGGAAAGATCATCAAAAAAACCCCTACCCCGCTGACACCAAACGGAAAGCCGTTGGAGTCAGGACATAACAGGTTTCCCAGGATTCTTGGAGACTGTATTTATTTTCTTGACCTGCAGGGAAAAGGTTACGCATCCGATTTTATTTTAAAGGACCGGTATCAGTACTTATGGGCTTTCGATTCAAACCTCAGCCTGCTTTGGGAAAATGAATGCCGAACCGGGCATTATCCGTATGCCTTCGATACTGACGGAGACGGAAAGGATGAGTTACTTGCCGGATATACACTTTTTGACAATGATGGTAAAAAGTTATGGAGTCTCGATGAACAATTATCCGATCATGCAGACGGTGTTGCCATCGTAAATATGGATGAAAATGAGGATCCTCATATTTTATGTGCCGCCGGAGATGAGGGCATGTTCTTTGCCGATCTGAACGGCAACATCAGCAAACATCTTCACATCGGACATGCTCAAAATCCGGCTGTGGCTAATTTCAGAAACGATCTGCCCGGGCTGGAGGCCGTCTCTGTGAACTTTTGGGGAAGTCAGGGAACAATCAATCTTTACGATAAAACCGGTAACATTTTCCATACTTTTGAACCAAACCAATATGGGAGCGTTTGCCTTCCTCTTAACTGGAGCGGCAAAACAGAAGAACTTTTCCTGCTTAACGCCAACCCCGAACAAGGGGGTGCCTGGGATGGGCACGGCAGAAAAGCGCTGCGCTTTCCCGACGACGGGCACCCGGACATGTGCTGTGCCACGCTCGACATTACCGGCGATTGCCGCGATGAGATCATCGTCTGGAATCCGGATGAGCTGTGGGTTTATACGCAGGAAGACAATCCGTTGTATGAAGAAAAACTATATAACCCCAAACGCAACCCTTTATACAATTATTCCAACTACCAGGTGACGGTATCGCAGATGGCCGGCAAGTAAAGGCGCATGGGGCAAACGGGCTTTGGCAACTCGGATAAAATGTGTAATTTTGCGCAATTTTTCATCCTTAAAGCTGGATATCATGGCAAAATACTCGAATGAAGTTTCAAGAACCTTTAGTGAATACCTGCTCATCCCTGGCTTAACATCCAAAACCTGTAACCCTTCGAACGTGTCGCTTAAAACGCCCCTTGTCAGTTACAAAAAAGGTGAAATACCGGCGATTGAGCTCAATATTCCGTTCGTATCAGCAATTATGCAGTCCGTGTCGGATCACAACCTTGCAATTGCCCTGGCGAGAAATGGGGGATTATCATTTATTTTCGGTTCGCAGCCAATTGACAGTCAGGCAGAAATGATCAGGCGGGTAAAGAAATTCAAAGCGGGCTTTGTGATCAGCGACTCGAACCTGACGCCAAATCACACGCTGAAAGACGTACTGATGCTGAAGGAGCTGACCGGCCATTCAACACTGGGAATCACCGAAGATGGCTCGCCGAACGGAAAACTACTCGGTATCGTTACCAGCAGAGATTATCGGGCCGGCCGCGACCCGCTCGATATGAAGATACATGATTTCATGACGCCTTTCGATAAACTGATAACCGGTAAACTGGGGATCAGCCTGAACGATGCCAACGACATCATCTGGGACCATAAACTGAATACCCTGCCCATTATTGATGAAAATCAGAATCTCAATTTCTTTGTGTTCCGCAAAGACTACGAGAGCCATAAGGAGTATCCTAACGAGCTTTCGGATGGTGATAAAAAACTGCTTGTGGGCGCAGGTATCAACAGCAGGGATTACCGGGAAAGGGTTCCCGAACTGGTTCAGGCCGGCGTTGATCTCCTTTGCGTCGACTCTTCTGATGGATTTTCGGAATGGCAGCGTGAAACAATCGAATATGTCAAAAAAGAATACAACGGGGCAGTACGGATAGGTGCAGGGAATGTGGTAGACCGTGACGGCTTTCTGTATCTGGCGGAAGCAGGAGCAGATTTTATTAAAGTCGGTATCGGCGGCGGTTCTATCTGTATCACCCGCGAACAGAAAGGCATTGGCCGCGGACAGGCAACTTCGGTCATTGAAGTGGCTGCTGCCCGTGATGAATATTTCAGAAAGACCGGCCTGTATATCCCGATTTGCTCGGACGGGGGGATCGTGCAGGACTACCACATGGTGCTGGCATTGGCCATGGGCGCCGATTTTCTCATGATGGGCCGCTATTTTGCCCGTTTTGATGAAAGTCCGACGAGAAAGATCATGATCAATAACCGGTATGTCAAGGAATACTGGGGCGAAGGTTCGAACAGGGCGCGCAACTGGCAGCGCTATGATATGGGGGGTTCCGAAAACCTCAAGTTTGAAGAAGGAGTTGACAGTTACGTGCCTTATGCAGGAAAAATGAAAGATAACCTCGATATTACATTGGGCAAGGTCAAATCGACCATGTGCAGCTGTGGCGCCTTATCCATTGCGGAACTAAAAGAAGAAGCCAAAATCACACTGGTCTCAGCAACAAGTATCGTTGAAGGTGGTGCACACGATGTGATACTGAAAGACACCAATATGTAAACAGGCGCAAATATCAAGACTCAAGACACAAGTATCAGGACACAGGATTAATTGAGCAGCTAATGACCGACGATTTCCTGTTTCACAACTCGTTACTCATGACTATAACTCCTTGAAGTACTCCTTTGTGGCGTTGCAAACAGGACAGCGGTAATCTTCAGGTAATTCTTCAAAAGGAGTTCCCGGAGGTATCCCGGCCGACGGATCTCCTTCTTTGGGATCATATGTGAACCCGCAAATTACGCACACATAAGACCTTGCCTGTACCGGATCGTCACCCGCGCCGGCAGCTTCACTCAGTGCTGCCTGCCTTTCCTGCTCAAGCAGTTCGCGATCGATATAGGTCGGCGAATTTTTAGGCGATAATATTTTATACTTTTCCCGGTACCAGGCATAAGTCAGCGGTTCCGCCTCGGAAAGCAATTCGCTTTCCATGACCTCTCCGATCACCAGCCAGTGCGAGCCCAGATCCTGAGCTTGTCTGACCCGGCAATCGAACCAGGCTACTGAATCGTTCAGAACCACCGGCACTCCGGTTTTTGAACGAATCAGGTCCAGATCGCTGTATTTGTCAATATCTTTTCCCGATTTAAACCCAAAATCACCAATCAGCTTTGCACTTGCATCCTTTCGCAATACAGAAACGGAAAAGGCACCGGCTTTTCTGATAATTTCCGTACTCGAATTATTCTTATGACAGGAAACCGCTATGAGGAGTGGTTCCGAGGTGACCTGAAAAACGGTATTGGCAATATAACCAACCTTATGTCCCTCAAATTCGGAGGCAATAAGATAAATGCCGTATGTCATCTGGTGAAATGCCCGAAGCTTCATAAATAATGTCTTTGATTCCTTTCTAAAGATGTGAAAAAAATTTGAAAAACTTATAAAAATTTAAACGGGCATGGGGCACAGGGCGAAGAGGAGACCGGAGACGGGGGCCAGATTTATATGCTGTTTTAAGATATCAGCCTGTCTTGTGTCTTGATACTTGAAAAGCTATCTTTGTCGTTATTTGAATACACAATCCAAAACAATAGATAAATGATTAAGAGGTGCAGCGTATTATTTTTAGCCGGTCTGCTCTGGACCGCAGAGGTTTTTTCATGTACAAATTTTTTGATAACAAAAGGTGCTTCGGCCGACGGTTCAACAATGATTACCTATGCTGCCGATTCGCATACGTTATACGGTGAACTATACTACCAGCCGGCCGCTGACCATCCGGCCGGGGCCATGCGTGACATTGTGGAATGGGATACGGGTAAGCCCCTGGGCCGGATCCCTCAGGTCCCGCACACCTGCAGTGTTGTCGGGAACATAAATGAGCATCAGGTCGCCATCGGCGAAACTACTTTCGGAGGGCGCGAAGAACTGTCCGTCCAAAAAGGTGCAATCATGGATTACGGAAGCCTCATGTATGTTGCGCTGCAACGTGCAAAGACAGCCAGAGAGGCTATTGAGGTGATGACTTCGCTCGTTGACGAATTTGGCTATGCAAGTTCGGGAGAATCGTTTTCTGTTTCCGACGCCAATGAAGTCTGGATCCTGGAGATGATCGGTAAGGGTAATGATGAAAAAGGAGCTGTTTGGGTTGCGGTGAAAATTCCCGACGGTTATATCAGCGGACACGCCAATCAGGCAAGAATCACCACGTTCCCCCTGAACGATCCCGAAAATTGCCTCTATTCAAGGGATGTAATCTCCTTTGCCCGGGAAAAAGGCTGGTATGACGGGATCAATAAAGATTTCAGTTTCTCTGATGTGTATGCTCCGGTCGATTTCGGAGGGGCACGCTTTTGCGATGCCCGTGTCTGGGCAGGCTTTAACAAAGTGGCCCCGGGTATGGATCAGTACCTGGAATATGCAAAAGGTAACGTCATGCATCAGGACAGTAATAAATTCGCGTCGAACCGGCTCCCGTTGTGGGTGAAGCCTTCAAAAAAACTGACCGTGAAAGACGTTATGGAATTGATGCGCGATCATTTCGAAGGAACGGAACTCGACATGACGCGCGATCTGGGAGCCGGCCCCAACAGGCTTCCTTATCGCTGGAGGGGACTGACCTGGACAGTCGATTCTGTTACTTATTGTAATGAACGGGCGATTTCCACCCAACAAACCGGCTTTTCGTTTGTAGCCCAATGCCGTTCATGGCTTCCGGCTCCCGTTGGAGGTATCCTTTGGTTCGGCGTAGACGACACTTACAGCACCTGCTATGTGCCGATGTATTGCGGAATCACAAAAATTCCTGAATGTTTTGCCGTCGGAAACGGCGATCTGCTCACCTATTCAGAAACTTCAGCTTTCTGGACATTTAATAAAGTTTCAAACCTGGCCTACCTGCGTTACGACAATATGATTGGCCATATCCGCGAAAGACAGACACAACTGGAAGCAGAATTCTTCAGCTACACCCCTGCCGTGGAACAAACAGCCAAACTCCTTCATGAAAACGAAGGACCGGAGAAAGCCCGGAGCTTTTTGACAGAATATTCGGTCAATGAGGCGAATAAAGTCACAGAAAAATGGGAGGAACTTTTCAGGTATTTGCTCGTCAAATATTTAGACGGAAATATAAAAAAAGAGAAAAACAACGCCTTTGAGAGAAACGAGTATGGCTTGCCGGCCGCCCCTGAACACCCCGGTTATCCGGAATGGTGGTACAAAGCCATCATCCAAAGCACAGGCGATCATTTCAAGGTAAAGGGAGACGCACATTAGCCATGAGTAGCGAGTCGTGAGACCGGAAGCTATTAGCCGTTATTAAAAAAAATGATACGGAGCGGGGAACAGGGAAACCGGGAGAATATTCTTCCAGTCTCCGGTCTCCATTTTCCGCCATGTACTGTGCACCATGCTCTTTGCCATTTTACAATTTATTTCCGCTAACCCGTTATACTTGTTTTAATTTTATTAATTTTGCGAAAAATTTGCAATCTCTTACACGAAATGCCAGGTGTAATATTGCCACTAAAAATTTAAAAAAATGGATCTGATTAAAGTAGTTGAAGAAGCATTCACCCTGGAAAACAAACTGCCTAAGTTCGGAGCCGGAGATACGATTACCGTTCACTACAAAATTAAAGAAGGGAACAAGGAACGTATTCAGGATTACCGCGGTGTGGTTATGCAGATAAAAGGAACAGGGGTGACCAAGACGTTCACGGTACGGAAAATGTCCGGAAATATTGGAGTTGAACGGATTTTCCCGGTTTCATCACCTTTTATTGATGGTATTGAAGTCAACAAAAAAGGAAGCGTACGCCGCAAGCGTATTTATTATCTGCGCGGCCTTACCGGTAAAAAAGCGAGGATCAAGGAAAAAAGAATCTGAAAAAACGCTGATGATATGGATGAGGCCTCCTTTCGGGGGCCTTTCTTTTTCCTGGCCAGGCAGCCGGGAATATGAGAATCAGTGATAAAAATCACCAATTATCCGGCCAACAGGCATTAATTTGCAGAAAAAACAACGCATGACATTCCTTCCAAAAGAAAAGTTGTTCACCTTAAACTGGTTCAGGGAATATACTTATATCCTGGTCGGTGCATTCATCCTGGCGGCAGGTTTCGTTTTTTTTATCTCGCCCCACAGAATCGTCCCCGGTGGGGTATACGGCATTGCTATTGTTGTGCACCACCTCACTGAAGGCATGCTTCCCTTCTGGCCGGACGGATTTCCCATCGGGTTATTCGGTCTGATCCTGAACATACCCCTTACGATTGCCGGAATTAAGATCCTCGGCCCCAAATTTGGGGTAAAAACCGTTATTGGTTTTGTGCTGTCTTCTGTGTTTATTGATCTGATCACCTACCTGCGTGTCGACGGAGACGCACCCCTTGTTCCCGATGTTTTGCTGTCGTGCGTCTTTGGGGGAGTACTGATTGGCTTTGCACTGGGTTTAATCTTTAAATCGCGCGCCACCTCAGGGGGTTCGGATATCATTGCCATGATTATCGCCAAATATACCGGTGCACAACTGGGACATCTGATGATCTACGTCGACTCGGTGATTGTCCTGCTCGGACTGGCCGCTTTTGGCGATTGGCAAATCCCCCTGTATTCCTGGCTGGTTATTTACATTACCGGAAAAGCGATCGACATCACCCTCGAAGGCGGAAATTATAATAAAGCATTACTGATTATCTCAGACAAACATGAAGAGATCAGGGAAAAAATCCTGGTCGATCTGGAGAGAGGCGGCACCTACCTGAGCGGAAACGGACTTTTTACCAATGAAGAGAAAAAGATCATCTATACGGTTGTGAGCCGCCGTGAAGTCGCCATACTTGAGCGCTTCATCAGCCAAATCGATCCCCACGCATTCATCACGATCATGGATACCCGGGAGATCCTGGGAGAAGGCTTTCAATCGCTCAAAATGAAAACGGACCAATAATGAAACAGTTACTCCCTGCCTTAATGATGATTTTTTGTCTATCTGTATCACAGGCCCAGACAGTGGCCCTGGTGCTGAGTGGAGGCGGTGCGAAGGGACTGGCGCACATCGGTGTTATCAAAGCGCTGGAAGAGAACAATATTCCAATCGATTTCGTTGCGGGGACATCAATGGGAGCTATTGTGGCCGGACTTTATGCCGCCGGATTCTCGACCGATGAAATGGAGAAACTTTTTCGTTCCGAACAATTTAAGTTCTGGTCAACAGGGTTTATTCAGGAAGAATACCGTTATTATTTCAGGCGTCTGCATGAAAACCCGGCCTGGATAAGTTTTAATCTGGAAAAACAGGAAGAAAAATTGAAGCTGCTGTTACCAACCAACATTATCCCTGAAGAACAAATGGACTTTGCTTTCATGGAAATGTTCGCTTCTACCAATGCCGCCTGCAATTATGATTTCAACCGACTTTTCGTTCCTTTCCTTTGTATCGCAACAGATATCTACAACAACAAGGAACTGGAAATCAGAAACGGAGATCTCGGCGAGGCGATCCGTGCGTCCATGACTTTCCCATTCTATTTCAAGCCCATTGAAATTGACGGAAACCTTGCCTTTGATGGTGGAATTGTAAACAATTTCCCCGTCGAAAATGCTGTCAAGGCTTTTAATCCGGATATCGTCATTGCGCACAAAGTAGCCAACAATGCACGTAAACCGAATGAGGACGACGTTATGGCGCAACTGGAAAACCTGATCATGCAGAAAACAAAATACGAGGTCCCTTCGCAAAAAGGGGTTTTGCTCGAAACTTCATTCAGCAATATTGAACTGCTTGATTTTGACAAGATAGACCTTATTGAAGAAGCGGGATACAATAAGGCGCAAAGCGTAATCGACAGCATTAAAACACGGGTAAGCCGGCGGGTATCGCTTCATGAAGTAATGAAAAGAAGAGAAGAATTCAACCGGAGAAAACCTGAATTGCGGTTTCAGAACATCCAGGTTGAAGGAGTCAGCGATGCACTGCAGCGAAAGTATATTATCCAGAGCCTTAAACACCGTTCAACGACGATCAGCCTGGACGAGCTGCGCCAGGAATATTTTAAGTTAGTGGCCGATCCGCAGATCCGATCGATCCGCCCAATCGCTATCTATAACCAGGAAACAGGTTACTTTGACCTTCATCTGAAAGTAAAGAAGGACAAACCTGTGGAAATAAAGTTCGGTGGAAATGTATCAACAAAACCCATCAACCAGGGCTTTTTCAGCCTTGACTACCGTTTTTTTAACAACCGGGCCTACACACTGAGCACAAATATCTATTTCGGACGCTTCTACAGCTCAATCAACCTGGGCGGAAGGATTGACTTTCCGTCGAAGATCCCGTTTTATCTTTCCGGTAATTTCACACTCAACCGGTGGGATTATTACGCAGCAAGCAACGATTTTTTTTTCGAGGATGTTTTACCACCATACGTGATCAGGGATGAAGATAATCTGAGTTTCGAACTGGGATTCCCTGTCGGTAACAAAGGAAAGCTTCTATTTGGGAGCAGTTACTCTTCGGCATCGGACGAATATTACATGACTGAAGAAATCAAGAAGGCAGATATTTCTGATCACACTGATTTTGACGCGTTTGCGACCAAAATAATCCTCGAGAAAAATTCATTTAATTACCGGCAATATCCAACCGAAGGTGTTTCATCCTGTCTGGGGTTAACTTTCGTCGACGGGAAGGAAACCTACAAACCGGGATCAGCTGTACCTACCCTGCTGAAAAATACAGAGAACCATTCATTTTATATTTTGAAAGGCAGCTATGACAAATATTTTAAAGTCAACCGGAAAATAACGATGGGTGTGTTAACAGAAGGCGTTTTCAGCAATAAAGAAGTCTTGAGCAATTATCGGTCAACCTTGTTGAGTGCACCTGTTTTCGCCCCCATTCCTTTTAGCCAAACTCTCCTCCTCTCCGAATTCCGTGCCACGAAATATCTGGCCTCGGGGCTCAAGTTCATCGGAAAGCTAACCGGTCAGTTGCATTTTCGTACAGAAGCATATGGCTTTTTGCCGGTAAAAAACATCCTGCAGATTGAAAATTATCAGGCTCAATACAATGAAAAAACATTCTCTTCGTTCAACGCCATGGGTATGGGCGGATTAATTTATCATACCGGAATGGGCCCTGTCAGTCTGACGCTGAACTATTTTGACAATAAAGACACCAGGCTGTACGTCGTTTTTAGTTTCGGCTATATGCTATTTAATAAACGCGGATACTAAGCAGGTTGCATGTGTTTAATTTTCTGTTTAAGTTTGTGTGATTAGTTTCGTTCATTTTAACACGATATTTATGAAAGACAGAAGAATTTTTATCCGGTTCTTATTGATCTTTACCGTTTTGTTTACGTTTTCCGGGAAAGCACAGAACTTCTTTAATTCTGATTACGATCCTGCCAAAACATATATTCTGATGACTCACCCCACTGTCGAAAATATCGAGTCAATGAAATATCTGGTCGACAATCATATATTGTTTGTCGGTGAGTCCGAATTCATCGGGATCTACTTTTATGCTGAAAAATACGACTATTCCCAGTCCATCCGCTACATCCGCGACAATAATCTGGAAAAATTTCATTTACAACGCCTTACAGGAAACCTGACAAATGAGAATATTTTCACTCCGAATGACTTTACCAATAACTTTGATATTATGTTTAGTCAATCAAAAGGTGTCTTTCTCTTTGGCGGCCCTGACATTCAGCCGGAAGCTTACGGTGAAGAAAAGAAATATGCGGATGTCACCGACCCTCAAAGGCATCTGTTTGAACTTTCGCTGGTATTCCATTTACTGGGTAGCAACAGAAATCCAAGTTACACGCCTTTTCTGGAGAGAAATCCTAAATATTTTGTAGTTGGGTTCTGTTTGGGAATGCAGACCATGAATGTGGCGACCGGCGGTACCATGGTCCAGGATATTCCACAGGAGTTGTACGGTGTGAGCAGTCCTCAGGATATTGTGCAACTTGACAATGACAATATCCACCGCAACTATTGGCAGGATATATTCGACAACGATCAGCTTATGACGGTTAATTTTCATCCGCTGCGGCTCGAAATTGACGGCTTCTTCATGAAGGAGGTGAAGTGGACGAAATCCAATATCTCTCCGCCTGTGTTAAGTGCCCACCACCAGGCTATCGAAAACCTTGACAGTTCCTGGGAGGTTACCGCCCGTTCCATGGATGGTAAAGTCATTGAAGGGATCAGGCATAAAAAATATCCGAATGTTTTCGGTGTACAATTTCACCCCGAAGTGCCGGCTCTTTACGAACCACGTGAAGCCTATAAATTTTCGCCCCGCGACGTTATGAAAAGCTACAATGAACGCATAGGCAACGACGGCGTTAAATTCCATAAGCGATTCTGGAAAAGAGTGTCAAAAGCCATCAATTAACCACGGATTTCCCGGCACGGGATGCCTGAGAACGGAAAACCCGGTTTATTATCAGGCCGGTTAACTTTTTAATCGGGCCTCTGTTTTTGAAATAATCCGGTAACTGCTCCGGGTTATTTTAAAAATCCTATTTTTGCACCTCAAACTTTCACTATGGGCTTTTTAGAGGAGATAAAAAGAAGAAGGACTTTTGGGATTGTCAGCCATCCTGACGCGGGGAAAACGACCTTAACCGAGAAACTGTTGCTGTTTGGCGGCGCCATTCGGGTAGCGGGTGCCGTGAAGAGCAATAAGATCAAGAAAGCGGCGACCTCCGATTTTATGGAGATTGAACGTCAACGGGGAATCTCGGTAGCGACTTCGGTCATGGGCTTTGATTACCGGGGTTATAAAATTAATATTCTCGACACTCCCGGACACCAGGACTTCCAGGAAGATACCTTCAGGACGCTCACGGCCGTCGACAGCGTCATCATTGTCATTGATGCGGCAAAAGGTGTAGAGCCTCAGACGGAAAAACTGATGAACGTGTGCCGGATGAGAAAAACGCCAGTGATTGTATTTGTGAATAAGCTTGACCGCCCTGCACAGGACTCATTTTTCCTTCTTGACGAAATCGAAAAACAGCTTCAGATTAAAACCAGGCCCCTGAGTTGGCCAATCAATAGTGGCCCGGACTTTAAAGGGGTTTACAATATTTACAAAAAAAGTCTCAACCTGTTTAATGCCAGCATCCAGGAAATTGAAACGGGAATCCTGTTTGATGATCTGGACAATCCTGAGCTTGAAAATTATATCGGAAATGACGCGGAAACCTTACGGGAAGAGCTGGAATTGCTTGAAGGCGTTTACACAACGTTTAATGCCGATGACTATCTGAGCGGAAATCTGGCGCCTGTGTTTTTCGGAAGTGCTTTGTATAATTTCGGTGTACAGGAATTACTCGATACTTTTGTTGAAATCGCTCCTTCCCCGAGACCAAGCTACAGCGAAGAACGTGAGATTCTCCCGGAAGAAGAAGCATTCAGTGGTTTTGTATTTAAAATTCATGCCAACATTGACCCGAACCACCGCAGCAGGATCGCTTTTGTGAAAGTCTGCTCCGGCAAATTCGAAAGGAACGGTCAGTATAAACATATACGGACAGGAAAAAACATCCGTATTTCAAGTCCGACGGCATTCATGGCATCGCAAAAGGAAATCGTGGACGAAGCATTTCCGGGCGATATCATTGGTGTCCCGGACAATGGAAACCTGATTATCGGCGACACCCTGACATCGGGAGAAGAGATTCACTTTAAAGGGCTTCCCAGTTTCAGCCCCGAATTATTCCGTTATGTAGAAAATGCTGATCCAATGAAGACCAAGCAATTGGCAAAAGGAATCGATCAGTTGATGGAAGAAGGCGTTGCCCAGCTCTTTACCAGTCAGTTTAACGGAAGAAAAATCATCGGAACTGTCGGGCAACTGCAATTTGAAGTCATTCAGTACCGGCTGGAACATGAATATAATGCCCGGTGCCGGTTTGAAAATATAGCCATGCACAAAGCCTGTTGGATCGAATGCGAAGATAAAAAGATCCTGGCTGAGTTCAAGCAGCGAAAACATCAGAAGATGGCGCTCGACAAACGCGGCCGGGATGTATTCCTTGCCGACTCTCCTTTTATCCTCCAAATGGCACAGGATGAATTCAGGGATATTAAATTCCACTTCACCAGTGAGTTTTAAATCGTCGATTAATTTCATAATTTCGTAAGAACAGTTAGAAAAGACCGATGGAAGGATTTTACGAAACAAATCTGTTTTCCTATCTTATTCTGCCACTGCTCATCGTTCTGGCCCGCATCAGTGATGTAACGATCGGAACCCTGCGCATTGTAATGGTATCGAAAGGACAGAAACTGATTGCCCCTGTCCTCGGTTTTTTTGAGGTGATCATCTGGCTGATTACCATGAGCAAGGTTATTCAGAATATCGACAACTGGGTGGCTTACGTTGCCTACGGAACAGGGTTTGCGGCCGGAAATTACATTGGTTTGCTCATTGAAGAGAGAGTGGCAGTAGGCGTTGTGCGCCTTCAGATCATCACCCGGACCAGCGCTGATGAACTGATCAAAAAACTGCGGGAAAACGGCTACGGAATTACCTACCATGAAGCAAACGGATCTGAGGGTAAAGTCGCTGTGATCTATTCTATCATAAAACGATCCGACATTAATGAAGTGGTGAAACTGATCAGTACCTATAATCCTCAGGCCTTTTACTCGGTTGCCGACGTCAGAATGGTCAGTAAAGACGTTTTTTCACCAACACTTCCCATTTCGCCGATGAAGCGTTGGCGAAAGGGCAAATGATTACTAAAAAAGTAAGTCGGATGCTATTATTTCTTCAATAAAATTTCAATCTTTGTAATGCTTAAAACCTCTCATCATAAAAAGCAATTAACTGCAAAAAAAACACCTATGTTTAAGATCCAGACCTTAAATAAGATCGACCCGGTTGGGTTAAAGAATTTTCCGCTTGATCAGTATGAGATAGCAAGTGAGTTTCAAAATCCTGATGCGATCATTGTCAGGAGTCAGGCGATGCACGAACTTGACTTTCCTTCCAGTCTGAAGGCCATAGCACGCGCCGGAGCCGGAGTGAACAACATTCCCGTCGACAAATGCACAGGCTCTGGCATCGTGGTCTTTAACACCCCGGGAGCCAACGCGCATGCCGTAAAAGAACTGGTTATTGCTTCGATGATCCTTTCCTCACGCCACCTGGCCGACTCAATAGCCTGGGCAAAAACCCTCGCAGGTAAAGGCGACGAAGTTCCCGCACTTGTTGAATCGGGAAAGAAAAATTTCGGAGGAAATGAAATACGCGGAAAGACCCTCGCTGTCATTGGTCTGGGAGCCATCGGTGTCTTAACCGCCAATGCCGCTCAGGCACTGGGAATGGAAGTACTGGGCTATGATCCCTATATTTCTGTAAAACATGCGTGGCGGCTGAGCCGTAACGTCAAGCAGGCAGAAGGGATCGAAGTGCTCCTGTCAAATGCAGACTACGTTACCATCCACATACCACAAACACCCGAAACAAAAGGATACATCAATAAGGACAAGATCCGCATGATGAAAAATGGGGTGCGTATCATGAATTTTTCACGCGGTGGTCTTGTAAACAAAGCCGATTTGAACGAAGCACTCGAGTCAGGCAAGGTAAAATGTTACGTAACCGATTTTCCCGAGGACGACGTCCTGAATATGAAAAACGTTATCGCCATCCCTCACCTGGGCGCGTCAACAGAAGAATCGGAAACCAATTGTGCGGTTATGGCAGTCGACCAGGTCCGCAATTACCTCGAAAACGGGAATATCGTCAATTCGGTGAATTTCCCCGAGGCAGAAATGGAACGACACGGCGGACCGCGGCTGGTCATTGCCAATAAAAATGTTCCCAAGATGGTCAGCCAGATTTCCAGCGAGCTTGCTGCGCACGGACTGAATATTGCCAATATGCTGAACAAGAACAAAGCGGATATTGCCTATAACATCATTGATTTAGACGGATCGTTGCCGGCAGAGAAATTGGTTAGCGACCTGATGAGCATCGAAGGAGTGATCATGGTACGGATCCTGCCATAGGATCTCTGAAACCAAAAAATATTACCGGCCGGTATCGGCGTTTTGCTGAACTTGCCGGTCTTTTTTTATCAGAACTTTAGCCGGAATTGTTTTATTTTTGCAATCGGCGCAAAGTAAGCTAATATCATATATAAAGTTATATACGAATGAATAACAAATTAATTCTAAAGGCAGCAGACAATATCCGTATTCTGTCGGCTGCGATGGTTGAAAAGGCTAAATCAGGCCATCCTGGTGGTGCTATGGGCGGAGCTGATTTTGTCAGTGTCCTGTATTCAGAATTCCTGAATTATGACCCCACCGACATGAGCTGGATAAACAGGGACCGCTTTTTTCTTGATCCGGGGCATATGTCACCCATGCTCTACTCGACACTGGCTCTGGCAGGGAATTATACCATGGAAGACCTGAAAAATTTCAGGCAATGGGACAGTGTAACTCCGGGGCATCCGGAACTGGATGTGACCCGCGGGGTTGAAAATACATCCGGCCCACTTGGACAAGGACACACCATGGCGGTTGGTGCGGCCATCGCCGAACGGTTTCTGGTTCAGCGTTTCGGGGAATGGATGTCACATAAAATCTACACCTACATTTCGGACGGCGGAGTCCAGGAGGAAATTTCCCAGGGAGCGGGGCGTATCGCCGGTAACCTGGGTTTGAGCAACCTGATCATGTTTTTCGATTCGAACGACATACAGCTTTCATCGGAAACCTGGGAAGTTACCTGCGAAGACACAGCAAAAAAATATGAAGCGTGGGGTTGGCGTGTTGTAACAATCGATGGCAATGATATTGATGCTATTCGCGGCGCCCTGAAAACCGCTCATGCAGAAACGGAAAGGCCAACCCTGATCATCGGAAAAACCGTGATGGGAAAAGGCGCCCTGACTGAAACCGGTCAAAATTTTGAACGAAAGTGTTCCACTCACGGGATGCCCCTGGGTGAAGCAGGAGCCTCATTCAGCAAAACCATCGCCAATCTGAATGGCAGTCCCGATGATCCTTTCGTTATCTTCGACGAAGTTCGTGATCTTTTTAGTAAGCGCAGGGAAGAGCTAATCCTGGCCGCTGCCCGGGAAAAAGCTGTTCAGGCTGAATGGGAAAAAACAAATCCTGAACTGGCTGCAAAACTCAAGACCTTTTTCTCCAAAGAAGCGCCGTCGTTCGATTACAGTAAAATCGTTCAAAAAGCAGGTTCGGCAACTCGCGCGGCTTCATCAACCGTACTGGCAGCCTTTGCAGGTACCGTTGAAAATATGATCGTAACTTCGGCCGACCTTTCCAATTCGGATAAAACCGACGGATTTCTCAAAAAAACAACTGCTTTTAAAAAGGGCGACTTCAGTGGTTCATTCCTTCAGTCCGGCGTTTCCGAACTTACCATGGCCTGTCTGGTTAACGGAATGGCTTTGCACGGCGGAGTAATCGCTGCCTGCGGAACTTTCTTCGTATTTTCAGATTATATGAAGCCTGCCGTACGTCTTGCTGCCCTGATGCAGTTGCCGGTAAAATACATCTGGACACATGATGCCTTCCGTGTCGGTGAAGATGGCCCGACCCACCAGCCCGTTGAGCAGGAAGCTCAGATCAGACTAATGGAAAAACTTCAAAATCACCACGGAAAAAATTCCGTACTGGTATTGCGGCCTGCCGATGCCGAAGAAGCGACTGTTTCATGGAAAATGGCCATGGAAAACACATCTTCACCAACGGCTTTAATCCTTTCCCGCCAGAACATCAAAAACCTGCCCGCCAAAGGAAACAGGTATACCGAAGCGTTACAGGCAGAAAAAGGTGCTTATATTGTTTCCGACACCGAAGGAACACCCGATGTCATCCTGCTGGCCAGCGGGTCTGAAGTCAGTACACTGGTTGAAGGCGCAGCCTTGCTTGAAAATGAAGGCATTAAATGCCGGATCATATCGGTTCCGTCCGAAGGCTTATTCCGGAACCAAAGCGTCGGCTATCAAAACAGCGTGCTGCCGGCCGGAGTTAAGAAATTCGGACTGACAGCCGGACTTCCGGTCACCCTGGAAGGTTTAACCGGTTCTGACGGAAAAGTATTCGGGATGACTTCCTTTGGCTTTTCGGCGCCTTACACGGTACTCGATGAAAAGCTGGGATTTACGGGTCAGAATGTCTACAACCAGGTGAAAGCGCTCCTGGCGTAAATAACTATGATATACAAAAGAAAAGCCGGCGTACCCGGCTTTTCTTTTGTTCGTTTATTTCACAACAGACAGCCATGAGCTGGCCATGAGCTGGGCTCCGGCCAGGGAAGGATGTACCCCGTCGGGACTCCAGTAAGCGGCAGGGGCGTACTTCAGGGCTTCAGTAAAAATCGTATGATAGGGTATGAACAGGGTACCAAACTCCCTGGACAGAGAAGCTGCAACCTTACGATAAGCCTCGAATTCCTCCTGCCAGCTTCCCCCAATTGCCGTCCCCCCCTCAACCGAAAATGGTTCACAGATAATAATGGTGGCATCCGGAAGCACTTTTCTCGTCCTGATTAACAAGGCCCGGTAATCTTTTTTATAGACATCAACATTCCCGTCATAGTTCCCGTTGCGCTTGTGCCAGTAGTCATTGACCCCAATCAAAATACTCAATATTCCAGGTTTCAGATCCAGACAATCCTCCTGCCATCGCTCCGCAAGCTGATAAACCTTGTTCCCACTGATTCCGCGATTGAAAACGGTCAGATCCTTTTCAGGCATTCCTTCAAGCAAAGCGGCTGCGGCCAGCAACGCGTATCCATGCCCCAAAGCGCCCGGATCATTTGCCTTTTGCACGTTCCTGGCCCTTCCCGCATCGGTGATTGAATCACCCTGAAACAGGATAATATCCTTATCCTTTAACACGGAAGCCTCAGGCTGTTTTTTTTTCGAAGGCATAGTGGCGGCTAAAATCATAGGAATACCGGCAACGCCCGCAACCTTTACCGCAGAATTCATGATAAAATCTCTTCTCGACTGCTCCATTGTTTAATCGTTCAAAATGTTTATAAAAATTTATGGCTTTACACCTGACAGACAATTAATCCGATCATGAATTAAGGCTTTGATTAATTCATGTGGCAGCGTATAAATGCTCTGTCGGCGCTTGTTTTAATTTGTTTCTGTTTTCGATCCCCGTCAGCGGCGGTTCATCCATCATGTCGTCTTTCACCCACCGGTCACGACGACATTTCGTTTCATTTCTCCCAAAAGACTTCCTAAAATTAGCAATTTCCTGATTTAACAAATGCTAAATATGAAATTATTATTTAACTTTTTCATAACTTCACACAACCATCAGATTATGTGAATAATGCATTTCGAAAACTGTAATCCGGCCGTTAATGATTGATATTTTATTTGCTGTTACTGATGCACAACACAATGACAAATATCAATTCAAAAGTTTATCAGCCATCGCATCAGCCAGCTTTATACATTCCTCAAAATGAGGCAGTTTAAGGACGCCCTTTTCTTCAACAGGCTCATAAACCAGATCCCATTTGATTTCATCAGCAAACTTCCTGAGATTTTTTACGCCTCCGCCATTCCAGGAATAATTACCAAAAATACCCAGGTAATGATCCCGGATCCCCATGTGCCGGATTTTAAGGAGCAATGATTCCACCGGTGGAAACATTTCGTTGTTATAGGCACAACTTCCGACAATTAATCCCCTGAACTTAAAAATATCGCTGATGATATACGACGCGTGCGTTTTTGAAGAATCGTAGACACGAATGTTCCTGATTCCTCTGACAGCAAGCTGGCGGCCAATAACCTCCGCCATTTTCTCTGTACTCCCGTACATGGATCCGTAAACGACCACGGCACCCGGTTCGGTCGTGTAAGTGCTCCACCGGTTGTAGCGGTCAAGAATCCAGTTCAGGTCTGTACGCCAAATCAACCCGTGCGTGGGCGCTATCATCCGCACGTCCAGTGATTCCAGCTTCCGGATAGCCCGTTGGGTATGCGGACAATACTTCCCGACAATATTTGTAAAATAGCGCATGATTTCTTCTTCGTAAAAGGTCAGATTGACTTCGTCGTCAAAAACGCCACCGTCGAGCGTGCCAAAACCACCAAATGCGTCTCCTGAAAACAGAATGCCATGGGTTTCGTCATAACTCACCATCGTTTCAGGCCAGTGCACCATGGGGATCGTTTGAAACTGGAACTGCGTCTGACCAAGACTCAAAACCGACCCGTCGTACACCTCCATCATGTTTACCGGTTCCTCGTACAGGGCTTCAATGAAACCAAAAGTTTTTTTATTTCCCACCAGTATAATCCCCGGGTATTTACCGACAATTGCACACAAGGCACCGGAGTGGTCCGGTTCCATATGGTTAATAATAAGATAATCAACTGTGCGTCCCTGTAAGATCTGATCGATGTCGTTCAGATAATCATCGATATAACGGCGTTCAACCGTATCGATCAGAGCAACCTTTTCATCTGCAACCAGGTAAGAATTGTATGAAACTCCGTACGGGAGTGGCCAGATGTTCTCGAACAGATGCGTCCGCCGATCGTTATAACCTAAATAATAAATATTGTCTGCTAATTTTACCTGATGCATATTCTTTTAAATTTTATGCGTACGAAAATACTGAATTTGCGTTAACCGGAAGGCAGGAATTTACATTTTGAAAAAAATTAAAGAAGAAGAACATCTGTCAGCGATTCACGGAAAAAATTAATTTTGTGTATAAAACAGCCACAAATGGATTTTAAAAAGCATAACCGTCTTTTACTCTATCCCAGATTCAACAAGCTGCTGATAATTTTGACTACTGTCGCCTTTATTGTGGCCGGGCTCAGGGCATATCAGCTTTACAGGTACGTTTTCCGGGACAATGTGGAGAACCCGGGTACAATCATCATACCACACAGATCGGATTACGAACAGGTGCTGGATTCCCTGCGGATAAAAAAAATTCTGCGCGATGAAAAAGCGTTCCGCTGGGTTTCGCGAAAAAAAGATTATCCGGCACACATAAAGGCTGGAAAATACAGATTCGACAAGGGCCAAAACTCGAACCAACTGGTCAATATGCTAAAAGCGGGCAACCAGGCAGCCGTATGGATCGTTTTCAATAATCTCCGGTTTATGGAAGAACTCGCGGGGAAAGTGTCGCGTTATATAGCAGCAGACTCATCATCTCTGATCGCTCACCTGAACGATTCGGCGGTAATTGCAAAGATGGGGTTCAATAAACACTCTTTTCATGCCATGTTTATTCCAAATACTTACCAGATGTACTGGACCACAACTCCTGAAAAATTCACTGAGCGAATGAAAAAAGAATACGACCGCTTCTGGAACAGTGAAAGAAAAACAAAAGCTAAAGCAATAAACCTCACTCCGGTAGAAGTAATCACGGTTGCATCGATCGTCCAGGAAGAGACGATCAAGCCAGAAGAAAAACCTGTTGTTGCCGGCCTGTACCTGAACCGGATCAGAAACGGGATGCCCCTTCAGGCCGATCCGACCATTAAATTTGCGCTTGGCAATTTTGCGATCAGAAGGATACTCAATAAACACCTCGAAACAGACTCGCCGTATAATACTTACAAATACGCAGGTCTTCCGCCCGGTCCAATTAATTTCCCCGAAATATCAAGTATTGATGCCGTTCTGAACGCCGATAAAAACGATTATCTTTTTATGTGCGCACGCGAAGATTTCTCCGGCTACCACAATTTTGCCCGTACTCACCGCGAACATGCCCGGAATGCCAAACGGTACCAGGATGCACTAAACGCCCAAAATATCTGGGAATAAGAAATCGTGTCCTGTGTCCTGTGTCTTGCGTCTTGCCTCTGATATTGAACTTCCAACCGGTAGTTCCGTTATTTTATATCAGCGTATTTGTCGTGATTCAGGAATTTTAGAATATTTTTGAAGAAAAAATATGAGGCCTTTATTACCATTGTTTTTATTATTTTATTCAGTTTTAGCATTTTCCCAGGATTTGCAGAAAAAAGATATGGTCCTGGAAGGACATATTTTTTCCGAAGATTCGCTCCCTGCCGAAAATGCACACCTCATCAATTACCGGACATCACGTATCGTCACCACCGATAGCGACGGTTATTTCAGAACCGTTCTTCAGCCGGGTGATTCTCTGATGGTCAATCATGTTTCCCTGACACCGCATATAATCTATACCCGCCCCGGAATAAAAGGCCTGGTGAAACTCTACATCCCCTACCGCACATACGTTCTAAAAGCCATTTCCAGCGGAAACTATGAAAAAGAAAAGAAAAACGTAGCGGAAAGTATGAAACAGGTTAAAAAAGATATTGATAACCAAATCATTATCAAGCCTTATCACCGCACAAATGAAAATCCCTACGACAACGACAAAATAAATCCGGGAGTAACTATCCCGCTTCTTCAACTGGGCTCGCCTGAAAAGAAAAAGCCACCCACCGATTAGCCCTACCCGATTAGCATTACTTCCGGTTCAAGATCAACGGAAAAACGGCCCCTGACCGACTCTCTGATCCTCCGGGAGAGTTCCAGCAACTGTTCACCTGTCGCATGTCCGTAATTCACCAAAACCAGTGCCTGTTTCTCGTGTACACCGGCATCCCCCATTCTGTAGCCTTTCCACCCGCATTGCTCAATCAGCCAACCGGCCGCAAGCTTGGCGTATCCATCGCCCGCCGGGTAAACCGGAAGCGATGGGAATGCTGCTTTCAATTCTTCAGCCTGATCCTGTTGCACGAGAGGGTTTTTAAAAAAACTGCCGGCGTTCCCCAGGATTTCAGGATCAGGTAATTTTCTCCTGCGAATGGCTATAACGGCTTCCCTGACATGGCTCAGATTTACTCCGCCCAATTTTTCAACCTCCTCTTTTAAGTCACCATAACTCAGTTTGAACGCCGCAAATTTATTTAATTTAAAAACAACAGAGGTAACAATGAACCTGCCCTTTAACCGCCTTTTAAAAATACTGTCACGGTAGCTGAATTCGCAGGATTCGGCCGGTATTTCCAAAAATTCGAAGGACTTCAGGTCGAAGCCTTTCACCAATGAAACAGACTCCCTTACTTCAATACCATATGCTCCGATATTTTGCACAGGCGCGGCACCCACATTTCCCGGAATCAGTGAGAGATTTTCAACACCGGAGTAACCGGCATTAACACACCACAACACAAAATTATCCCAGGTCTCTCCCGCCCCCGCCTCCAGCCAGACATGGCGATCATCCTCACGAAGCATTTTTATTCCCGGAATACTCACGTGCAGGACAAGTCCTTCGAAATCGCCCCTGAAAAGCAGGTTACTTCCCCCTCCCAAAAAAAGAAGGGGCGAGCCCGGCCATTCTTCGAAACGACAAAGGAAGGCCGGTAAATCCTCTTCTTCCGTAAACTCAAAATAATAACGGGACCTGGCGTTCAGACCGAACGTATTGTATTTTTGAAGTGAAAAATTCTTTTCAAAGCGAACCATATGCTGATTTTTCTGCCAAAGATATACAGAAGAAGTATTGCTTTTTGCAGTAAAGGATGAAACATCTTGCCTGAATTTCTAAAACAAACATGTCAGCATGCCGGCATTCCGTCCCGGTTAGTTCATTCGCATGAAAATCGGCCTTTCAGACAGGGTAATCGCCCGATAAGGGTGCAACAAAAAAGAGCTTTTGTACAAATAATCGCTCCCGCTCCCCGGCAAAATGAAGGTGACTTGCAATAAAACATGCAGATGAACGTTTTTTAATAAATTCATATTCAAAATTATACGTAAATAAAAAAAATTTACTGACATTTGAAGAATGAATCTGTCTTATGTATAAATTGCGAGACCTTTAGAACTAATTCAGACCCGATAGTTATTAACAAGTTAAACCCTTTTAAAATGAAAAAAATTCTTTTGGTATTTGGCATTGCAGCATTATTGACTGCCTGCGGCGGAAACAAACCAGCAAATGAACCTGCTCAGGAAGAAGGAACAGAAATTCAAATGGAAGGAACTGAAGATCAACAGGAAGTTATTCCTGCGGATACAACTTCAGTTGAAACTCCGGCTGAACCTGTAACAACTCCTCCTGCACAATAAACAGGGCAGCTGAAAATGAAAAATGCTTTAAGGAAATCATCAATCAGATTCCTTAAAGCATTTGTTTTTATATATCCAGCAGTTCGCTAAAATCTACTTCCTCTGTGGCTTCAGCCGGATCAGATATGCGCTGGTCGGCGCAAATCAAAGTACGCGAAGCATATTTATTGAGCAAAATATAATCATGAGTGGCCATGAGAATGGTTTTTCCCTGCTCATTGATTTCCTTAAAAATCTGCATCAGTTCATCGGAGGTTTCAGGGTCCAGGTTTCCGGTCGGTTCATCAGCCAGGATTATTTCAGGATTATTCAGCAGCGCCCGGGCAATAACAACACGCTGTTGCTCACCACCTGAAAGTTCATGCGGCATACTTTTAAGTTTGCCCGACATACCTACTTTGACGGTTACCTCCGCTATGCGTTCTTCTATTACAGATCGGCTTTTCCATCCCGTCGCTTTTAACACAAAAGAGAGGTTGTCATAGACATTCCGGTCAGTCAGCAGGCGAAAATCCTGAAAGACCACACCCAGCTTACGGCGAAGGAACGGAACCTCCGAGGGCTTTATTCTGCGCAGATCATAGCCGGCGATTGATGCCTCACCTTTCGGGAGATTTAATTCAGCATTCAACACCTTGATCAGACTTGACTTACCACTGCCTACTTTCCCGATCAGATAAACCCATTCGCCTTGCTCAATCTGCAGGTTCACATCACCCAGAATTAGCCTGTCCTGCTGATAAATGTCGCCCGACTGAATGGAAATAATTGATGATCGCTGCATGATTTGTTATTTTGTGGTCCTTTGCAAAACTAGCTTTTTTCTCATATAAAATTCTAAAAAGACAATAAACAACCTTTTGTTGAGAAAACAAGCAGATGAAAAACGTAAAACTACATACATTATCATTATTTTTATCCAAAATATAATTCAAAGCCTATGAAAACAAGATTGATCCTGTTCATGGTAATAGCATGTGGTATCGCGAATAGTGCGTTTCCACAGCAAACTGTGTATTATCAATCGCTGTCGGACGACATGCTGCAGGCACGGGAACTCTACAAAAAAAATGATTTCATAGCCGCCGGTGAGTTGTTTTCCCGGATCGCGGAACAAAGCGAGGCGGGAACAGCCATCCATTCGGAAGCCCTTTTTTTTGAAGCCTTATCTGTCCTTAGGGGGAAGCCTGAACACGGAGAGGAATTTGTGCAGCAATATCTGGCAGAAAATCCGGAAAGTGCTTACCGGAATAAAGCGTGGTTTGAACTGGCGAGCGTGCGCTTTAACACCGAAAACTACGTCGGGATGCTCCTCGCATACGAAAAGGTTGATCCTACCGGACTTTCGCGTGAGGATCTGACAAAAATGACCTATCAGAAAGGATATGCCTTGTTTCGCGGGGAAAGATATACAGCGGCGGAAGAAGAATTTGAAAAAATAAAAGACTCGGCCGGCAAAATGGCTGCACCTGCGAAATATTACTGGGCACACATCAAATATCTGAATGATGATTATGACGAGGCGCTTGAAGCATTTATGCAATTAAGAAGCAACGCGGCATTTGGGTCGGTAATCCCGTATTACATCAGCCACATCTATTATAAGCAAGGCAGGTATGCCGAAGTTGTTGAAATGACGGAGCCCCTGCTCAAAACCGCCGGGGACCAGCAAAGACCGGGACTGTCCAAGATACTGGCCAATTCTTATTTTCAGCTTGATCAGTTTCAAAATGCCATCCCCCACTTTGAAGCCTACTTCAATGAAACCCAAAGCCTCCAACGGGATGAAAACTACATGCTTGGATATTGCTATTATGTGACGGGAGCATACCGCCAGTCCGTCGTTCCGCTGGAACATGCGTCAAAAGGTGACGATTTACTGGCACAGAATGCTTATTATCATCTGGCCGACAGCTATATACGAACCGGAGATAAAAACAAAGCAAGAATAGCTTTCGAAGCAGCATCGGAAATGGATTTCAATGCCGAAATTAAAGAAGATGCCCTCTTCAATTTTGCCAAGATCACGTATGAATTGTCCTACTCACCGTTTAATGAAACAATTAAAGCCTTCGACAAATACATCTCCCACTATCCGGATTCGGAACGGAATGCGGCAGCTTACGCCTACCTGGTAAAGGTATACATGAGCACCAATAACTTTAAAGATGCTGCAGCCTCCATTGAACGGATCCGGGTTAAAACACCGGCGATAAAAAAAGCATGGCAGCGTGTCAGTTATTTTCATGGTCTTGAACTTTTCAAGAACCTGAATTACCCGGCCGCGGTTGAGCAATTCAGCAAATCGCTTGAAAATGGAGAATTTGATCCCAAAATTCGCGCAGAGGCTACCTACTGGAGAGCGGAATCATGGTATCAGCTTGAAAAACACAGGCCCGCCATTAATGATTTCAATCAATTTCTCACGACGCCCGGCGCCTCGTCCCTTCCGGAGTTTAAAACGGTTCATTACAGTCTGGGATATGCCTGTTTTAAAATAAAGGATTATGACAATGCCATCTCATCCTTCCGGAAATTCATAGCCATAAATCAAAATCAGATCTACGATAAGGTGGGTGATGCATGGAACCGTATCGCCGATTGTTATTTCATTAAACGCGACTACATGAATGCAGTGAAAAGCTATGATCAGGCTTACCTCCTGAATGTTTATGATCCGGATTACGCCTTATATCAAAAAGCCATTTGTCTCGGATTACAGCAGGAACCGGAACAGAAGATCAGCAGCTTACGAAGCCTGCTGCAGACTTTTGCAGAGTCTGACCTTGCCGATGATGCCAGTTACGAACTGGGCCGGACCTATGAACGTATTAATCAGCCGAAAGTGGCGGTTGGCTATTACACTGATGTACTGAACGATTACCCGCAAAGCAGTTATCGCACAAAAGCGATGCTGCAGCTGGGATTGATTCATTATAACCAGTCTGATTTTGATCAGTCGCTGACCTGGTATAAAAAAATTGTGGAACAGTATCCCAATAGTGCCGAGGCCAAATCGGCCTTGCTTGGTATTAAAAACAACTATGTCGAGATGAACGACGTTGAAGCCTATTTTACATATACCCGGCAGATAGGAACAGGAGCGCAGATTTCTGCCTCCGAACAGGATTCACTCAGCTACCAGACGGCTGAGAAGCTGGTGATGAAAGGAGATCCAAAAGCCGGAGAGCAACTCGAACGCTATCTGGAGCAATTTCCCTCCGGAAGTTTTAGCCTGAACGCGCGCTTCTACCTGGCAGAAAATAACTATGCAGCGGGAAATTACACGAAGGCACTGGCTGACTATGAATCCGTACTTTCCCGGAAGGATCATCTGTTCACCGAGCAGGCCCTGGCGAGAGCGGCCGAACTTCAATATAATGCAGCCGAATACGCAAAAGCGCTCTCCCACTATGAACGGCTCGAGAAAACCGCAAATTCGAAGTGGAACCTGATCGCAGCGAAGGCGGGGAAAATGCGCTGCCATTTTAAACTTGAGAATTTCCAGGCGGCTGTTGAATCGGCGGAAACATTGCTGGGATCGGAAAATGTGCCCGGCGAACTAAAGCGGGAAGCAACCTACCGAAAGGCAAAGTCATTGCTTCTGGGGCATAATGAAGCCGAAGCCTTTCCCTTGTTCCGGGAGCTTGCACAAGACGTAAAATCGGCAGAAGGTGCAGAATCGAAATATCTGGTGGCCGAAATTCTTGCCAGCCAAAACAAAGCGGATGAAGCAGAAAAGGAAGTGATGGATTTCATCTCCAAAAATACCCCCCATCAGTTTTGGCTTGCAAAGAGCTTTATTTTACTGGCCGACATTTACCTCGGCAAAAACGACGGGTTCCAGGCCAAACATACGCTGAAAAGCATCATCGAGAATTATACCGTCACGAATGACGGAATTATTGAAACTGCCCGGATCAAACTCTCCCGACTGGAAGAACAGGAACAAGAACAGCAGCAAAAAAAAGAAAACCCGATTCAAATTGACATTAATCAACAGTAAAAACAAAAAAAAGCGATCATGAATAAACTCATATATTTGTCCCTGATCCTGATTTTGATCAGCCCGTTTTCCCGGGGACAGCAGAACGAAACGGAACTGAAAAAAGAGGTGGAAGTAGTCAAGGCTTATGAACCCAACATCTCAGAAGTATTTAAGATCAACAGTACGCCCCAGATCGGGAACCGGGAAACGGAAAAGCCGGCATTCGAATATACAATCAAACCACGACCTGTATTTTCAACCTTTCAGGTAGAACCAGTCCAGGCCGCGCAGATGGTGGGAGAACCGGCTGCAGAAACGGGAAACGGACTCCTGAAACTGGGAGTCGGGAATTACAAAACCCCTTACGGAGAAGCCTTTTTCAACACCGGGGCCGGCGAGAGAACAACTTTCGGAATCCACTTCAGGCATCTTTCGTCTCACGGTAAAGTCAGGCTTCAAAACAGCGACGAGGTAAAAGCCCCGGTTAGTGAAGACCAGGCAGAAATTTTCATGAACCAGTTCTTCAAAGATTCGCTGACCTTCAAAGCACGGCTGTTTTTCGACCGGTTGGGCTTCCGTTACTACGGCTATTCAGGGGAGAAACTAAGCACGACCGACAAGGAACGTTTAATGCGTTTCTGGAATGAAAAGCAGGCATTTTCCACCGGAGGAATCGAACTGGAACTTAAGGGGAAGCCTCAACAGGGATTTGGGTATGACGCTGGATTTAAGTATCAGCACTTCGCCACCGTGACCGGCCAGAAAGGAAACATCATCAATCTGGGCGGCCGGATCAATAAGGATTTTGATCTTTTTGAGGGAAGACTGGATGCCTCCGTCACACTGACAGGAACTGAAAACAAGGATAAATTGACAGGACGGGAATACGATAACAGACGGCAAGCCTTCGTAGTGGCCAAACCTTCCGTCTTTTTTTCAACAGAGACGGCCGGCTTGCGATTGGGTATTAACAGCTACGGTGTTATTGATCTGGACGATGATCTGAAATACCTGATTACACCAAATATTAAGGCCTCATGGTCGCCGGCCGAAAACTGGCTGACTCTTTATGCCGGAGCAGACGGATATATGCAGCAGGATCATTATTTGGCTATAGCCAGAGAAAATGAGTTTGCAGATCCGTTCCATGATGTCAAAAATACCAGACACCGGTATATTTTAACCGCAGGCATCCTTGGAAAAATGACCTCCCGGACAAGTTATAAGTTCCAGACCGACTATTCTGCCATCCGTGACCAGCACTTCTATATCCTGAAAAACAGCTATCTGAATACTTCGGGAGAAGATGTGCTAAGGTCACGTTCCAACACGTTCGATGTTGTCTACGACGATATGAAGCAACTGGAAATAAGTGGCGAATTTCACTATATCGCTTCAGACTTATTGAATATTCTGGTAAAGGGAAGCTATTTCTCCTATGATACAGAAAAGCAAATCCATGCCTGGCATCAACCCGATTTTGAATCGTCAGCGTCAGTTTATTTTACTCCTGAAGGACCGTTTACATTTACCGTCGATCTTTACTACATCGGAGAACGTAAGGCTCTTATAACCGCTGAGCGTTACGACGAAAATACGCAGGCAACCCAGCCAGCTCCGGAACTGGATACGGTATGGAAACTGAAACCAATTCTGGACCTGAATTTCGGGATCGAATATCAGTACGCTCCAAAACTTAGTTTCTGGACAAAAGTGAATAATTTTTCAGCGCAAAAATATGACCGGTGGCTCGGTTACACAGGCAAAGGAGTTAACCTGCTTCTTGGACTGAGTTACTCATTCTGACGGATGCAAAACAGGAAGTGTTAACTCAATTCCCGCAAAAGCACATAATTTACTGATTACAAGAAAGATAGTCGTTTAAAAAATTGTTAAGAAAATTCAATTTTTCTTCTTTTTTTTCTGTTAAAATCCCGTTAAATTTCACTACATTTGCGTGTTAGGCAGAAGAGGGGAAAAGTTTATTAAATAATTGAAAATCTTTGCTTTAAATAATTTTCAATCCGCAATAACGAAAAGATCTTTTGGCCGGCATTTTAAAAGATGAGGCCATAATGCCTGGCCATCTTTCAGGATGGATTAATAATGGATTGTATAAAAATTAAATAAATGAGTGAATCAGAAATTACGCCCGTAAACGGGAACGGCAATTATTCAGCGGACAGCATTCAGGTGCTTGAAGGGTTGGAGGCCGTCCGTAAACGCCCGGCCATGTATATCGGCGATGTCAATGAAAAAGGATTACATCATCTGGTGTATGAGGTGATCGATAACTCGATCGATGAGGCGATGGCCGGATACTGCAGTCATATTGATGTGTTTATTAATGAAGATAACTCCATCACCGTCATTGACGACGGTCGCGGCATCCCAACAGAAATTCATACCAAGGAAAACCGGTCAGCGCTGGAAGTGGTGTTAACGGTACTTCATGCCGGAGGTAAATTTGACAAAGGAAGTTACAAGGTCTCCGGAGGGCTTCACGGAGTTGGTGTATCCTGCGTGAACGCCTTGTCTTCCCTCCTAAAGGCAGAAATACACCGTGACGGTAAAATCTGGGTGCAGGAGTACAATATTGGAAAACCTTTATACCCGGTAAAAATTGTTGGCGAATCAGACCGGACAGGAACAACAATCACGTTCAAAGCCGATGAAACGATTTTCCAGACTTCAGTCTACAAATATGAGATCCTCTCGGCCCGTTTGCGGGAACTCGCGTTCCTGAATGCAGGTGTTACGCTGACACTTACCGATCTGAGAGAAAAAGACGAGGAAGGGACGTACAAGGCGGAAACTTTTCATTCTGAGGAAGGGCTGAAAGAGTTCGTCGAATATCTGGATGGTACCCGGGAAAAGCTGATTGAGCATCCGATCCATATCAACTCGGAAAAGGGAGAAGTGCCGGTTGAAATTGCATTAAGCTACAACACAACCTTTACCGAGAACATCCATTCTTATGTAAATAATATTAATACGATCGAAGGCGGGACACATCTGACGGGATTTCGCAGGGGACTGACCAGAACGCTGAAGAACTACGCGGAATCGTCGGGCATGCTCAGCAAATTAAAATTTGACATCAGCGGCGACGACTTCAGGGAAGGACTAACTGCAGTGATTTCAGTGAAGGTAGCCGAGCCGCAGTTTGAGGGACAAACCAAGACCAAGCTCGGGAACTCGGAAATCAGTCAGCCTGTGGATCAGGCCGTGAGTGAAATGCTCTCCAATTATCTGGAGGAAAATCCAAGGGACGCGAAAACCATCGTCAACAAGGTGATTTTAGCGGCTACAGCCCGACATGCCGCCAGAAAGGCAAGAGAGCTTGTCCAGCGAAAAAATGTCTTATCAGGCAGCGGACTGCCGGGAAAGCTGGCAGACTGCTCTGAAAGAGATCCTGCTTTATGTGAAATTTATCTGGTTGAGGGAGATTCGGCCGGTGGAACAGCGAAACAAGGCCGGAACCGCCGTTTTCAGGCAATTCTGCCATTGCGGGGAAAGATCCTGAACGTGGAAAAAGCCATGCAGCACCGGGTGTTTGAAAGCGAAGAGATCAGAAATATTTTTACCGCTTTGGGAGTCACCATTGGAACCGAGGAAGACTCAAAAGCGGCCAATACGGAAAAAATACGCTACCATAAAGTCATCATCATGACCGACGCCGACGTGGATGGAAGCCACATCGATACCCTGATCATGACTTTCTTTTTCCGGTATATGAAAGAAATTATCAAAGAAGGCTATCTGTATATTGCCACTCCCCCGCTCTTCCTGGTCAAAAAGGGGAAAAAAGAGGCCTATGCCTGGAGCGACCAGCAACGCATGCAACTCATCGAAGAATGGGGAGACGGGAAAGAATCGTCGGTACACGTGCAGCGATACAAAGGTTTGGGCGAAATGAACGCGGAGCAACTATGGAGTACAACCATGGACCCGGAACAGCGTATCCTGCGCCAGATTACCATCGAAAATGCCGCCGAAGCCGACCGGATTTTCAGCATGCTGATGGGTGATGAGGTCCCGCCGCGGCGTCAGTTTATAGAAGACCATGCCGTTTATGCCAACATAGACGCCTAGAGCGTCAATACGAAGGTATCAAGGCAGCATAGTGACCGGAGCCGGGTTGCTTTGCTGCCTTTACGATTTGACAATTTAGCATATGAACATCTGTATCTTCTCATCGTCAAGCAATGCCATTGATGCAGTTTATGTTGATGAAGCCGTCAGGCTGGCCCGGATGATCGGAGAAAGAGGCCACACCCTGATCAACGGCGGAGCCAATGTCGGATTAATGCATTGGGTACTGGAAACAGCTGCCCAGGCGGGAGCAAAAACCATTGGTGTCATTCCGGAAAAACTCCGGGGCTTCAATCTCAGTTCAAGGCATGCAGGAGAACTGATTGTTTCCAGGGATATGACCGAGCGTAAAGCCATCATGCGGGATCTCGCAGAGGCCTTCATCGCGCTGCCCGGCGGCTTCGGCACCCTCGAGGAAATTCTGGAAGTCATTACCCTTAAGCAATTGGATTACCACAGCAAGGCGGTTGTCTTTCTCAATACGAACGCCTTTTATGATGAGCTGTTCAAACAATTTGAACGCGCTTACCAAGAAAATTTTGCAAAACCGGCCTACAAGGACCTTTACTTTATAGCCGGAACCAGCGATGAAGCTCTGGATTATCTTGCTTCTTACGTTCCTCCGGCTCCCGTGAGCAAATGGTATCAGGTTCCTGAAAAAAAGTCTGCCGATCCTCTGCAGGACAGTGCCCATATGGAATAGGCCCCTGACTCAAGCTGCTAACGGCAGTGCCAGTCGATCGCTTTCACAACTGCCCTGGTGCAAACCGGACAAAAACCTTTCGGGCCGTTGCTCTTCATCCTGCAGTCCATCGCAGGACTGAAAATCCCTTTACTCATGTAACCGCCTCCCTCAAACACCCCGGTTACGTCTTTGTACTGATCCGACCTGGGAGTGGGTACCGGTGTTTTACGGTCAAGCAGATCAGCCCATTTTTCTTTAAAGTCGACCCGCGTCGTGATATTCGGTTCCCAGGGTTCCACCGTCAGCGGATAATAATCATCGTAGGCCACAGCCGAAGAATAATACTCGTCGGCAAGTCCGGCAAACGCGTGCCCGAATTCATGAACCAGTACCTGAGGCGTTTGCGCATTACCGGCTGTCACCACCGTCAGCAGATTAAAAAACCCGCCTCCCCCGTAGCGGTCGCTGTTTACCAGCACAAGCACGTGATCGTACGGTAACCCTGAAACGGCATCATGAATGCCTTTCAGATCGGTAGTTGTCAGATAACGCGAGATGTTAAAGGTATAAAAAGTGGAGTTGAAAGCCGTGTTCCTGTGGATCAACTCCCCCGGAATATCCGTACCCGACTCTAAAGAAGGAATCTTTGAAACATAAACATTAAAGTCCTTTTTATGACCGGCAAAGGGCTCCGCCGCAAACAGGATGTCAGTCATACGCACCACATCAGCCATAAATTTCCCCATTTCTTCCTGCCTGTACCCTTCCGGTAAAAACACGAGGTCCACTTTATTTGCCGGATCTCCCTGCCTGATGACCGTTTCAACATTCTTCGGCAATACCCGCTCATTCAGTATAAAATAGTTATCCGGATCTATCTGCAGTGAAAATAACTCCTGAAAATGGCCGCTCCTGTCCTTCTGATCAATCACGAAAGTGACTGCCTCCACCGGGAAAGGCAGAATTGCCACCTGGTAAAAACTCCTTTTAATTAGGCTCGCTTCCCGGGTTGACTGCCATTCCTGAAACAACGAACTGAATCCTTTCGAAAAGATTAATTTTCCGCTTTTCCGGTCGAGCATCCGGTAACGAAAAGTCCCGTAACCACTCCGGTCGATCAGGTTGGTCTTTGATCCTCCATAATAAGGTTCCTTTTTTAATTGCTGAAGAAAGACATGCGCCTCCTCATCATTACCTGCCAGCAGATAATCCACGCGCAGGACGCTGTCCGTAAAAAAAGAGGAATAGCTGTTCTGTGCACGGGAAATCTCAGGTAAGGCGATAAAAACCGTGAGAAGAATAAGACAGATCCGGACCATATCAGCAAGAAGTTATGATTCATTACAAAAATACAATATTAATATTTCCGGACGCAACCCCTCTCTTAATAATTAAGATGGATTTTAGATACGGAAGAAATAAAAAAATTCTAAATTTGTCCCTGCCTGCGATCTGCGATTTGTTTCAAATTAATGCGAAAGGTTTAAATATTTTTTCAAATATCAGTTGAATAAACAGCCATTATTATTAATTGTCATAATTTTGTACTTTTACATGTCAATTTCAAAAGAAACAGTTAAACCATATGATGAACCAGGATTATATAGAACCACTACCACAGATTGATGACCTTGATGAGAAGATACTCAAACTGATAACAAAAAATGCCCGTATCCCTTTTCTGGAAGTGGCACGTGAATGTGGTGTATCGGGTGCCGCGATACACCAAAGGGTTCAACGGTTGTTAAACCTCGGTGTGGTATCGGGAAGTGAATTTATCGTTAATCCATCGAAGTTAGGCTATAATACCTGTGCCTATATGGGTATTTATCTCGATAAGGCGAAATATCACAACCAGGTTGCTGAGGCGTTGCTTAAAATTCCTGAAATTGTGGAATGCCATTATACCACCGGGCAATATGCCATTTTCATTAAGGTGCAAACGAAGACAAACAAACATCTGAAACGGATCATCGACGAAGAATTACAGGAAATAGAAGGAATAGCACGCACTGAAACCTTTATTTCACTGGGCATGGACTTTAAACGACAAGTGCCGATCAAGTAAGAAAAACTCCCGAAAAAAGGGAGTTTTTTTGCTTCGCCTAAATAAGTTCCACGCTTTTATATTCAAAGTCGTATGATTCCTGATGCTGACTAATATCAAGGCCCATTTTTTCCCCTTTAGGTGAAATTCTTACCCGGACAATCATATCCGTGATTTTAAACATCAGCAGAGAACCACCAAAAGTGAACACCCCGACAATAACCAAAGCGAGCAGGTGATAAAAGAAAGTTTTCACTTCCCCGTTAATCAGCCCTCCATCCAATGCGAAAACAGCGGTCAGGATCATACCGACGATGCCTCCCATACCGTGGGCCGGAAAAACATCCAGCGTATCATCGAGCTTTGTTTTTGAACGCAGCGCAATAGCATAGTTGCTTACCAGGGCAGCCGTGACGCCAATGCAGATACTTGATCCAACGCTCACAAAGCCAGCCGCCGGTGTAATCGCGACCAGTCCTACCACGAGCCCGATTGCTGCACCCATTCCGGACGGCTTTTTTCCTTTGGCCATGTCATAAAACAAATAAGCCAACATGGCTGCTGCCGACGCGGTGTTGGTATTCATCAGGGCCAAAGCAGCCGTCGAATTGGCGGCCAGCGCTGAACCTGCATTGAAGCCGAACCATCCAAACCAAAGCATCCCCGCTCCGAGCAATACATAGGGAATATTAGCCGGTTTAAACTCCTTGCCGTAATCTTTCCTCTTCCCGAGAAAAATGGCACCCGCGAGGGCCGCAAAACCTGCCGACATATGCACAACGGTACCCCCTGCAAAATCAAGCACTCCCCAGTTACGTAAAAAGCCGTTCGGATGCCACGTCCAGTGGCACAGGGGTGTATAGATAAATAAGGTAAACAACACCATGAACAACATATAGGCCCGGAACCGGACACGTCCTGCAAACGAACCGGTGATCAGCGCCGGGGTGATAATCGCAAATTTAAGCTGGAACATGGCAAACAATGCCAGCGGTATCGTCGGACTTAGATCGGGGTTAGTCGCGCCGTTTACGCCTCTGAACATCAGAAACGTCATTGGATTTCCAATCAGTCCGTAGTTCTCAGGGCCAATACTGTCGCCAAAGGCGAGACTGAATCCGACAACCACCCAAAGCACACTGACAATTCCCATCGCGATAAAACTCTGCATGATGGTCGAAATAATATTTTTCGGATGAACCATCCCTCCATAAAAAAAAGCGAGTCCTGGTGTCATCAGCAAAACCAGCGCAGTGGCTGTCAGCATCCACGCCACATCTCCCGCATTAATGGCCGGATCACTGGTTACATGAACACTATGGGGCATAAAAACTCCTGCGACACTCAGCAAAATCAACAAGCAAAGGATCAGAAACCACCGAAATCTACCATTCTTCATGATGTCTTTAATTTAAGATTAACAATAAGCTGCAGATGCATTTCAATTAGAATCATATTGAAAGATATCTAACTACAAAAATATCATTTATTCAATAAAACCAAAATACAAATCTCAATTTGATGATAATTAATAACTATTATTTACTTTTTGACACAACAAATAAAAACAAACCGAAACCGCTCCCGGTAAACGGCATCATATACGAATTAGAAGGATTATCGCGATTTTGTTTTCACAATGTTGAAATTTGAGTAATTTTAGATCAAAATTTAAAAAAAACTTCAAAAAAAAATGACCTTACGTAATAATTTGGATCAGATCGACCTGCATATCCTGGACATTATCACGAAAAATGCCAGGATACCATTTAAAGATGTTGCAACAGAAGTCGGAGTTTCGCGCGCGGCCGTGCATCAGCGTGTAAACCGAATGATCGACATGCAGGTGATAACGGGCTCGGGGTATCATATCGATCCCAAAAAAGTGGATTATAAAACCTGTACCTATGTCGGCGTGTTCCTTGAGAAAGGAAGTTTTTATGAAAGTGTCGCCAGCCGGTTGAACGAAATCGAAGAAATCGTTGAATGTCACTATATCACCGGAACATATGCTGTCTTTGTCAAAGTATATGCCCGCGACAATGAACACCTGAAGGAGATTCTCAGCGGGCGGATTCAAAAGATTCCCGGGATTTCCAGTACCGAAACATTTATTTCGCTTGAAGAGACTTTTAAACGGCAGGTGCCCATTATTCTTTAATGGGTTCACGCTGCCTGATTACTTCATAAACAAGCAGGCCGGCTGCAACCGAAACATTTAATGACTGAATTTGACCCAGCACAGGTATTTTCACCCGTTCGTCGGCAAGTGAAAGAATTTGCGGATCAATGCCTGTATCTTCCGAACCCATGATAACCGCCACCGGACCGGTATAATCAGCCTTAGCGTAATGCCCGGACGATTTTTCAGTAGCGGCAATGAGTCTCAGTCCTGACTGCTGAAGAAACAGGATTGTCTTTCGCAGGTCCCGGCTACGGCAAACCGGCACCAGGTGAAGTGCTCCCGCCGACGTTTTAACGGCATCCGCATTGATGCGGGCAGCCCCTCTTTCAGGAACCAGTATCGCATCTACTCCGGCGCACTCGGCGGTACGGACAATCGCTCCAAAGTTACGGACATCGGTGACCTCGTCAAGCACGAGGATAAACGGATTTTTTCCGGCTTCAAAAAGAGCAGGCAGAAAATTCTCAATGTCATAAAAGGTAACCGGCGAAATAAATGCTACAACGCCCTGATGATTTTTCCGGGTGATCCGGTTTATTTTCTCAAGGGGAACAAACTGGAAGGGAATCTGACGCTCGCGAATGAGCTCGAAAACTTCCTGATACAGCTCACCGCCGGGTCCTTTTTTCAACAAAACTTTATCGATATCCTTTCCCGATTTAATTGCTTCGATTACGGCCCGGATGCCAAAAATCAGATCGTCAGTTTTTTTCTGTGGCTGATGCATTTCCTGGTTTTAAGTTGACATTTACAGTTTAACAATTTTGCAATTTACCACGTTTTCAGTTTCTGAAGGTCCTCGAATTCCGTATTCTGTTTTTCCCAACTTTCCATAGCCTTCTTCAGGTCCCCCTTTAGTTGCTCATATTCTTCAAAAACAGCGGGGTCGGATATCCACGCAGGGTCAGCCATTTTTTTATCTATCCGGTCTATTTCCTCTTCCAAACGGCCGATCTCATTTTCAGAACGGGCAATGCTCTTTTCCAGCCGGGCAACGTTTTTATTGATTTCCCGGCGCTCTTCATAGCTAAATTTGCTTAACTCGTCTGCCTTCTTTGAATCATTTGCCATCACAGGTCTGCTCTTTTGCTCGAGTTCCCGCAGCGACTCCATTTTCTTTTTTGTAAGGAAGTCATAAATCCCGCCAAGATGCTGCCTGATTTTTTTATTTTTGAATTCATAGACGCAATTCACGAGCCCATCCAAAAATTCCCGGTCGTGCGAAACCACCAGAACGGTTCCGTCATAATCGGACAGGGCCTGTTTCAGCCTTTCCTTCGAACGCATATCAAGGTGGTTTGTAGGTTCATCAAGCACCAGAAAGTTAACCGGCTCAAGCATCAGGCGGATCATGGCCAGGCGCGTCCGCTCCCCTCCGGAAAGTACCTTTACTTTTTTTTCCACATCATCGCCGGAAAACATGAACGCGCCAAGGATATCCCTGATCTTTGTGCGGATCTCCCCTACCGCGATCTGGTCAACTGTTTCCAGAACTGTCAGGTTCTCGTCCATACGCTGGGCCTGATTCTGGGCAAAGTAGCCGATCTTTACGTTATGTCCCAGTTTAAGTTCACCCTTATGATCCAGCTCAGAATTAATAATACGGGCCAGGGTGGTTTTCCCTTCCCCGTTTTTGCCCACAAACGCAATCTTCTCTCCCCGCTCAATCGTCAGATGGATATCATCCAGCACCTTCAAATCACCGTAGCTTTTCGACAGGTGTTTACAATCTGCCACCACTGTCCCGGAGCGGACCGCGGGCGCAAACCGGATATTCAACCGCGAATTGTCCTCTTCGTCCAGTTCAATCCTTTCCAGCTTGTCAAGCATCTTTGAACGCGACTGTACCTGAACGGCTTTGGTTGCCTTGTACCTGAACCGTTCTATAAACTGCTCGGTCTCTTCAATCATCTTTTGCTGGTTCCGGTATGAGGCTAACTGGGTTTCCTTCTGTTCCTTCCGCAACTCCACATACCGATCATAGTTGGCTTTGTAATCATAGATCTGTCCGAGTGAAATCTCAACGGTCCGGTTGGTGACATTATTCAGAAAGGCTTTATCGTGCGAAACCAGTACCACAGAACCGGCGTAGCTTTTCAAAAAGTCCTCCAGCCATTGGATCGATTCGATATCCAGATGGTTGGTAGGTTCATCGAGCAAAAAGACATCCGGTCTTTTGAGCAGGATTTTTGCAAGCTCAATCCGCATCCTCCATCCGCCGCTAAACTCGGAGGTTTGACGGCCAAAGTCCTTCCGGTCGAATCCCAGGCCTTTTAATGTCTGTTCAATTTCCGCTTCAAAATTACCACCGCCAACCATTAAAAAGCGGTCGTTTAATTCGGTAAGCCGGTTAATCAGATCCATGTATCCGTCCGATTCGTAATCCTCACGGACCGTGATCTGGTGGTTGATCTGATCTATTTCTTTTTTCAGATCAAGAATTTCATCAAAAGCTTTCCTTGTCTCCTCAAAAACGGTGCGTGTATCAGACAGCACCATATGCTGAGGCAAATAACCCAGACGGATATCTTTTGAGCGGGAAATATTTCCGCTCGTTGGCTGTTGAAGTCCGGCAAGAATTTTCAGTAAGGTTGATTTTCCCGCCCCGTTTTTCCCCACAAGGCCAATGCGGTCTTTTGGGGTAATCAGGAATGAAATGCCCTTCAGTAAATCGAACCCGCCAAAACTTACAACTAACTGATCAACCGAAATCATAATAAAAAAATTTGAAGTGCAAAGATAGCAGAATCCTTTTAGACACAAGTACCAAGTGTGAAGTATCAGGATTTTTGACTAAAGATTAACAGTTCCGTTCCTTTTTCTATTTTTGCAGAAATTATCTGTGATGGGAAGAAGCCGGAAAAGCATGCCTCTTTATGAAGGCATTCTAATAACTGATATCGGTGCTGAAGGGAAAGCCATAGCGAAAAGCGACGGAATGGTTATTTTCACGACGCACGTCATTCCAGGAGACGTAGTCGACCTGCAGGTCACCAAAAAAAGGAAAAACTATTCGGAAGCACGGGTGGTCAGGCTGGTGAAGGAGTCGCCCGATCGGGTCGCTTCTTTCTGTATCCATTTTGGAACGTGCGGAGGTTGCAAATGGCAGTACCTGCCGTATGAAAAACAACTTCATTACAAACAGAAACAGGTTGCTGACCAGCTCAGGCGGATCGGGCATCTGGAACTGCCGGAGATCATGCCGATAATCGGTTCCAGAAAGGAAATTTTTTACCGGAATAAACTGGAATTCAGCTTCTCCAACAAACGCTGGTTAAGCCTTGATGAAGTCAGGAGTGGTGAAGAAATGCAACAACGCGATGCATTGGGCTTCCATGTACCGGGGCTGTTCGACAAGATCATAGACATTGAAAAATGCTGGCTTCAGCCTGAGCCATCCAATAGCATACGGAATTTTATCAGAGATTATGCCCTAACCAACAAACTGGAATTTTTCGACATCCGCAATCAGGCCGGTTTTTTGCGCAATCTGGTTGTCCGCACGGCTTCTACGGGTGAAAGTATGCTGATCATCTCGTTCTATTTCGAGGACCGGCAAAAACGTGAGGCCTTGCTTCAGGCAGTGGTTGAGCAATTCCCCGACATAAATTCGGTGATGTATGTGATCAACACGAAGGCAAATGATACGATTAGCGATCAGGAAATTCTGAGATGGAAAGGACCGGATCATATTTTTGAAGAAATGGAGGGTCTTCGTTTCAAGATTGGCCCGAAGAGTTTTTACCAGACCAACTCCTCGCAGGCATACGAATTGTATCAGGTAGTCCGGCGTTTTGCCGGTTTAGCGGGAAGCGAGACTGTATATGACCTGTATACGGGTACGGGAACCATTGCCAATTTTATAGCCGCCGGGGCCGCAAGGGTCATCGGCATTGACTACGTACCCGAGGCCATTAACGATGCGCAGGAAAATGCAAAGTTAAACGGGATTGGTCACGCCGTTTTCTACGCCGGTGATATGAAAAACGTTCTGAATCCGTCTTTTATCCGGGAACACGGAAAACCGGATGTGATCATTACTGATCCGCCGCGCGCAGGCATGCACGAGGATGTCATCACGACTATTCTGACCGCATCACCTGAACGGATTGTATATGTGAGCTGCAATCCGGCAACACAGGCGCGCGACCTGTCCCTGATGAGCGGGCATTACAGGATCAGCCACGTTCAACCGGTCGACA
>JBCFBK010000051.1:3812-43302 GCA_038562555.1 Prolixibacteraceae bacterium | reverse complement strand
AATAAAGATGGTTCCCTGATTGCGTACAATGACTGTTTCATCGCTCATAGCCGGCACATAAGCTCCCCCGGCTGTGCAGGATCCCATCACCACAGCGATCTGGGGAATTCCCGCAGCCGACAATCGCGCCTGATTATAAAAAACCCGGCCAAAATCGTAACGGTCGGGAAAAACACGGGCCTGTTCGGGCAGGAAAATCCCTCCCGAATCGACCAGATAAATACAGGCTAATTTGTTTTTGAAAGCTATTTCCTGCGCCCTGACATGTTTTTTGATCGTTTCATGTATATAGGTTCCACCTTTCACGGTGGCATCATTGGCAATGATCATGCATTCACGGCCCTGGATGACACCTATTCCGGTAATGAGGCCGGCCGAGGGGAACGCGTTGCCGTACTGTTCCCAGGCGGCAAACGAAGATAACTCCAGAAAAGCGGTGTGTGGATCAACAAGCTGGTCAATCCGTTCCCGGGCAAGCATTTTCCCGCGCTGACGATGTTTGATGATGGCCTGTTCAGGCCCGTGAGCACATACCTGCGATAAGCGGGTGCGGTATAACTCCATCAGTACTTCATAATCAAGCCTGTTTTGCTCAGAGAGGGTAAGTTTCGACGCAGCATGATTCTGTTTAAACTTTGTCATATTTATCGTTAAACAACGAGAAATTTTAAAAACCTGATATTACGACAAAAAACAAGGACATAAGTTCACCAGCAGCAACCTTTTTTTTGGAACGCCGTTATGCACGATTACACTTCACCGATGAGGAAGGCCTTTTCTCCTTTACCTTCAGCTTTCCGGATCACCACGCGCTGAAAAGTGTTGTGGAGCGCGCCGTTTGCTTTAAACCGGACCGGCACATAATGCTCACCGTAGCCCCTCGCAATCCCTTTTGAATCGATCAGTTCAATGAGCACGGTTTGTTCTTTCCCGATGAAGCCGGAAAGATACGTTTGCCGGTTTTCTTCCGACTGCTGCCGGATTAGTCCGGAACGGGCGTTTTTTACTTTTTCAGGCACCTGGTTGTCCATGCGTTCCGCACGGGTTCCTTTACGCACCGAATATTTAAAGGTATGCACATGGCCAAAGCCAAACCTGGAGACAGCATCCAGGCTTTCCCTGAAGTCTTCGTCGGTTTCGCCGGGAAATCCGACAATCATATCGGTTGTAAAATTGAAACCGGGGTACTGCGTTTTAAAGCGTTCAACAATAGCCGAAAAACGGTTGAAATCGTACATCCGCCGCATTCGCAGCAGGACCTTGTCAGAACCGCTTTGCAGGCAGAGGTGGAGGTGAGGCGCCAGCTTCGGATGCTGAAACAAATCATAAAAGCGGTCACCGAAGCCGTCAGGCTCCAGCGATGAAATCCTGACGCGAAAATCGCCGGGAACATTAAGAATGGCTTCCAGCACATCCTCAAAACGCTTGTCCTCCCACTCGTAGCGGCCAATATTAACGCCTGTTATGACCAATTCTCTGAAACCATTATCCAGCGTGTGTCTGACGTTTTCAATGATCTGCGGAAGCGGCCGGCTCACGGCCCGTCCACGCACGGTGGGAATGATACAGAAGGTGCAAAAGTTGTCACAACCATCCTGAACCTTGATCGCGCTGCGGGTGTGCAGGCTTTTATCGACCGGACTATAGCTAAAAACATCGGCAGCCAGGTTCTGCGGATGAAGGATCTCTCCGCTGAAATGGGCATCGACCAGCGAAAGCACCGAACTCTTGCGGTTGTTCTCCACTACGTAGGTAATCCGTTCCTCGTGTTCCAGCCTGTCTTTGTAATTATTGGCCATACAGCCTGTCACCACCACCACCGAACCCTTATTGGCACGGGCTGCCTGGCTGATCATATTACGCGACTTCTGGTCGCTTTGATTGGTAACCGTACAGGTGTTGACAACCACGACATCGGCCTGTTCCCTGAAATCGACCACCTCGTAGCCCGCCTGGTCAAAATCTGACACCAGGGCATCGGTTTCGTACTGATTTAAGCGACAGCCCAGTGTCTTGAACGCCACTCTTCTTTTATTTCCGTTCATCATCCTGCATGTTCTTCCTGTAGCACGAGTTCTCCGCTCAGGGAGAAATCGGCCGCATCTGTAATTTTTACATTAACCAGTTGCCCCATCAGCTCCGGCATTTTTGCATCCAGACGAACCGTCAGTTTTCCTTCGGTAAGCCCGGTAGTGAACCCGGTTTTACGGTCGGTCCCGTTTACCAGCAGCCGCAATGTTTTTCCCACGAGACGCTGATTGTATGCACGGGTATGAAGCTTCATAACCTCCGATAACCGGTGAAAACGATCTTTTTTCACGTCCTGCGAAACTTCGTCCTGCCAGCGGTAACTGGCGGCGCCCGGGCGGGGTGAATACATGGCAATGTAAGCCATGTTAAAGTGAAATTCATCAAAGGCGGCCATGGTATTTTCAAATTCGGCTTCACCCTCCCCCGTAAAACCGACGATGATATCGGTAAACAAAGTCGCCTGCGGAATAAGCTCCCGGATATCGCTTACGATCTTCCGGTATTTATCCATCGAATGACGGCGGTTCATTCTGATCAGGACCTTCTCGTCTCCACTTTGCATAGGCAGGTGGATTTGTTTGGCCAGACAGGAATATCGGGCAATCACTTCAATCACCTCGCGGGTCATGTCGTGCGGATGAGGAGAGGTAAAATAAACCCAGAATTCCTGTCCCGATTGTTTTCCAAACTCACCGATCCGGCGCAGCAATTCCGGGAAACCGATTTCTTCATCCACTTTGTCAAGTCCGTAGGAATTCACATTCTGTCCCAAAAGGGTAATCGACTTATAGCCCTGGCTGACCAGATCGCGGATTTCGGCCAAAATATCTCCCGATGGTCGTGAGACTTCCCGCCCGCGCGTATAGGGAACGGCACAAAAGGTACAGAACTTGTCGCAGCCGTTCTGGATCGGCACAAAGGCCTCATAAGATGACTGATATTTCGGACGGATATGCCAAAGCTCGGCAATGTGCTCATTTTTAGGCATCACCGGTTCGGGAACCCGTAAAGACGCAGCATTCACAACCCCGTATTGCCTGATTGTTTCCGGAAGCTGGCTCAGTTCACTCATAGGAAATATGATGTCAAACTGTTTCAGTAATTTTTCTTTATCGGCGGGTAAAATGCATCCCGAAAGAAAGGTGATCAGGTTCCGGTCGTTCTTTGTCCGGTTCCATTGGGCTATTTTATTATAAACCTTATCAATCGGTTTTTGCCTCACCGAGCAGGCAAGCATCCCCAGAAGCGTCGCCTCTTCTTCCCGTTCCGTCCGCTCGTACCCCATTTGTTCCAGCACCGCGCTTACACGCTCACTGTCCGACAAGTTCATCTGGCAACCAAGAGTTATTAAGTGATATTTCATGTGCGTTACTTTTTATGATCTTCCGGTCTGCTCTTTCCGCCTGCCGTTTCCACCAGCCTCCCCGCTAGGCTCCATGCCCCATACGCTATGCTAAAAATACACCTCACAATGGATCTGGTCACGCTCGAAACCTTTTTCTTTCAGAATTTCAAGCGCATCGAAGATCATATTACTGTTGCCGCAAAGATAGAACTCTGTCGCCATATCAAAAGAGGCATCTTTCAAATAAGTTGTAAGTCGCCCGTTAACCTGCCCCGTTTTATCGCCTGTTGTGCATAATACATGCCGGTCGGGACTGTACTCGTGCCGGTCGTATGCCTCGTACCCGTAACGCACCCCATGGATCAGCCGGTAGTCCAGTTGCGGAAAAGTACGCACCATACTCCGGAACGGAGCAATGCCCGTACCGCTGGCAATGAAAACATACTTACTCCCCGGTATTTGTTTTTCATCAATCCTGAATTTTCCGAACGGGCCATGCACTTCAACCAGATCTCCCGGTTTTAGCTTGCCGAGTTTCGGCGTAAAATACCCGTCTTTGACTTCTTTTACCAGCACCTCGAGGCTGTCGTCGTGCTCTCCGCTGTAAATGGAATATTCCCGGCTCTGATAATCGCCCATAATCCCAAGCGAAATGTGTTGTCCCGCCCGGAACTTAAAACGGCTCGCCGGCAACCGCAGTGAAAACGTATCATCAGTCAGCCATCTGATTTCCTTTACCTTGTAAAAGCTCTCGTCGATCCTGATTTCCTGTTTCAATTGTATCGTCATGAAAATTATATTTGGACTGCAAAAATAACGATTTTTATTTAAAGATATTCATATCTTTATTTGTGAGGTAACCGGTATCACCGGCGGCTGCAAAACCAGACCTAAAAAGCCAGGTAAAATTCACGCGTCAGTTCCCGATACTGATCGGTATAGGCAGCAGAACCGGCATTCCTGATGATGATCCCGGATTCTGCAACGGGGATCGCTTGTTTGGATAATTCAGCCATCAGCCGGTGGGGTCTTTTCGTCTCATCGGGTGAGACCCTGCAGAACCGGTTAATGAAGAGGGAATTTTTCCTGGCCAGGAACCTCAGTCGTTCCTCACTGGCAGCGGGAAGCACCAGACTGATTTTTCCTGTTGCCGACAGCAGGGGAAAAGACTTTTCAAGCAGCTCTTCCAGGTTTAAACTGTCGGCATGGCGCGCCTGGGCCCGTCTGACGTTCGCCGGGCGCGGGGAATCTTCAAAAAACGGTGGATTTGACAGGATATGATCGTATTTTACGGCGGTTATATACTCCTGGAATGCGCAGACCGACAAGCTGATCCGCGTATGCCATTTCGAGTTTTTGAAATTTAATAACGCTTCAGCAGCAGTATTGGGCTCCAGTTCCACGGCATCGATCAGGGCCTTCGAACGCTGGGCAGCCATCAACGCCAGCAGGCCGGTCCCGGTACCGATATCGAGCATGCGGCAGGCATTGCCGAGGTCGGCCCAGGCACCCAGCAGAACGCCGTCGATTCCGACTTTCATGGCCGCTTTTTCCTGGGAAATCCGAAATTGCTTGAATTGAAAAAAATTGTTTCGTCCCATGTACGGATTAAAGCTGATTAGGAATAGCAAAAATATCATTTTCACGATCCCGGCATGCGCATTCAGCAAAGTGCACCCGAAGAATATTAAGTTTGAGTTAAGACATTGCATCGACACCATTGAAAGCCCGGATAGCGTTATACATTTGCAGCCTCAAAATCAGATAAGCTTGTTTATGTGCTTAAAAAAACGCGACTTTTACATTTTTCTGATCCTGTTGTTCTTTGTCGGCTACGCGGTTATACAACGGCTCAGCAGTCAGCCGACAAACGCTTCTGCTCAACCGGAGGGAAACTTAAACGCCGGTTGTGAAGCCGCTCCCGTATCACAATCAACCGGGAACAGCAATATTTCTGCCACTTTCAGCAAATAAATCCGCCAAATTTGTGTTCCGGATCTGCCTTTCAGGTCAGATTTGCGAATGTTTCGCAGGAACAAGGAAAATCTTGTTCACCACGCTCACCGTATTGGCATATTCCGTTTTTGAACTCATCGCGCGCCATTCGGGTGCACTCCCAAATTTCTTCCAGTTTTGGGAGCGCTCTTCCATGTCTTTAAACCACAGCATGTAAGCCAGGGCCGGCATCTGAGGCCCGGCAAGGATTTCTCCAAAAAAAACAGCATGCAATCCCACCTGGTCAAATAAAGCCAGTTCTTCCTCGTTAAACATTTTTATTTTACGCTGTCCTGCTTCCTCATTATTGCTTTCATAGATCCGCAACTCGAACAAGCCCCGGTCCTGTCCGGGCATCCGTATTTGCGGAATGGCATCGAAGGCTTCGAGCAAAAATGTCTCATGGCGGGCAAAAGCTCCCGTTTCAGCTGTTTCGTTAAAATAGGGAGTCGCTTTTTTTAGGAATGCTTCATTTTTCCATAAGGCCTTTTTAATCCGGTGATACTCCGGCAATGAAGGATAAACCAGCAGATAATATCCGGTTGGCGGTTCGGTTTCGCCGTATTCGCCAAAGACACCGACTTTTATGCCATGTTCGTTCATGGCGGGAATCAGCGAATCGATATAAAACTGATCCAGCTTATTTCTCTGCCCGTTGTTTTTGAAATGATAGACGCGCAGCTCGTAGATTTCGTTCCCGGGCGCAGCCTGGGTTACGGCTGCTGCAGCCTGTCCGGTCACGGCAGCTCCGGCCAGTAGGGCCGACCCTTTGATGAAGTTCCGTCTTTGCATGTTTCTTTTCTTTAGGATAATCGAAGATACAAAAAGAAAGGGAGAAAAAATAAATTCCCCGGAAAATCGAAAAATGCCGGCAGCCCGTTATTCCCGGTTGTTTAGCCTGATTCAAAAGCTCCCATTCCAAACAGGGCAAAATCATATTTTACCGGGTCGTCCGGATCCAGTTTTCGTAAATTGGCAGTCACTTCATGCACGGCTTTCCAGTCATTTTGCATACGTGTCAGCAATCCCAGTCGTCTTGCCTGGTTGCCGGTGTGGACGTCCAGCGGCAGCATCAGCGCCGATGCCGGAATGCTCTCCCAGAGCCCAAGATCTACACCATGCCCGTCGTTCCGTACCATCCAGCGTAAAAACATGTTCAGTCTTTTGGCCGACGCTCCCTTGTCAATATCGGAGATGTGTTTTTGGGAGCGGCTCTCATGGTTTACTTCAAAAAAGATTCGCCTGAAATGGCGCAGGGCCGAGTCGATCGTGTGTTCTTGCTGGTAGCCCCTGGTGAATACCGACTCCAGTCCGCCGTGATTGTCATAAATATGTTTCAGTGCGCGAAGAAAAAACAGGCAGTCCGCGCCGTTGAATGTGCGGTGCTTAAACTCCCGGAAGGAAAGCCATTCCTGCTCGCCGGTATGCTTAAGGAATTCAAAGGGATTTTGGTCCATGAGCTTCATCAGACTCCATGCATTCCTGATAATCGTTGGTCGTTGCCCCCAGGCAATGGCGGCCGACAAAAAGCCTGCGATCTCCATGTTTTCCTTTTGAAAAAATTGCCGGGGAATCTGAATGGGATCGGTTTTGATAAAGTCCGGCTGGTTGTATTTCAACACTTTCCCGTCAAGCAGCCCTTTAAGCATCAGGATGTCCATCTAATAGGCTTCAATCAGTCCGTCGCGCATCCTGATAATACGGTCAGACTGGCTGGCAAAATCCTCATCGTGAGTTACAATAACCAATGTCTGGTTAAAATTATCGCGCAGGTTAAAAAATAAATCATGCAAATCATGCCTGTTTTTTGTGTCCAGATTTCCGGAGGGCTCATCGGCCAGAATAACGGACGGGTCGTTGATCAGGGCCCGCGCCACGGCCACGCGCTGCCTTTCTCCTCCCGACAATTCGGCCGGTTTATGCGTTAACCGGTTGCCCAGTCCTAAAAAAGTCAATAATTCGCGGGCTTTCCCCTCTGCTTCCCTTCTGGTCTTTTTTGCTATAAATGCGGGGATGCAGACGTTCTCGAGCGCATTGAACTCGGGCAGCAGGTAATGAAACTGAAAAACAAAACCGATTTCCTGATTACGAAAAGCCGCAAGTTGTCTTTCCCGCAGTGAAAAGACCTTTTTCCCCCTGATTTCCAGTGTTCCCGAATCGGGCAGGCTAAGCGTACCCAAAATCTGAAGCAAGGTGGTTTTACCGGCTCCGCTGGGTCCGACGATCGAATACAAACTCCTCGCGGGTATTTCCAGGTCTATTCCTTTCAATACCTGCAGATCGCCAAATGATTTCGTTATGTTTTGAGCGTGGATCAACGTCCTTAGTCCTTAAACTCCTGATCGATATCATTCGTCAGGTTTGTAGTTTTCTCCTTCACATCACGGGAAACCTCTTCTATATTCTGGGTGATCTTTTTAGTCTCCTCTTCCACAGACGATCGCATCTCCCTGATATCGCGTTTAATATCACTGGTATTTTCTTCCAGTTCGCGTTTGATCTCGTTGGTGGCTTTTTTAAATTCCCGTACGCCTTTACCGAGGGTTTTTGCGATATCAGGAATCGCTTTCGAACCAAAGAAAAGTAAGGCAACCAGCATGATCAAAACAATTTCACCGCCACTCATAGAAATATATTTAGGGTCATTTTTTTTATATTCTTCATTTGCATAGTCGTTTTTCGCCCGGCAGCGTCTCAACCTTCGTTGGGCCTCTGCCCCCGCTTAAATAAAAATCATGGCTATTTCATCCGCAAATATACAAACAAGTTCAGTACAGACAACAGTACCCGGCATCTTTAGGCGGCACAGCCTGATCGTTAAAAACAACCCCCGGCTGCTTACCGGGGGTTGAAACAGAAGTACTGCAAATTTTTACTATTTGGCTGAAATTGCTTTATCAAATTTGCGCCGGGAATCGAATACGACCGGCGTCGCAATAAACACCGAAGAATAATTCCCAACAAGGATCCCGATCAGCAAAGCAAAGGTAAATCCCTGAATGGACGTTCCTCCAAAGAGGAAGATCGCAAAAAGGACGACCAGGGTCGAGAGCGAAGTACTGAACGTCCGGCGCAAGGTCGAGTTCATAGCTTCGTTCATGTTCTGTTCCCTGCTCCGCTTGGGATGAATGTGCAGGTATTCCCGGATGCGGTCGTAAACAATCACGGTATCGTTGATGGAATAACCGATCACGGTCAGGATGGCTGCAATAAAAGCCTGGTCAATCTCCAGGGAAAAGGGCAGAAATCCATGGAACAGCGAGAAAATCCCCAAAACGATAATGGTATCATGCGCCAGCGCCACGGTGGCTCCCAACCCGTACTGCCAGTTGCGGAAACGCAACAGGATGTACAGAAAAATAATGATCAGCGAGAACGTAATGGCAATTAACGCATCTTTTTTAATATCATCAGAAATGGTCGGACCAACCTTCTGCGAACTCTGCCGGTATTTGGCATCGAACTCCTCCATACTGACGTCACCCACGAAACCGCCTGCCTTCAATCCTTGCAACAAGAGCGTTTCAACTTCATTGTCAACTTCATCTGAAAGTTCTTCAATTTTATACTCGGTTGTGATCTTTACCTGATTGTCCCCGCCAAAAGTCTTTACTTCAGGTGCTTCGCCATACACCGCCGCCAGGGCGCTGCCCACTTCAGCCACTTTCACATCCTGATCGAAGCGAACCACGTAGGTACGCCCTCCCTTAAAGTCGATCCCGTAATTAAATCCCCTGGTAAAGATGGAGATCAGGGAAATGCCGATTAGACACGCCGAAATAATATAGAAAGTTTTACGTTTTGAAAGGAATTGAATCCTGGTGTTGCGCAGCCATTCTTTCGTTACTTTCGCGGTAAAGGTGATATTTCTGTTCTTCGAAAGCTGATACTCAAAAATAAGCCGGGTGATGAAAATGGCGGTAAACAAGGAAGTAAATATACCGATGATCAGGGTAGTTGCAAAGCCCTTGATCGGACCGGAGCCAAACAGGTAAAGTACAAAACCGGTAAGCAGGGTGGTTACCTGTCCGTCTATAATGGCCGAATACGCGTTTTTAAACCCGTCGGCAATCGCCAGCTTCAGGCCTTTACCTCCGTTAATTTCATCCTGTATACGTTCGTAGATCAACACGTTGGCATCGACGGCCATACCCATAGTCAATACAATACCCGCAATACCCGGAAGCGTGAGCACGGCTCCGATCGATGCCAGCACCCCGATCAGGAAAAACAAGTTGGCTATGAGCGCCAGGTTGGAAGCGAGACCGGCTTTCTTACTGTAAAAGAACAACATGTAAATGAGTACGAGGGCGAAGGCAATGACGAACGACCACAATCCGCTGCTAATGGCTTCCTGTCCGAGTGAAGGTCCTACAATTTCCTCCTGGATAATATGTGCCGGTGCCGGCATTTTACCTGATTTCAGGATATTGGCAAGGTCTTTTGCTTCTTCAACCGATTCCAGTCCCGTAATACTGGAACGGCCGCCCGTAATTTCGCCATTTACCGTTGGGTAGGAGCGTACATAATCGTCAAGCAATATGGCAATCGACTTGCCAACATTATCTTTGGTCATACGGGCCCAGGTTTTTGCTCCCTCCGAATTCATGGTCATGGAAACTTCCGGCCTGCTGCCCATTTGCTCGTAATCCTGACGGGCGTCAACAATCACGTCGCCGGTGAGCGGTGCACGGCCGTCACGACTGGTAATCTTAATAGCGATCAGCCTGAAATAATTCTCATTTTCATCGACGGCTTTTGAGGTCCACTTAAACGCCAGATTTCGTGGTATTACCGACTTCACCTGAGGGAGTTTCAGGTAATCGTTTACTTTAGCGGTATCCTGGGCTGCAGCCGTTCCTACAACAGGCCCAGGGTAAGCCTGTCCCTGCGGGGTTACGCTTGGTGAAAGAACGGCAAACAAGGGATTCTCCTTCCTGAAATTCGCCATATCGTCAACCCCGGCCGAATCAGTTTTGGCCGATTCCAGTTCCTGAAGCAACGACCCGTCGCCGGCTTTGGTTGTATCGGACTGCTGGCTGACAGCAGCGGTGTCGGCTGCTGTAATGGCTTTCTGATTGAGAACGCCTTTCAGTTTGTCATTGATCTGCATCAGCACCGGAAACACTTCACTGTTTTCGTAGGTTTCCCAGAATTCCAGGGTTGCTGTTCCCTGTAATAACTTACGTACCCGTTCAGGATTGTCAATTCCGGGCAGTTCCACCAGGATACGTCCGCGGGTTTGCAGGGGCTGAATATTTGGCTGTGCAACTCCAAACCGGTCAATACGGGTCCGGAGTACGTTGAAGGCATTGTCTATAGCGGCATCCGTTTCTTCCCGGATCACATCAAGCACCTGTGCGTTCGTCGAATTGTATTTTACTTTCTCCTTCAGCTCAAGGGTGTTGAAAATGGCTGCCAGGCTGGCATTGGGATCGACTTCTTCAAATGCCCGGCCGAAAAGTGTCACAAAATCGTCCTGGCTGTTTCGTTGCAACTGCCTGGCCCGGCTAAGAGCTGCATTAAACGTCGAATCGGTGCTGTAATTTGAAAGCGACCGGATCAGGTCTACGACAGACACCTCAAGCGTTACGTTCATACCCCCTTTCAGGTCAAGTCCCAGGTTCATTTCCAGGGATTTCACGTCTTTGTAGGTATATTTTTTTAAGCCTAAAAAATTATACACGGTTTCACCCGACACCGAGTCGAGGTAAAACAACTCCTTTTCCTTGTCGCCCCGGGCATATTCAACAGCCCTTTTCTCGACTTGCCTGGCCTTGAATGTAAAGGTTAGCTGATAAGCGCAAACCAATGCCAGTAAAATAGCAAAAGCTCTAATAAGTCCTTTGTTTTGCATGTTTACAAAATTTAGTTTTATCTGATTTTTGTTGATTGTTAAAGAAAAAAATTCTCCCGTATAGTGAAGGGATTCTTGGTAATACCGGTACAGATTTATCCCGCGAAACAATGATCATCGTCTGCAGTGGAGCGATGACAAACAGTAAATTCGGAAAAGTGAACCACCCGTACAAAGGGAAGTTGTCCCCGCCGGGCTTCTGCTTTCAACAGATGAAAAGCACGGTAGTTATGATAACGGGAAAGGAATTCCTTTTGCGTGACTGCAATCAGCAGCCCTGAAAAAAGCCTGTCAACTCCTTTCTTTGGTCTGAATTGACTTAGCTGATTATAATAGAACACGGGGTTCGCATGCAGAAATTGCGACTCCGACCGCTGTTGCGTTTCACTCACCAGCTTTTCGGAACCTTCATGCAGGGAATCAAGCAATACGGCTGCAACTATGACGGCCAACACCATCAGCATGCGTATGACAAATCGTTTTGATATGTATTTACTCGGATCCATTTGCTCAAACAGCAGGCAAATATAAAAAAAAGAATGTTATCCGGTTACCGCCTTTCACGATTGCAGTTAATAATTTTGACGCTTAACAACACTGACTGCTTCTGTTGTACCCGTTATTTTTTATGAAAGGTGATGGTCGCTGCCTGATAGTCAATCCGGCATCCGTAATCTTTCAGCACATCGCTGCCGAGCAGGCCGCCAATTTGGATATCACGGTATTTCCGGTAAATCTCATTCACATGCGAAAGATCAATAAGCGCAACCTTCAGGTTTTTAATTTTTAACCGCCCCAATCTGATCCTGTCAATGCTGCCTACGCGGGTTTCAACCATACCAACACTGATGCCCGCACTTTGATACTGCTCCTGTCCCGAGTTTTTCAACAGTTTATAGCAATCCTCCAGGTTACTGTCGAAAACGGTTTTTGAGGCACCGGTATCGACAATCCAGAAAATTTTTCTTCCGTCACCAAGTTTACTTTCCAGCACCAGATGGAAATTATTTTCCTCCAATTCAATTAATTCCAGCGGAAGTATAATCATAATTTTCCTGCTCCGTTCTTGTGTCGTAAGGGTTAATCGTTTGTCTGATTTTCAAAAAAAATACCCCTGCTAAATGGCAGGGGCAATAAAGATATTGAATATTTTGCTTTTTGATGCGGTGATCAGAGAATGTTCATGTCGTCAAGAACATCCATGACGCTTTTCACTGACAGGGCCGACTCGTTAAGAAGCTTTTTTTCATCCTCATTGAGGTTAACTTCTATTACTTCTTCAACACCGTTTTTACCCAGCTTGACCGGAACACCTACAAAGATGTTGTTCAACCCGTATTCTCCTTCCAGTTTCACGCAGCAAGGAAAGATCCTTTTTTGATCCATAACGATCGCTTCTACCATCTGCGCGGCAGCGGACCCCGGAGCATACCATGCAGAGGTGCCCATCAGGTTTACAAGCTCGCCTCCGCCCTTTTTAGTCCGGTCAATGATGGCTTCCAGTTTTTCCTGTCCGATCAGCTCGGTTACCGGAATGCCTGCAACAGTTGTGTAACGTGGCAGCGGAACCATGGTGTCGCCGTGACCGCCCATCAGTAACGCCTGAATGTCGCGGGGCGACACATTCAATGCCTCAGCCAGAAAAGCACGGTAACGGGCCGTATCCAGAACACCTGCCATCCCCATAACCCTGTTTTTAGGGAACTTAGCGGTCATATAGGCCGCATAAGTCATCACGTCCAGGGGGTTGGATACTACGATGATCTTGGCATCAGGAGAATATTTTACAATATTTTCAGTAACGCTTTTTACAATCCCGGCATTGATTGAAATCAAATCGTCGCGGCTCATTCCCGGTTTACGGGGAAGCCCCGAGGTAATGACAACCACTTCCGAACCGGCAGTTTTCGAATAATCGTTTGTCGAACCTGAGAGGCGGGTATCATATTCGTTAATGGGCGAGGTCTGCCACAAATCCAATGATTTCCCTTCCGACAGGCCCTCCTTAATGTCAATTAAAACAACTTCCTGAACAATATTTTTTTCTGCCACAATCTGGGCACAGGTGGCCCCAACGTTACCTGCACCGACTACTGTTACCTTCATAGTTAATTATTTTTGAATTAAAGTATACTTTACAGGAGCAAAGATAACGGTATTTTGCCGATCGGGTAATTTTGTCTTTTTGTAAGCGGTCCCTTTAACAATTTAATAACCGGCGTCAGAGTTTTTGGGGTTCATACAGTAAGACTTTTTCTCCTTCAGCGAGTCCCTTCAGGACAACAACATTTTTATCGTCCTGATCGCCCAGTTCGACTGGTTCCTTAACAATCCGCGACCCACGCTGAACGTATACAAAACTGGCCGTGTCGTTTTTGAAAATAGCTTTTAACGGAGCCAGCAACACCTGCTCATTTTTACCCGTGATGATGTCGTTATTGCAGGTCATACCAGGCTTCAGGTCCGGATCGGAATGATCCAGACGGATGATGACTTCGAAAACATTCATATCGAAACCGCTTTTTGTCTCACCCATATTGGCAATTTTATGAACCTTCCCGGTGAGTATCTTGTCCGGTAAGGCATCGACCGTAATCCGCACGGGATCTCCGTAATGGATCTTGGTAATATCGATTTCCTTGATATAAGTCTGCACAATGACCGACGACATATCGGGCAACATGGCTATGGCGGGCCTCCAGGTACTGACCCTGCTGTCCTTACTGAGTTTTTTCCCCAAAAAATCCTCGTCGATCATCACAATACCGCTCCCGGGTGAGGAAATACGGGTAAAGGAAATGGCCTTTTGAAATTTATTAATGATGTCCTGCAGACTTTTGGCATGTTCCTCCAGTCGACGGATCCTTACTTTGAGCCTGTTTTGCTCCAGAACATAGTCCCTTTTCTTTTTATCCAGTACAATCTGTGTTTTCTGATACTCCATTTGCGCTTTGCGTTGCTGGGCACCCGATTCAAATTTGGACATGTCAAGATCAATTTGCTTGTACTGAAGATCGAGCAAAGCATTCGCGATATCTTCACGTTTTGCCGTCAGGTTAACCGTACTGTCGATCACTGCGTTTTTCAGGTCGGCATCAGCCTTTTCCTTTTCTGTAAGCCGCTGCCGCATATTATTCATTAGCTCGCTCTGGTCCAGTTGTGCAATAAAATCGCCTTTATTCACAATCTTACCTTCCTGGATCAGGTCGGTGATCTTATAACTCCACACGCGGAGTTCATTTTCCTGTAACGCACCATCCAGTTCGATTTTGATTGATTTTTCCCCATTGACCTCCCCCCGGCCTGTAACCAGTGCTTCGAGGCCTGATCTTACAACGACTTGGGATTTGCCGCCGGTCGTTTTGTTTCTGGTGACCATGATGCCTGTCACCAAAATGGCGACAACGCCGGCTCCGGCAAGAACCAGCCTTGTCCGTTTACTTAACTTGCTCATAGCCGCCTATTTTTTTTCCAGTAGTTCATCATACTCCGCCGATAATGTTTGACGCGTTATAAAATCGAACAATGTCTTTCTTCTAAGCGAATAATAATAATTCCAGTAGTTGCGCACCGTATTAATATAAGAGAGCCGGGCGCTTTCAAGATCGTTTCGTGCAATATTCAGTTTGGTGACGTCCACTTTTCCAATCATAAACCGTTGCAAGGTGACCTCGTATCCTTTCCGGGCCACGGTATCGGCCAAACCTGAGGTTACCACCTGCTGGGCCTGCAGGTTAAACTCAACGACATCCTGCAAAAGTTCCTGTTCGAAGTCTATTTTACTCTGTTCGACCGATGCTTTCACAACTTCACGGTTATACTGGGCCATCTGATAACTTCCTTTCCTGCGTCCCCAGTCGATGATCGGTATCGTGACTCCCAAACGCAGGCGCTGGGTTTTGTCCGGGTCTTTATATACGTCGGCAAATTCCGGGGAAGACTGATCCATCCCGTATAAAGCGTAAATGGTGGTATTGAATCCTGTTTCCGATTTGGTACGGGCTACCGACTGATCCTGTTCCATCAGTCGCTGCTGATGTTCCAAAATAATCGGGTTATTTTCCATGGCCTTGTCAATTGCCTCACCGGCACTAACCTGAAGATCAGGTATTTCCGCAGGCACCACACAATTAATGACCACGTTTTTATCGAGCGACAAAAACGAACACAGGTCTGCCTGGGCACGGTTAACTTCCGATCGCGAAACATTCAGCGTCTGTTTGGCCTTCAGCAACTGAAGCTCAAGATTTAAAAGCTCATCCTGGGTCACCGTTCCTACCTGAAACCGCCCCTTCCCGACCCGGTACAGGGTGTCGGCGCTGGAAAGGTTGTTTTCGGCAATGTTGAGCTGGATCTGAGCGCCGGCAAGATTGAAAAATTTATCAACCGCCTTAATCGACAGCGCTTCGCGCGACTCGATCAGCTCTTTTTTCGCCCTTTCGAATTTAACGGGTTCAATTTTTGCCTTCCACTTCAGTTCATTGTAACCGTTCAGACTTTGCCGGTATCCGATGCTGATGGGCGTCGACCAATAAGAATCATCGGCGTTTTTCCCCATATTTTTGACCATCCCGAGTTCGGATTGTAAAAAGAGGCTTCCTCCGGTCATGGCGATATTCTGGTTTAACGACAGGTTAAAATCGGAGTTGAGGTATTCACGTTGAATATATTCCTCCTTATTGAGCTCAAAGTTATACTCTCTTGAACGGTTATTGTTGAAATCGAGCGGAGTTGCCTGCAAGGTCAGCGACGGAAGCCGGTCTGCCTTATAATACCGGAACTCCCAATAACTTGCCCGGTACATGTTCTTGATCTGAAAAGCATCGATCGAATTCTGCGATGCCAGTTCAATGACCTGATCAAGGCTCAGGCTAAGGGTCGCTTCCTGTGAAAAAGAACCGGATGCCAATAAGAAAGCTATTGTGAAGGTATAGATCTGCTTCATAAGGGAAAGTAATAGGGTAAAACGGTTAATTGTTAAATTATCAAATTGTTGTTTTACTAAAAGTTAATAGCTAATTGCTAACCTTACTGCCTGAGCGATTCGACCGGATCCTCTTCTGCAGCCTGTTTTGCCGGCAGGTATCCGAATGAAATACCAACCACCGCCGAAACGCCGAAGGCGATCAGTATACTGAAAAACGATATAATCGTTTTAATATCGAAGATCATGGTAATCGCTTTTGACATCGCGATGCCCAAAATGATCCCGATGATTCCCCCTGTAACACTGATCAGGGTCGATTCGGCCAGGAACTGGGCAATGATATCTTTGCGCGAAGCTCCGATTGCCTGGCGCAACCCGATCTCTCTGATCCGTTCGAGCACCGATGCCAGCATGATATTCATGATCCCGATTCCGCCAACAATAAGCGATATGCCGGCAATAGCCCCCAACACGATGTTGAAGATATTTTTGGTGCGCTGTTCCTGCTTTAAGAGCAACTCGGGAATCGTCACTTCAAAATCATATAACTCCGAATGGCGCCGAAGCAGCATCCGTTTAATCACATTGGCCGTGGCACCCAACTGTTCCGTCTCCTTCACCTGAACGATAATTTTGCTCAACTGGTTGATGTCCGGATCGCTGTCCAGCTCATCTTCATTCATTTCCATGCCGCCGATAATGACAATTCCACCGTTGCTGCCTTTGTTGGAATTCACCTTTTCGACCTCGTCGCCTCTGATCAATGCCCTGTTTTTGAAGCGCAGCAAAATGGTTTGAACGGGCACAAAGATCTTGTTATCGGAACTGCTGATCCCCATTTCGTCGGATGCGGAAGCTGTAAAATCACGTCGTTCGGCTACTCCTACTATCCGGAGCCAGACCTTTCCGCATTTGATGTACTTTCCGACAGGATCGTCCTGATTGAAAAACACGTTCCTGATATTATCGCCGATCACGCAAACGGGTTGCCCTGTTTCATTCTGGTAATCGCTAAAAACCTCGCCCTGCTGCATGCTGATGTTAAACAATTCGAAATAGTTTTCGGTAGTTCCCTCCAGCACCACCGGCTTGCTCTTCCCATCGACAATTGCCGAATAGTTAAAGGAAACAACCGGGCAAACCGCGCCAACTGTCGGGATCACCTCACGGATGGCTTCCGCGTCGAGCAGGGTCAATCCCCTCGAAAAACGGGTTCCACCCCCTTTCTCACCTTCTTCCTTTTTCCCGTTCTCTCCAACCACATGCTCGATAGGTGTTACAATGATATTATTAACACCCACCATTTTAATCTGCTCCAGTATTTCATGCTCTGCCCCGTTTCCAATGGCCATCATACTGATAACTGCGGCAACTCCGAAAATAATTCCCAGCGCCGTCAACAGCGACTTTACTTTGTTGTCAACAATGGCTTCCATTGCAATGACAATGTCGTGTATATAATTCTGAAAAATCATGCTTTGCGGATTTTGGTATTATCTGGAAGCCGGCCTGGCCATCATCCCGGCGGGCAGTTGTGGCCCGGAATTTCTCTTTGCTGCTGCTTCCTGCCTCTTTGCTGCGGCTTCGGCCCTTTCCTTTTCCACCTGCTTTTCCTCTTTCTCCTTTTTGATCTCTGCATAGATCTCCATCCCTTCGAACGGAAGTTCCTGCGCATTATCAGGCTCATTCAGGCAAAGCTGGTCTCCTTCGTTCAGACCGCCGGCTACGATCACAAAGTTTTCGTTGGCTTCTCCGAGCTTTACGATCTGCCTGGTAATCTTTGATTTCTTTAAATAGACATATTGCAGACTGTCATTCTGAAAGACCGCATCGGCCGGGATAAACAAAGTATCCTGATACGTATTGGTAGAAATGATATTGCTTGTTGTCATCGCGGGTTTCAGATCCTTGTCTTCGCCAAACACCTTGATCTTGACCTCAAACACCTTGGCATCACTGTTTGGCATCGATTGACCGATATTGGCAATCGATAATACCTCTCCTTCCATCTTCTTTTCGGGGAAAGCGTCTATCCCGATTGCCACCTGCTGGCCTTCCCTGACTTTTGATATGTCGATCTCGTTAATGAAGGTCCGCGAAATCAGATTTCGCATATCGGGGATTGTGGCGACCGAACTGTTCCCGGACACATCGGAGCCAACTTTGGTAATCCCCCATGGATTTTTAATGTAAGTGACAATGCCTGCTTTTGGGGCGGTAATGGTAAGTGAACGGTATAGTTCATCCAGTCCTTCGAACCGCTCATTTAACTGCCGGTAGTTAATATACTGACGGTTCACCTTGTTTTCTTCCTGCTGTTTTTTTAACAGATAGGCCTTCTTTTCCTGCTCATATCTCCGTACAGCCTTATCATAATCCATTTCAGCCTTCTTGATAATAGACGGAGATTCGTAAACCGACTCCTTTACGATAATCTCCCGTTCTTCCTTATCGAGCAAGGCATTGGTAATAATATCGCGCTGATTGGAAAGATTGAGATTGGAATCGATTTTGGCATCCTGATAGTCAGTAAGTGCCTTATCCAGCTCGTCCTGAACATTTTTTATCTGCTCCTGAACTGCCTGTGGATCAAGGGTAGCAACAAAATCACCCGAGTCAACATAGGTACCTTCTTCCACCAGCTCGGTGATTTTCAGACTCCAGATCCGTAAGTTACGGTCATTCAGTTTTGCAGGAACAGGAATGTTCATCTTGTTTTCAGATTCAATTTGTCCGGACGAAAACACCTGTACATCTATCCTCCCTCTCAAAACATCAGTAGTGACAACAGTAAACTCTTCTTTATTGGTTTTGGTGACCAAAACGAAGATGAGTAAAATGACTGGAACAGCAACGAGTAAGATTAGTTTTTTTTGGTTTTTCATGATCGTGGCAATATCGGTTTAGCGACTTTTCAGGATTTTAAAGTAAAAGTAAGTCATTCGGTAACAAATACTTTCTTCTTAAGATATGATTTGACAAAGTTTAACATTTCTGAGAGATGACACGTCACACCGCTTCAAGCGGGTTAACCCGCATGTACATGCAATTATCATGCAAAAAATCCGGCTCTTTTGCCGGATTTTAACCTATTTAACCTGTTCTTTAATATCTTTTATGAGTTTTCCCGCCAGTTGATCCGCTTTTTCCATGCTGACCGATTCAGAATAGATCCGGATAATCGGCTCGGTATTCGATTTTCGCAGATGTACCCACTCATCTTTAAAGTCAATTTTAACGCCATCGATGGTACTGATCTTTTCATCACGATAACGCTCCCTGATCCGGTCAAGCACCTGATCTACCTGAACGTCGGGGGTAAGCTCGATTTTGTTTTTCGAAATAAAATAGTCGGGATATGTCTTTCGTAAGTCGGAACATTTTTTTCCGGATTTAGCCAGTTGGGTCAGAAACAAGGCAATGCCCACCAGGGCGTCGCGTCCGTAATGCAGCTCAGGGTATATCACCCCACCGTTTCCTTCACCGCCAATCACGGCACCTGTTTCCTTCATCTTCTCCACCACGTTCACCTCACCGACAGCAGAGGCGGCATAGGAGCAACCATGCTTTTCGGTGATAACGCGTAACGCGCGGCTCGACGACATGTTGGAAACCGTATTGCCAGGTGTCACAGACAACACATAGTCGGCCAGTGCAACCAGGGTATATTCCTCATTGAACATGGTTCCGTCCTCGCTAATAATTGACAGGCGATCGACATCAGGGTCGACGACAAAGCACACGTCGACCTTTCTTTCTTTAACCAACCTGCAGGTTTCTGTTAAGTTCTCCGGCAACGGTTCGGGGATATGGGCGAACTCACCTGTCGGTTCATCATTGATGGGTACGATACGTTTGACCCCCAGATACTGAAGCAACAACGGGATCGCGATTCCGCCAACCGAGTTCACCGCGTCAAATGCGACCGAAAACCCGGCGTCGCGGATCACTTCGGTATCCACCAGCGGCAGGTCCAATATCTTCAGGACGTGTTCCCGCGTATAATCCTTTTCGGTAATTTTTCCCAGATCATCGACACCGGCAAAAATAAACTCCTCCTTTTCCGCGTATTGCAGCACGAGTTCGCCATCACCGGCCGAAAGAAATTCGCCTTTCCGATTGAGCAGTTTCAGGGCATTCCACTGCCGGGGATTGTGGCTTGCCGTAAGGATAATCCCACCGTCTGCCCCCTCTCCGGTAACGGCTATTTCGGTGGTGGGGGTGGTAGCCAGTCCGATATTGATCACATCGCACCCCATTCCGGACAGGCTTGCGCAAACCAGCGCATTGACCATTTCACCGGAAATACGGGCATCGCGTCCAACGATTACCTTTAGTTTTTTCCCGGTTGAACTTTTCCTTAGCCACCAGGCGTAAGCTGCTGTAAACCTGACAACGTCAAGGGGAGACAAGCCCTGGCCGGGCACTCCGCCAATGGTCCCGCGTATTCCTGAAATTGATTTGATTAAAGGCATGATGATAAATGGTTAAATTATAAAACCGAAAAACTGAAAAAATGGCTACAAGGTTTCAAGGTTGCATGGTCACATGGTTTGAATCTTCCTCGTTTAAAATACTTTTTTTTACCCCTAATACCCTGGTATCTTGTTACCCTGCTACCTTTCTCTCGCTACTCACGACTCTTTACAGTCTTGCCAACTGTTCTTCCAGCGCCTTTATTTTTGCTTCAGCGTCAGCCTTTTTGGCGTGCTCGGTCGCCACAACCGATTCAGGCGCATTGCCGACAAAACGTTCATTGCTTAGTTTTTTCATAACCGTTTGCAGGAAACCACGCGTATATTCGAGTTCAGCAAGCAGCTTTTCCCGTTCTTCTTCCGCATCGACCATACCCGCAAGCGGGATGAAAAAGGTCGTTGATTTCACCAGAAAAGATGCCGCTCCCTGCACCTCCTGTTCTACCTTTCTTAGTCCTGACAAATTACCCAGTTTGATCAGTATGCTGTCAAAACCGTCATGATAACCCTTGTCGCCGGGCAGTACGATCAATTCCAGGGGTTCTTTATTGGGAATATTATTATTGGTGCGAATCGTCCGGATTCCCGAAACAACTTCCTTAACATCCTCAAAACGCCGGATCAGCAATTCATCGGCGGCAACGGCCTCCGGCCAGCGGCTGATCATGATACTATCGCCGTCGTTTCGCTTTTTCAGCAACTGCCAGATCTCTTCACTGACAAACGGCATGAACGGATGAAGAAAACGCAAAACAGAGTCGAACGTTTCGATGAGCTCCGCGTAAGTTTTTGCATCAACGGGCTGCTGGTATGCCGGCTTGACAATTTCGAGCAGCCAACCGGAGAATTCATCGCGCACGGTGGTGTAGACACTCATCAGTGCATCGGATATCCGGAATTTATCGAAGTGATCATTGGTCTGCTCCAGTATGCCGCCAAACTTGTTCCGGAACCATTCCAGCGCCAGACGGGAATGCTCGGGTTGCGAAAGCGAGCGGTCGACTGTCCATCCCTTCACCAGCCGGAACGAATTCCATACCTTGGTAGCAAAACCGGCCCCCTGTTGGGGAAGACTCTCATCGAAGAGCAAATCACCGCCTGCCGGTGAGCAAAGCAGCATGCCCACACGGACGCCGTCAGCGCCATAACTGGCAATCAGATCGAGCGGGTCGGGCGAATTTCCCAGCGACTTCGACATCTTTCGGCGCAGCTTGTCTCGTACCATCCCCGTAAAGTAAACATTCTTAAAAGGGAATTGATCACGGTATTCATATCCCGTCATGATCATCCTGGCCACCCAGAAAAAAATAATATCGGGGGCTGTTACCAAATCGTTGGTAGGATAATAATATTGTATTTCCCGGTTTTCCGGTTTCCTGATTCCGTCAAAGACGGAGATGGGCCATAACCAGCTCGAGAACCAGGTATCCAGCACATCCTCGTCCTGCCGCAGATCACTTGCTGTAAGTGCGGTATTGCCGCTTTTTTCCCGGGCCAGATCTACTGCCTGCTCCGTATTTTGCGCAACAATAAAGGAGCCGTCGGCAAGATAATAGACCGGGATCCGGTGCCCCCACCACAACTGGCGGCTGATACACCAATCCTTGATGTTTTCCATCCAGTGCCGGTAGCTGTTTTTGAACTTGGCGGGATAAAACACGATATCATCGTTCATGACATGGTCGAGCGCCGGTTTCACCAGATCATTCATTTTCAGGAACCATTGCGCCGACAACTTAGGCTCTATCGCTGCATCGGTCCGTTCCGAATAGCCGACCTTATTGGTATAATCCTCGATCTTCTCAACGTAGCCTCCTTTTTCAAGCTCGGGGATAATTTGTTCCCGGACTGCGAAACGATCCTGGCCGACAAATAATCCGGCCTTCTCACTCAGGGTCCCGTCGTCATTAAAAATATCGATGACCGGCAGATTAAAGCGCAGACCGATCTCGTAATCATTCACGTCGTGTGCCGGGGTAATTTTCAGACATCCGGTCCCAAATTCCATGTCGACATATTCGTCCTCGATGACCGGCACCGGCCGGTTTAACAGCGGCACCAGCACCCGCTTGCCTTTCAGGGGCCTGAACCGTTCATCGTTGGGGTTCACACAAACAGCCGTGTCGCCAAGTATCGTTTCGGGACGCGTGGTAGCGATTGTTACAAACTCGTGTTCGCTTCCTTCGATGGGGTACTTCAGATAATAAAGCTTCGACTGCACTTCCCGGTAGATGACTTCTTCATCCGACAGGGCAGTTTTTGCAGCAGGATCCCAGTGAACCATCCGTACCCCCCGGTATATTAAACCCTTCCTGTACAGGTCAACAAATATCTGTATAACCGATTCGCTTCGGACTTCATCCATCGTAAAACAGGCGCGGTCCCAGTCGCACGACGCGCCAAGTTTTTTAAGCTGTTCCAGTATAATGCCGCCGTGCTTATGCGTCCATTCCCAGGCATGTTTTAAAAACTCTTCCCGGCTCAGGTCGGCTTTGGTCAAGCCTTCGGCTTTGAGTTTTGCGACAACCTTGGCTTCTGTAGCTATCGATGCGTGGTCGGTCCCGGGGACCCAGCAGGCATTTTTGCCCAGCATGCGGGCGCGGCGCGTCAGAATATCCTGAATGGTATTATTCAGCATGTGCCCCATATGCAGGACCCCTGTCACATTGGGAGGCGGAATAACAATCGCGTAAGGTTCACGTTCGTCGGGGACAGAATGAAAAAAGCCCTTTTCCATCCAATATCCGTACCACTTGTTTTCAACTTCTGCCGGCCTGTACTTACTGGGAATGTCCATTGTCTGTTTTGTGTATTTGCAATTGGCCAGCAAAAATAAAAAAACTTTATTGAAAATTAGACACAAGTATCAAGTATCGGGACACAAGACTGAACAAGGAGCACGAAGCAGGGAAGACGGACACCGGAAGATTTTCTTCCGTTCTCCTGTCTCCATTTTCCGGTCTCCGCTGTACGCTGTGCCCCTTGCTCTTTACAATTTTTGACAATTTACAAACCATCCCTTTAATGAAATCATTTCAGGGCCACTCGGGATCATCGGCGGAATGCCCGCCAAAAATCCGTCTTGTGTCTTGCGTCTTGATACTTGTGTCTGAAAAGTTACAATACCGATTCCACGTCAGCGCCGGGAAGTCCGAACGCCTCCGAGACGCCTTTGTATACGACCTTCCCGTCAACGATATTCAACCCTTTTCTCAAAGGCTCGCTTTCGCGGCAGGCCTGTTTCCAGCCTTTCGTGGCAATTTCGAGGGCAAAGGGGAGCGTTGCGTTGGTCAGGGCCATGGTCGAGGTACGTGGAACAGCACCCGGCATGTTTGCAACACAATAATGAATGACGTCATCAACGACGAAGGTAGGATGATCATGAGTGGTGGGGCGGGTCGTTTCGAAGCATCCGCCCTGATCGACCGCAACATCGACCATCACCGTTCCGGGTCTCATGACCGAAACCATTTCGCGGGTGACCAGTTTCGGGGCCTTTGCTCCCGGTATGAGGACAGCACCAATAATCAGATCATGTGTTTTCACCATTTCACGCAGATAAAAAGCGCTGCTCATCATGGTCTTCACGTTTGCCGGCATAATATCGTCAAGGTAACGCAAACGCTTCATGCTGACATCCATGACCGTTACATCTGCTCCCATTCCGCCGGCGACCTTGGCTGCTTCAGTTCCCACAATTCCACCTCCGATAATCAGCACCTTTGCCGGAGGGACTCCGGGCACGCCGCCCAGCAGCACCCCGTATCCGCCGAAAGGTTTTTCCAGGTATTTGGCGCCTTCCTGAACGGCCATTCTCCCGGCAACTTCCGACATCGGGATTAAAAGCGGCAGGGACCGGTCGCTAAGTTCAACCGTTTCGTATGCCAGACAAACCGCTTCGCTGCGGATCATCGCCGTGGTAAGTTCCTCCGACGATGCAAAATGAAAGTACGTAAAAAGGATCTGTCCCTTTTTTATCAGCGAATACTCCTCTGCAATCGGCTCTTTGACTTTAATGATCATTTCAGCCTTATTATATACTGCTTCCAGTCCGGGCTGAATTCCCGCCCCTGCCGTTATGTAATCGCCGTCAGAGAATCCACTGCCGTGTCCGGCGCCTGTTTGAACATAAACCGTATGTCCGGCCTTTATTAACTCGGCAGCTCCCGCCGGCGTTAAGGCAATACGGTTTTCATTATTCTTAATTTCCTTAGGTACTCCAATTATCATAGCTTATGTTTTTATGAACCGGGAGTCAAAGTTATAATAATCAGTAACCTAAAAACATGATTTTACCACAAAAAAATTCAGGGAGCGGCTGAAAAAGGCTGGTCTTTCGCACTTTCAAGAAAGTTGCTGTCAGTTTAACAGATTTAAACAAGAAGCTATTACAATTTTAAATTGGAAAAGTGATTCTAATATAAATTTGTTAGTTGTATCTTTGCCGGCCAGGAAATATATTTTTTTAACATGCCAACCACATCTGTCCGCGGTAATAAAATGCCCGATTCACCAATCCGCAAGCTTGTTCCTTTGGCCAATAAAGCAAAGGCAGCGGGTCGTAAGGTTTATCACTTAAACATTGGACAACCGGATCTTCCAACGCCTCAGAAAGCGCTCGACGCTCTGAAAAACATCGACCGGAAAATACTGGAATACAGTCCGAGTGAAGGAATTTTGTCTTTGCGTCAAAAGCTGGTGAGCTACTATCGGAAGTTTAAGATTGACGTTCAGGTTGAGGACATCATTATTACTACAGGCGGCAGCGAGGCAGTCACCTTTGCATTCATGTCATGCCTTGATCCGGGTGACGAGATCATCGTGCCAGAGCCGGCTTATGCGAACTATGAAGCTTTTGCCATTGTTGCCGGTGCGGTGATCAAATCGATACCGGCCAGTATTGATGAGGGATTTAGCTTACCCCCCATTGAAGAATTTGAAAAGCTGATCACGCCCAAAACAAAAGGGATTATGATCTGTAATCCGAATAACCCCACCGGTTATCTTTACACGCATGCAGAGATGAATGCCATTCGCGACCTGGTTAAAAAGTATGATCTGTTCCTGTTTTCAGATGAAGTCTACCGCGAATTCTGCTACACCGGCGCACCTTATATCTCAGCTTTCCATCTGGAAGGTATTGAAAAGAACGTCATTCTGATCGATTCCGTTTCGAAGCGTTACAGCGAATGTGGCATCCGCATCGGAGCCCTGATATCGAAGGACCCAGAAGTGCGGCGCATGGTGATGAAATTTTGCCAGGCCCGTTTAAGTCCTCCGCTGATTGGACAGATCGTGGCGGAAGCATCACTCGAAGATAACGAAGAATACCTGATGGATTCTTACAACGAATATGTGGAACGGAGAAAATACCTGATCGACGGGCTCAATCATATTGACGGCGTTTATTCACCAATTCCCATGGGCGCTTTTTACACGGTCGCCAGGCTTCCGGTTGACGATGCCGATAAATTTTGTGCATGGCTGCTTTCGGACTTTGAATATGAAAATGAAACGGTATTCCTGGCGCCTGCTTCCGGATTTTACACCACACCCGGCTGCGGAAAGGACGAGGTCCGTCTTGCCTACGTGTTAAAAAAGAAAGACTTGGGCAAGGCACTTAAAATACTGGAAGAAGCTTTAAAAGTTTATCCCGGAAGAACAAGATAAAACGATTAATGACTCAGGCAGGCCATGTGACCCCTGCCTGAATCATTAATTTCCCAGCTCCGAGAAGAATTTAATACGCATAAGCCGGATATCTTCTTCCGAGTATTCATTTTCACCGAGTTCCCTTAACGCAAGCTCAACCGAATCGTCACCGGCCTCCCTGAAATATTCAAAAATCTCTTCCTGACGGTCTTCGTCAATTACTTCATCGATATAATAGTCAATATTGATTTTTGTCCCCGAATTGACGATTGCTTCAATCTCCGAGATCAGGTCACGCATGTCGATTCCCTTTGAATCGGCAATATCTTCCAATGAAATTTTCCGATCGATACTGTGAATGATAGACACTTTCATTTTCGATTTGTTCGCCACACTTTTGACGACCATATCCTGTGCGCGTTCAATATCATTATCTTCCACATAAGCCTTTATCATTTCAATGAATTCATGACCGTAGCGTTTGGCTTTACCCTCTCCCACTCCCTGAATGTTTTTCAGTTCATCGATCGTAACCGGATACTGAATAGACATGTCCGAAAGCGACGGATCCTGAAAAATGACGAAGGGTGGCAGATTGTGTTTTTTCGCAACCTGTTTGCGAAGGTCCCTCAGCATTTCAAATAATTCCGTGTCACCTGCCGACCCCCCTGCCGGTGCTCCAACCAGATTCGCTTCCTCCTCCAGTTCATCGTAATTATGATTGCGAACAAGCAGAAAAGAACCGGGGTGTTTTATAAATGCCTTGCCTTTATCGGTCAGTTTCAGCAAACCGTAATTCTCGATGTCTTTGCTGATTAGCCCGGCAATCATGCTCTGACGGAAAACGGCATTCCAGAACCGGGCGCTGTGGTCCTCACCATTCCCGAAAGCTTCCATTTCGTCGTGATGAAACGACTTCACAGCCGAGGTTGTTTTTCCGGTCAGGACGTCGGAAATATGCTCTGCTTTATATTTCTCTTTCATTTCGCGGATGGCAAGCAACGCCCTGTGTACTTCATCGCCCGCTTCAACCTGTTCTTTCGGGTTCAGGCAATTATCGCAATTCCCGCATGGTTCGTCCAGGTTTTCACCAAAATAATTGAGCAGGATGAACCGCCGGCAAACCGCCGACTCAGCATAAGAGGCCGTATCCAGTAAAAGCTGCCGCCCGATCTCCTGTTCGGCCACCGGCTTCCCCTGCATAAACTTCTCCAGTTTCTGAATATCTTTATAGGAATAAAAGGCTATACATTGCCCTTCACCCCCGTCACGTCCGGCACGGCCTGTTTCCTGGTAATAACCTTCGAGACTTTTAGGAATATCATAGTGGATCACAAAACGGACATCCGGCTTATCGATTCCCATACCGAACGCCACCGTGGCAACAATAATATTAACCTCTTCCATCAGAAACTTATCCTGATTCAGCGAACGTGTGGCTGAATCCATTCCGGCGTGATAGGCAAGTGCTTTAATGCCGTTTATCGTCAATAGTTCAGCCAGTTCCTCCACTTTCTTCCTGCTCAGACAATATATAATGCCCGACTTTCCGTCATTTTCCTTTATAAACCGGATAATCTGCGCCTCAGGTTTTACTTTGGCCTTAACGGCATAATATAAATTCGGACGGTTAAATGATGCCTTGAAAACGTGGGCATTAAGCATCCCCAGGTTTTTTTGGATATCATGCTGAACCTTGGCCGTCGCCGTTGCAGTCAGCGCCATGACCGGAGCGTCACCTATTTCCTGTATAATCGGCCTGATCCTCCTGTACTCGGGGCGGAAATCATGCCCCCACTCGGAAATGCAATGCGCTTCATCGATGGCATAAAATGAAATTTTTACTGTTTTAAGAAAATCAATATTTTCCTGTTTGGTAAGCGACTCCGGTGCCACATAGAGCAATTTGGTCCGTCCGGCAGAAACATCATCCTTCACCATTTGAATAGCCTGTCTGGTTAAGGACGAGTTTAAGAAATTGGCTATTCCCTCGTCGTTTCCTAAACTACGGATCGAGTCTACCTGATTCTTCATTAACGCGATCAGCGGTGAGATAACGATTGCGGTACCGTCCATAATCATGGCCGGTAACTGATAACACAATGATTTTCCCCCTCCCGTTGGCATTAACACGAACGAATCATATCCTCCCAAAACGCTTTTAATCACATCTTCCTGCTGACCCTTAAACCGGTCAAACCCGAAATACTTCCGGAGCTGATCGGTTAATGCAAGCTCGTTTTCCATTCGAACACTTTATTTATATATTTCAATTCCAGAAATCTAAGATAGACAAAATCTGTTTTAATCGGAAATGATTTTTTTTTATAATTGTCGCTATAATATTTCTGCGGTAAAATTTTAGACAACTAAAGAAAGCCCCGATAAGTATTTCTAGCTATATTTGTCCCTGATTTTTTCATACTTATTGAAAATTCTCAAACAAAATTCCGGAAATGACCGAAGATAGCAGAAGAAAAAAAGGAAATTTAAAAGATCCCGGGCAGGAAATGTCCTTCCTTGAGCACCTGGAAGAACTGAGATGGCATATAATCCGGGCATTTTTGTCAATTGTTGTATTTTCAGTACTTGCTTTCCTTAATAAAGACATCATTTTTGATAAAATTATCCTGGCTCCCAAAAACCCCGGATTCTGGACGAACAGGATGTTTGGCAAACTGGCCGACTATGTGGGGATGGATTCCGTACGGATCAACACAGATGAGTTTCAGGTGATCAGTATCAGCATGTCCGGTCAGTTCATGACTCATTTTTGGACTTCTGTCATTGCCGGGCTGATTGTTGCTTCTCCCTATGTTATTTATGAGATATGGAGGTTTATCAGACCTGCGCTCTACGAGCGGGAACGAAAGTATTCCACGGGAGCTGTGTTCTATATGTCGGTCCTTTTTCTTATAGGCGTGCTTTTTGGTTTCTACCTGATTGTTCCCTTGTCTGTTCATTTTCTCGGCTCTTACTCGGTCAGTTCGGCGGTGGCCAATCAGATTAACATCTTATCCTATATCAACACAGTGACGTCCATCACACTGGCAAGCGGCATTATTTTTGAACTGCCGGTGGTGGTCTATGCCTTGAGCAAAGTGGGCATCCTGAGTCCTGACATGATGACCACATACCGGAGGCATTCCTATGTGGTGCTGCTGATTGTATCTGCAATCATTACTCCTCCTGATGTTTTTAGTCAGGTTATGGTTTGTATCCCCTTGGTGTTTCTCTATGAAATAGGGATTTTTATTTCAAAAAGAGTAACAAAAAAAGCCAACCAGGAACTGGAGCAGATATAAAACGAGACATGAACACCGCGGTTTACACCCGGGGGTGAGGTTTATTTTGGCGAGTTCCCTGGTTTGAGATTTGAACTTTGAACCAATTAGCGTTATCTTTGGACTGAATGATACTACGAGCAGAAAATATCGTAAAAAAATACCGCAAGAGAACCGTTGTCAAAGGCGTTTCATTTGAGGTGAGTCAGGGGGAGATCGTCGGTCTGCTGGGACCAAACGGTGCCGGAAAAACGACTTCATTCTACATGATTGTAGGACTGATTCAGCCGCTTTCAGGAAGAATATTTCTGGACGATGAAGAGATCACTAAACTGCCGGTATACAAGCGTGCAAAGAAAGGGATCGGCTATCTCGCACAGGAAGCTTCTGTTTTCCGGAAGCTGAGTATTGAGGACAACCTGCGTGCTGTACTTGAAATGACCGACTACAGTAAAAGTTATCAAAAAGAAAAACTGGAATCACTGATCCAGGAGTTTGGACTGGGCCATATCAGGAAAAGTAAGGGATATCAGTTGTCGGGAGGAGAGCGCCGGCGCACGGAAATTGCCAGGGCTCTTGCTATCGATCCCAAATTTATCCTGCTCGACGAACCGTTTGCAGGGGTAGACCCGATTGCGGTGGAGGATATCCAGGAAATCGTCCTTAAGCTCACACAGAAAAATATCGGCGTTCTGATCACCGATCATAACGTTCATGAAACACTTTCCATTACCCACCGCTCCTACTTGCTGTTTGAAGGCTCTATTCTGAAAGCGGGCACCGCCGAAGAACTTGCGGGCGACGAAGATGTACGCCGTGTTTACCTGGGACAGAACTTCTCCCTGCGGTAACGGCATTCGCTGCTGTGCGTCAATAATCAACTCGTGTTGCTTTGGTACTTTGAAAATTAGCTTTATATTTGCGCCTCAATTAGCGGGCGTGGCGGAATTGGTAGACGCGCCAGACTTAGGATCTGGTGCCACACGGCGTGGGGGTTCGAGTCCCTTCGTCCGCACAAAACACTTAACCGCTGTGCCTGGACTTATTCAGGCAGGCGGTTTTTATTGGTTTAACAGGTCATATTTCAGGATGACATTCAGGTAACCAGTTGGCTATTAAATTTTTTCCGGAAAAATTAAGTGGAATTTTTATGAATATTACGAAAGAGAACATCAATGGATTAAACGCCACCATCACCGTAAAAATCGAAAAAAGCGATTACGAAGCGACGGTAAACGAGGTGCTGAAGGATTATCGTAAAAAGGCGAATATGCCAGGCTTCCGTCCAGGAAAAGTTCCGGCAGGGCTTGTGAAAAAAATGTATGGAAAAGCTGTCACGGCCGATGAAGTAAACAAGATGTTGTCTCAAAATTTATCTCAGTATTTCGTTGACGAAAAACTCAATATTCTGGGAGATCCGCTTCCGAACGAAGAAAAACAGCCGAAGATCGACTGGGACAATGATGAGGATTTTGAGTTTGTCTTCGATGTAGCGATGGCTCCTGAGTTTGAAGTCAGGCTCGACAAGCGAAATAAACTACCCTATTATAACATTGCAGTCGACGACGATGCGATCGGCAAGCAGGTTGAAGCCTACACCAATCGTTTCGGTGAAAACGCCACTGCTGAAGAAGCCGGTGAAAAGGACCTTCTCCGGGGCAACTTCGTACAGCTTGACGCAGACGGCAATGAATTGACCGACGGTATTAAAGCTGAAAGCGTAATTATTTCCGTCGATCTGATCAAAGACGAGACAATCAAAGGCGCAATTATCGGGAAGAAAGCAGGCGACACCCTGAATTTTGACCCCGTAAAAGCCTATCAAAACAGACATGAAGTTGGTCACCTGCTGAATATCCCGCACGAAGACGCTGAAAAAATTGAAGGAGAATTCCGCTTTACCATCGGAGAAGTTCTTCGTTTCAAGCCCGCCAAGCTAAACGAAGAATTGTTCAAAAAAGCATTTGGTGAAGACACCGCAGTTAAGACCGAGGATGAATTCAGAAACACGATCAAAAAAGAATTACAGAATAATTTTGTTTTTTCGAGCAATTACAAGTTTGCCCTTGACACCCGCGAGGCACTGATTGAAAAAATGAACATCGAATTGCCGGAGGAGTTTCTTAAACGGTGGATCAAAATCACCAATAAAAATCTGACCGACGACCAGATCGACAAAGATTTCCCCAACTTCCTGAAAGACCTGCGCTGGCAACTGATTCGTGACCGGATTGCCAAGGACAACGGCATCGCCGTCAGCGAAGAAGAAGTGAAGGCGGAAGGCAGGAAAGTTGCGGCAATCCAGTTTAGTCAATACGGCCTGTTCAACGTCCCCGACGAGCATCTCGAAAATTACGCGGCCCAGATGCTTAAAAATGAAGACGAGAAGAAGCGCCTTTACACGAAAGTGGAAGAAGATAAAATTCTTGAGGCCGTTAAAGCGAAGGTTACGCTCGAGGAAAAAGAAATCGGGCACGAAGAATTTAACAAATTACTCGAAAAACCGGATTCCGCCGCATAATCGGCAAGCTGTACAGGAACGAACATTGGAATTCGCATATTACTTTTTGCCTTTGTAAAAACATATTCGTTTCAAAAGTATATTTTTTTAACTTTGTAAAAGCCGGCACAGCGCTGTTTGTGGTGATTATCTCTGCAAAGCGCGACGGGTTTTACAAAGTTTTCTTTTAAACAGGAGGATAAAAATATGACCGACCACAGAGAATTTAACAAATACGCCACCAGGCATATTGGGATCAGCAGCCTTAATCTGCACCGTTATGAATCATTGTTCACCAATAGCCTGACACCTTATATTATTGAAGAAAGACAGCTCAATGTGGCTTCGATGGACGTCTTTTCCCGTCTGATGATGGACAGGATCATTTTCCTCGGTACGCCCATTGACGACTATATCGCCAACATCATCCAGGCCCAGTTGTTATTCCTCGAATCGACCGATCCGAACAAAGACATTCAGATCTACTTCAATACCCCCGGCGGCTCTGTTCATGCCGGATTGGGCGTTTATGACACCATGCAGTACATTTCACCCGATATTTCAACGATCTGCACAGGAATGGCTGCATCGATGGGTGCCGTTTTGCTGACTGCAGGAAATGCAGGAAAGCGTTCTGCGCTGAAACATTCAAGGGTCATGATTCATCAGCCAATGGGCGGCGCCCAGGGACAGGCATCAGACATTGAGATCACAGCGCGGGAGATTCTGAAACTGAAAAGAGAATTATATGAAATTATCGCCAAACATGCCGGTAAGACTTACGAACAGGTTGAAAGAGACGCAGACCGCGACTACTGGATGACCTCGGAGGAAGCAAAAGCCTATGGTATGATTGACGAAATTCTGGTTAAAAGCTAAGCATTACGAAGGAGAATCAAACCATGGATAAGTGTTCTTTTTGCGGACGGGAGAAGAAAGACGTAAATCTGCTGATAGCGGGGATGGAAGGCCATATCTGCGACCGGTGCATCGAGCAGGCTTATGCGATCGTTGAAGAAGAATTCAGGAAAGACACCGAATTTGATCTCAGCGGCGTTAAGCTCCTGAAACCAAAAGAAATAAAAGAATTTCTCGATCAGTACGTTATTGGACAGGAACAGGCAAAGAAAGTACTTTCGGTCGCTGTTTACAACCATTACAAAAGGCTCAATCAGAAAGTTCAGCAGGACGAGACTGAAATTGAGAAGTCAAATATCATACTGGTCGGGCAAACAGGTACCGGCAAAACGTTGCTTGCCCGCACAATAGCCCGGATGCTCCATGTTCCGTTCACCATTGTCGATGCGACAGTCCTGACCGAGGCGGGCTACGTGGGTGAAGACGTTGAAAGCCTGTTGACCCGTTTGCTGCAGGCTGCCGATTATAATGTGGAAGCTGCAGAACGGGGGATTGTCTTTATCGACGAAATTGACAAGATCGCCCGGAAAGGTGACAACCCGTCGATCACCCGTGATGTGTCGGGAGAAGGTGTTCAGCAGGGGTTGCTTAAATTGCTGGAAGGGTCAATTGTGAATGTTCCTCCCCAGGGAGGGCGTAAACATCCGGAACAAAAAATGATCCCTGTAAACACCAAAAACATTCTCTTTATTTGCGGCGGCGCGTTCGACGGTATTGATAAGAAGATTGCCAACCGGTTGAATACGAAAGTAGTCGGTTATGGCGCCCACAAGCAGGCTGAGACCATCGATCGCTCAAACCTGTTGCAGTACATTTCACCACAGGATCTGAAAAGTTTCGGCTTAATCCCTGAAATTATAGGGCGTCTGCCTGTCCTGGCTTACCTGGAGGCACTCGATCGCCAGGCTTTGAGAAGCATTCTCACAGAACCCAGGAACTCGCTGATCAAGCAATACGTGAAATTATTTGAACTGGACGCCATTGAACTGAGTTTCGAGGAGGATGCGCTCGAATTTATTGTCGATAAAGCGATCGAATTCAAACTCGGCGCCAGAGGTCTTCGGGCCATCTGTGAAAGCATCATGATTGATGCTATGTTTGAAAGTCCAACCGATGGTATCAAGAATCTTAAAATATCGAAGGCATACGCTGCCTCGAAAATCGAACAGGGGCATGCCCAACGGCTGAAAGCTAGCTGAGTAAATTGCCGGGGAAAGACCGATCCGGCATTTTGTCGTTTTTTTTAGGTGTTCTTCATGATCCAGTTCCAAAATGTATCACTTAAGTTGGGAGACCGGCAAATTCTTGACCAGTTCAACCTGACTGTTTCCACCGGCGAAAAGGTTGTGCTGACCGCCCCTTCCGGAAGTGGCAAGACAAGCCTGTTGAAACTTATCCTCGGTTTTATTGACGCTGATCAGGGAATGATCAGGTTTGGCGACAAAGAAGTCAAATCAGGCAACATGCAGCTGATCCGGAGCCAGATCGGCTACCTGAGTCAGGATATCGACTTCCCCAACGGAAGAGTCGCCGAAGTCTTCCCTGAGATATTCAGCTATTACGCAAACAGGCATATTCCCTATTCCACACGGCTACTGGCCAACAAGCTACGGGAGGTAAACCTTCCGATCGGAACGCTTCAAAAAAACACCAGTGATATTTCAGGAGGAGAGCGGCAAAGACTGGGGTGGATACTGATCATGCTGCTCGACCGCCCTGTGCTGCTGCTTGATGAGCCAACATCGGCCCTGGATGAAAAACAGAAGGAGTTTTTCATCCGTTACGTCGTAAACACCGACAAAACAGTTATTTGCGCCAGCCACGACCCCGAATGGCAACTCCCGGGCATACGGATTATTCCCGGGTTTCCGGCCGAGGATGATCTGCTGCACAACAGGATGCTGGCCTGAGGGCTTAAGGGCATGGGGCACAGAGCATGGAGCACCGGTTTCCGTTTTCCCTGTTCCGTGCTCCGTCTTGCGTCTAATCTTCAAGCAATTGTTTAGGCAGTTCCTTGTTTGTTTTGGCGCCAAGTTCCCGCAGCCTTTCGGCCGACCGCAACAGATTTCCCTTTCCCGTATAAAGCTTACCAACAGCAAGATCATAGTTCTTTCGTGTCTGATCCAGGTTCAGGCCGATCTTTTCGAGGTCACCAACAAATCCGGCGAACTTATCATACAAGGCTCCCCCCTGTCTCGCAATTTCAACGGCATTGCGGGTTTGATTTTCCTGCTGCCAAACCGATGCTATTGTACGCAAAGTGGCCAGCAAGGTGGAAGGACTGACTATGACAACCTTGTTATCCCAGGCATATGTAAACAGTTCCTGATCGGCCTGAACAGCAACGCTGAACGATGATTCTATGGGAACGAAAAGCAATACGAAATCGGGTGAGTTCAAACTGGCCAGGTTTTGATAGTATTTTTCCTTCAGCAGTCTCACGTGACTTCTGACGCTCAGCAGGTGTTCCTTTGTATACTGAAGCCTGGCGGGCTCATCGATCGCGTTGACCAGACGGTCGTAGGCGACCAGCGATACCTTTGCATCGATAACAATATGTTTTTGCTCCGGCAAATGAATGACAATATCAGGCTGTAGTCGCAAACCGTCATCGCCGGAAATACTGAATTGCTTTTCATATTCCCTGCCCTCTGTCAGACCCGATCGTTCCAGAATCCGCTCAAGGATCACTTCGCCCCAATTCCCCTGTTTTTTTACATCTCCCCGGAGGGCCTTCGTCAGGTTGGTGGCATCATCACTGATCTTCAGATTGAGATCCTGCAGCTTCTTCAGTTCTGCCCGAAGGTCGGTCTGATCTTTCAGCCCCTTCTCGTAAGTTTCCTGAACTTTATGCTCAAATAGCTGGATCTTCTCACGCAAAGGATCCAGAATTCCGCTGATGTTCTTTTGGTTTACCTGTGTGAATTCTTCTGAATTCTGCTTCAGTATGCGATGCGCGATATTTTCAAACTCGGTGGTGAACTTTTTTTGAAGATCTTCTATTTCTTTCTTCCGGCTAAGCAGTTTTTCCTGCAGATTAATCAGCTCTGTTTCGGCCGACGCCAGTTTTCTCAATTGCTCTTCTTTTTCCGATTCAGACCGTTCCAGTCTGTCAGCTAACTGATCTCGTTCGTACCGGAGATGCACGATCTTTTCTTCCAGTCGGACCATATCTATCTCATACCGGGCGCCAGCAGCCTGCAGCCTGGCTTCAGAACCTTTTCTTTTCAGCATAAAGACCAGAAAAGCGACGATAAAACCAACGGCCAATCCGGCCGGGAGAAGAAGTAGTTCCATAATAAATATAATCAGACATAAGACGGAGCAAGGAACAGGGAAATCGGAAACCGGAGGGTTTTCTTCAGTTTTCCGGACTCCGGTGTCCGGTCTCCGTGATACTTCTTTTTCCTTCTAAAAGTAAAAATTATCCTGAAGGAAAACAATGAAATCCGGGGATTGCTTATTTTAGCTGTTCAAATAAGACAGAACACGAGTGGCGAATCATCATTTGAAGGGCACAGGGCATGGAACACAGAGCAAAGCGCAAAGAATTCTGCGCTCTGGGAACCATGCACCATGCTTTCGCTACAGAGTCATTAATACCCGGCACGAGCATCAAGAATAGCAAACGCCTGAGAACACTCTTAATTTCGTAAAGATGGACGTAAAAATTGAACCTGGCTGGAAAGCCGTACTGGCGGATGAATTTGAAAAAGATTATTTTAGACAACTGACCGCCTTTGTCCATGAAGAATACCGCAGTCAGACTATATATCCGCCTGCCCGACTGATTTTTAATGCTTTCGACCAGTGTCCGTTCGATCGGCTGAAAGTCGTTATCCTTGGGCAGGATCCTTATCACGGCCCCGGACAAGCACATGGATTGTGTTTTTCAGTGAATGCGGGAATCGAATTTCCGCCCAGTCTCCGAAACATTTTCAAGGAACAGAAACTGGATGTGGGAAAACCGCTGCCTCAGAGCGGCGATTTAACGCCCTGGGCAAGGCAGGGAGTCCTTCTGCTCAACGCCACGCTTACCGTACGCGCCCATCAGGCAGGCTCACACCAGGGCAAAGGCTGGGAAATCTTTACAGACGCTGTTATTCACCGGATTAATGAACTCAAAGAACATGTTGTCTTTATCCTTTGGGGCAGTTATGCAATCAGGAAAGGTGAATTCGTTGATCGTGACAGGCATCTTGTGCTCTCGTCGGTTCATCCTTCTCCGCTCTCCGCCAGCCGGGGATTCTTCGGGAACAAGCATTTCAGCCGTACGAATGAATACCTCGGACAGCATGGTATGAAACCCATAGAATGGTAATAAACTGTTCCGCTCTCGGCGGGTACTTTTTACCATTTATAGACGATCGAATTGATATTCATTCCGGCTCCGACTGATGTCAGAATAATGTGATCACCCGCGTTAATCTGCTGATTCTCCATTTTCCCTTTTACGATCAGGTCAAGTAAAGTCGGAACCGTGGCGGTTGAAGAATTGCCCAGTTTATCGATACTCATTGGCATCAGTCCTTCCGGAATCTCCTTCTCTCCGTATAATTTAAAGACTCCCTTGAGGATCGCCTCGTCCATCTTTTCATTGGCCTGGTGAATAAGCACCTTCCGGATATCAGTCAGCTTAAGTCCGGCCCTGTCGATACTGTCTTTCACCACGGCCGGGACATGGCTGAGCGCATATACGTAGACCTTGTGCCCAAGCATTTTTATCAGCAACTCCTTGCTGTTATAATCCGGATTATAGGATCTTCCAAAGGTCAGCAAATTCATGTATGGATTGGAATCGGAGCGGCTGCTGTGCGATAAAATGCCAACGGGTTCTTCACTTTCAACTGCTTCCACAATAGTGGCGCCGGCGCCGTCCGAGTAAATCATCGTGTCGCGGTCGTAGGGATCGGAGATTCGGGAAAGCGTGTCTGCTCCAATAACGACTCCCCGCTTATATGTTTCGCTCCGGATATAGGCGTCGGCTGTGATCATCCCCTGTGTCCAGCCAGGACACCCTGAAATAATATCATGGGTGATGCACCCCGGGTTTTTGATATTCAGGATCTTCTTGACCCGGTTCCCCAACCCGGGCAGTGTATCGACACGGGCGCTGCCGGGATAAACATCGCCGAAATTGTGGCAGAAAATAATAAAATCGATGGTTTCCATATCGGTACCGGACGATTCGCAGGCATCCTGAACAGCCAATGCGGCAATGTCGGACGTCACCTGGTCATCGTTCACCCATCTCCGTTCGGAAATATTGGTAATTTCATAAAATTTCTGAATCATTTCCTCATTCGCCTTTTCAAAAGGCCTTCCGGTTGCGGGATCGTAAAAGGTATAATTCAGAAAATAATCATTCCTAATCACCCGGGGAGGAATATAACTCCCTGTACCAATGATTTTTGTATATATCTTCTTTGCCATAACTAATTGAAATACTTTTTCTTTTATCTTTTGAAAGTCTTTAACTCAAACGTTTCACCGTCAAAAACACCATATGAAAAATGCACAATCCAATCGCCCAGATTGATGTAGTGTGATTTTTCACCGATCGGTAAATCAAGCAGCAAATGCCGGTGCCCGTATACAAAATAATCGATGTCCTCATTTTCAAGAACGGATTGTGAAAACAGATAAAGTCCTTCCTTGTCTTCTTTGAAAGGTACTCCTGCCCCTTTGGTAATCCGGCTCTTTTTTGACCACCCGTGGGCAATAGCGACGCCGATATTAGGGTGAATGTGCGAAAAGCACCATTGAAAAAAACGGTTGGTAAAAATCTTCTTCATCCGGTTATACCCTTTATCGAAGGGATCCAATCCGTCGCCATGAGCCAGGAAAAAATGCTTCCCGGAGAATGTTGTTCGCATTTCGTGCCGGTGAACCTGCACTCCCAGTTCGGCAGGCAGGTAATCGAAGACCCAGATATCATGGTTGCCTGTGAAAAAATGAACAGGGATACCTGAATCGGCTATTTCAGCGATCTTTCCCAACGTCCGCGTAAAACCGCGCGGAACCACTTTCTTGTATTCGAACCAATAATCAAAAATATCGCCCATCAGAAAAAGCATGGCTGCATCTTTTCTGATTTCATCAAGCCAAAGAACGAATAACCGCTCCCGTTCAGCATTATTATTCAAAGCGGGAGCCCCAAGATGCACATCGGATATGAAGTATATTTTAGTTCTCAGGTCTTTTAAATTTATATCTCGTGAAACAACGTATCGCAAACGCAAACGGCTTTCATCCGGCTGTTTGCAATCCTTTAACGGAGTCAAAGGTATGATTTAAATGATTTTTTCCGATCAACTTTTGTTGCAAATACTATAAAATTCAGAATAGCTGTCAGCCTCCCTATAATCGTCTGTTGCTAATTATGCCGGCAAGACCGGTTTGAAACGGCTATAACGCATTACCCAGAAAAGCGTCCAATGCAGGCCCTTTCATGTTCTTCCCGACGATAGCCCCCTTCCGGTCGAGCAGGTAATTAAAGGGAATCT
>JBCFBK010000051.1:0-3802 GCA_038562555.1 Prolixibacteraceae bacterium | reverse complement strand
CGGTATTACTTCCTTCCATATCACCCACGTTGATCCAGTCCAGACCGTCCTCATCAATGGCATTAATCCATTCGTACCGGTCCTTGTCCAGACTCACCTGATAAATTTCAAACCCTTTTGCACGATACTTTCTGTAAAGTTCAACCAGCACCGGATTCATAATCCTTGATCCGCGGTCGGCCGATGCCCAGAAATGGAGTAAAACGTATTTTCCCTGAAGCGACGACAGCGCGACTTTATTTCCCTGGGGATCAGGTAAAGTAATATCCGGACTGTTTTGCCCTTCCTGTTGAATAAAACGGTTAATACGGGCATTTCGTTCATCCTTCATCAGCTTAACGGTATTGGCATATAAAGCTTTTACGTGCTCCGACTCGGGATAAAAAGAATTCAGGGCTGACGCTGCAACCTTAAGCGACTGAAGGTCCTGAATCACATAAGTATCGTCGTCAAATTTCTGATAAAGCGCGAGCACGTTTGCCATCGAAAACGGATGGGCCTCAACAAATTTTTTTGAATAGTCAATCTGCGCCTGCCTCACCTGTTCGTATTCTTCCTGCCACTGTTCCCGTTTCTGGTCATATCGCGTATCATTGCGGAACGAGATCTGAAGTGAGCGGATAGAATCAAGTTTGTGCTTTGTTTTACTGAGTTGTTTGTTCAGTTCCCTGACCATGACAGAACCTTCCGAACCTTTTACCAGGTAATCTCTCGAAAAATCAGCGGCATCGCCCGATACCTCCACCTGCTCGGCCGAATCGACGAGCAGCGTTATGAAGTTCTTGTCTTTTTCACCGAGTCTCAGCAAGAAGAAAGAGGGATAGGCGACTTCACCCCTGAATTTAAACTTTCCTTCCTGGTTCAGTTTAACAGAATCAACATTAACCGTCGACGTCACCTTCAATTCGTCCAGATAAACATACATGCCTTCAGCATTGCTGATCCTTCCCTGGATGGTATACTGGGACGGGTCGTTACAGGCAAAAGCCATTACGGCCAACATAAAAACAAACAAGTTCCTCACGGTTCAGATTTTTTAACATTAAAATATGACCGGGTAAAAATAAATAATTTACCCGGCATCCTGATGATCTGATTTAAATCTTTTTGAAGCTTGTTCGGGTTTTAATTGTTATTATACCCGTGAACGTACAAAAAATCGTATTTTTAGCCGTTCAACACGCAAAGGTTGCGGTGTTAAAAGTCAGTTCAAATGAAGGTTTACCAGGATATAAGCAGTTTTCAGGTCGAAAAACCGGTCGTGACCATCGGCTCTTTCGACGGCGTCCATCTTGGTCACCTTAAAATCATTCGCCGTCTCCGGGAAATTGCCGGAGAAACCGGAGGAGAGTCAGTCGTTTTTACATTCTTTCCGCATCCGCGGCTGATTTTATTTCCCGGGGAAAAGAATCTTCGCCTGCTCACCACGCTCGATGAAAAAATCAGCCTCCTTGAAAAGGCAGGTGTTGAGCATTTGGTGATTTACCCTTTTACCGAGGCATTTTCCCAGCTAAGCTACAACGAATTTATCCGTGATATCCTCGTGCGGCAGCTTAAAATAAAAACACTGGTGGTGGGCTATGATCATAAATTCGGAAAAAACAGGGAGGGTAGCTTTGAGATACTCCGGGAACTTTCATCTGTTTACAATTTTTCGGTTGAAAAGCTTGATGTTCTGCTGATGGATCATATTAATGTCAGTTCTACAAAAATCAGGAACGCCCTCCAAAACGGTGATCTTGAAAAAGCAAACCAGTATCTGGGTTACGCGTTCCGCCTGCACGGACACGTTATTGAAGGACAGAAACTGGGCCGCAGGATTCAGTTCCCCACTGCTAATATCCAGGCTTCCGATCCATACAAGATCATTCCCGCTTACGGGGTATATGCCGTTTATGTGAACGCCGGCGGGAACAGCTACCGGGGAATGATGAATATCGGTACCCGCCCTACCGTGAGCAATGCCGATAACCGCAGCATCGAAGTTCATCTGATCGGCTTCGAAGGCGATCTCTACAACCAACCGGTCGAAATCGAGTTCATCCGGAAAATCCGCGAGGAACGGAAATTCGGTTCCGTTGAGGAATTGCGGGCTCAACTCGAAAAAGACAAACAGACTGTACTGGAACTTCTGAACGAATTGTAAAAATGCAAAGAGCATGGGGCATAGTGCACAGTGCACAACGGAGACCGGAAAACGGGGACCGGAGAACGGACGAAGATCTTCCGGTGTTCGCGTTCCCTGCTTCGTGCTCCTTGCTCAGTCTTGTGTCCTGTACTTGATACTTGATACTTGTGTCTTTCTATTCGTTACACTATCTTTGCAACACTTTTAAAATACAAAAAACATGATTACACTGACAAAAACAGAAACAGATTATAAAGTTGCCGATCTTTCACTGGCAGCGTTCGGAAGGAAGGAAATCGAAATCGCCGAAATGGAAATGCCGGGGCTGATGTCGATCCGAAAAAAATACGCTTCAGAAAAGCCGCTCCGGAATGCCCGGATCATGGGGTCCCTTCACATGACCATTCAGACAGCTGTATTGATTGAAACGTTGGTAGAACTTGGCGCTCAGGTACGCTGGGCCAGTTGCAATATTTTCAGTACACAGGACCATGCGGCTGCCGCTATAGCCGCCGCGGGAGTGCCTGTTTTCGCGTGGAAGGGTGAAAACCTCGAAGAATACTGGTGGTGCACCGACAGGGCGCTTGACTTCGGTAACGGACTCGGACCAAACCTGATTGTTGATGACGGAGGGGACGCAACACTGATGGTCCACCTCGGACTGGCAGCCGAAAAAGATCCGGCCGTGCTCGATACCCCTTCGGAAGGAATTGACGAGGTGGAACTGAAGAAAATGTTAAAGGTAATTCTGTCAACGGAACCTGGTCGCTGGGCGAAAGTTGCTAAAGATATTAAAGGCGTCAGTGAAGAAACAACAACCGGAGTGCACCGTTTATATCAAATGAAAGAAGAAGGAAAACTCCTCTTCCCGGCCATTAATGTAAACGATTCTGTAACCAAATCAAAATTCGATAACCTGTACGGTTGCCGCGAGTCGCTGGCCGATGGTATCAAGCGCGCTACCGACGTCATGATCGCCGGCAAGGTAGTTGTGGTTGCCGGTTACGGCGACGTTGGCAAAGGCTGTGCACGTTCCATGCGCGGATACGGCGCCCGGGTGATTATTACCGAAATTGATCCTATCTGCGCGCTGCAGGCAGCGATGGAAGGCTTTGAGGTGAAAACAATGGAAGAAGCTGTTTCCGAAGGAAATATTTTCGTAACCACCACCGGCAACAAGGATATTATCACAGCCGATCACCTGGCTGCCATGAAAGACCAGGCCATCGTTTGTAACATCGGGCATTTCGACAATGAAATCCAGGTTGCGCGCATGGAAAACTGGCCGGGAATCAAAAAGACCAATATTAAACCTCAGGTTGACAGATACACCTGGGAGGACGGACATTCCATTTATCTGCTGGCCGAAGGCCGCCTGGTAAACCTGGGATGCGCCACAGGGCACCCTTCATTCGTGATGAGTAATTCCTTTACCAACCAAACGCTGGCGCAAATCGACCTGTGGAAAAACGATTACCCCATCGGGGTTTACCGTCTACCAAAGCACCTCGACGAAGAAGTGGCCAGACTGCACCTGGAGCAACTGGGCGTAAAACTGACGACTTTGACCAGCGAGCAGGCCGCTTACATCGGCGTTCCCGTTGGCGGACCATATAAACCCGACCATTACCGGTATTAACAAGGAGATCAAAAAAAAGCAGCTCCGGCTGCTTT
>JBCFBK010000050.1:0-43337 GCA_038562555.1 Prolixibacteraceae bacterium | reverse complement strand
AACAGGTTTTGAACGGCGATCTGGTCGGGTACGCCGTCCATGCCTGCCGGCAATTGTATCCGGTTAACCGGTTTCTGAATGCTGCTCTGGACAAATGGCTTTAAGAAATATTGCTTTATACAGAAAAACCAGCCCTTCATATATAAAAACTATACGATTCGTAAAATAAATAGGGCCTTTCGTATTTTTTTTGAAAAACAGGGGGTACAAAACGGGACCTCAAGGTATAAAGAGTAGGTTAAGTTTCTTCCCAAAAAAACAACCCCATTTCAAAAAAAGAGCCGGCTTTTATGCCGGCTTTTTTTTCTCTATTTTACTTACTGAAAAACCAATGAATGTTGTTTTCATTTGTAACCCTTATTTTACCTCGCCGTTCCTCACCAGCCATTCAGCAATCTGAACGGCATTCAACGCTGCACCCTTTTTAATCTGGTCGCCAACGCACCAAAAGGTGAATCCTTTGGGGTTAGTCAGATCCTTCCTCAAACGGCCTACGTAAACATCATCCTTCCCGGCAACAAACAAGGGCATGGGGTATTCTTTGTTCCGTGGATTATCGATAACCGTCAGTCCGTCGAAACGTTCAAAGGCGGCCCTGATCTGGTCCAGTTCCAGCTCGTCTTCGGTTTCAACCCAAATTGCTTCCGAATGTGAACGGGCAACCGGAACACGGACGCAGGTGGCGCTCACAGAAGCATCGGTATGCATGATCTTCTTTGTTTCCCAGTTCATTTTCATTTCCTCTTTGGTGTAATCATTATCCAAAAAGACGTCAATATGAGGAATGATATTCATCGCCAACTGATACTGAAACTTATTTACGGTCACTTCTTCTCCTCCGGCAATCTGACGGGTCTGTTCCTCCAACTCGGCAATCCCCTGCGCTCCTGCACCGCTGGCTGCCTGATAGGTCGCAACATGGACCCTCGTAATTTTCGACAAGTCATTAACCGGCTTCAATGCAACAACCATCTGGATCGTTGAACAGTTCGGATTGGCTATAATATTCCGGGGCCTGCTTCTCGCATCTTCAGGATTCACCTCAGGCACTACCAACGGCACATCATCGTCATACCGGAAAGCACTTGAATTATCGATCATGATCGCCCCATATTTGGTGATGGTCGCAGCAAATTCCTTCGAAACAGATGCCCCTGCTGAGGTCAAGGCAATATCAATATCCTTAAAATCATCATTGTGCTTTAATTCTTTTACTGTCAGTCTTTTCCCTTTAAATTCATATTCCTTACCGGCACTTCTCGCCGACCCGAATATTACCAGTTCATCCAGGGGAAAATCCCTTTCCGCCAGTACTTTTAAAAATTCCTGGCCCACTGCTCCGCTCGTACCAACTACTGCAACTTTCATCTTATTCGTGTTTTAATCATTTTTTCATCCGCTTCAACGGCATGCCGGATTTTACCCTGACAAGCCTTTCGCGCACAATTTTTGATAGGACAAAAATACATCTTTACTTTTAATTTTTCAAAAAACAACCGTTTCAAATTAAAGATTTTCTTCATTCATCCTCTTTTTTTTAACAATTGAAACCAACGTTTCTCAGACCGTCAAAAAAATTACCGCTGATAATTTCCGGTTTGGCATATACTTTGCTTGCACACTTATGTTCGGTTATACGTATAATCAAGACGATCGGTCAGACGTAAAAAGCCTGATGATCATGTATTATAGGCCGTGAACAGTATTCACCTCTGTGGGAATATTATGTTCTATCTGATCCTGCCTGAACAGGCATTCTGCATCCAACAATTACTTGCATACATCAATTTTAATCAAACTTAACTCATCAAAACCATGGAAATAAAAAAATATCCGCAGGTTGATCTGGAACATTATCACCGCTATTTTCTGGAGATCGGTTTCGTTCTGGCGCTTGGAGTTACCTATGCTGCCTTTGAATGGAGTTCCCCGATCGTTAAGGCAGAGCCACTCGGACAAGTGGTCTTTCAGGAAGCGGAAACGGACTTGATCCCTATCACACGCCCCGAACCGGAGCGTATCCCCGAACCTCAAAGGCCTGTGATTGAAATTCTAAATATTGTTACTGATGACACAGAAACCAGCGAAGATCCTGAAATTGAGGATTCGGGTGCCGATGAAGAAACCATGATCAATATCACACCGATCCTTGACATGGGAAGAAAGAAAGATACAGAAGAAGACTCCGGCATTTTCATTTCAGTGGATGAAATGCCTGAATTTCCGGGAGGAGAGATGGCGCTGCGACACTTTTTGGCGAATGCAATCAGGTATCCCGTTATTGCTCAGGAAAACAACATCCAGGGTAAAGTTTATGTCACCTTCGTTGTTGGCAAGGACGGCCATGTTTCAGATGCCCGCATCCTCCGGGGTGTCGACCAGTCGCTCGACAAGGAGGCGATCCGCGTGATCAGCACCCTTCCTTCCTGGAAGCCCGGAAAGCAGGGAGGTAAAGCGGTTCGCGTCCAGTACAGCGTTCCCATTAATTTCACCCTGCAACAATAAAACATCCGTTTCTTTTTACTCAGAGGCTTCTCCGAATGGTGAGGCCTCTTATTTTCGCGATCTGGTTATATTTGCAAAAATAACAGCTTATGCCAGATCATCCGGATGAATTATTATCGGCAGAGAACCTGTCGTTCAAATGCAGCGTTTCTTTTATGCTGAAAAACATCAGCCTGGTTCTCAAAAAAGGGGAATCGCTGGCCCTTACCGGCGGCTCGGGAAGCGGAAAAACGACACTTGCACGGATTCTCGCAGGAATGATTCTTCCTGACGAAGGCGTGTTATCAGTCAGTCCTGAACTGAAACGGGTGATCGTAAATCAGCAGGACCAGTTCATGTCGTTATCCGGAAAACGAAGCACCTACTATGGGCAGCGTTATGAAAACCAGGGTATGGAAAGTACGCCGGGTGTCAGGGAATATTTATTCAAAATCCAGGCCGGGACGTCTTCGTCTGAAGACGAAACTGCCGTAGAGGCCATTATGGAGCGGATGCACCTTTCGGTGCTGGCAGAAACCAGGCTCCTTCAATTGAGTAACGGTGAAAGAAAAAGGACTCAACTGGCAGCCGCACTGCTTGAAAACCCGGACCTGCTGATCCTTGATCAACCTTTTACCGGTCTCGATACTGCTGCCCGTGAAAATCTGGCAGGCCTGTTGGAAAAACAGATGGAAGCGGGGCTCACGCTGGTGATCGTCTGTGATGCAGCGCATATCCCCGAATACATGCATCAGGTTCTGGAACTTGACAAGGGGCGCATTTCCCGGTTTACCCGGCGTGAACGCTATGTTCCCGCGGAACGCGCCGACCGGATTGAACCTGGGATCCATGACGAACGCCTTTCCCAACTGTTAACCCCTGTCAAAGAACAATTCGTCAGCATGATCCGCATGAATCAGGTGAATGTGACGATCGGCGGAAAGGAGATCTTGAAAAATATCAACTGGCATGTAAAAAGCGGGGAAAGGTGGGCACTGCTTGGGCCCAATGGTGCCGGGAAAACGACGCTTCTCAGTCTGGTCACCGCCGATAATCCCCAGGGCTATGTCAATGATCTGCTCTTGTTCGACCGAAAGCGCGGCAGCGGTGAAAGCATCTGGGATATTAAAAAGCGCATTGGCTTTATTTCGCCCGAATTGCACCTCTACTTTATGCGCGGTGAAGGTATTTCCAATACCATCCCCGGACTCCGCCATAAAGCCCCCCGGTATGATTCCCTCACGTGCGGGGAGGTCATTTTATCCGGATTCAGAGATGAAATCGGATTTACATCGCCGCCAACCGACCTGCAACAGGAGCGGACCGCGAACTGGCTTTCCGTGCTGAAGCTTGATCACCTCAAAGACCGGCCGTACAATCAGGTCTCGCTCGGACAACAACGTTCTCTGTTGCTGGTAAGGGCCCTGATCAAATCACCGTCACTGCTGATCCTGGACGAGCCTTGTCAGGGACTGGATCACGCGCAAACCAGTTATTTTCTGCAGTTGCTGAATCTGTTCTGTACCCATTTGAACACCACGTTAATATACGTCACTCATCTCCGGGAGGAAATCCCGGCTTGTGTGAATAAGATGATCATGCTCAGTGAGGGGCAGGTCACTTATTGCGGGGATTACCGTTAGTGCATGTTGTATTCCGCCTTCCCGCAGCGAATCACTTCCCCTAAAATTTGTAACTTTGAAAAATAATAAATCGAAGTAAGGCATGAGGAATTTTTTTGTAAAATCGCACGGACTCGGCAATGATTACCTGGTCGTTAACAGTCGTGACATCGGGTTTGAGCTGACTGAGAAAAACATACAGAAGATCTGTGACGTTCACTACGGACTTGGCTCCGATGGCATTCTGGCCCTGGTTGAAACCCCAAAAGCTGATTTTGGCCTGCGTATCCTGAACCCCGACGGATCGGAAGCAGAAAAAAGCGGGAACGGTCTCCGGATTTTCGCCAAGTACCTTTTTGACCATGGCTACACCCGGGCCCGGTCATTTTCGATCGACACGCCCGGAGGAGTTGTCAGCGCCGAAGTGATTGAAACAGAAAAAGAAAAAGCCCGCACCATCCGGATCGACATGGGTAAACCGATCTTTGAACCTGAAAAAATACCGGTTAAAAGTCAACAATCCGAATGTTTGGACGAAGAGCTGAAGCTGAATGGCAGGAATTACCTGATCAACTGCGTTTCTGTCGGAAATCCGCATTGTGTTATTTTAAAAAAGGAACTCGTGCCTGAGGAGATCAGGGAATATGGTCCACAGATCGAAAATCACCCCATGTTCCCAAACCGGATTAATGTGCAGTTTGCCCGGGTCGTTTCGCCGGAGCTGGTTGAAATTCTGATCTGGGAACGCGGAGCGGGTTACACGCTGGCGTCCGGAAGCTCATCGAGTGCTGTAGCTGCAATGATGGTAAAAAAAGGACTGACCAACCGCAAGGTGACCATCAGCATGCCAGGAGGAGAATTAAAACTTGAAATTGACCCCGACTGGCAGATCCATATGACCGGTGAGGTCAGGGAAATAGCAACAGGACACTTCAGTCCGGAGCTTCTGGAAGAATTAGCCGGCTAGTTCTTTATGCGCCGGAAGGATATCAATTCTCCGTTAATTGAGCAGTGTGAATAACGGATTAAAAGAAAAGGGGCTTTTTTTATTTCTTATATTTGCCCACGCTACAAAATCAGGAAAGCATGATCGGGAAAAAATTACCTTTCACGAAAGGACAAATTGAACAAATCAGAAAAGAATATCCCACGCCTTTTCATATTTATGATGAAAAAGGCATGCGGGAGTACGCGCGCAAATTTAACGCGGCGTTTTCATGGAACACGGGATTTAAGGAGTATTACGCCATCAAGTCAGCTCCGAACCCATTCCTGATGAAAATCCTGCGCGGGGAGGGATTAGGGATCGACTGCAGTTCGATGGCAGAGCTGGTGCTTGCGGAACGTGTCGGCATGCGCGGCGAAGAAATCATGTTTACCTCGAACGATACGCCCGCCGATGAGTTTGCCAAGGCTGTTGAACTCGGCGCAATTATTAATCTCGATGATATCAAACACATCGAATACCTGGAAAAACATGCAGGCTTACCTGAGTTGATTTGTCTGCGCTATAATCCTGGAGCGCTGAAAGAAGGCAATGTCATTATCGGCAATCCGCAGGAATCAAAATACGGCTTTACGCGCGAGCAGCTTTTCGAAGGTTACCGCATGCTGAAAGAGAAAGGGGTTAAACGTTTCGGTATTCACACCATGGTTGCCTCGAACGAACTGGACGCGGACTATTTTGTGGAAACCGCCGGGATTGTCTTTGAACTGATAGTTGAAATATCCCGCGAAACAGGTATCTGTTTCGAATTTGCCAATCTGGGCGGCGGGATCGGTATTCCGTATAAAAGCGAACATAAACCGGTCGACCTGAACCGGGTCAGCGACGGGATCAGAGAACTATACAATCAGTTAATCGCGGCCAACGGACTGGATCCGCTGAAGATTTTTTTTGAATCGGGAAGAGCCATTACGGGTCCCTTCGGTTTTCTCGTATCAGAGGTCCTGCATATCAAGGAAACCTATAAAAAGTATGCCGGACTCGATTCGTGCATGGCTAATCTGATGCGCCCGGCGCTGTATGGCGCTTATCATCATATTTCGGTATTGGGGAAAGAAGACCGGCCTCATACCTTCCTGTATGATGTGACGGGTTCGCTCTGCGAGAACAACGACAAGTTTGCCATAAACCGGTTCCTGCCGGAACTGGAACAGGGCGATATCATTGTCATTCATGATACCGGGGCACACGGACACTCCATGGGATTTAACTATAACGGGAAACTGAGGTCGTCTGAACTCCTGTTGCGTGAAAATGGCGATGTTGTGCAGATCAGACGGGCTGAAACCCTGGATGATTATTTTGCCACACTCAATTTTGATGCGTTGCCTGATTTCAAATAAAACGGAGAACGGAGGCCGGAAAACGGAAAATATGGAAGAGGATCTGAAGAAAGCGTTGGATGTATTGCGCAACGGAGGCGTTATCCTTTATCCCACCGATACGATCTGGGGACTGGGTTGTGACGCCACCAACGAAGAAGCTGTTGCCAGGATTTACCGCATAAAAAAGCGCAGTGATTCCAAAAGCATGCTGGTGCTGATGGAGAATATAAACCTGCTCGAACGGTATATGGAAGAGGTACCACGCATTGCCTATGACCTGATCGAAGTGAGCGACAAGCCCCTGACAATCATTTATCCCGGAGCCAAAAACCTGGCCGCTAATCTGATCGCTGCAGATGGCACCATCGGAATCCGGATTACAGGCGAAAGCTTCACCCGGCAACTGATTCAACGCTTCAGGAAACCGATCGTATCGACTTCAGCGAACATCAGCGGTGAAGCTTCGCCTGCAACCTTTGCCGCTATCAGCCCTGAAATCAGGGAGGCCGTCGATTATGAGGTAAAATACCGTCAGGACGAGCTGGCTCCGGCCTCTCCGTCAAGTATTATCAAGCTTGGCGTTGGCGGCGAGATCGAAATTCTCAGAAACTGATCGTCATTTGGAGTATTCCACGACCTTGCCCGATCCGAGTATCGATTGGTCGATGGCCGGATTCCCCTTATAATTAACATCGCCCGAACCTGCCGTTCGAACTTTCAGGGACTTGACAGCATGTACAGTGGCATCGCCCGAACCGGCAATCTTTACATTCACATCTTCGGCAGCAAAACCGATTCCCTTAAAATTCCCCGATCCCGATATGATAATACCCAGATCGACCGCTTCTCCGGTACCGCTAAGTTCCATGTCGCCGCTTCCTGAGATCGATACCTTCACCCGTTCGGCCGTCAGATCGCCAAGGATCAGCTTGCCACTGCCACTTATGGTCAGATCAACAATGCGCGATTTGACTGGTCCGTCGCCGATAATGTCACCCGAACCGGCAACCGATAAACGGTCTATTTCCGGTACTGTAATGAAAATTTCAATTTTCCCGGGTGTAAAATCTTTCCAGACATAACTTTTACCCGGAAAGCGAATAACCAGTTCACGGTCGTTGACTTCGGTAATGATCTGCTCCAGCGCGGATTCCTTTGCCACGATCTCGATCGCTTGTTTATCTCCCTGCGAAATGTACACTGTTGCGGGGATGCGAAGTGAAATTCCTGAAAAAGCGGCTACTTCGCGCTTTTCTTCAGCCGCCTGAACGCCCTGAATGCCCGCAAGTAAGGCGATCAGAGCGAAAATAGTTGTCAATTTTGTCTTCATCTGTTTGTTTTCTGTTTCTGATTATCTGCACGCTTACCCGGAAAAGACTGCATTCTTTACCGAATGTTGCATGAATGTTTAATTTAAATCAAAAATTCCGTCAGGACACCTCATCCTGATTACTTTCCGATCGGCGTCAAATCCGGTGATCAGATCTTCACTGACCGGGACGAGCACTTCCCTGCCGTTATAAGTCAGCTGAGCTACCAGATTGCCTCCGTAATCGTCAACCTGTTCAATCACACCAATCGTGCCAAGTTTCTCATCGGTCAACTGAAATCCGGTCAGCTCATGCAGGGACATTTCACCTCCGTCATCAATCCGGTCTTCCTTCTTCAGATAAACGACTGAACCGCAAATCTGCCGGGCATGGACTTCATCATCGATCCACCTGAACTTCACCATCACCGTCTCGGCGGTGCGAAACCGGACCCCTTCCTGCTCCGGAAAAAAAGGAACCAGCAGACCGTCAATCTCTATCAGGAGAACGGGTTCCTGCTCCAGACTTGCACCAAACTCAGGTTGAAACTTTAAAACCACTTCACCTTTTACGCCATGTGGTTTTTGCAGATAGCCTATCTGAAGACAATCGTTCCGGGGTATCGTTTCTGTTTCCATGGACACAAAAATAATGAAAGTTATTAGTAGCAAGTCGTGAGCCGTGAATAAAAATTCAAGATAGTCGTGAGTCTCTTTTACTGACTGCTCGCTACTCGTGACTCATGACTACAGGTATTTGTATCGTTTGATGTTTCTTTTCGGCGTTTTCTCAAATTCACTGTTAACCAGCTCAATCCGGCTGAGCTGACTATATTTCGGCAGGTCTTTGTTTACTGCGCGAAGGTTTGCTTCCATAATTTCCAAAAGCCGTTCCGGGCCGATCTTGTGTTCCTGCATACCTTCAGCATCCGCGAATACCAGCCCAACCAGTTTTGCTTCCCTTTCAACCACAACGCATTCAGCAACAAAAGGCAGATTGGACAGCTTGATTTCGATTTCCTCCGGATAAATATTTTGTCCCGACGGCCCAAGCAGCATATTTTTACAACGGCCTTTGATGTAAATATAATGATCATGGTCAATTACTCCCAGGTCGCCGGTATGCAGCCAGCCATCGTCATCAATAGCCTGGCGGGTGGCTTCTTCATTCTTATAATACCCCAGCATCACGTTATCGCCTTTCACCAGGATTTCACCCACCTGGTGATAAGGATCAGGAGAATCGATACGCACCTGCATGCGATCGACCAGCTTTCCCGCCGAGAACGGCCGTGTTGACTTAGCCCCGTCATAGGAAATGAGCGGCCCGCATTCGGTCATTCCATAACCAATGGTGAAGGGAAAATTCAGTTTCCTGAAGAACGACTCTACCTCACTGTTAAGCGCAGCGCCTCCGATCACGATTTCAAAAAAATCACCGCCAAAAGTCTCCACCAGTTTCTCCCTGACCTTTCGTCTGATGATCGTTGCCACACCGGGAATTTTCAAAAGAACCTGCATAACAGGAGTCTCGATCTTTGGCAGAATTTGCTTTTTGTATATCTTTTCAATGACCAGGGGCACCGAGAGGATCAGACGCGGCTTCACCTCCTTAAAAGCCTTCACGATCACCGGCGGCGTGGGCGCTTTGGTGAGGAATGTGATATGACAGCCTACCGTAGCGGGAAACAAAAATTCAAACAACAGACCAAAAACATGTGCCATTGGCAAAAAAGAGACGATACGGTCGCCGGCTTTCAGCGGCATATGCTCCCGCGCAAAAACCAGGTTTGAATACAGGCTGCCGGCCGAGAGCATAACCCCTTTTGTAAAGCCTGACGTTCCCGAGGTGTATGAGATCACGCACAACTGCTCCATTGGGATCGGCTTTAGCTGCAAGGGCTCTGAAGATTTTCCGCCAGTTCCCGCCGTATGATCCCACGCATCGGCCAGTCCGGTCGTCTTCATAAAAACCCTGCTCATGCCGCTAAGGCTCGCAGCCCCGTCCAGACCGGGCAACTCACTGAGGTTCAGCTTATCCAGAAATGCATCAGCCAAAAAAATGAAGCGTGATTCAGAATGATTGACAATATGATGCATATCGACCGGGTTGAAGTCGGGCAAAACCGGCACAGCAACTGCGCCATAAGACACGATTGCCAAAAAAGCAATCGCCCAGTTGGAGGAATTTCTTCCCAGCAAAGCGATCTTATCGCCAGGCATAATATTACCCTGTTCAAAAAACTGATGGATCCTGCCAATCAGTCCTGCAGCTTCCCCATACGTGTAACTGCTGCCTTCATAATCGGAAAAAGCCTTAAGATCGGGATTTTGAAGGAACGCATTCCGGTATAATCCGGTAAGGCTGTTGTCGGATGTTTCTTTATTCATTTAGCTAGGTTCAAGAACTGGTTTAAGCGTGCATTCCCTCAACGACCGATGAGATACGGCTAACCGAATCAGCAAGGTAATCTGTTGAAGTCATGCCGATTGTCATCGCATGAACGTTTCCGCTCCGGATCACAAAGTTAAGCGATTCCTCCCTTTGATCGACGCTGTTCCACTGTCCCGCCCCAAATATTTTCATGCCAATCACTCCTTTACCTTTATCTGCGGCCCTTTTTAAAAGTGCCATGATTTGTTCGGGCGTTCCGTCCATCGATTTTTGCCCGGGGTTGATTCTCGCCAGGATCACGTCGACCCAGGGATCATCTACGGCAACCTCCAGCGCCTTATAGTCATGGCACGAAACGCCTACCTTCTTTACAATGCCCTTTGATTTCGCATCGTTTAACCCATCGCGAAACTCAGCCTTTGTCTGCGGCCAGTCGCCGCTCATAAGACAATGGAGCAGAACAATCTCGATGTAATCGGTCTGCAATTCCTTTCTGAAGCGGTCGAGCGTCTGAGAAACGGGTACGACCTGATTCCAGGAATTATTTTCGGTCCAGATTTTTGTCATGATCTGACATTTTTCCCGGGGTACTTCTTTTAGGAAGCGTCCAACAAATGCATGCGTTCCATAGGCATCGGCCGTATCCATGAATGTTACTCCCTGCCCGTAAGCCTGGTGGGCAATCTTCATGGCCTCTCTCTCGCTCATCCGGGTAAATGCGGACTGACCACCGTATCCGCTTGTACCGGTGCCTAACGCCAAACGCGACACCTTTAGTTCTGTTCTGCCCAGGTCAACCTGATCAATCTGCCCCGCCGGCCGGTACGAAAACCCGGAAAAGGCAAACCCTGCCGAAATTGCTGAAAAACCAGCAATCCCTGATCTTACGAATTCTCTTCTTGTCAGTTTTTTCATAGCTATCTTTTTCAACGGTTACACTGGCCAACCAGGCAACACCTGGCTCTCCCGTAATTTAGAATTAAACCAAACAAATATCCACTACTCCCATGCTGGATATTTGAAAACTCAAAAACACATCATTCTCAGTATTTTAAAAACAATAATAAAGCAGACAAAGTTCGCAGGCGGGGAATCAGCCGTCTAATTTGAAAAGGTACTTTGCAGTTTTGCTCATCAAACTCGTAATTTATATCAAAGAACGTACGGCTTTTTCTTATTTTTGAACCTAAAATCACACCAAAAATCGTATTAATACTATGAAAAAAATTCTGCTGATTATGCTCGCTTTTGGCTTCACTGCCAGTGTTTACGCTCAAAACCTACAGGCTCATTATGATATGGGCGACGGTCGCGGCTATCTGACAACCACCGTTGAAATGTTCCGGCCCGACAAAATGGGTAGTACTTTTTTCTTTATTGACATGGATTACGGCGTAGGTGATGTTGAAGGAGTTTCGCTGGCTTACTGGGAAATAGCCAGAAGCTTTAAGATCGGAGAGACTGCCTTGCAACCACGCGTTGAATACAACGGCGGGTTCGGGCAATGGAAGGAAGGCAGTGCAGGCGGCGCTTATACCATCGACAATGCTTACCTGGCCGGCTTACAGTACACCTGGAACAATGCTGATTTTTCACGGATCCTGACATTACAGGCCAACTATAAGAACATTCAGAACAAGAACGATGTTTCCTTTCAGATCACTGCGGTCTGGGAAATGCAGTTCTTTGAACGCAAGCTTTCTTTCATGGGATTCGCTGACTTCTGGAAAGAAGACAATATGTTCGGAACAGAAAAGACCGATTATGTTTTCCTGGCTGAACCTCAGCTTTGGTACAACGCCTGCAAACATTTCTCCTTCGGTTCTGAGATTGAGGTCAGTTCTAATTTCGCCGGGAATAAGGGAACGATGGTTAATCCGACACTGGCTGTGAAATGGACTTTCTAATCTAAAAAATAACCGGAAATGAAAAACTTTTTCAAACTAGCGGAAAATCAGACCACCGTAAAAACCGAGATACTGGCTGGTGTGACCACCTTCATGACCATGGCCTATATCCTGGCCGTGAACCCCGATATTCTTTCGGCTGCCGGCATGGATAAAGGGGCCGTATTTACCGCTACAGCCCTGGCATCGCTGATCGCCACCCTGGTTATGGCCTTTGTGGCCAAATTACCTTTTGCGCTTGCCCCGGGTATGGGACTGAATGCATTTTTTGCTTTTTCAGTATGTCTGGGCATGGGACACTCCTGGCAGTTTGCCCTGACCGCTGTTTTCATTGAAGGTCTTATTTTTATCCTGCTTACGGCCTTCAATATCCGGGAGTTGATTGTCAATTCCATTCCGCTGAATATCAAGCATGCCATTTCGGTGGGGATCGGACTTTTTATCGCCTTCATCGGCTTAAAGAGTGCAGGGGTGATTGTTTCAAACCCGGCTACCTTTGTTTCATTAGGAACTGTGATCGATAATCCGGGTGCCATTATTGCGCTGCTCACCCTTGTTGTCATGGGAGCACTGCTTGCTTTCCGGGTAAAGGGAGCCTTGCTCATCGGCATCCTGTTTGCTACGCTGATCGGGATTCCGTTTAGCGTGACACAGTTGCCTTCATCGTTCGACCTGACCCCCCCGTCATTGTCGCCGGTTTTCATGAAATTTGAATGGGCTCAGGTGTTCACGTTCGACATGCTGATTGTCGTGTTCACCTTTCTGTTTGTAGATATGTTCGATACAGTAGGAACCCTGATCGGTGTTTCATCGAAAGCAAACATGCTCGATGAGAAAGGGAACGTCCCGCGTGTTAAACAGGCTTTGTTTGCCGATGCAATCGGAACAACTGTGGGCGCCATGCTGGGAACTTCGACCGTTACCACCTATGTTGAAAGTGCCTCAGGCGTGGCTGAAGGCGGAAGGACCGGACTGACCTCTTTAACTGTAGCAGCTCTGTTCTTCCTGGCTTTATTCCTCTCGCCTTTATTCTTAATGATCCCCGGCGCTGCCACAGCACCGGCACTGGTTTTGGTCGGGGCTATGATGATGACGCCGATTAAGGAAATCAGGTTTGACGACTATACCGAAATGATACCGGTATTCCTCACTATTATTATGATGCCACTTGCCTATAGTATTGCTGAAGGAATCGTGTTTGGGATGCTCTCGTATGTTATCCTGAAAATGCTGGCCGGGAAATTTAAAGAAGTTACACCGATCATGTATGTGCTGGCCGTCCTGTTTTTCATTAAATTTTTTATTTAAAAAAGAGCTCCCGGCAGTCGCCGGGAGCTCTTTTTTTGCAATCGCTACTTCTTTTTCCGTCGTGTATAATAATAGGCACCACCGCCAACAACAACGACGACAATCACAATAATCACAAGGGTGGAGTTGTCACTCGCTGACTCCTGTTCACCTTCGTAAAACACCGGATCCATATCATCAATAGAGAGGGTGTCTTTCTCCATTTCCAGGACATCTTCCTCCTGAGCAACGACCGGATCAACATTCCCAAATGCCAGAAATCCCAGCATGGCCAAAATCATCATTAATTTTTTCATGTGTGTGCGTTTCATACTTTTCACTGTATTTAATTAAACTTTGTTATTGAGTTTGCGAGGTTATAGTATTTTTGTGCTATTCCCGGATCCGATTCCCGGTAAGTATCACCAAGTGCAACAATAGCCGGTTTATACCGGGAATTGATCCGTAAACAGGTTTTCAGAAGCGCTCTGGCTTCCTCCAGCCGGCCTTCCCTCCTTTTTATTTCAGCCAGTTCAACATAGGCACTGAAATATTTTTTATTGGCTGCAATCAAGGTTTCAAAATCCTGTCTGGCCCCTTGCTCATTGCCTGTTTCCAGTTTCAGCTGACCGGACAGTTTCAATGCCGGCTCGTACCTGCTGTTGATGGATAAAGCGTTGGTAACAGCCTCAAGAGCCTCTGAGTTTCGACCTGACAAATTTAAGCTTTTCGCCAATTTATACCAGATATGTTCGTCCTTATTGTAAAATTTCAACGCAGCCCGGTAATAATCGGCCGCCGGCACATAGTTTTCATTTTCGAAAGCACGGGCTCCCTGCACCGCCAGTTTTGACTTCCGGGCCACTACGGTACATACCGGGACTCCGTCGACCAATACCGTATGGATGGCTCCCTCCGGCGGAAAGTTCTGTTTTTCCAGTTGTTCGGGACGAATATAACTGTTCCCGATAATCGCATAATCCCAGTCTACGTCGTTCCGCTGCTGATAGGTAAAGTATTGGAAACGTATGTTTTCCATATCACGAAAATACCAGTTAACCGAAAAATTACTGCCTATTATAACTTCTCCTTTTATCTGGCTTTCTTTCAGATAAGCCCGTAGCCATTCGGCCCCGGAACGCATGGTATGGTAATAATAATCCGTTTCGTATTTTGCGTAAGCGCCCTTAAGTCCGCCCACAAGCTGATTGTAATACAGGTAATAGTAAGGATGCGCGGATGCCATAAACTTAACCGGGTGGATGATCATTATAAGCATGACAGCAATTCCGGCAAGCCGGATTACGGGACGGGTATAATGGGAAAAAAATTCATACAGTCCAATCGCTGACAAGATCACAATTCCTGGATAAACAAAAATAAAATGCCTCCAGGCGCCGTACAGATTGGTATTTTTTACGATGACAAAAACCACCGGGAACAAAACGGAAAAAAACAAAAAGGCATAGGTAATCCGGTGCCTGATTTCCACAATCTTCTTCCCAAAGATCAGAAAAAACAACAGGCCGGCAAAAACCACCAAAGGAATAGTGATCAGCATATATTTTGGCAGGTAATACCAGGGGTGATGATCCGACCAGATAAATTCAGCTTCGAAAATCTGCTGGATCGTGGTCGGAAAACGCGTCATCACCAGATATGACTTCCAGGGATTAACAACCGGATTCTGCAGGGCATAGGGCCAAAGCAGCAGTCCTGACAGATAGCCGGCTGCGGAGATGATAAGCAGCAAAACCGCCGTCTTCAGAATCTGGTCCGGAGCAGCTTTTTTTTTATCGAAAAATTCAAATAAATAATATAGTAAACCTGCGAACAGCAGATAAAAGACAAGTAAAATTCCTCCTGCCCTGATACTGACGGAAAAAGCGATGCTCGCTACTAAAAAAATATTGAGCGAGGTTTGCGACTTGAACTTGGAATAGGTTAATCTCAGTATATAATACACACCGGCAATATAAGCCAGGGCAAAAGGAATATCTTTTAAATTATTCTGCAGATGCCCCAAAAAACGGGGCGAAACGGCAAACAACAGGAGTGTTATAACAGCCGCACCATAACCTTTAAGCCAACGGGCAAACCAGGCTGTCATAAAAATAACGAGCCAGCCGATAAAGCTGGTGAAAAGATGGCGAAAGCCGTAAACGTCATCGATATTCAACCAATGAATCAGGATAGTGGCAATATTATCAGGAGCCTGCCCATAATACTGCAAATGGGTTTTGGGCGTACTCAGGGCATCCTGGTCCTTGCCCATGGAAGCGTAATAGTCAAATACGTCCTCCGAATGACGGTAATGCACCTCTTCATCACCTGAAATTCCCGCATCCCGGCTGATCAGCAGCAAACAAACCAGCATCAGCGCAGCCAGGCTAAAGAATACTATTTTCAGGTGTTGTTCCTTCATAGATCGTCGTTCCCGTAAATCTTTTTTATAAAGTAAAGCGGCCTGCGCTGTGATTCCTTATAGATCCGGTAAATATATTCGCCGATCACACCAAGAAAGATCAACTGTACCGAACCCAAAAAGTAAATGCTCAAAACCGTGGATGACCATCCCGGAATAGCGAAGCCAAAAATTTTGGCGGCCAGAACATACGTGCCGGCAGTCATAAAAATCAAGGTGCCGATTAATCCCATAATCAGACAAATCCTGATCGGCAGGCGTGAAAAAGAAAAAATGGCATCTGCCGCCAGATAAAGTAATTTCATATTGCTCATCTTGGGGTCGCCTTTCAGCCTTTCTTCGCGAACATATTCCACAAAACCCTGCCGGAATCCGATAAAGCTTCTCAAGCCTGGCAAATACCGGATCCGCTCAGGCATCGACAGAAAAGCCGTCAATGCCTGCCGGTTCATCATACAGAAGTTACCCGCATTTTCCAGATCTTCCAGATTCGCTGCTTTTTTAAAAAGTAAATGAAACAGCGAAGTCAGGCCATTTTTTGCCGCGCTTCCTTTCCTCGCTATCCGTTTCCCGCTGATAACGTCCAGACTGCCATCACCAAGTCCCCGGTACATGGATTCCAGTAATTCCGGAGGATCCTGCAAATCGCCGTCCATCATCGCGATGAATTCTCCCCGTGCCTGTTCCAGTCCCGCTGTAAAAGCAGCAGGATGACCGAAGTTCCGGGAAAGTGAAACAATTTTCAAATGCCGGTTACGCTGTTGATGAGCAATCAGCCGGTTCAGGCTGTCGTCAGTGCTGCCGTCATCCACAATAATGATCTCAAAGCGCTGGCTGAACCGACCAAGCGCTTCAACGCTCCTGATGACCAGCTCGTCGATCAAGGCTACTTCATTATAAACAGGTATAACCAATGAAATTTCCATTTGTCCTAAAGTTCAAAATTTGACGTTCAAAAGTCCAAAGTTATCTTCTTCGCTTGTAACTTTCTAACATCGTGAACCTTTTCCTCTTTATTCTTTTTTCCTACTTATGACTAATTGTTTATGACTTACGCTCACCCATTGTGCTGTGTTCCCGGAACCGGAACCGGGAATTCCATCTCTACCGGACCGAATTCGAACTTTTTAGGCCCGAGCTCCATATCCGATTTAAAAATCTCATCCCAGCTAATCTTTTTACCGGTATAGGCGGCGGTTCTACCCATAATGGCAGTCAGGTTTGAAATGGCCGTTTCTTCTGCCTGGTTGACATATTCGCCCGTGCGGATGGCATGGACCAGATGCATGTGTTCCTGTACATAGGGAGGGATCTTGACCTGATTCATGGGCTGCCCGTTTTTATCTTTTGGATATTCAAACTTCCATTTCACAGAGCCATCAAGATTCCAGATCGTATTCTGACAATTTGTATAGCCTCCCGTGCCATTGACAATCTCTCCCGTGCCGTTGGCACAGTTATCGATCTGACGGCACATGCTGTGGGAACTCACGCCATTCCCGTAGTCAAAGTCGATACTGAAAAAATCATACTGGTCGCCCGTTATCCTGCGGGCCCGGCCACCATAACCAATCGCGTTTTCCGGGTGCTTGCCCAGGAACCAGTTGATCACATCAATATTATGGATATGGGTATCCAGGATGTGATCGCCGCACAGCCAGCAGAAGTTATTCCAGTTGCGCACCAGGTAGGTCATGTCGTCCCAACCTTCCTCACGCGTGCGGAACCAGACATGATTCTGATTCCAGTATGCCTTTGCACCGGTGATCTGTCCGATCGCCCCATTGGCGACCTGCTTATAGGTTTCAATATAATCCTCCTGATGCCTTCTTTGCGTTCCTGTAACAACATTTAACCCGATCGCTTCGGCCTTTTTCGCCGTTGCAATCACCGACCGGATACCCACCGGGTCAACAGCGACGGGCTTTTCCATAAACACATGTTTCTTTTGAAGGATCGCTTCCTTGAAATGCTCAGGCCTGAACTTTGGGGGCGTGGCTAAAATAACCACATCGATATCGTCGAGCGCCATCAGCTTTTTGTAAGCGTCGAAGCCTACGAAACAGTTCTCTTCAGGAACAGGTCGTTTATATTTTTCAAACCGCTCCCGGCAAGCATCGATTTTATCCTGAAAAACATCAGCGAGTGCTATCACTTTAAGGTCCGGTCCGGCGCTGATAAAATTAATCGCAGCTCCTGTTCCACGATTACCCACCCCAACCAGGCCCGCCTTTAATTCCTTTCCTTTGGGGGCGCCGGAAAGAATGGGAGGCAAACCCAGTGCTTCATTGCCTTTCTTCGTCTTGCATGACGACAGCGCGGCATTTACGCCCAGAATGCCAATCCCCGCAAGGGTGGTGGCCTCCAGAAAACGACGGCGATTAATATTTTTCGGTTGATCAGTCATCTTTACTATCTTTTGTCTTCTTGTGTTCTTTCTGCCTTTTGTCTTTTTATCTTGTCTGCAGACTATCCGCTTCGCAGACAACCCGGAAGCCGACATCCAACACGTCCGAATACCACCAGATCGATTTCGGCATCTGCGGATCGGTCATCAGCCATTCACTGGTCCTGGTAAAATCGCGTGCGGCGCTCCGGACATCACTGGCGTCGCTCTTGAACGATCCGCCCCGGATCACATGTTCACTCCCTTTTTTGGGCCCGCGGGGATCTGTCGTAAGTTCACCCTTGTAGCCCGCATAGGTTTGCGGACTGTACCGGTCGCTGCAGAATTCTGCCACGTTACCCAGCATATTCTTCAGTCCAAAAGGATTTGCTTTGACATCACGAGGCTCTTTCGTCCTGCCGCCGCTATTCTGCTCATACACCACGTACGAGTTTATGATGGTGGTGTCGGGACTGAAGATCTTCCGGACAAGTCCTTTGGAGCTATAATCTTTCGGACTCCCCTCAAACGGATAGGGAGTCTGCGTTCCTCCGCGGCAGGCGTACTCCCATTCCGCTTCGGTGGGAAGCCGGTATTTTTTTCCGGTCGTTTCTGAAAGCCATTTACAATAAACATTGGCGGCATGCCAGGTCATGGTTATGGCCGGACGCTCTCCCTTTCCCCATCCCTGGTCAGGAGCACCCCAGGGCGGCGTGGGTCCGGTTATCCCGTCGACCTCCTCATTTGTTTCGGCCGATTCCTTCCTTCCCTGCGATGAGGTCGCCTGAAAGAATGCCAGGTATTCATCCCAGCTTACCTCAGCCTTCGCCATGAAAAACCCGTTCACTTTTACTTTATGCACAGGACCTTCGTCATCACCACGGAAGGCTTCATTTTCAGGACTTCCCATTTGAAATGTCCCCCCGGGAATGGCAACCATTTCAAACGATACATCGGTGCCCGGAACGCGTTCGGTATAATTCTCAAACGCGGTAACCGGTGTGGCTTCCTGATAAATTTCTTTCACAATGGTATTGCCGCCAAAATCCAGGTTATGTTCATGTTTTGCATTGGGATCAAAATGCCCTACGTGCAAATGACAGTTGATGCAACTCAGTTCTTCCTTGCTCGTCAGAAAGTAGAGATGGGCGTCATCGCCTTCGGGTGACAATGTGGAAGGGAATAAATTGCCATGGCACTTTAAACAGGATTCCTGGTAGACGAAATGCTGCGCATTTTCAACTTTACGTTTTTCTTCCCAGTTAATCCCGGCCGAATCCTTGAAGATCATCCCGTAAACATCCTTAAATCCATGTTTGATTTTTGCAGGCAGATGCCCGTGACCTTTGGGAGGCAAATGACACTCCACGCAATGTGTGATCACTCCTGAACCGTTGTCGTAATGCGAAGATAGCTTCCAGCTCTGATCGGCATGTGGATGAATGTGGCACGACATGCAGTATTCGTCAGTTGACGTGTATGCCATCATCTCGTTACCCGCTGTTGCTATAAAAATGCAGGCAAGTACCCCCAGCAGGATAAACCACAACCATGCCCGGCTCCCCTTAAACGGATTATTCAGCTTAAATCTTCTGATGCTCTTCACGGCTCGCTTTATTGATTTTATTTAAGTTCCCGTAAAGCTAACCAACAGCAGTTAGTCAGCTGTTAAAAAGAGCTTAGGCCTGAATTACCTGTGGGTTAATTACAGATTAATTTTCACTCATGGCCCCGAATGGGAGAGACGCAAAATTCAATCTTAAAGCAGGTTAAGCGATGATAAAAAAATTAACCCATCACGGCATTTTTACGATTCAAGAAAGTCGTTAAAGGTCATTGAGAGCGGCTCATTGTATAACTCCTGGTAGAGGGCGGCAAAGCGGTCGTATGTAAATTTGGCGGTATTCAGGTTATTTTGCTGCACCAGGGCTTTCAGTTTAAACGACAGTGCCTGGTCATTAACCGGATCGGTGACCAGAATGCGGTCGGCCAGTTTCAGGATCAGTTCATGATCGCGCTCCGGATCCAGCTTATTGATGAAGTTCATGAGGATGTCGACGATGTTGTTTCCGATGTTCCCGACATACTGATCGAGCCAGGGATGCGATTCACCCTTGAATACTTTTCCCGCACTCACCACCTTATAAAAATCAGGATAGAAATCCTCGTGATTCTCATGGGTCTCATTTAACAACCTTAGGCATTCCACATAATCGCAGTAAACGGTCCCGGAAAACCTGACAGTCCAGTAATCGATATGAAAGATGATATCAACCTGATCCATGGACTCCAGGATGATTCTTAGCTTGCGGATAGTTACTCCCCGGCTGTTCTTGGCGTTCTGGTAGCTCAACTCCGGCCAGAGGGTGTCTGACAATTCTTTGGTCGATATCCCTTTTTTATTCTGTTGGGACGACACCAGGATCAGCAGGAATAACTGCTTTATTTTCGGCGTAAACTGAGCTGTTATATCCTGTCCGTTGCGGTCAATAATCTTAAAATCGCCAAAAAACTGAATGAAGTTTTTCTCCGGGTACCGTCCGAGCTCAGGGTCCTGCAATTCCTTCAGTTTTTCGAAACTCAGGCTCTGCTTCCGGAAAGTACGCAGCGGAAGCTTTTTATACAGCCAGAAAAGAATGAGAAGGGCGATCAGAATGATGCCGACCTTTGACAGCAGCGGATAGCGCGTAAAGATATTCTTGTTCGGCGTCAGGTCCAGCACCTCTTTGCTGAGGCTCCAGATCTCCTCCTCACCCAAAGTACGTGACCAGATAGTCAGATCGTCCATTGAACCAATCATAAAGGATGCCGGATTATACCCCGCCAATCCCATATAAATGTTGTCTCTGCCCTTGTACGAAGGATGCCCCATTGACCGGCTGTCAAGCCGTCCGTCGACATAGATTGCCTGCTCGCCGTTCAGCTTGCTGTACCGCCAGACCAGATGATACCATTTCCCTGCCTCAATTCTTGTTTTACCCTGCAGGTCGTTTGAATAAAACCCGAAATAGGGCTTGCCTGAGCGGATTACCAGATGAATGCTCTGCTGATAGGCACTTCCGGGAGTGCCCAAAATACAGTAATCATCTTTATTCTCTTCATAGCGGTCGATCTTCACCCATGCTGATACGGTAAAATCATGATCCCTCAATTTCAGCTCATCGGCCTTTGGCAAAACGACATGACTTTTCCCGTTAAACCAGGCGATCATATCCCGGTCGGGATCTTTTCTGTATTCCACTCCGGCGTCTTTTCCGTGAAAATTATTCATACTCTGGTCGCGTACGCCGTTCTCAAAGTTATAATGTGCTTCCAGTTCGCTGGTAATTTCGACGGGGGTTCCCACAAAATGCTGGATCTTGTTTTGCACCGGTTCTTCAAATGTTACCGATTCGGGTTTAAACCGGTAACCTGGACTTCGCGGTGTAAGCGTCATACTTTCACCCGGCCCGAGCGGAAAGCAGAATGTACCGCTGGTCAGGCTGTTGGTCCCTTCCCAGCTCACATAGTTCAACAGGTTGGTATTGAACGTGACCGTTCCTTTGACGGTCCTAAAGCTTCTCAACTGGTAAAGCACGGGGAGGATCCAACTTTCATAGCGGTCCAGGAAAATAAAATTGGGCGTTTTCCCGGTATTTTTCCAAACGCTCTTAATATGTTCGATGAGATACGGGTTCTGCGTGCTGTTAAAGAACGATGAATGATCCGGTCCGGCTTTGTTGCCCAGGTTATAATCATTATAGATCAACAGGCTGTTTCTGGGATCTCCTTTCAAAAATTCGCCAATAAAGACGGGAGCTTCCAGAATGGAATAGTAAGGTTCCACGGCATAGTCCCAGATATAATGCAACCAACCGGGACTATTACGATGATCCTGCATGCAGAACAGAACGAGCCGTTTCCCCGAATCGACCATCTCTTTCAGGGAGGGCCACTCTTCGTGCTCGGTATAGTCGAACAAATAAGGGTGCATCTCTGTCTGGTCGATCAGGTTGATCAGTTCATTCACATTGACGTTAAAATCGAGAAACAGCGTCAGGATTTTCTCCGGCCGGTTCTCCAGTTGTTTCCGGATAGCCAGAAGCTGATCAAGAAACGGGCTCGTACGCCCTCTTGAATCAATGAGCACAAGCTGATTTTGCTGCCGCTCCCACTCGATATAAAACCGGAAGCCTCCAATGTTCAAATCGAGTAACTCCTGAACCGAACGCGGCTCATGTACAGTTGCATCGGTTCCTGAATAATTGGAAATAACGTAGATGCTTTCGTCGTAATGTTTTAGCACAGCATCCTCGGCCGCATTAAGCCGAAATGCAGCAAAAATCAGTAAGAAAAATAGTGCAGGCAAATATTTTAAACGCCTTTCCAGCATATCCGATCTGAAATTTGTCCAACAAAGATAACAAAATCAAAGTTTTAAGCTATTGACACCGGACGGTTTAATTCCGGGCAAAAGGAAGGCGTCTGAAAATTTTGCAGTGAACGATTTTTTTGTATTTTTGTCGCCACAAAAGGGTTGTTAGCTCAGTTGGTTTAGAGCATTACCTTGACAGGGTAGGGGTCACTGGTTCGAATCCAGTACAACCCACAAAATAGGTTACCAAATCGAATCAAAATCCGGTAAATCGTTGATTTTCCGGATTTTTTGTTCTTTTCTCATATCAAAATAATCCAATTCATATCAAGTAACTCGTGAGCTATTCCGTGAGTAGATTTTTTGTATTACGTTCGCTCACGGCGATCTCTGCAATAGTTTGTGATTCAGTTCGTGGGCAGGAAAATGATTTATGGATGACATTGACGGAGGCTTTGTCTCAAAAGCATTACCCATTTGCGGCAAGAATCCGATGGATAGTAATTTAAAGAATTGTCAATAAGATGACTATAAAAGTTCAGAAATCCAGATCGGATTTGGATCTTTTAAAATCATGTTCCGAGTTTCTGTCCTACTGGACCCAAACTAATGCCATTTCCTGAACGGATTTGACCAGAAGGAAGTCCCGGAAGAACTGGTGTAGTTCGGATAATCCCATGAGTTCTTTTTAGGGCATTCCAGCTGAATTATCTCATCTTTATTATAGTAGTTCAGATATTTATCCTTCCGTGAAATGAACGGATCGAGCCAGTCTGCTTTTTCTTTGGCCCACCTGATTTCCTCGGCAACATCTTCGTCTATTTCTCCTTTACTTGTGGCAAATTCTTCGAAAGTGGCAATGTATTGCCTCAGGATATTGGCTTTATGAAGCCGTTCCGCCATCGAAAACAGGGATCTAAAAGCCTTGAATTCCGATTTCCTGTTTTCTTCAAATTTTTGCCGTTCCTGTTCTTCTTTTTCCCTTTGAATGCGGCGTTTTTCTGCTTCAATCCGTTCTTCCTTTATTTCTTTTTCATGAAGTGCTGTACTCTGTTTCGCTTTTTTGTCTTCAGGAAGAGGAATGACTTTAACCTTCTTCCCGAATTTCATTTTAGCCCAGTACCCCGCTGAGGGAGTCGGAATATTCATGGCCCAGGTGGGACTCAATATGCCCAAGCAGGACACGCATCTCTGCCACTTCATTGATCAGATAATTGACCGCTTTGGGAACATTCTGCATGGTGAGTTCTTCCTTTTCATTTGGTTTATCCATGATTGAGGATTTAAGGTTTTTTAGTCATAGTAAAACACAGCACAAGTTAAGTAGAATTTTATTTCAGTGTTTCTTATTAGTGTAAATACACTATTGGATATCAGGCAAATGATCCATTCGTGGATCAAAAAGAATATGGAAGCTGGTTCTGACCTGTAGGGCTTACAAATGGCCTGTAAACAAAATTTGTCAGGAGAGTCCTCAGAAGAATAAAAGTAGTATATTTGCATTAACGCAATGTGCATTACAGTAATGCGCATTGCAATAAACAAAAATGTATCATGAAATTTTATAACCGGGAAAGAGAACTGGAGTTTTTAACGGCAATCAGAGAGCGCTCTGTGACAGAGGCACAGATGACTGTTGTTGTAGGACGTCGGCGCATCGGAAAGACAAGTCTTATAAGAAAAGCTGTCGAGAATGAAGACACAGCCCTTTATTTGTTTGTAACCCGTAAAAGTGAGGTTCTGATTTGCGAAGAGTTTAAAGAAGAGATTGAAAGGAAGTTGCAGATTAAACTGTTTGGATCGTTTACCCAGTTTAAAGACCTGTTCCAATACCTGATGGATTTATCTGCGGCGAGAAACTTTACGCTGATCATAGATGAGTTCCAGGAGTTCTATACCGTAAATCCATCCGTTTACAGTGAAATGCAAAATATATGGGACAGTTATAAGGACCGAAGCAGAGTCAACCTGATTGTATGCGGATCGATTTATTCGCTGATGAAGAATATTTTCGAGAATTCAAAGGAACCGCTTTTTGCCAGAGCAACAGAACGTATTCACCTGAAACCTTTTCATGTGGATACCCTTAAAGAGATATTGGCTGACAATTATCCGAAGTACAAACCGGAGGATTTACTGGCGTTTTATGTTTTCACGGGAGGGGTTGCCAAATATGTGGAACTTTTGATCAGCAAAAAGGCATTTACCCTGGGGAAAATGCTGGATGAGGTATTCCGGGAAAACTCATTGTTTATTGACGAAGGACGCAATGTACTGATTGAAGAATTCGGAAAGGATTATGCAACCTATTTTTCTATTCTTTCGCTTATCGCATCCTCAAAGACATCCCGTTCAGAAATTGAATCCATTCTTGAAGTAAGTATTGGAGGGTACCTGGAACGGCTGGAGAATGATTTCAACCTGATACGGAAGGTCCGGCCAATGTTTTCCAAGCCGGGAGGACGGAATATCAAGTATGAGATTGTGGATAATTTTCTGAATTTCTGGTTCCGCTTTATTTACAAATATCAGAGTGCAGTTGAGATCGGGAACTTCGGGTACCTGCGCAGCATCGTGGAACGTGATTACCCGACGTACAGCGGAAAGATGCTGGAGCGGTATTTCACGGAAAAGCTGGTGAACCTGCAACGGTATTCGGATATCGGGACCTGGTGGGAGAAAGGTAACCAGAATGAACTGGATATTGTGGCCGTGGACGATTTCAACAAGGAGGTTTTGTTTGCAGAAGTAAAGCGCAAGAAGGAAAATATCAGAATACCTGTGTTGCAGGAAAAGGCCGGAAACCTGCTTCGGTCGCAGTTAAAAGAGTATGCTGCGGAATACGTGGGATTCTCCATGGAAGACATGTAAATTTTTTCGCAAAAACTAACCGGAATTTCAATAAATTTTGGCTATATTGTGTTATATAATCTGTTGATATACAGTTATTAAGAGACAAAATCGAGACCCCTGAATTTTAGTGCTTCGTAAAATATTGACGTTCAGTCGGATACGGACGTTGGTTCGATTCCCGGTGGAAAATGAAAAACATCTTGACTTCTTCCTGTATCTCCTTCATAATTTTTCGAGCGGCGTTATGCAGCAGATTAATCAAAAAAATGATTCTATGAATTGTTGCAGAAATTAAAACAAATTCGATTTGTTATCCAAAAACAATATATTTGCGAATTACCTTTGGTGCCTTGCAAAATGTAAAAACAAATAAAGAACTTATTCTTCTGCTAAGAGAGGGAAATATGGTAGCCTTTGATGCCATATACGAGAGATATTGCAAGAGATTATTTAACTTCGTCGTTCGGTATGTGAAACTTGAGATGGATGCTGAAGAAATTGTTCAGAATGTATTTGTTAAGTTATGGGAGAACCGGGAAAAAATTAATACTCATTCTTCATTCGAGTCATACTTGTTTACTATTTCATACAACTCAGCGATCAGCCTTTTGCGAAAGAGAATCCATGAAAAGAAATATCTTGAGCATTTACACTCTCTTCGGAACGAAAATGTTGCGGCTGAATTAACAGATGAAATATATTTCACAGAGCTAAATAATAAAATTAAGTCATTACTTGCAGAATTGACCCCTCGACAACGGGAAATATTCCTTTTAAGTCGTGAAGAAGGGTTCACACATGAAGAAATTGCAAAGAAATTGGGAATTTCTGTCAATACCGTTAAAAATCATATGGTTGCTGTTCTTAACTTCTTAAAATCAAACATTGACAGTGGTTTGGCAATCAATGCTTTATTTGTTTCTTTATTCCTTTAGACGAAAAGAATCGGTTTTTACTTAGTCCTATATGGGGAGTTAAGCGTACAACACGACAGGAGATCGGAAAAATAGTACAAGCGCTTGTTTCTTTGATTCTCTGGAATGTTAGCTGTAATTGTTTATCGTACGCTTTTATATAAAGGGAATGACAAAAGACTTATTGATAAAGTTTTTAGAAAATCGCTATTCCACTGATGAATTAGAGAAGATTGTCCAATGGATTGATGAAGAAGCATTGCTGTATGAAGGCAAAAGACTCGCCCTTGAAGATTGGAAAACCTTCACGGGAAAAGATAATTCTTCAGGTGAGGATATTTGTTTCAATTCATTACTTGATAAAATTCATCATAAAATAAATATTAACCAATCTGCTGGCGATAAGACCAACCAATTCCACATTTCTTCGAAATTTGTAAGTTGGTTGACAAAAGCAGCAGCGATTCTCTTAATACCGGTACTTTCATTTCTTATCTACACGCTTTCCTATAATTCAGTTAAATCGGCAAAACATGCTGATTTGGTTGTTGATTCACTTGAAGTAGTCGCTCCCGCCGGGTCGAGGACCGTAGTTCAACTATCGGACGGTACAGAAGTCCATCTAAATTCAGGCAGCAAAATAAGGTATCCACGCAATTTTAACGGAAATAACAGGGAGCTAATTTTATCTGGAGAAGGCTTTTTTGATGTTGCTCATGACGTCGAACATCCCTTTGTTGTTAAGACAAAGCAAATGAATATCAAAGCTTTGGGTACTAAATTTAATGTCTTGTCATATCCTGAAAATAGTATTATTGCGACTACATTGGTTGAAGGGAAAATAGTTTTGGAAGTTTTTGCTGATAATGGGGAAACAAAAGCGATTGGAACACTAACTCCAGGGCAGCATGTTGAATACCAAGTCAATTTAGGGAAGACGTCAAGCAAAATAGGAGATATCGGGAAATATATTGCTTGGAAAGATGGAATGCTGATTTTTGATAATTCAGGTATTGATGAAGTCGCAGAAAGACTCAGCCGAATGTTTAATGTGGAAATTGAAACAAGTGATGAAATTAAGGATTACACCTACACTGTGAGATTTGTGAATGAATCGCTCTCTCAGATTCTTGATCTTTTGACTAAGGCGACTCCTGTCCAGTATGTGTTTTTGTCTCGTGAAAAATTACCCGATGGAAGCTACTCTAAACAAAAAATAATTCTTAAAAAACGCTAAAAAGTACAATTAATTTAAATCAAATATGCTTATGGTCAAGGCTAATTATTGAAAAGACAGGGAAATGCAGCAACACTTCCCTGTACCAAGTAAAATCATCCCTGCAGCATAAACAGGGCTAATCTAATTTTAACAAAACAAAAGTATGAAAAAAAATTACTGTTTCAAGTGGGAACAGAGAGTTCCTATGTTAAAAAAACTATTGCGGATTATGAAACTAACTACTTTTCTATTATTGGTTTCTGCGTTGGGAGTATTGGCAAATAAATCATATTCACAAACACTGGATCTTAAAATGGAGAATGCGACTCTAAAAGAGGTTCTTTCAAAGATTGAGGATATAAGTCAGTGCAATTTCCTTTATAGCGAGAAATTTGTAGATGTGCAGCGGAAAGTATCGGTTAATTTTGAGAATACGAAACTTGATGACGTATTAAAATCATTATTTGCTGATACCAATATTGACTTTGAAAGGAAAGATCGGATTATAATACTTTCTCAACTTGGCAAGGCTTTCGTACAAGAGCAAAAAAGCGTCTCTGGTCACATCGTAGATTCTTCAGGAGCTCCCCTTCCTGGCGTGACAGTTGTGGTAAAAGGAACAACCCAAGGAATTATCACAGATAGTAATGGGAATTATTCGTTAGCAAATGTTCCTGAAGATGCAACATTGTTTTTTTCTTTTGTGGGGATGAGGGCGCAAGAAATCGCCATTTTGGGGAAAACAACCATTGATGTAATTATGGAAGAGGACGCCATCGGTATTGAGGAAGTTGTCGCAGTTGGATACGGAACACAGAAAAAAGGATCAGTTACCGGGTCGGTTGCCTCAATCAATTCCGATGATATTATATCAACAAAAACCGCTAATGTGACGAATACACTTGCGGGAAAGCTACCCGGACTGCGGGCAGTTCAACGCAGCGGAGCTCCTGGTGATGATGCTTCCACAATCGATATCCGTGGATTTGGAAATCCATTGGTAATTGTCGACGGAATTGAACGCAATTTCCAGCAGATTGATGCAAACGATATCGAATCTGTAAGTATTCTAAAGGATGCTTCGGCGGCTGTCTATGGCTTTAAGGGTGCTAATGGCGTTATTCTGATAACTACCAAGAAAGGAACAATCAGCAAACCTGAGATTAACTATTCGGGCTATTGGGGGATTCAAAAAGAAACACGATATCCCGAGCTATTAAACGGCTATGAGTATGCGACACTCTACAACGAATCACAGCTAAATGTTGGCGTTAGTGCTCCTTATTCAGAAGCACAGTTGAATGATTTTAAGGCGGGGATTGGAACTACAGACTGGTGGGACGAAACCGTTCGAAATTTGAGTCCACAACAAGCTCATCACTTGAACGTATCAGGTGGAACCGAAAAGGTAAAGTATTATTTCTCGTTTGGATTGACAGATCAGGACGGGATATACAAATCAAAGGATTATACCTATAAGAAATATAACATCCGATCTAATATTAGTGCACAAATTGTTGATGGGCTGACAGTTGGATTGCAATTGAGCGGCCGTCTCGACAATCGTGCCAAACCTTATGAAGCGGACCCTCTGTCGCGTAGTATTCAGATGGCCCGACCGGTTTTCAGCATATATGCAAATGATAACAAAACTTACTGGCAAAATCCCGGAGACAAGGGAAATCCAGTACACCTGTCCGACATTGATCACGTTGGATACGACAAAAGAGACAGACGTGAATTTAACGGAACAGTCGTTTTTGAATGGGCGATACCATGGGTACAAGGCTTATCAGCGAAGGCGTTGTTAGGATATGACTATAGTAATTCTTTTACTCGTCGGTGGTATAAAGCTTACAATGAATACAATTACAATCCGGCAAACGATCAGTATGTTGTGCAGGCAAGTCATAGCATTTCTGAATTAACATCCAATTCAACTAATTACTTCAAGCCGACACAACAGTATTCTTTGAACTATGAAAATACTTTCGGAGTTCACAACATCGGCGGACTTTTATTGTGGGAAATGTACAACGATCGCAACGATTGGATTGAAGTATATCGCCAGTTCACAGTAAGCGCAATAGACCAGATCAATGCGGGTGATAACATCAATAAGAACAATGGGGGTAGTGCATCAGAATCGGCTCATTCGGGTCTGGTTGGTCGCGCAAATTATGCATATGCCAGCAAATATTTAGCAGAACTTAGTTTCCGCTATGACGGATCTTACAAGTTTGATCCTGATAAACGTTGGGGATTCTTTCCTGCCATATCACTTGGATGGAGAGTTTCAGAAGAGCCCTTCTTTAAAGGGTCGTTGCCGAATATTGAAAACCTGAAAATCAGAGGTTCATACGGCAAAGTTGGCGACGAAGGTGATTTTAGTGCTTTCCAGTATTTGAGCGGATACACTTATCCGAGTGGCTCGTACATTCTTGGTTCGGCGGGAGTTGTGAATGGAGCAGTTGACAAGGGGATGCCTAATACCGCATTAACATGGTATGAATCAACTACTGCGAATCTTGGTTTCGAGGCGTCTGCGTGGAGAGGGTTGTTTACAGTTGAGTTCGATTATTTTGTTCGGAGACGGGACGGGCTTTTGGCAACCCGTCAATTAACTCTACCTACAACCTTCGGGCAAAGTTTGCCGCAGGAAAACCTTAATTCAGATAAAACCAGAGGTTTTGAAATCGTGCTTTCCCACCGTAGCAAAATTGGTGAGTTTAGTTATGACGTGAAATCTAACTTTTCAACTACCCGAGAATCATATGGGTACATCGAGCGAGCAGCACCCTCGAATATGTATGACAACTGGAGGAATAATACGAATGATCGTTTCAAATCAATTAGCTGGGGAAAAATTGCCCTTGGCCAGTTCCAGTCATTCGAAGAGATTTTGAATTCACCAATTCAGGACAATAATGGAAACAAATCGTTGCTTCCGGGAGACATTAAGTATAAAGATGTAAACAACGATGGGCTGATCGACGGGAAAGATGACCAAGCAATTGGGTACGGTTCAACACCTCGGATTTATTATGGATTAAACCTCAATATTGAATACAAAGGATTTGACTTGACGTTGTTTTTCCAGGGAGCAGCCGGACATGATATTTTTGTAGGAGGTGATTTTCTGGATCCGTTTATTCAACAAGGGTTAGGGAATGGGATAACACTGTGGATGGATCGTTGGCATCGTGCTGATCCTTCAGATCCGAATAGCAATTGGATTCCCGGATCGATGCCGGCACTCCGACCAACAGGTTTCTCTGCAAATCGAGCACAGAGTACTTGGACATTGCATGATGCTGATTATTTGCGCTTGAAAACACTTGAAATCGGATATACTTTCCCAGCAAGTTGGCTGGATTATGTGGGAATTGACAACTTGAGGGTATATGTGAATAGTTTGAATACGTTCACATTTACCAGCAAAAAGGGAATTATGAAGTACATGGATCCGGAAAACAATGAGTCCAGTCTACGTTATTATCCGCAAATGAAAACGTTCAATCTCGGGGTAAACTTATCATTTTAACTAAATAAAACCTGTCAGAATGAAAACTTTTAAAAGTATATATATAACACTGTTGACACTGATTCTATGGTCTTGTACTGACTTTCTTGAAAAAGAGACTTTTGATATCATCACGCCTGACAAAGTATGGGAAGATCCGGCTCTGATTGACGGCGTTATGGTTAATTTGTACGACGGACTTCGGTTAAATGATTTTAACTATTGGTACCGCGAAGCTTGGAGACTAATGAATCCAACCACGATGTCAGATGAAGCTCAGGGTTCATTTCAGAAAGATCCACTGTTTGATAATGGAAATGCTTCATACACCTATGATGATTATTTATTCGAATTGAGGTTTAGCGATATGTATAAACAAATTAGGAACTGCAATAATGTGTTGGAGCAATTGGGTGAATCAACAGTGTTGCCGGAAGACACGAAAAATCTTTTATTGGCAGAAGGTCGATTTCTGAGAGCTATGCATTATTTTGAGCTGGTAAAACGCTACGGGGGAGTTCCGCTGATCACTGTGCCGCAAAAATATAGCTCCGACCAACTGGAGGATCTAATGGTTGCAAGAAATAAAGAAATTGAAATTTATGACTTCATTGTAAATGAGTGCAGTGAAATTTACGAAGATATTCCGGTAAGCCGTGGTGCTGTTGCGAAATACAGGGCAAACAGAGGCACTGTCCTGTCCCTATGCTCAAGAGCCGCACTTTATGCCGGTTCAATTGCCAAGTACGGAAATGTACAACTCGAAGGTATTGTAGGAATTCCAATGTCCGAGGCAAATCGCTTCTTCCAATCGTCATACACTGCATCAAAAGCTTTACTTGAATTAAATGCATATTCACTCTACGCCAAGGACGCCGACAAATCGAAAAACTATGGTGATATTTTTACGAAAACAACTGATGGTGAAAATGGCGAGTATATCTTTCAGAAACAATTTGATGTTTCCGGAAGTAAGGGTCACGACTGGGACAAACGAAATGCCCCTTTTTCTTATCGCCAGGGCGGTTGGGGTTGCGGTGTTGCGCCCACTCTGGAATTAGTCGAATCATACGAATACATTGATGGAACTGAGGGCACTTTGTCTCTTACCAATCCGGATGGCTCAAAACGTCGTTTCACAAGTCCTTTGGATCTTTTCGAGAATAAGGATCCGCGATTATTCGCTTCGGTTTATTTGCCCGGGTCTCCTTGTAAAGGTAATAACATTGAATGGATTAGAGGAGTTGTTGCATCAGATACAGAAAAATACACGGCAACTAGTCAGCCCGGAGGTGGTGGTAATACTGTAACCATTGGCGGCATTTCATACAGTACAACTGGTAAAGACGGTGGGGCCGACGCCGGAGACGCTTCGAAAACCGGTTTCTACCAGAAGAAATTCTTTGATGAAACACTAACTGATGTAAACATGGGTAAATCGGAAACTCCTTGGCCAGTATTCCGTTTAGCTGAAATTTACCTGAATCTTGCCGAAGCCTGCATGGAGATCGGCGGAAAAGATGCCGAGGCATTAAATGCCTTGAACCAGATAAGGAACCGCGCCGGAATTAAACTTTTAGGTTCGTGTACAATTGCCGATGTACGCCACGAACGGATCGTAGAACTGGCGTTTGAAGGTCACCGCTATTGGGATTTAAAGCGCTGGAGACTAGCAGATAAAGATTTCGCGCAAGGTGGCTTAAATGGATTTAAGGGAAGTGCATTATATCCATGGTACGACATCCGTGACGGTAAGTATATATTCGAAATTGGCAAGAATCCACCAAAACAAACAAGATTCTTCCTCGAAAAAAACTATTACACAAAAATTAATGAAAATGATATGAATTCAAACCCGAATTTGGTTCAAAATCCAGGCTATACAAATTAAAAACCCGTACCAATGAAAATACCAGACAATTTAAAAAAATCAGCGCTATTAGCTGTCGCCGGTCTTGCATTAACGCTTGCTGGTTGCAATGAACTCGATAATTACGATGCACCAAGCGGTGGAATTCACGGATCAATATTGGATGCAGCAACCAATGAACAGGTTCCTCTTCCGGTACAAGGTTCATCAGGTGTGATTATTAATATGTTTGAACAAAGTTCAAGTGCAACCAAATCGATCGACTTCTATGCTAAAGAAAATGGGACTTATGAAAATTCGCAAGTATTTAACGGCGATTACAAAGTAGTTGTCAACGGTCCCTTTGTTCAGGTAGCAGAGAATACAGTGACAATTAAAGGACGAACCGAACTCAATTTTACGGTGGTACCCTATTCACGCATTAAAGCTACAGCTTCTGCTTCCGGAAAATCAATTACGATAACATACAATGTTACTGCAACAAGTCCGGATTTTACTATAAGCGAAGTCTACGGATACTGGAATTTTGCTCCTGGAATCGACAACAGCGGAAATAACTATGCAGAAAAGGTAACAAGCAAATTTACGTCGGGAACTTGGGTATTCGATCTTGAGAACAGTTCTGTTTTTAAATCGAACCTTTATAAAATTGCCGGAAACGGGAACAAAGTTTATTTCCGCATAGGTGCTAAAACAAATGGAATAATTAATTACAGCCATACAATAGAAATAACATTTTAATCAAATACGGAGCGGTCCGGGAAACAATTCTTTCCCGGATCAAACCTTTTAGTACAACCAGTTTTATTAGCTTCTTTATGAGAATTAACAAAACCCAATCAATTAGCATTCTTGCAATACTCGCTTTGTGTTTTTTCGTTAGTTGTAAAACAGCTGAGCAAACAATAAATTGGGGATTAACAGATTTTTCCCGACCGCAGAAAGCAGAGCCTGTATTGTCTCCAAACGAGGTAAGTAAGTTTTATTGCCCGATGCGAAAAGAAAACATACGGTGGGAAGAAAGCGATACATTTAATCCGGCAGCAGTTGTAAAAGACGATAAAATATACATACTCTATCGTGCGGAAGATAACTCGGCAACCGGGATCGGGAAACGGACATCAAGAATTGGCCTGGCTGAAAGTAAAGACGGAATAGCAATGATACGTAAAGCAGAGCCGGTTTTATTTCCGAATGAAGATAATATGAAAATCTACGATTGGCCGGGAGGTTGTGAAGACCCGCGTGTTGCACAGGCGGAGGACGGAACATTTGTGATGGCTTATACATCATGGAACCGAAAAGTGCCACGACTGAGTATTGCCACATCAAAGGATTTAGTTAGCTGGGAAAAGCATGGCCCTGCATTCGCAAAGGCCTACGATGGTCGCTTTGCAGATATTCCATCAAAATCCGGATCCATTGTTACTGAATTGAAAAATAGCAAACTAGTTATAACTAAAATAGAAGATAGGTACCTGATGTATTGGGGTGAACATCATATCTACGCGGCTACATCACACGATCTCATTAACTGGGATCCGGTGCTTGACAAAAATGGAGAACTAAAAAAGCTAATCTCTCCGCGCGATGGTTTTTTCGACAGTGCCCTTACGGAATGTGGTCCACCAGCAATTCTAACAAAAGATGGAATATTATTGCTGTATAATGGGAAAAACAGCAAAGGAGATAACCGAGACACTCATTATGGTGCAGGGGCCTATTGTGCCGGACAGATTCTATTTGATAAGAATAATCCTTACAATGCCGTCGCACGTCTGGATAAGCCGTTTTTTACCCCTTCAGCAGATTTTGAGAAAAACGGTCAATATGTTGACGGAACTGTGTTTATAGAAGGTTTGGTGTACTTCAAGAAGCAGTGGTTTTTATATTATGGCTGTGCTGATTCAAAAGTTGGCGTAGCCATTTTGAATCCAGCAGATATCTAAGAAATGATATGAGTGATTTTAGGCAAATGGGGCGATGAGAAAGACGATGTCACTGTTTCTCCCGTTTTTTGCTGGTCACGTCAAGATAAAACGTTCTTCATATTGATTGCTTATAGTTGCCTAAATCAAAGTCAACAGAAGTTTTAGGGTTTTCAAAAGCCCGAACTCTTTGTGAGGAATTTCTCAAAAATAGATTTTATCCAAACAATCATTTATTATTTAAATGAAACATATGCATCCGTTTGTCAACTACAAAATCAAGATCCTTCTCCTCGTTCTTTTTTTATTAAGCACCTCAGCACAAAAAAGTTTGCTGATGGCATCTGAAAAAAAAGAATCACCATCCATACTAATACTTAGCACGCATGCCGATAATGGATCGGGATACCACTGGAAAGCTAAACGAGTCAATGAACTGAATGTGGGAGGTGAAGAAGTTTCGCTGGCAACTTTTAATACTGAAACGTGGCAGCCTGCCATTGTTCCGGGTACGGTATTAAATAGCTTGGTAGCCAATGGAGAATTTGCGGAACCCTATTTCGGGCAAAACAACAAACGGAGCAATAAACTGATCCCGGATATTGCCGATATCGGTCGTGAGTTTTACCATTTTTGGTACCGAACAACATTTTCGGTTCCTAAAGATTTTAAAGAAAAGTCTGTCTGGCTTCAATTCGACGGAGTAAACTACTTGGCAGATGTTTGGTTGAATGGACATAAGCTAGGAAGCATCAAAGGTATGTTTCTTCAAATGAAGTTCGACATTAGTCGCTTCATAACGCTGGATGGAGAGAACTGTCTGGCCGTTTCGGTTGAACCAGTAGAGTTTCCCGGAACAGTGCAAAGCCGAAGCAAGGAAAATGCTGCAGCCAATGAAAACCGGAACGGAGGTGATGGAAAAATCGGCAAAAATGTAACCATGCTAATGACTGCTGGCTGGGACTTTACCTTTCATGATGGCATCCGCGACCGCAATACCGGCATTTGGCGCGATGTAAAAGTATTTGCAACAGGACCGGTTACTCTCGAAAATCCTTTTGTAAAATCAAGCCTTCCTATTCCACAGTTGTCGCCGGCTCAGGAGACTATTTCTGTTGAAGTTTCTAATAACAGCAGTAAAGAAAAGACAGTGCAACTGCTTGCTGAAATTGAAAATACTTCCATTAGCATCCGTAAAGAAATGAAGCTGAAAGGCGGTGAAAAGAAGAAAGTTACGTTCACTCCGGAAGAATATGGCCAACTCGTAATTGAAAACCCAAAGCTTTGGTGGCCTGTCAATAAAGGCGAACAGTACCTGTATATGTTGAACCTCACAGCAAAAGCTGATGGTAAAGTGTCGGATACAGTATCAAAGCGTTTTGGTATCCGTGACATTCGATCCGACCGGAATACGCCTGATCAGTCGCGCATTTTTTACGTCAACGGCAAAAAGCTTTTTATTCGAGGTTCCAATTGGATTCCGGAAGCTATGTTGCGCATGTCAAAAGAACGGACTTACGCACAACTCCGATATACAAAACAAGCCGGGATAAACATGCTCCGGTTATGGGGAGGCGGAATCAGCGAGTCAGACTATTTCTTTGACCTTTGTGATGAAATGGGTGTTTTGGTTTGGCACGAGTTCTGGATGACCGGTGATACCAATCCGCCGCTTGATACTGCGACTTATTTTAATAACGTCCGGTCTACGGTCCGAAGAATCCGAAATCATCCGAGTTTGGCCTATTATGTTTCTTCGAATGAGCAGGACGATATCCTGGGTATTAAAATCATCCTGGAGCACCTGGACGGAACGCGCGGTTATCAATTTCAGTCGGAATGTTGCGGGGTACATGATGGCAGCCCCTACAAATATGAAAACCCCATGCAATACTACGATAACACAGCTTCGGAACGGGGCAGCCGTATTGACGGTTTTTGCCCCGAATATGGAACCGCATGTCTGCCGGTGATCGAATCCCTACGGAAGATGATGCCAGAAGATGATTTATGGCCCATTAAAAAAAATACATGGGATTACCTGGACGGAAATGGTTTCCATAACATGACCACTAAGTATCAAACAGCAGTGGAACAATATGGCAAGCCTGTCAATATTGAAGATTATGCGAAAAAAGGACAATTGGTTGGCGCTGTGGCGTACCGTAGCATTTGGGAAAACTGGAACTCAAACAAGTATGAATATGGCGACCGATTTGCCTCGGGCGTTTTGTTTTGGTATCACAACAGCCCCGCGCCTCAGGTTTGTTCCCGCATGTGGGACTGGTACTTGGAACCGACGGCGGCCTTGTATTTTGCGCAGGATGCTTTGGAACCTGTGCATGCACAATTCGACTTTATAAAAAATACTGTGAGTGTTTACAATGAGCTCTACCAGGATTTTGAAGGACTGCGCGTGAATTTCCGTTTGATCAACATGGATATGAAAATAATCATCGAAAGGGAGACTTATATAAATGTTGCTGAAGATGCAGTGGTGAACGACCTCCTGAAAATTGATATCCCAACAGCGACACTTAGTCCGGTACATTTTATAAAGCTGGAAGTGTATGATCGGCAGGATAGCCTGATCTCCGACACCTTTTACTGGCGCTCCACTGATGAGTACGAAGGTCCCTGGAGTGTTGGTGGCCCTTTACACGGAGGCTTCGAAGCTTTATCGGAACTACCTAAAACCGAATTAGATTATCGGTTGAAAAGACGTGTTGAAAACAGTCAAACTATTTATACGATTCATCTAACAAACAACACCGGTAAGCTTGCATTTTTCAATCGGTTGAAACTGGTAAATCCTGAAAATGGGAGTTTGGTTAGTCCTGTCTTTTACAGCGATAACTACTTTTCCCTGTTGCCCGGAGAATCGAAGGATATCGTGATTGAATATCAGGCAAATAAGCCAAATCGAATTAGTTTGGAAGGGATCAATGTTAATGAAATCATGCTTAATTGAATCCATGTGAACATTAAGTTTCTATAGGATTTAATTAGTCGAGCGTTAAAATCAAATTTATTTTCACAAATTTTTGAATATCAATAGTGTAATATCGATTAATTTTGATTTTTAGGTGAGAAAAACTCCCAATTTTTTGCCAACTTTGAGGAAAAGCTGGTAGGAATATGATAGGTCGAAAAGAAAAAAATCTGCAGTTGAACATGTTCGCGTGCCATCGAAACAATTTATTGATGGAAACCATGAGCTCGTTGTAGACTGGTAAGGGCTGGAGATCGGCTTGAGTGTATTATTTATTGGACGTACACAAAAGAAAAATGCAATTTCAATAGAATTTAAAATTTTTTGTATATTTAAATATAGAATTGATAATCAGATCTTTACTTTAAAAATTAATCATCTGAGTAATTCCGTGAGTTGCTTGACTTGATATGTATTAAGACAAAGAAATACAACGCTTTACAGGGTTAGGTTCGAATCCGGTACAACCCACTTTTGGGGCATCCAAATCGAATCAAAATCCGGTAAATCGTTGATTTTCCGGGTTTTTTGTTTTTTCTTCTAAGATTGTTATCCGCCGACGTCCAATTTTTGCATTCTCAGTCCTTATTAGGAAAAAAGAAAACATGAAACGAGCATGTTGCTCTTCAACGCCCGAAGATATGATCGTAATTGTCAGCAACAGGCGAGTTCCATACAACCAGTTGGAAACAAATTATTAACGGATGAAAAAGTCATTTATCTATTTTCTATTAGCCATGAGCACATCAACCATTTACTCACAGGAATTTTCCAATCCCGAGCCACTATTCGACCCAAGTCCATACGGATTTTCACATGTGGCCCTTGTCCCGTCTGACACAAAGCTGATCTTCGTTGCCGGCCAGGGAGGAGAAGAAAATAAGGAAGGCAGACTAAGTCCTGACTTTCGGTTACAAGTGCGGCATGCCCTGCAGAATATTCAGTTTGCTTTGAAATCGCAGGGATTGGATATGAATTCAGTCGTGAAAGTGACAACTTTGGTCGTAGACCATGATGCCGGCAAGCTTCAGGTCATCGTGGAAGAATTTGAAAAAATATGGCCAAAGAAGAACTTCCCGGTGAATACGCTTATCCCGGTCCCCCGCCTTGCACTTGACAACATGCAGATTGAAATTGATGCGATCGCCGTTTTAACCGGGCACGATTAAAGATCGCAGCCTGTTCCGTAAAGCCACGATGCCGGGCCAACTACATCTAACAAGATAACGAAAAGTGCTCATTCCCATCGTTCGCTGATCTATCGGTGCTCCTTCGCTGATCCTTGGGTGAGGGTGTGCCGGCGTTCGGCGATCATCATCACGCTGTCCCACACGGGAAGGTTTCGCAGCTCCAGGTTATTGCCCTTGTTTGCCCAGTCAGCCTTATCAATTTCATAAACCTTGCCTGAAATCATCTCCACATAAACGGGATCGCAAAAGTTGAGATTCTCGATGGTGATGTTAACCGGGTCCCATTTAAATTCATCGCCGGGGATCCGGTCTTTGTACCAAAGCATGACGACAGGCGAACCTTCTTTCTTGAATCCGGCAACGGTCAGTGCCCCATACGCTGTTGAATGATAATTCAGTTCCCCACGGGTTTAACGGCGTTTCACAGCCCACCGACCAGGGTGACGATTGGATCTCACCAGCGTGTCGCTTGGCCAGCCAGCCCGCCTGCTTCAGTCCCGGCCCTGAATACCGGAATGAATCCCAGTTAATGTTTTGATATTGTGCCATAGTCAGGCTGCTGATCGTGATGCTGATAAAAAAAACGATGACTCTCTTCATGTGTTATTAGTTTCAATTTTAACCAATTACAGCTTGCATTTCCGGTTTCATTGCCTCCAGACAGCTTTTCAATGACGTGCAATTCGATGTTACAGGCAGGCAGGTTAAGATTCAAAGACCTCCCGGTCTGATCCGGCAAATAGTCAACTCAGGTCTGCCCCGATATTGCGGAGCGCACCCAGCAAAGCTGCATGGTCAATGCTTTTCACTGTCGAAATCTTTTGCAGGCAGGCTACTTCCTTCAAACCTTCCCTTAGCGAGGGTTCCAGCAGGTGGAATGAACGTGAAATCTGACCGCAGAAAAGCAGGCACTTTGTTTTTCGCTGAGCCAAAATCCCGCCCAGTGTTTCTGACAGGATTTTCCCGACTTCCCGGAAGGTCTGCAAAGCCGCTTCATCTCCCTGGCCGGCCCTGTTCCCGATCTCTGACACCTCAATTTCGCCCGTCGTCCCGCTCAGTTCCCGGTATAACCGCACAAAGCCGCGTTTGGCGGTGTAGTCTTCCAGAATCCCGTCTTTATAAGGAAGCTTGAAAATCGAAAGAAAAGGCCCGCCTATTTCATTGCAAAGGACCTTTCCGTTTTCAGAGACTGCAAATCCCAGCCCGGTACCTAAGGTCACCGCGGCCGCATTGGCATATCCCTGAGCGTTGCCTTTCCAGATCTCGCCGAGCAGTACGGCGTTGGCATCGTGCATGAACCGGATGGGAATATCGCGCGAGATTCCGGTAATTTCATAAAAATGCTCCCGAAGGTCAAGCCCGTAAATCGATTTGAATTTGTGCTGCATCAGCGGGGTTGCCTGATAAATGTTGAAAGGGCCGGGAAACGCAATCCCGACGCCTTTCAACTCCATCTCCCTCATTCCAATATAGTTCAAGCACTTCCCAATAATCTCACCAAATGCCCCAAGGACCTGCTCTTTGGTTCCGTCTGAAAAAGACGGTACCGAGAGGGCCGAACCCGGGAAAACATTCCCGGATAAGTCAAGCACTGCCGATTTAAGAAACGTACCTCCGGCATCAATAATCAAGTACGCTGTCATCGACGAAACCATCTTTTAACATTGTTTTATGGATGCACACCGGCTGGTTACCCAGGTTCTTCACCACATAACGCCCCATATTTGCGGGAACGACCACTACATCGAGGTAGTTTTGGGTGTAGCTCAGTTCAGGGTTATCCAGCGACTGAACCTCAACCTTTTCACCGTCAACGAGCGTCAATACATGGAATTTCCCATTGGTGTTGCCTTGGATTTCCTTTTCGAATTCAAGGCGGCGCAGGCTGAAGTACAGCAGGTCGTGCTCGCCCACAATGTATTCGGCCCAACCGTCGCCGCTTTCAACGAGGCGGGGTTCCCGAACCAGGTTTTCCTTCACCCACGAGGTGGTGCGTTCTGTGCGCAATACCTTCTCGCCGTGATAAGTGTGGATAGGCCGTGGTATTCCATCCAGGTCGGCACGCAGGTAATCATACATTTTATAGGTGTACGAGCCAACAGAAAGACTTCCAATTTCCAGGATCACCTGGTTGCGGCCTGATGAATGGATGGTTCCGGCCGGCAACATCACCTGTACTCCGGGTACAGATTCGACGTGACTGACGTATTTCTGATAATCGACCGGCGTGAATTCCCTTTCCGACTTTTTAACCTCGGCGATAAACTCTTTGGGATCGATCCCCTCATTAAAACCCACATAGGTTTTTGCACCATGGCCGGTTGCAACAATGTAATAGCTTTCGTCCTGGCGCCCAAATTCCCCGTAATTTTCAACGTTGTAATTATGCCCCGAATGCACCTGGATCGACATGTTGCCGCTACTGTGGTAGGAATCGTCATAATTAAACCGGATCGGGAAGTAACCGCCGAACTTTTTGACACAGTCATCGCCCATCAGTCCCGTTCCTTCTTTCTGTACGAAGGTGAAGAACGGAAATTCAATCAGCTGCTTACCGGCTTCGACCACAATGCTGACTTCGAGCGGGATGAGATCGAACACCCAGGCCGCGTTGACCATGTTATCGGGAAGATTCCTGAGTTTCTTAATGTAATGACCTCCCCAAATGCCCTCGATGTAAACCGGCTTGCAGCGCATCGGACATTTCACAAGAGCGGATGTAATGGCTCCGAACGATTCGCGCGGAATCAGCTGCAACTTATTCAGGTCGTTGGCGGCAACATAGAAATCGATCGCATTGTTTTTAATCAGTTCCCAGCGCAGGTGGCCGGCCAATTCAAAGTCGATGTAATAACATCTCCGCAAAAGCGCCTTGATGGGTTTTGCCACGCAATCGCCCAGGTTGGCAAACATCCCTTTTCGCGCCCTCAGGATCACTTCCTTGGGAGTCACATCAAAATAGCAGATCAGGTCGTAATTGGGACGTAACTGCCGGATGGTGCAACCAAACCCGGAAACGATGAAAACCTTCTGTCCGCCTGATTTTTTGAACTCGCGTACCCTGGCTTCAAACTGAGCCAGCTTCTCCGCGTCGAACACATCTTCGTAACTGCCTTTAAACAATTTCCCGTAAAGCAAAACCGGGTCTTTCTCCCTGTCCTCCGCCAGATTTTCAGCAAAAAGCCTGTCAAGCTCGCCGGCTGTTTTCAGCACATCTTTAAAATCGAAGGCTTCTATTTCGATCGATTTCAACCTCAGGTTCTGCGAAAGCAGGTGAATGGTCTGGTCGAACCGGGCGCCGGTATATCCGTCCAATGCCACAACAGCATTGCCCTTTTCGAGCTTTTTTAAAATGGCATTCGCCAGTTGGCCTGCAGCTTCTTTTGTACCGGAAACGATCGAGTTGATTACTTCCGCTGAAAGCCTGGGGCGGTTGACCGCTGTCGGATCATCGTAGGGGTGTGGGTTAAACATGAAACTCATTGCAATTTTCTCCTTTTCGTTAGTTTTTATTCTCTGTTCTTATGCTATCTCGTAATATTCAAATCCCATCATTTCGGCAAAAACCGAAAGTTCTTTCAGGTAGTTGCCGTCGGCAAGGGCAAAATGCTGGGTGGTGCCGATTTTCAGGATCCGTTCAAACAGCTCTTTGACCGGCACAAGCGGCCGGAAGATACTGTGTGAATAAGTGGCGAACAGGTGTTTCCCTTCCAGCGAATCGACCAGTGTGGCAACCAGTTTGTATTTTCCGTTGGCCTCAACCAGCTGGACCATCGTTTTACGTCCCGCCGGAATGCGGTACCAGGCAAAGGGAGCACCCGCGTATTTATACCGGGTTTTGGCAAAACGGACGTCCCTTGAAATGATGACGTTCTTCTGAAAATCAGGATCGGTATGATCGTTCGGACCGGCGTGTCCTGCAGCGAACGTACCTTTTTCAGCTTCAATATGAAACGGCTCGATAAAGTTGACGCGTTTGCCGCTGATCAGCTTCAGCACATAGGTGATGATCCCCGCGCCCATGTCGGCTTCGGGAACCAAAACCGATTTCATTCGCTCGTAAGCTTCCGGGTAAAAGCTCGGGCGGTGGCCAATCAGTTCGAACATGGCCACATCAATATCATTAAAAACCATGATGTCGACGCCCAGTCGTTCGGTGAGCCGGGCCAGTCCGAGCGATCCGCGAACCGCAGCCTGGAATTTCCCGTCGTCCACATCTTCCATCACCGGATGTTTCGCTTCCAGCTCAGCTTTATACGCATTCACTTCGGCATCGGGAACCTGATTGATTTCGTCGTTCAGCGCGGTGTAGGTGATAAAACGCAGCTCCGGCCCGATGCGGGTAAAC
>JBCFBK010000049.1:0-46007 GCA_038562555.1 Prolixibacteraceae bacterium | reverse complement strand
ACCAGGTCGGGGTGCCGGTATTCTCTGATCGAATCGCCGATGATCCGTTTTCCCCTTGAATTGAGTACCAGATTTAATTCGTACTCGGGGTGGTAATGGACCGGGAAATCAAACTTGGCGTGATAATGATTTAAAACAATGAAGAAATCATCCTCCGACAGGGGTGTGATTTCACGAACAATCCGGTTATTCATGGTGGTATGCATAAGTTGTATTTGATATTATAACAGGTACCCGATGCAAATATAATTATTATGCATTCATAATAATATCATGATCGTTAAAAATATAATAAACAGAAAATCAATGTGTAAAAATGACACTGTCTAAGATTATGCTTCTATATGAGTGTTGATTATTCATGAAAGTACATGTAATTAGCATATGGGGCAAATGTTTATTTTATCAATATCATTAGATTTGTGCTGATACTTTTATTACTAACAAATCTATGCCTATGAAACGGATAAACTGTATACGCCGGCTGATCTTAACGGCCATTCTGGCCCACCTGGCGATATTATCTTCGTTTGCGCAATCTGCTCAGACAGGGGGGGTGGTGACCGGTATTGATGGGGAAGCGATTCCCGGGGTCACTGTCCTGGAAAAAGGGACCGGCAATGGTACGGTAACGTCGGCCTCGGGCGAATACCAACTGAAACTCACTTCTGCGGATCCTGTTTTGATTTTTTCATTTGTCGGCTATCAAACTGCCGAAGTCCGCGTTGACGGCAAGACCCGGCTGAATGTTTCACTGAAAGAGGATGTGAGAGGCCTGGACGAAGTGGTGGTGATCGGGTACGGCTCGGTGAGAAAGAGCGATCTGACCGGATCAGTGAGTACCGTCAAGGTGGAATCGCTCAAAAATACGCCGGCAAATTCGATCGACGGACTCCTTCAGGGGCGTTCGGCAGGTTTGCAGATTATCAACTCATCGCAGGACCCGGGCGCCGGATCAACTGTCAGGATCCGGGGAGGAAGTTCTCTGCGCGGTTCCAATTCACCCCTGCTGGTTGTCGATGGCTTTCCGTTTGGAGAAGCCGGCAACCTCAAACAGATCAATCCGGCCGACATTGTGTCGGTCGAGGTGCTGAAAGATGCGTCTGCCTCGGCCATATACGGATCGCGGGGAGCCAACGGGGTGATCATGATCACGACCAACAGGGCCAAAGAAGGGGTCACCAGTGTGACCATCCGCCAGCAGACGACCTTGTCGCGATTTTCATCTGAACTGGCGCTCTGGACCAATCCGGTGCTGATGGCCCAGCTTAATAATGAAGACCGCGTCAATGCCGGACTTCCGCCGCTGTTTATCGGCGCTACCAATTCGAACGGTGTTTATTATCCGTCGGTGGACGAACTGCAGAACGGCGAATGGCCACACTTTACCCGATGGGATAAAGTGGTTTTTCGCGATGTACCCGTGTCGAACAACACAACGGTTTCGGTGAACAGTGCCAATCAGAAAACGTCTTTTAATCTGAGCGTTAACTACTTTGATGAACAGGGAGTCTATATTAAGGATGACTATCAGAAAGGGATTGTAAAGCTGGCGGTCGACCATAAGGTGTTCGACAGGCTGACCATCCGCACATCAAACCTGTTTTCGAGGAATTTCAGGAACAACAACGGAGGACTGGCCTATTACCGGAATCCGATCTGGCCGGTGTACAACGAGGACGGTACCTATTTTTTGGCCGGAAAAAACGACTATTCCCATCCGCTGGCGCTGACCAATCATGTAACCAATAAGAATAATGGCGTCGACTACGTTTCGTCGTGGCTGTTCGATTTTCAGCTCACCAGCTACCTCAACCTGAAGTCGCAGCTCAACTATAAATACGGCAGCTCCATTACCGACCAGTATTATCCTAAGGTGTATACCGAATCGGGCGACTTCAACAACGGTGCCGCGCATCTGAGCAACTGGATGGGGCAGAGCCTGGTATCGGAGACTTACCTGACTTTTGACAAAACCTTCGCGGGTGTGCACAAGATCAACCTGATGGCCGGGCATTCGTATGAATACGGCATGAGCCGCAGTTCGAGCCTTTCTTCATACAATTTTGTGAACGAAGCCACCGGGAACGAGAATATGGGTTCGGGCGACCCGGAGAAGAATGTACACAGCAACGGACTGTCCAAAACTAAACTGCTTTCGTTCATGGGACGTCTGAACTATTCGCTGAAAGACACCTACCTGTTTACGGCAACCATGCGTGCCGATGGTTCCTCCAAGTTCGGAGCCAATAACAAATGGGCTTATTTCCCCTCGGCGGCCGTGAGCTGGAAAGCCCATAACGAAGGCTTCATCAGCGGAATGAAGGTCTTTGACGAGCTGAAGTTCCGCTTCAGTTACGGGATTTCCGGAAATCAGGGTATCTCGCCCTACCAGACGCTGAGCCGCTACGGGGTTGAGAAGTACTATGACGGCGGAAAGTGGAATACCGCCATTGGTCCGGGCTATGTGGTCGATTATGAGGGCGACAGCGACCGTTTCAAAGTATGGGGCGGGATCCCGAATGTCGATCTGAAATGGGAAACCACCAGTCAGTCGGACTTCGGAGTCGACATGGCCTTTCTGGACCGGAGGCTGCGGGTGGTCTTTGACTATTATGTGAAAAATACCTCCGACCTGCTGCGTGAGCGTATTCTCTCGCTCTCTTCGGGCTACAACCGGATGTGGGTGAACGACGGGGAGATCCGCAACAAAGGCTTTGAGTTTACGGTAGACGGAGACCTGATCCGCAACAGGGAGTTTACCTTTTCGGCTGCGCTGATCTTCTCGCGGAATAAAAATAAGGTGATCAGTCTGGGCGATGCCGTCACCTCCGGCCTGAATACCGATTTTATCACCGGCATGAAGTATGAATTCTGGGGAACGTCCCTGTCGACCTTCCGCCAGAACCCCAATATCCTGGCCATCGGACAGCCGGTAAATGTTATTTATGGCTATAAAACCGACGGGATCATTCAGACAGAAGGCGAAGGTGCTGCCGCCGGGTTAACCGGCGCGCTGGCACGGCCGGGAGAGTTTAAGTATGTCGACCTCAGCGGCGACGGGGCATTCAGCGATAAGGACCGGACCATTATTGGCGATCCGAATCCCGATTTCACGGCCAGTCTTTCGCTGAGCGCAAGCTATAAGGGCTTTGACCTGGAAGTATTCCTGAACGGCGTTTACGGCAATGATATCCTGTACCAGAATATGTGGGGAGGCCATGCCAACTCGATGCCCCTTAGGTGGACGCAGGACAATCCGACCAATAATTACCCGAGCCTGCGCCAGGACCGGACCTATTATTTATCCGACTGGTACGTGAAGGACGGATCTTTTTTACGGGTGCAGAATGTCACCCTGGGGTACAGCTACCGGCCGAAAAACCTCAACTGGCTGTCGGACATCCGCCTGTATGTTGATGGTTCAAATCTCTATACCTTTACCAAATTCAAAGGATACGATCCGGAAGTCGGGACAAACGGCATTTATTGGGGCGGATATCCAAGGCTTCAAAAATGGACCTTCGGACTTGATATAACCTTCTAAACATGATACCTATGAAGACAAAGATAGTTTTGCTGCTGATGGCGCTGGGTGTTTTGATCAATGCCTGCGATCTGAACGAAGACCCCTACGGGTTTTATTCGGAAGATAATTTCTATAAAACGCCGGAAGATGCAGAGGCTTCGCTGATGTTTGCCTACAATGCCCTGACCTTTATCGAATATGCACGCGGCATCTTTTATATCGGCGAGCTGGCTTCGGAAACCTGCAATGTAAAAGCCGATGAAGGTTATGGCTCACAGCAGCTCAACAACTGGACGGCCGATGCCAATAACGAAACGCTCACCTATTTCTTTAAATATTGCTACATCGCTATCAACCGGTCGAATGCCGTGATCGAGAACGTGATCAACAGCGATTTTGAAGCGGTGATCAAAGACCGCTTACTCGGTGAGGCTTACTTTCTGCGAGCCTATAACTATTTCAGCCTGGTCAGGGTATTTGGACTGGTACCTGTCCAGAAGAGCATGGTGAAGAGCATTTCGCAGACTTCGCCCAACATGGCCGCCAATCTGGATGAACTCTATGATTTCATTATTGCCGACCTGACGGAAGCGGAAAAGCTGCTGCAGGTCAATCAGCGGGCAGGTCGTGCCGACAAGGTTGCGGCACAGGCGCTCCTGTCCAAGGTGTACCTGACCATCGCCTCATCGAAAGAAAGGGGTTTGCCCAAATACACCGAAATGGCTGCCGATGTGCCTCAGTCGTATGCGGAGGCCGCAAGCTGGTCGCGCAAGGTACTCTACGATCAGTCGCATTATGCGCTCGATGATGACCTGATGCACATCTATGATATTGCCGCGCCCGACGGACCCGAGCATATTTTCATCATGTCGGGCGACCGCACGGGACTCAATGAAGGAAATTATTCGAAAATCGGCATGATGTTCCATCCCTGGGTGGACGGCGTACCCTATTATCTTAAAAATTCGGACAATTCACTGACCTACGCCACCAACGGGTGGGAGGTTTTCCAGACCACCACGGATTTCTACAACAGCTTTGCCGGGAACGATAAGCGGCGCACGCAGCTGATCGTGACTGACGTGTACAATGCGGGCGGGACAGTTGTTGGCAGTCTGGGCGGAAAAGTGAAAACGCCCTTCACCCGGAAGTATGTTGATCCCCTGTTCGTGGGACAGAAGTCGAGTGCAAAACCATACCTGATCCGTTTTTCGGAAGTGGCATTGATCTACGCCGAGGCTGCCGGTCCGACTTCCGACGGTTATTTGTGGGTGAACAAAATCCGCGAACGCGCCGGCCTGGGAGAGTTGAACCCGGGTTTGCCGGAGGCGGCGTTCCGGGATGCGGTGGTGCAGGAACGTGCCTGGGAGCTGGCCTTTGAAGGGCAGCGTCTGTACGATCTGCGCCGGAAAGGCCTGGTTGTCGCGAAAGATCCGAAAGCCGTGGCTGCCGGTATTACCGAAGCACAGGCGGCCTTTTATCCGATTCCGCAAATGGAAATCGACCTGAACGTGAACGTGACCAGTGATAACTAAAAAATCGAACGGCAATGAGAACAATAAAAAATATGCTGTGGCTGCTGTTTGCAGCAGGCCTTTTTTCCTGCCAGAAAGATCCGATGGCTGACATTACCGACGGTAAATGGAATAAAGAACGGAACATCATCAATATCACATTCGAGGGACAGGTTGGTGAGGCCGTTATTACCCGGGAAGGGGACGCCGCTGTGATTAACTTTACATACAATACTGATGCCGGAGCCGGTTTCGGCGCCATAAACATCAGCGCGATGGAGCTGTCGTACGGAGCAACTGCTTCCGTAAAGCCGGGCGATGCACTTAATTTTGAGAATGCCGAAAAGTCGGCGGTGATCACGGTCACCCCCGCGAACGGCGACCCCTTAAGCTGGACCGTGCAGATGACACCTTTTACGGAAACCCTGATCGGAACCTGGGATATCACCGGCCTTTGGGTGTACGGAGGCACAGGGCCCGAATACGGAGGAGCCGCCGTGCTGAAGATGAGTGATAAATCGTGGTGCTGGCCTGCCGCCGAGGGTCCGGCGAAGGAGCAGGATAACACCCTCACCTTTGCCATGACCGGCATCAGCCCCGAAGGGAACACCTATGGGACGGTGGTTAACAACGCCGGCGCCGACGGAGTTTACGCCAACTTCCTGTTCGTGTCGAAGACACCGAATATCGATGTCAACCATTTTTACCGGGCCATACCCAAGGGAGCCGGTACCTGGATGCGTAATTACGCAACGGGAACCGTGACCTTTACATTCCCTGACGGGACAAGCCGGACGGCAATGTTCGACGGACCAGGCACTTACGACCTGGGGAACTCCAAATCAAGGACCCTGATCACACCTGCCTTCACTTTTACGCTGCAGGGCGTGGACGACTGGGGAAGCATTTACAGCGATTACGACAAATTTGTGAAGCGCCCGCGGAAATACTGGGTGGATGTGAGGAAGAAGTAATATCAAGACGGAGACCGGAGAACGGAAACCGGAGAACGGAAAATAGTAAATAGTATCATGATTAAAATGTGGTTATGGGCATGTGCGCTGCTGCTGAGCGGTACGTCATGCGGGGAGAGTAATACTGCAGGGGTGCCGGATGATGATTCGCGGAACGATCTGGTGGTTCGTGCAGAAGTGGTGAATGCTTCATTTACCGGCAACGGGGTGCAGTGGGGAGGATACGACATCCTTAACACCTGGACCGGGAGCCCGACCTTGTCGGACGCCGACTGGAACAAGCTGTTTCAGCGGGTCAGGTTTATGCGTCCGCCGCTGGTCAGGATCATGATCTCACCGGGCTGGAATTATATGGTCAACGGGCAATATGACCCTTCGAAAAGTGAGCAAGTGTTGCTGAAAATCCTTGATTTCTGTGAGCAGGAAGGCATAGCGGTGCTATTTGGCGAATGGGGACACAATGGCGGAACGGGAATTGACCAGGCCTGGCTGGAGCGTTCGGTAAGCTTCCTCGACTGGCTGATCAGAACCAAAGGCTACACCTGTATCCGGTATTTTAATATGGTGAACGAGCCCAACGGTGACTGGTCGTCGATCAACGGGAATTATAACCTCTGGAAGCAGCTTATAGAGCAGTTTCATGCCCGGCTGGCTGAAAAGGGTCTGGATTCGAAGGTGAAGCTGGTCGGACCTGACGTGGCCGTGTGGAGCACCAACCTGGTCTCGTGGGTGAGCAATACCTCGGCTGACCTCGGCGGGAAAATGGGAGCCTATGACATCCATACCTACCCGAACGAGGCGGAGGTGCGCGACGGATCGTATGAGCAGATGATCGGGGCGTACCGTAATGCCGCTCCGGCAGGGAAAGAAATGCTGATGGGAGAACTGGGCTTTAAATATGCCGCTTCGTCGACCCTGGCTGCAAAGAATAAAACGCGGATCGCTGCCGACAAATATGCGTCGGACGACAGCAACATGATGGTTTATGACGCCTTTTACGGCATCGATATGGCCGACGCAGTGATCCAAAACATGCGGGCGGGCTACGGAGGGGTGATCCTGTGGGACCTGGACGACGCCATGTACAACATCGACGGCGGAACTTCGGTGAAACTGAAACGCTGGGGCTTCTGGAATATTCTGGGGGCTGAGAAATTTGAAAAGGAAGCCGACGAACAGATCCGGCCCTGGTTTTACCCGATGTCGCTGTTGTGCCGGTATTTCCCGCAGGGAACCAAAATCAGGCAGGTGGCGCTTCCCGATAAAACCGGTCTTCGGGCAATCGCCGGCGAAAAGAACGGCAGCTATACCCTGGCGATCGTAAATTCGCATACGGTCAGTTACTCGGTTAACCTGCGCATGGAGAATGGGACGGGGCTGCAGAACGCACGCGTTTACCATTTCCAGGCCGGGAAAGATGCTGCCTTTACCGGTGCCGTCGATGCCAATGGCTTTGCCGTTCCCGTTAAAACCGGACAAAGCTTCAGTCTGGCGGGAGAAGGATTTGAACGCCTGGAGATCCCCGCGCAGTCATTTTTGCTGATCACGACGATGGAGTGAGAAGAGCAAGAATCAAGACACAAGACGCAAGACAAAAAGGGCATAGCGGAGAAGGGAGACCGGAAACGGGAGAATTGGATGGGTTGGGAGTGCTGTGCTCCATAACGCAAGCCGGCAACACGAGTGAGTTAAATTTGGAATTGACAAAAAGCGAGCGCTGAAAGCTGACGACTGACAGCTAAGGCTTATCGCTAACAGCTAAACTATGATTTTAAAGAAATATGAGAACAACCCGGTTTTGTCACCGAATCCGGTGAATGATTGGGAAAACCTGGCGGTCTGCAATCCGGGGGCCTGGTATGAAAACGGGATTTTTTATTTGCTGTACAGGGCGGCTGGTGACGATGATGACCATTTCATCCGTTTTGGGCTTGCCGAAAGCCGGGATGGCATTCATTTTACCCGTGTTTCGGACCAGCCGGTATTTGGACCGAGTTGCAACGGGCCCGACATGGGCGGGGTGGAAGATGCGCGGATTGTCAGGTTTGGCGATGAGTTTTATGTGACCTATGCTTACCGGCCGTTTCCTCCGGGACGCTATTGGACCTTTGCACACGACGTAGTGCGTGTACCTGAGACCGGGCCCGATGCGCCTGCCGTGTACCGGAATAATCTGGCCAATTCGGGGCTTGCCGTGACCAGGGACTTCAAAGGCTGGCGGCGGCTGGGACGAATGACGCAGTCGGATCTGGACGACCGCGATGTGATCCTGTTTCCGGAAAAGATCAACGGGAAATTCGCCATGCTGCACCGGCCCAAACAATGGGTGGGCGAGGCCTATGGCTGCGAACATCCGGCGATCTGGATCACGTTTTCGCACGATCTGATGGTCTGGAATGAGGAAAGCAAGTTGCTGCTTCAGGGAAAGCCCGGAACCTGGGAAGAGAAAGTAGGGGGAAGCACACCCCCGCTGCGCACAAAAGATGGCTGGCTGTTGATCTATCACGGGGTAGCTGAGGCAGGCACAGGGTATTACCGGGCCGGCGTGGCGCTGCTCGATTTGGAAGATCCTTCGCGGGTGATTGCCCGAGCTGCCGATTTTGTGCTGGAGCCTGAATTTGACTATGAACTGGAAGGTTTTTATAAAGGCTGCGTTTTTCCGACCGGAAATGTCATTGTTGAGGATACTTTATTTGTATATTACGGGGCCGCCGACAAATACGTCGGACTGGCGACCTGCAGGGTATCTGAGCTGCTGGATTATCTGAAAACACAGACTCGTGAATAAACGTATGTTCCTTCATCTGAGAAGCGTTTTCAATCCGGCTGTTCCTGCTGTTTGTAAACCTGAATCACTGGACTATGCAACTTCACCTGATTGACATTCTCATTCTCATCGCCTTTTTTACGGGGATCATCTGGTATGCTTTAAAAAACGGGAGGAACAGCGATTCTACCTCCTACTTCCTTGCCGGGCGGAACATGACCTGGCCGGTAGTTGGTTTGTCGCTTTTTGCGGCCAGCGTGTCGAGTTCAACCCTGATGGGGCATTCGGGTGAAGGGTTTATCAGCGGGATCGCCGTTTTCAATTACAACTGGATATCGGTGCTGGTCATGGTCTTTTTTGCCCTTTTCTTTTTGCCTTTCTACATCCGGTCGGGCATATTTACGATGCCTGAATTTCTGGAACGGCGTTTCGACAGGCGTTCGCGGATCTATTTTTCACTGATCACGATCTTTGGCAACGTGTTTCTCGATGCTGCCGCCACCTTATATACCGGAGCACTGATTATCCGGATGATCTTTCCGGAGGCGGAACTCACGACAATCATCGTCGTGATGGCTGTTGTGGCAGGAAGCTACACGGTGATCGGGGGATTATCGTCGGCCATTAAAGCCGATGTGATCCAGTCGGTGATCCTGATCGTTGGTTCGGCGGTGCTTTATTTCTTCGCCCTTCATGAGATCGGGGGCTGGGAAGAGCTGAGCAGCCGGTTTGGACACGATGTCTGGCTGAAGCTGACCCGGCCGATGGACGATCCCACCGTGCCCTGGCCTGGAATGTTCCTGGGGATACCGATCCTGGGGTTTTACTTTTGGGCCAACAACCAGGTGATGGTCCAACGCGTGCTGTCGGCCAAATCGGTCGATCACGGCCGCAAAGGAGTGTTACTGGTCGGCTTCCTATATTTGTTTACCCTCTTTATTTTCATTCTTCCGGGCCTGATCGGACGCGGGCTGAACCTGTTTGGCGTTGAAAATCTGCCGGATGCATTGGTGAGTGGTTCAACCCTGAAATCATCGTTTGGGATTAACACCGACCAGGTGTACCCACGCCTGATTATGCGGCTTTTGCCGGTCGGTTTTATCGGACTGATCCTGGCTGCCATGGTTTCGGCGCTGACTTCTACCCTGAGCGCCACGCTAAGTTCCGTTTCGACCCTGTTCACGATGGACTTTTACTCGCGCCTGAATCCCGGGGCCGACAGTAAGAAGCTCGTTCGCGTGGGCCAGATCACCTCGCTGGTGGTTTTGGTTTTTGCCATTGTCTGGGCACCGCTCATCCAAAAGTTTGACTCGCTGGTTTCGTATTACCAGGAAGTGGTCTCGTACCTGGCCCCGCCCATCGTAGGCACGTTCTTTATCGGTCTGTTCTGGAAACGCTCGAATGAAAAGGGCGCCCTATGGGGCCTGGTGTCGGGCCTGGCCATCGCACTGTTGCTGATGACGGGCAAATACCTGGCGGGGATCAGCATTCCCCTGCATTTTCTGATGCTGGCACCTGTCGTCATGGTGCTGAGCATGCTGGTAAATGTGTTTGTCAGCCTCGCTTCACACCAGCCCGATCCTGAAAAAGTCAGGGAAAACACCTGGACGATCCAAATCTGGAAAGATGAAACCGACGGGCTGAAGGGAACGCCCTGGTACGAAAATTTCAGAGTGCTTTCCCTTTTGCTCGTTTTGGCCTGCTTTGCGATGTACTTTTATTTCAGATAAAGCGGCCTTTCAGGAACGGGTGATAATCGCCTGTTAGCCCGATAGGTTGCGCATTGCGGATGTCGTGCGTGAGCAGGATGCACGATTTGGCATCACTGATCCCGAATCCGTTCCACTCGAGGATGTGGTTATATGCCTCTGTGTGCAGGTCGGTAAAGCCGCCGCTGAATTCAATTTCTTTGCCGTCGACGGTGATGGAACGGTAGGTACGCAAACCTCTTTCGCGCGCTGCCTGCGGCACATCGTCGTAATCGAGGCTCAGGTACCAGCGCACACGGGCATGGTCGAGTTCGAGAAATCCTGCGGCCTTATGGGCTTCATAAACATGAACGGTATTCTGTCTCACCGAACCGAAAATCCAGGTGAGCATATCAAAAAAATGGATACCGATGTTGGTGGCCAGGCTCCCCGATTTGTTCCAGTCGCCTTTCCAGCTTTGAAAATACCACTTTCCGCGCGACGTAATGTAGGTGAGGTCGATGTCGTACACGTTATGCGGGTCGCCCTGCCTGATCTTCTCGCGCAGGGCCACAATGGCCGGGTGCAGGCGCAACTGCAGGATGTTGAAGACTTTTTTGCCGGTCTGTTGCTCGGCCAGTTCCAGGGCTTCGATTTCCTCGGGAAAAATGACCAGCGGCTTTTCACAAATGGCAAACGCATCGTTATAAAGAGCCATCAGCACATAGCGGGCATGCAGGTGGTTCGGCGTACAAACGCTGACATAATCGATGGACAGATCTGTTCCTTTCCGGCTGCTGAGATCCTCTTCGAAATCGTCGGGATTAGCAAAAAAATCGGCTTCGGGAAAATAGCTGTCCATTCTTCCCATCACATCAAAGACATCGGTGGCCGAGACAATCCGGTTGCCGGTTTCCCTGATTGCGCGCATGTGCCTTTCGGCGATATATCCGGCAGCGCCGGCAAGTGCAAAATTGTGCATCATGATAACTTATAATTTGTAAACTTTTTCGGAGGCCTGGGTGATCAGGTTACGAAGATCAACGACGAGCCGGGAATGCTTGAGAATAAAATCGGGTTTGAACCCCTCATGGGCGGTGCTGATGACGACGCAGTCGGCCTCCGCCAGACTTCCGGCGGTCAGCCCGGTCGAGACGAACGACCGGCCTTCGGGAGTCGTGACCTGGGCGACAAAGGGGTCATGATAAGCCGGTTCCCCACCTTTTTTGGCGACTTCGTCGATGATTTTCAAGGCGGGCGACTCGCGGGCATCGTCGATGCCGGGCTTGTAGGCCACGCCCAGGAAAAGAATCTTACTCCCGTTAATTGCCTTTTGCTGCCGGTTGAGGGCCGAAGTGATCTTAATCGTCATGCGGTGGGCCATCATGTTGTTGATATGTCCGGCCGTGTTGATCATACTCAGGTCGAAGCCAAACTTTTTGGCAATATGTTCCAGGTAAAACGGGTCGAGCGGGATGCAGTGTCCTCCGATGCCCGGTCCCGGGTAAAAAGCCTGGAAACCGTATGGTTTTGTCTTAGCTGCATCGATGACTTCCCAGATGTTAATGTCCATTTTTCCGCACAGGAGCGCCAGTTCGTTGATCAGGCTGATGTTCACCAGCCGGTAGGTGTTCTCCAGAATTTTGACCATCTCCGCAACCCGGGGCGAACTTACCGGGTAGATGGTGTCGATGGCCTGTTTATAAATGGCTTCACCAATTTCGAGTCCGTCAGGACTCAGTGCACCTAGCACCTTGGGCGTATTGCGGGTTCCGTATTGCTTGTTCCCGGGGTCGACGCGTTCGGGTGAAAAAGCCAGCCAGAAACCCTGCCCGTGCTTCAGCCCCGAGCCTTCTTCCAGGATCGGAAGAATAAAGCTTTCGGTGGTCGTGGGGTAGGTGGTGCTTTCGAGGCAGACAAAGGTGCCGGGTTTCATATATCTGGCGATGTTTTCGCAGGCGTCGCTGATGTAGCTCATGTCGGGTTTTTTGAACACGTCGAGCGGTGTGGGCACGCAGATCAGGATGGCATCGCACTGTGCCAGAGCCGAAAAGTCGGCGGTGGCTTTGAGATTTCCGGCCTCCACGGCTTTTTTCAGATCCTCATCGGCGATGTCGCGAATATAGTTTTCGGCGGCATTGACCTTGTCAGCTTTCGTGGCCGACTTCTCCAGTCCGATGACTTTTACCCCGGCCGTGGCAAAGCTCACGGCCAGCGGGAGTCCGACGTAACCCAGTCCGATCACCCCTACAGTTTCCGATTTATTGGCTGCTTTTTGAAGAATAGCTTGCTTCATGGTTGAAATTGTCAAATTGTGAAACGGAGAACGGAAAACGGAGAACGGACAAAATCTTCCGGATTCCGTGCTCCCGTCTCCCTGTTCCGTCTATCTCGTTTTTAGTTGTGCGTCAATGACCTCGTATTTCTCTCCGGTTTCGGGGCAAATAAGATCGTCACCCAGGATTGCCCCGGCGCGGCTTACCCATCCTTTCTGCACGGCCGGCACGCCGACCATCAGGGCAAACGGCTTCACATCTTTGGTGACCACGGCACCGGCACCGATCAGGGCGTATTCGCCGATGGTGACCCCGCACACCAGGGTGGCATTGGCGCCGATGGATGCCCCTTTTTTCACCAGGGTGCGACGATATTCATCCTTACGCTCAACAAACGAGCGTGGGTTGGTGACATTGGTAAAAACGCAGCTTGGCCCGCAGAAAACATCGTCTTCAAGGATCACGGAATCGTAAATGCTGACATTATTCTGTACCTTCACCCGGTTGCCCAGTCGGGCCTGGCCTCCCACATAAACGTTTTGGCCCAGCACACAGCCCTCACCGATCACTGCTCCGTTCATCACGTGGCAGAAGTGCCAGATTTTCGTGCCGGCTCCGATATTTGCCCCCGGATCGATGCAGGCGGTTTCGTGTTTAAAATAGTTGCTATTTATCATCTATATTGGTTCTTATATCTTACGACTTACGACTAGCTACTTACGACTAATCTCACCGCTTCTGCCACCTCCCTGACTTCCTGTTCCGTAATAAATCCGTGTATGGGCAGTGACAGGACTGTGCGCGACAGTTCGTCCGACACCGGAAATTGTTCCCCTGCCGGGACCTGGCCGGCGAAGGCTTCCTGCCGGGGCAAAGGTAAGGGATAGTGGATGGCCGTGGGAATATGCTGAGCCTGTAAGGCAGCGCGTAACTGATCACGTTTCGGAGTCAGAATGGTGTACTGGGCCCACGTGCTGGTTTTGCCGGAAGCAACCAGGGGTGTCCGCACAATACCGCTCAGCAGTTCCGAATACAGGTCGGCCGCGCGTCGCCGCGTTTCCAACTCCTGGTCGAAATACTTCAGCTTGACCCGCAGAATGGCGGCCTGCAAGGTGTCGATCCTCCCGTTGATGCCGATATATTTATGATAATATCGTTTTTCCTGTCCGTGGCCGCGTAACATCCGCAAGGTTTCAGTCAACTGGCTGTCGTCGGTAAACAAAGCACCTCCGTCACCGTAGCAGCCGAGGGGTTTGGCCGGAAAGAAGCTGGTGGTCCCGAGCGTGGTCAGGGTACCCGACTGCCTGCCGTAATAAAGGGCGCCGAACGATTGTGCACCGTCCTCGATGACCCACAGCCCGTATTTCCGGGCAAGCTCATTGATTTCGGTATAGTCGGCGCACTGGCCAAATAAAGAGACCGCGATGATACCCTTCGTCCGGGCCGTGATTTTCGCTTCGATTTTCGAAACGTCAATGTTGAAGTCGGCGGGCGAAACATCCACAAAGACCGGCTTTGCATGAAGCAAACTGACCATCGAGGCCGAAGCAATGTAGCTGTAGGCCGGGCAGATCACCTCATCGCCGGGACCGATACCCCAGGCCATCAGCGGGAGTAACAGGGCATCGGTGCCCGAACTGCAGCAGATGGCATTGCCCGCACCGGTATAGGCGGCAAGCTCTTCCTCAAGCAGCCTGATCTCTTCTCCGTTAATGAAGGAGGTGGAACCGATCACCCGCTGCATGGCGGCGTCCAGCTCACTTTTGTAAGTATCATATTGCTTATGAAGGTCACAGAATTCCACGATAAACGAAATTAGATTAACAGAATCAAGACACAAGAAAAAACAGCATGGGGCAAAGAGCAAAGCGCATAGCGGAGACCAGAACCCCGGGAATCGTAATGAGTGGTCAGGTACCGGGCAGTGAGCGCTGTGCTCCATGCGCGATGCTCTCTGCCGCAATCTTGTTCCCCTTTCCCTTTTCCGGTCTCCCGTCTCCCGTCTCCGTTCTCCGTCTCTCCTTTTCCTGAGACAAAAATAAGGTAATTCGGCGAAGTATGTTATTTTTGCTTCATATTCTGACGATGCACAAAATTCTTATTATAACGTATTACTGGCCTCCCAGCGGAGGGGCAGGCGTACAGCGGTGGCTGAAGTTTGCAAAATACCTGCCTCAGGAAGGAATTGAGCCTTTTGTGCTGACGGTTGATCCCGGTCTTGCCAGTTATGCGCAGCGGGATGAAAGCCTGGAGGCGGAGGTTTCACCGGAGCTTCGGGTGTACCGCACGCGCACTTTTGAATTTTATAACTTATACAAATTACTGACCCGCAAAAAGGAAATCCCCTATGGCGGCTTTGCCAACGATGGAAAAGTTTCGCTGTTGCAGCGGCTTTCGCGGATGATCCGGGGAAACTTTTTTCTGCCTGATCCGAGGCGGGGCTGGAACCGCTATGCCTTTAAAAAGGCCGTGGAACTGATCCGCGAGCATAGAATAGGTACGGTGGTGACTACGAGTCCGCCACATTCCACACAACTGGTCGGACTAGAGCTGAGACGTAAGCTGGGTATCAGGTGGATTGCCGACCTGCGTGATCCGTGGACGGATATCTATTATTACCGGGAGCTGCGTCACTCGGCCCTGGCAGCGCGGCGCGACCGTGCACTTGAAATGAGCGTGCTGCAGTATGCCGACCAGGTGATCACCGTGAGTGAGGACGTGAAACGGATTTTTGCACAGAAGCTGCCGAAAGGCGAATCAACCAGATTCACCGTTATTCCCAATGGTTATGATGAGGCCGATTTTTTAAACCATCAGGTTCCGCCGGAGGATAAATTTGTGATTACCTACACCGGTACAATTTCCGAAAGTTACGACATGGATGGATTTTTAAGGATGCTGGAGTTGCTGGGCGGCGGGCAACGCCGGGACATGCTGTTGCGCTTTGTCGGTAAAGTCCCCGCGCCGGTAACGGACCGGATCAGGGAAAGACTGCCGGACCTGGAACTCGAACTGGCGGGCTATGTCGGCCATCAGGAGTCGGTGCGTTATCTGTTGCGATCGTCCCTTCAATTGCTCATCATTCCCCGTGTTGAAAAGAACAAAGGCATTATCACCGGCAAATTTTTTGAATATCTGGCCTCCGGCAAACCAATACTGGCACTTGGCCCCCGCGGTGGCGACCTGGAAGCACTGATCTCGGAAACCGGTTGTGGAAAACTTTTTGACTATGATGACGCGGATCGGATGGCGGAGTATCTGAAAGCTGCTATTGCCGGTCAGGTGAGCGGTGCCGCGCCGGACACCATAGAGGCCTTTTCGCGGCAGGCCCTCACTAAAAAGATCGCCGGCCTGCTGCTGGCTTAACCGCTATTTCAGGCTTGTCGCTTGCAGGTAGAGGTCAATAGCTGTTTCGAGCAGGCCTTCCTGCTCCAGAAGCAGCTCGGTAAACTCACGGAAGACACCTTCACCTCCTTTTTTTGTGAGCCGATGCCGGGCAAAGCGGTCCATGTATTCCGGCGCATTGGCCGGAACAGCACTGAACCCTGCTTCTTTTAACAGAAAAGCATCGTTCAGGTCGTCGCCGATATAAGCGACTTCATCCATGCCGATACCGAGCTGTACGGTAAGCTGCCTGACCGCCTCCAGCTTATTGAGCACACCCATCCGCAGGTAACTGACCTTCAGTTTCTCAGCCCGGCGCCTGACAATTTCGGTATCTTCACCGGTTATAATTCCAACAGGAATATTCAGCATGCGCAGGAAAACGATCCCGGCGCTGTCGGTCGTGCTGAATTTCTTCCATTCATTTCCGGTCTGGTCGTAATACATGCCGGCATCGGTCCAGACGCCATCGATATCGGTTAATACCAGCTTAATCTTCATGAGATGAGGGTAAATTTTTTTTAAAGATAATTCATCGTCCGAACACTAAACAGTTAAAATGAGACCTTTGTTTTTTAAATTTTTCAAGGTGTTATTTTTGATTTAAAGCCCGGTTAGAAACCTTCTTTAAGATAGATTCAATTTTTTTTTATAAAAACCTTTTTAATCTTAAAAAATAGGTATAGTTTTGTAGGACATAAGGAACATATACTACTAGATTATGGAATTTGATAAAATAGCTGTTAAGTCCATCACATTGGTGGATCAGGTTGAAGAAAAGATCCTTAATTATATTGTCGATCAAAAATTAACATTAGGAAGCGATATTCCCCCGGAGCTGACACTTGCAGAAAATTTGAATGTCGGAAGGAATGTCGTCCGTGAGGCGCTGAGTCGTTTAAGAATGCTTGGCATTGTTGAAAGCCGGAAACATAAAGGAATGGTGTTGAGGGAGCCGGATATAATGAAGTGTTTTTCGAAGGTCATAAACCCTTATTTGCTAAGTAAACACAGTATTCTTGATCTTCTGGATTTCAGGGTTTCTATCGAATCGGGAATATCGGAACTGATCGTTGACAACATTACAGATGAAGATATTAAAGAGCTGGAGCGAATTGTGGAAAGGCATGTGTATCAGGAAGACATGAAGTTAAAGGTAGAAAACGAAATTGAATTTCATTCCAAATTATACCGGATCACCGGCAACCAGGCCATTATTGATTTTCAGGAAATGGTATTGCCCTTGTTTAATTACGTGAATATGAATTTTGAGGATTTTAAATCGATCAATGAAAAGAACAAGGGTAAACTAGTTAAGCACGAAGACCTGCTTATCTATCTAAGAAAAAGAGATGTAAAAGGATATAGAAAAGCCATTTACAATCATTTGAAGACTTATTCCGAATACATCAGGCAGAGCAGAAACATGGGAAAGCAGTGAAAACATTATGAAACGAGCATGGAAGCCATGGCATCCGCCCGAGTTGAGGTTTATATGCGAGTTCCATGCCGTTGGTAATGCGTTTCGAAGCAATGAAGCTGAATACGCAAGTTGTAATTGGTTAAATTGAAAATATAAACGTATGAAACACCGATACTTATGAATACAAAGCATTTTAAAGGGTTAGTAGCCGCAACGTTTACTCCGTTTCACCCGGATGGATCCCTTAATCTGGAAATTATTCCTTCATATGCCGGCATGTTAAAAGAAGATGGCGTGAAGGGGATATTTGTTTGCGGGTCATCAGGAGAAGGATTATTAATGGAGCCTGAAGAAAGGAAAGCCGTAGTGGAAGCCTGGATGCCGTTTGCGGATGAACAGTTCAGGGTTATTGCGCATGTGGGAAGTACGAGTACAAAAACTTCGCGGGAGCTTGTCAGGCATGCAAGTGCTGTTGGTGTTGATTCCGTTGGATGTATGGGGCCTTGCTGTTTTCAGCCAAAGGACGTAAAAGGTTTGACGGCCTACTGTGCGGAGATTGCCTCAGCCGCACCCGATCTCCCTTTTTATTATTACCATATTCCCGGGACTTCCGGCGTGTATGTGAAGATGGATGAATTCCTGGAAGAAGCCGGGAAAGTCATTCCCAATATGGCAGGTATCAAATACACCTGGTCAGATTTAATGGAGATGATGGAATGCATCAATCTGGATCAGGGGAGATATGATATCCTGCACGGGCATGATGAGACGATTCTGGCCGGGCTTCTGTTTGGAGCGAAGGCTGCAATCGGGACTACCTATAATTTTTTAGCTCCGCTTTTTAATGAATTGATTGAAAAATTTCAGCAAAGGGATTTGGAAGGTGCGCTTGAAATACAGAAAAAGGCAAATCTGTTGATCAGGATCATGCTTTCGGCGGGGAGCGCTATTACAGGAGGCAAGGCTATGATGAAAATGAAAGGTATCGATTGCGGCCCCTGCCGGCTGCCTCTTCCTAATATATCGGGCAATCAGTATATACAGCTTGAAATGCAATTGCGGCAGGCGGGTTACTTTAGCCTGACTGGTCTATGATCAGAATAATTCTCATATCCTTTTTGTTTCTGGCATTGTGTTCCTGTTCAGAAAAGAGCGATCAGGATCTCCTGGCTGAAAATGCCCAGGAGTTCCTGGTGCAATCACTGCATGACAGCCGGGGATGGGTAAAAGTTCACGTGGCGGAAGAACTTTTGTCGCTGGGATACCGGGGAGGAGTTGAAAAGCTGTTTTTGGATGACCTTACGCAATGGGCTGATACGCCGCAATACAGGATCGGCAGATGGAGAGTTCTGGCAAAATGTGCAGAGAATCCGGATAAACGCTGGAAATGGATCGAAGAAATTATCCGCATTTATGCCGATCCATTACAGCCGGATAGGCTTCATGCCGCTGAAACGCTGGCAAAATTAAATGTCAATCTCAAGGGTGTTGCCCCGGAACGGGTTGTGTCGGATCTGGAAAGCCAGGATCCGCGAATGCGTGCGTTTGTTATGTGGGGGACTTCGGTGTCGGACGATCCTGGTCGCATCGGTGCTGAAAATCTGATGAATATGCTGAATTCTGATGAACAGCCGGTTCGGAAGATCGGTGCCTACGCTTTGGGATATTGTCCCGTCTTGTCTAAAACAGACAGAAGAATACTTAAAGAAAAAGCATGCAGTGAGCCGGGCGATTCGGAAGCGAAAATCAACCTGTTAAAGGCAGCTTACCTTTTTTCGGACGAAGACTCGCTGGCAGGGTCAATTTCTGCGAAAGCAGAGTTGCTTCGCAGCTATACGGACTTTGGGAAGGCAGGTTATTTTGAGACGTGCATGGGGATGGCTGAAAGGGGCGGGGCAGATGATCTTCCTTTCCTTGAAAAGATTTTTGACGGGAAAGGGGCTTTGGCGGTTAACAGCAGCGCGGTCACCCCCCGATTTTCATCGCAGGATCTGATTGATATCCGGTCGGCTGCGGCCTATGCGATTTTGAGGATTTACCAGCGGATCGACAGAAAAGTGGCACTACCTGATTATTTTGTGGTACTGGCCTATGCTTTTTTAATGCTGGGTGTTGGTTTCTACTACTCAAAGAAAAATAAAACTGCCGACGATTATAACCTGGGCGGGCGGAATATGAATCCGGTGCTGGTGGGCCTTTCTCTGTTTGCAACCCTGATGAGTACCTTGAGTTACTTGTCTTTACCGGGAGAAATGGTGAAATACGGACCGGTCTATTTTACCGGTCTGTTGACCTTTCCGCTGGTTTATTACCTTGCAGGATGGTTCCTTATTCCGAAGTTCATGGCACTGAAAGTGACCAGTGCTTATGAGATCCTTGAAATAAAAATCGGAACAGGCGCGCGGGTGATGGCCACTTTCTTCTTTCTTTCACTGCGATTGCTGTGGATGGCCACCATTATTTATGCGACCGTTGAAGTGGCAATCGTTCCGGTTTTCGGATTACCTCAAAGTTATGTGCCTCTCGTTTGCCTGGTTATGGCTCTGCTTACTATGGCCTATACTTCCCTCGGCGGACTGAAGGCCGTGGTGATCACCGATTCATTACAGACGGTCATTCTCCTGCTGGGAGCTGTGCTGACTGTAGTTGTCATTTCCGCGCACCTGGGATCTTTTCGGGCGATTTTTCCCGCAGGAGCACCGGATCACTGGGAAAAAATCAGTTGGGGGCTGGACTCAGCAAAGCGAATGACTGCAGGGAATGCCATGCTGATGACTTTTGTGTGGTATGTCTGTACTGCTGGATCGGATCAAATGGCAATTCAGCGTTATCTGGCAACAAAGGACGTCCGGTCGGCCCGGAAAACTTTCCGGATCTCCGTGATCACTAACTTTCTTGTGCAGGTTGTTCTGATCCTGGTCGGATTGGCAGTGCTGGCCTATTTTACAAAAAGACCTTATGAACTGCCGGCGGGCCAGACTATTTCAAATTCGGCCGATACCCTTTTCTCGCGATTCATCCTGATCGGATTGCCGGTAGGAGTCACCGGCCTGGTGATCGCAGGCCTGATATCGGCGGCCATGTCAAGCCTCTCTTCCGGACTGAATTCTTCGTCAGCAGTCGTGTCGGAAGATATTATGAAACGTTTTTTTCAATCGGGAAAAGACACCGATTATTTAAGACAGGTTCGCATCATATCGGTTATTATCGGTATTGTCGTGACATTGATGTGTTTCGGTGTCGGATATGTGCAGGGCAACTTGCTTGAGGTGGTAATTAAAGTTGTTAACTTGTTTGTTGCTCCTCTTTTTGTGCTCTTTTTTATGGCGCTTTTTATCCCGTTTGCCACGCTGAATGCGACTTTAGCAGCCGGGGTTGTAAGTACGGTTGTTGCAATACTGATTGCATTCTTCGAAATCTTTGGACTGAAGGTTCTTTGGATCGGACCAGTCTCCTTTGCAGCAGGAATTTCTGTGGGGATTTTCTTCAGTTTTATTGAAACTAAGCTCAATATTAAAATTTCTAAATTTAAACCGGAATGAAAAAAAACAGCATTTTAACTATTTTAATTTTCCTGAGCATCTCCTTCATAGGATTCGCGGAAAATCTGCCCGATGGGGTGAAAGTAAAAAAGATTTGGGACCAGGCAGAACACAATGCGTTTACCGACCTGATCCGGTTCAGGAACAATTACTACTGTTCTTTTCGGGAAGGGACCGGTCATGTTCCGGGAGTCGACGGAAAGATCAGGATCTTAAAATCGTCAAACGGAAAACGCTGGGAAAGCGTTGCGCTTTTGGAAAGCAAAGGATTTGACCTGCGCGATGCCGGGTTGTCTGTCACACCGGATGGTCGGCTGATGGTCATTACCGGGGGTTCGATCTATAAGGAAGGAAAGATCATGGGGCGACGCCCGCATGTGTCATTCTCAAACAAGGCAGGCACCGGATTTTCAGCGCCCGAACAGGTAATTATCGATCCTGAGATTGCTTCATGGGGCGATTGGACCTGGCGGGTAACCTGGCATAACGGGACCGGTTATACGATGAATTATCAGATTGGACCACTGGAAAGAAAAGGCCCTACTGCCTTGTACCTGATGAAAACAAAGGATGGGAAAACGTATGAAAAGGTCACGAAGATTGATTTGGACGGATTTCCGAACGAATCTGTCATCCGGTTTGACAAGAAGGGTGAAATGTATGTGATGATTCGGCGTGAACTGGAAGACAAAATGGGCGTCTTTGCCAGAAGTAAAGCACCATTCACTCAGTGGGACTTTAAAAAAATGAGTTACCGCCTGGGAGGGCCCAATTTTCTCTTTACCGACCAGGAAGAGATATTCGCCGGAACCCGGCTTTATGTGCCGGAACCTTATATGGGATTGTTGCTTGGCGATAAGGACGGAAACTTCAGTGAAATCTTAAAACTACCTTCAGGTGGCGATAACAGCTACCCGGGTCTGGTGCTGAGGAAGAACAAATTGTTCGTAACTTATTATTCCTCGCATGAGGGGCGGTCGTCCATCTATTTCGCGGAAATTCCACTGTCATGCTTTAAAAACAAAACGGTGCCTGTGAAAAAAGTCCAATGAAAAATGGGAAGTATTGCGCACTCCCCATTTAAACTTGTCACGCCTGAATGCACAGGTTATAACTCAGTGTTAAAAATAACATCACAAAACTATGAAAAAAAAAGAATTATTCGAAAAACACTTGTTTCGGAAGAACCTGATTTACGGTCTTTCCCTGTTGTTTCTTCAGTTTTTTCTTGCAGCCGAAGTTTTTGCAGATGACGTAGCTGCTGATACGAAACAGCAAAAAATCAGCGGAATCGTGACTGAACCGGATGGGTCAGCCCTGCCCGGGGTTACGGTGATGCTGAAGGGTACAGCAACCGGAACCATTACCGACAATGAAGGTAAGTTTACCATTGATGTCCCTCAAGGTTCTGTGTTGGTATTTTCTTTTATCGGCTTCACGACAAAAGAAATAACTGTTGGCGGCGGTTATCTAAGCGTTGTTCTTGACGAATCGCTGGTTAAAATTGATGAAGTTGTTGCCATTGGTTATGGAAGCTTAAAGAGCAGCCAGGTATCGAGCGCCATTGCGAAGGTGAGATCAGATGACCTGGACGAAAGGCCAACCAGCAGGATTGACCATGCGGTAGCCGGTAAACTTGCCGGTGTGCAGGTTCAGGAAGTAAGCGGCAGCCCCGGCAAAGGATTAACGGTAAAGGTTCGTGGGGGCGGGTCAATTAACTATTCCACGGCACCCTTATATGTGGTAGACGGATTTCCTATTAATAGTGGTCTGGATAACATCAATCCCAACGATATCCAGTCGATAGAGGTATTAAAAGATGCCGCTTCAGCGTCAATTTACGGATCACGGGGAGCCAATGGTGTTGTGATTGTTACAACAAAATCGGGTAAACCAGGTAAGCCGGTCATTCAGTTTGATGCGTATTACGGGGTTCAGGAGCGTTTCAGTAAAGTGGATGTTTTGAACAGGGACGAATACATCGATTTTGCCGTGGAAGAAAGAAATAATACCTGGATGTTGCAAGGCGGACATGCCAGTGATCCGAATAACGTACGTACCAGTACCAATTATTGGATTGATCCGTTGTGGCTGACAAACCCGCAGTCGTTCCCCGATAATGACTGGCAGGAATTGATTTCCCGTTCAGCTCCCGTTCAGAATTATCAGATCTCGGCAACCGGTGCAAATGAAACCGTTAAGTATTATATTTCGGGGAATTACTTTGATCAGGAAGGAATTATTTTAGGCTCAGATTATAAAAGGCTTTCCTTTTTATCGAACGTCGAAACCGAGGTTGGAAATCATATCAGCATGGGTTTGAATTTATCGGTCAGTTCAATGATTAAGAATGACTCCGACGGAGACGGAAATGCCGGGCCGGTGAGCCGTTCTGTGAGGGTTGCACCGATTGTCGGGTTGGAACAGCAAACACAATCGGGTGGTTATTATGCCTATCATGCCGCATTCTACCTTAATCCGGTTGCCCTGGCTACTGAACTGACGAATGAATCAAAGGGAAGAAATATACGTGCAAATGCCTATGTCAACGTCAATTTGATGGAGAACCTGAGATTCCGGACTTCTTTTGGGGCGGACTTTATCAATGATCTCAACCAGTATTTCAAGCCGAACAATATCAACAGGGGTACGGGACACGTTGGGAGCGCGGCAACCGGTACACGAGAAAACTACCTGAATGAGAATACGCTGACCTACGATTTATTGAAAGGAAAATGGAATCTGAACGCATTGGCCGGCTTTACCTATCAGGAAGACAAAATGACTATAACCAGCTTGTCTAAAACAGGTTTTCCTGACGATGAGATCACCACGCTGAATATGGGTACGGTTTTAAGTGCAGGCAGTTCTTCTGAGACGGAGTGGAAGCTCATGTCTTTTTTAAGTCGTGTCAATACATCATGGGACGATAAATACTTGTTAACCATGAGTATCAGACGCGATGGAAGCTCCCGCTTCGGTGAAGATAACCGCTGGGGGTGGTTTCCTGCGGCTTCTGTGGGCTGGCGGTTATCGCAGGAAGAGTTTATGAAAGAGCTGGGTTTCATCGATGAACTGAAACTCAGGGGTAGTTATGGTATTGCCGGTAATAATAATATTGGCGATTATGCCGCAATTGGAACACTGGCCGCATCGAATTATGCACTGGGAACAAGTCAGACCGTGATCTCCGGGTTCAGTCCCGGTTCTTTCAGTAACAGGATGCTGGGATGGGAGAAAACCTACACCCTCGATGCAGGGTTCGACTTAGGACTGCTCAAAAACCGTATTTTCATCAGTTTCGATTATTACCGGGCAGATACACGGGACCTCTTGCTGAATGTTCAGATCCCTGCTATTACCGGTTTTTCGTCTTCGCTGATGAATATTGGAGAAGTACGGAATTCGGGCGTTGAATTTGAACTTAATACGGTTAATCTGAACAAGAAGCTGAAATGGAATACCAGTTTTAATATTTCACATAATGAAAACAAGGTTCTTGCCCTGGGGCCGGAAGGCGCTCCTATTTATACAACCGTTAACGGTTTTACCACGATCACGCAGATCGGAAAGCCGATCGGGAGCTATTATGCGTTTGTTCAGGAAGGGGTCTTTGCTGACCAGGCCGATTTGGATTCCAACCCACATTACAAGACGCAAAACGTTGGAGACATCAAGTATAAGGACGTTTTCAAGGATGGGGTCATTGATGATAAAGACAGAACGATCCTGGGCAATAACCGGCCTAAATTCTTTTGGGGACTACAGAATACATTTAACTATGAGAACTTTGACCTGACCGTTTCAGCCGACGGACAATGGGGTAACAAATTATTGAATGTGGCCATCGGACAACACGGACAATCCAGGGGAAATGTTGACGGCTACTGGCGCGATCGCTGGCGGTCGCCCGAAGATCCGGGAAATGGCTGGGTACCCAGGGCTGCTGTGACCTCCAACTTAACCACCCCTTCGAGTTTCTGGTTACGAAACGCTGCTTACTGGCGGATCCGCACCATTACTTTGGGTTACAAACTGTCTGATCTGATCAAAATTTCAGGAATAAGCGGAATACGTTTGTCTGCCAGCGTTGACAATGTATTAATGAAAGACCATTATAACAAGAATCCGCAGACGGGCACCTGGTCAAACAGCAGTCTGATGCCGGGCGTTGATTTTGATGCAACCTACCCTTTGGCGCGGACTTTTACGCTTGGTATTAACGTTAAATTTTGAATCATATGAAACGAACATATTATATCATCCTTTTAATCGCAGGAATACTGACTGGTTGTGAACAACTGGACATTGTCCCGATTTCGCAAAAAAGTGTGGAAGGGTTTTATCAAACCGAAGCTCATATTAATGCGGCCACGGTCGGATTGTACAATGGACTGAGGACAGCCTGGGTTACTTCGAACTATTCATATATGCTTACCGAATCGCGCAGCGACAATACCTTTCAGGGAACTGCTTATGAAGATGGTCCTGTCTGCCGGTTTGAAGATACGCCTATTTCGCTGGGGTTCGCTCAGGTATGGGAGCAATATTACAATTATATCAACCGGTGTAATAAGATTCTGGAAGCCTATGGAAGTATTGAAATGGATGAGGCAAAAAGCAGACAATACGAGGGCGAAGCCAGGTTTGTCCGGGCCATGTGCTATTTTGATCTTGTCAGGCTTTTTGGAGGCGTGCCAATAGTGACCCGTACGCTTTCTATCAGTGAAAGCTACCAGGTGTCCAGGTCAGGGATCAGCGAAATTTATGATTTGATTGTGACTGATCTGACTGCCGCTTCAGAACTGCTTCCCGAGGCCTACGCGGCTACAGACAAAGGCCGCGCTACAAAGTGGACAGCAAAAGGTTACCTCGGGAAAGTGTACGTGTTCAGAAGCGGGTATCCTTTAAAGAAAAATGAATGGGACAAGGCCAGACAGGTATTGCTGGAAGTTAAAAATTCGGGCCAGTTCGAGTTTTTCAATAATTATGAGGATATTTACAAATACGGGTATGAGGGGGGTAAACAGCAGGTCTTTTCCATTCAGTTTAAGGCGGGGACCAGTGGCAATGGAAATCCTTTTCCTACCAGAAATGCATCAAACGATATTAAGCCGGTTACGGTGGCCGAAGGAGGCTTGCCTTTTGGCGGGTCACCCTATAATTTATTTCTTTCGGCCGATCTTATCAACAGCTTTGAAGCGGGTGACCTGAGGAAAACGGTTGCCGTACGGTCCAGTTGGCTTCACAAATCCGGTCAGGTGATCACCTCACTGCCTACCTGCCAAAAGTATCAGAACGGGCCGGTCGTAGCTGCGAATGACTGGGATATCGACTGGATCGCTTTAAGTTATACGGATGTTTTAATGATGTATGCGGAGTGTCTCAATGAATTAGGCTATTCGGCCGGTGGTGAAGCTTTTACCATATTGAATAATGTGCGGCAGAGAGCCGGGCTTACGCCAAAAACGGCTGTTGACATACCCGATCAGCAAAGTTTCAGGTTATGGATGGAAAACGAACGCCGGCACGAATTCTGCTTTGAAAACCTGAGGTGGTTTGACCTGGTCCGTACAGACCGGGCATTTGATGTGATGAAAGCTTTTTTGGGACAATATGGCATGCAGGCTAATTTGAAAAGCCGGGATCAGTATTTATATCCGATCCCTCAAACAATCATTGATGTCACGCCAATCATCGATCAGAATCCTGGTTATTGACAAGCGGGGTATCTCTTGAGTCAGCTTGACTTTTTATCTTTTTAAATCAAAATCAGGACAGCCGGGAACAGGCTGTCCTGATTGAAAAAATAATTTAAAACCAGCACATGCACAGATTACAGTGGGACGGGATTTTTGGAAATTGGGAAACGTTATTGCTTGCCACGGACCAGAAGGGTACAATAGACTATACCCGGATGTCGGATGAAATTGATGCTCTGGTCTCGTCTGCACCGAACGGCATTTACTCGAACGGGACTGCCGGTGAATTTTATACCCAGACAGAAGACGAATTTGACCGGATCAGTTTACTGCTCTCTGAAAAATGCGAAAAAGCGAAGGTTCCTTTTCAGATCGGCGTGAGTCACATGAGTCCCCAAATCTCATTGGAACGGCTGCGAAGAACAAGAGACTTGCGTCCCTGCGCTGTACAGGTAATTTTACCCGATTGGTTTCCGGTTACCAGGGATGAAGCAGTGGTTTTTTTGCAAACAATGGAGGCGGAAGCAGGCGGGATCAGCCTGATCCTGTATAATCCCCCTCATGCGAAATGGCAATTGCAGCCGGAGGACTGGGGCGAGCTAAAGAAGCAGATACCGTCTTTGGCAGGCGTCAAGGTTGCCGATCAATACGGGAGTAAGGAATGGTATGGAAGGTTGAGGAAATCAGCTGAAGGCATATCTGTTTTTATACCCGGACATCATCTGGCTTCAGGTATTCAGGGAGGAGCGCGGGGAGCTTATTCGAATATGGCTTGTTTAAATCCGTTTGCGGCCCAGCGTTGGTTTGAATTGACGCAGACGGATATGGAAGCAGCGCTGGAGTTGGAAAGCCGTGTTAACCGCTTTATGCAGGAATGCATTACGCCGTTCATTACCGGGTTCCGTTATCCGAATCACGCCTGCGATCGGTTTATGGCGCTGGTGGGGGGCTGGGCTGATGTGGGAGCAAAACTCCGCTGGCCTTACCGTTCAATACCGGAAGAACTTGTTGCCCCCACCCGGCAAAAGGTTAAGGCAATTATCCCGGAATTCTGCTTTCCGTAAGCTCACAGAGTGCCCGGACTGACAGAGATGATATTGTCCGCGGCATTGGAAAGATTTATACCGGTGACGACGCAATAAAAAAGGAAAGAAAATGATCCTGAAAAAACAAACTGTGATTTTTCTTGCCGGCTTGTTTTCTTTAATGACGCTGGTTTTCCCTGCCGATGTCACTGCCCGTGCATCGGACGGTGATTCCGGATGGAAGGCTGGTATTGCCCGGGCCAGGATTACCCCGAAAGAACCTGTGTGGATGGGAGGGTATGCCTTTCGTGATCATCCGGCAGAGAGAAAACAGACAGATCTGTGGACAAAAGTGTTGGCTATTGAAGATCAAAGCGGAAAACGGGCTGTCCTGATAACGCTGGATCTGGCGGGCTTGCCCAAACCCTTTTCGGATCGTATCCGTGACAGTTTGCAGCGAAAATATAGCTTAACCCGGGATCAGGTATTGCTGAATGTTTCACACACCCATTCCGGCCCTGTCCTGAAGGGGAACTTGCCTGACATTTACCCGATGGATTCGGCACAGTGGGATGATGTGGCGCGATACACACGGTGCCTGGAAAACCGGATTGTGAAATTGGTTGGTAAAGCTCTGCAATCGATGAAACCGGCATGGCTTTACTCCGGGAGCGGTGTCTCCCGTTTTCAGGTGAACCGGCGAAATAATCATGAAAAGACACTAACGGCACAGACCGAACTGAAAGGTCCTAACGATTATGCCGTTCCCGTGCTGAAGGTGGCCGACAGAAGGGGAAAGTTGAAGGCTGTGGCTTTCGGTTATGCCTGTCACGGAACTGTTTTAAATGGCTATGAGTGGAGCGCTGATTATATGGGCTATGCGCAAACGGAACTTGAAAAATTGCACCGGCGGGTGACTGCCTTGTTTTTTCAGGGCGCCGGTGGTGATCAGAATCCGCTTCCCCGAAGATCGGTACCCCTGGCCCGGCAGTATGGAAGTGAACTGGCCTGTGTTGTCGAACGGGTGCTGAGTGAAGAGATGAAGCTGCTTGATCCGGTGTTGACAACTACTTATTCTGAAATTGAACTGACACTTGAAGACCCTCCTTCACCGGAAAAATTAGCTGTCACTGCACGTGATTCAACCGGATATATACAACGTTGGGGACGACGGCTGCTGAGCAGAATTGAAAACGGAGAACGTTTAGAGTCAACTTACCCTTATCCACTTGAAGTATGGAAACTGGGCAGCCAGTTAATCTTCGCGCTGGGAGGGGAACCAACGATTGAATATGCCATCCGGATCAAGCGGTTATTTGGTCAGGACAGTTTCGTGATGGGCTATTCCAATGACGTCATGGCCTACATCCCTTCTGTTTCGATCCTGAAAGAGGGAGGGTATGAGGGGCATACTTCGCAGATGGCATTCGGACTCCCCGCCCGGTGGAAAGTGACGATTGAAGAGCAAATCTTGCAGGAACTGGTAAAAATGGTACAACCGGCTGAACAAGACACAAAACAGCACCCCTGACGAAATTACCCAATCCGGTTAAATAGATCTGAGGATTCGCCGGTTGTTGCGATTGATCATTTTTTGAAATAAATTTGGCGCAGTTGTTGCGAAATAACGCGGACGCCTTAATATGTTATTCAGAGAATGAATATTCTGCTCATCACACAACTTTTCCCGTACGACAGCGAAGCCAGATATACCTCCGGCGCTTTAAGGGAGTTTGCTGTGGCCTGGAGTAACGCCGGGCACAGGGTAAAGGTTGTCAGGCCGCATTACGCCTACGAGCGGGAGCCATTTCCTGCTAATCCGGAATTCAGAATCGGCGATCAGATCGAGGTGGAATTTATAAAACCACTTCGGATCCCCTTGTTGAAGATGAGCTGGTATAGTCGGAGAAAACTTATCAAAAGCCTTCCCATGAAACCGGATGTGCTGATCTGCCATTTATATAACGCGTACTTTCCGTTTTACAGTCTTGCAAAAAAGCTTGATGTTCCGCTGATTATCGGCATCCATATGTCGGATGTGAGGCTTGCCGAAAACAGTTTTCATCGCTGGCTTCAGAAAAGGGTTTTCAGGCATGCTTCGGGGTTTGCATGCCGGTCGCATGCTTATCTGAAACTTTTTACGGACCGCTTCCCTGAATGCAGCGACCGGACTTTTCTGGCATTGTCGGGCATACCCGGCGAGTATCTGGCAAACAACCGGCAGACCGTCTCGCGGTCGGCAAACCGGATTATTTCGGTTTGCCGGCTTATTAAGCGGAAGCAGATTGACAAAGTGCTTCAGGTTTTAGCTAAGATGAACAGCGGAAGCGGGTGGGAGTATGTAGTCGTTGGTAACGGCGACGAAGAGCAGCGGCTGAAAGGGATGAGCCATGACCTGGGTATTGCCGGGAAGGTCAGGTTTACAGGTGAGTTGAGCCGGGACGAGGTGATCCGGGAACTGCGGGAAAGCGATCTGTTTATACTTCCCAGTTACGATGAGACACTGGGACTGGTTTACCTGGAAGCGATGGCCTGCGGATGCATTACGATCGGGGCCCGGAATGAAGGGATTGACGGCATTATCCGTGATGGAGAGAACGGGTTTTTATGTGATGCGGCGAGTGAAGCATCAATCGGTCAAAAGCTGGTTCAGGCTATGCAGCTTTCTGAGGTTGAGCGGAAAAAAATGAGGGACAAAACGCTGCAATCGGTGGAAGGATTTTCGATTGCCCAAAAGGCCGAAGCGTATCTGGAGCATATAAAAAAATACCTCCCCGCCGAAAATTTCTTTTAGCAGTGTAAAGTTTTTTCCAGTCTTACAACTAATTACTTACGACCAGATACAATTTTCAACCATGATCATTATACGATTAAGAAGCGGACTTGGCAACCAGATGTTTCAATATGCCTTTTTCAGGCAGATGCAGTACTGGCACGGCGCGGCGAATGTGAAACTGGACATTTCCACCTATCACTGGAATGTTCACAACGGCAGGGAAATTGATCGGGTTTTCAACATTGATCTGCAGAAAGACAGTGTGCCTCCTTCAGTCTCGCTGAAATATGCCGACGTAGGTTACCGGCTTCATCAGCGGCTGCTGAGACGCTTGCGGGGAATAAGGCATCACGCCTATCAGTACTGGAAGGATATTGACCCGGACGATTATAAGTCGCTGAAAGATGTTTATCTGGAAGGCTTCTGGAATGAAGAAAAGTACTTTCGGGATGTTCAGGAGGAGATCAGGCAGGCTTATACCTTTAAGGATGAACTAAATGTACAGGAGAAGGAAATGCTTCATCTGATCCTGGGGACGGAGTCTGTTGCTGTGCATGTGAGAAGAGGTGATTACAAAAAATTTCCCAAAGCCTTCCCCATGTGCCCGCCGTCTTATTATGAGGAAGCGCAGAAAATTTTAACGGCAAAAAAGAATAATTTGGTTTTCTTTGTCTTTTCGGATGACATGGGTTGGTGCAAAAAGTCGCTTTCTTTTCCCGGCCGGGTGGTGTTCGTTGAGAATAATAAGCCGGAAAATGCCTGGAAAGATATGATGCTGATGAGCCGGTGCAGGCATAATATCATGGCCAACAGTACTTTTTCGTGGTGGGCAGCCTGGCTGAACAACAATCCGGACAAAACAGTTATTTACCCGGAAAGCGTCTTTCTGACCTATGGTTCCATGCCGTCAGACTGGATCTGCGTGCCAGAAATATGATTGTCGTTTTAATTGAAAAATTCCGAAAATGCTGAAGAAAAGAATAAAGAAGTTGCTTCCTGACGAGATCCGTTACCGGATCGTGGAGTTCAGATACAATCATTTCCCGGAGGGGATCATCCGGGATTGGGAAAAGCAGGGATGCCCGATCCCACCGCATCCGGTTGTCAAACAAAAAATTATCCGTGAATATCAGCGAAAATACGGATGTAAGATGCTGGTTGAGACGGGGACTTACCTGGGGTATATGGTGTCGGCTCAAAAAAGGAATTTTAAGAAGATCTATTCGATCGAGCTTGCAGACCGGTTGTATGAACGGGCTGCAAGGAAGTTCAGGAAATACAGCCATATCCGGATCATTCACGGTGACAGCGGCGAAAAGATTGGAGAGGTTATTAAAGAGCTGGATGAGCCGGCCATCTTTTGGCTCGACGGGCATTATTCCGGAGGATTTACGGCAAAAGGCTCATCAAATTGCCCTATATGGAAAGAACTGGATGCGGTTTTCTCCAAAAAACTGGACCATGTGATCCTGATCGATGACGCCCGGGAATTTACCGGTAAAAACGATTACCCGACTTATGAAGAAGTGAAATCCTACATCCTGACTAAAAATCCAAAATACAAGGTGTCGGTTGAGCATGATATTATCCGGGCAGAGTTGTAGCTTCCGGCAACACAGGCGTTTTATTTTTTGGTCAACTCGAATATACCGCAGCCATAATGACAACCACAATTCGTATCGACCATGTTTTGATCCAGTTCAATATTTTCAAACAGTGTCCATTTGTCGTTCACATACGAGAAACTCTCGAGCATGAACGAGGGCTGGAGTATTTCCAGTAAATAGCTTATACTAAAGACCCGGTGGGCGTTGAATTCAATCCGCTGTTGCCCGATCGGAACAGAAAAATAGAATTTCCCGCCCGGTTTTAGAATTTTCGCAATGTTATCAATCGCCTTCAGGTGTCCGTAATAGTCGATCGGATCGCCGTACCGGCCCAGTCCAAAATGTTCGATGACGTGAAGGGATGAAACGGAATCACAGCAGTTAATCAAATCGTCAGGCAACTGCATCAGGTCCGCTTGACGAAACAGGACGTTCCTCACCCTGGTAAGCTGGTCTCTGATATCGATTACTTCCACTTTTCTGAATACAGCCAAATGTGCAACAAATCCGTCCATTCTGGATCCGATGTCGATATGCCGGTCCGGATTTTTTTCAAATATTTTTTGGGCAACCAACAAATCCTGCTGAAAATAATGCCCTGACATTTTACCCGACTCCGTATATCGCTCATGGAGTATTGGATATTTTCGCCCAAAATTAAATCTGGTGTCGGTTCCTTTTTGTTTTTTTAATTGTAAAAAATCGTGGATATAAAAACGGATACCCTTTAAGTTTGTGACTAAGACTAACGGATCAAACCCCAGAAATTTGGAAAGCAGATAAATCCGGATCAGCGCGTTCTTCATACCTTGTATTTTTGAGTCGTTTGCGTATTCTCTTTTTGTAATGAGTGGTTAACCCAGGCCCTTTCTTTCAGCCACATAGATTGTTGCCATAAAAGCTTCGTAGATTTCAGAATAAGCTCCGAGCTGAAAAAGTCCATCTTTTACCACGCGGTAGAGGTTGTATTGATCTTTCAGCAGGTAATAAAAATCCTGGAAGAAAACCCTTGAATCAATATCGGTGCCTCCAAATTCAAATTGAATAAAATCGACATTCCCTGATTTTATCATGCGGGAAGCCCCTTTTAATACGTTGATTTCGTGTCCTTCAACATCAAGCTTCAGCAGGTGGATATGGTTAATGCCATGTTCCTGGCAGAAATCATCAACGGTCCTGATCTCAATATCTTCGGTCTCGCTCATGGTGATATGATGGTGCTCCAGCCTTCTCGGATAAACGCTGGCCATTGAGGAGGCTGACGGGGTGCCGTATAAGGTTAAGCGGGCGGCCTTATCTCCAAGTCCAAAGTGATATAGGCTGATATCACGCAGACCCGATAAATTGGATTTCAGCGTATCAAATGTTTTTTTGGCCGGTTCAAAGGAATGAACCATCGCATTTTTGTCGAAGATTTCTTTGAGCAGTAGGGTATAATCTCCAATGTTAGCTCCCACGTCAAACAAGACCAGTTTGCCCTGATCGGTTAATTGATTACGGATATATTTCAAGGCGGCCCTTTCGCCCGATTTAGCGGGCCCTGCCACTGAGCCTATATTCATCCCTTTCAGCGACAGCCGAAGTAACAGCTCAAATAACCTTTGGTATCTCATTTTACCTGCGAATGCACTGAAAGCTTTAAATAATAACGGTTTAATCATAAGTCCGGACACTATTTTAATTTTTTTTGAAGATATAAAACCAATGTATTCTTCATTATTGTAATATCTTCTGACAATGGTATAATCCAAAAAAATAAAGTTGTGAATATAGTAATAAGAATACTCCGCAAGAACAGGTCGACATACAGTTCTTGTTGCTGAATCAGGTTTGTGAGGAAAAACACCAACATGTAAAACAGACCAATCACGATAAATTTGAAGTTAAAAGGTTGCAACTGGTATTTCCTGTACAGGAAAATATATCGCATCAGGTTATTCAGAAACAGCCCTCCTGCAATAGCCACGGCAGCGCCGGTTATCCCCCAAACGGGGATTAAAGCGGCCAGGAGGAACAAGACAATACCGATCAAAATAACGATAAATAATAAGGAAATCCGGTAATATTTGGAAAAGGCGATGACCTGAGCATTCGCCCCGGTCATCATGTCGAACAAATAACCCGATCCGATAAAGAAGATCACCCATTTCGATTGCAGGTAATCTTCTCCGAGAATGGTCAGAATGTTGTCGATATTTGCCCAGATTCCCAGAAACAGAAATCCGCCGATAATGAACTGGTTGATACAGCTTTTATAATAAATACTTCGGATCTGGCCGAGGTCGTTCCTGTACCAGGCGTCGGCGATGAGCGTTCCCGATATCTTTAATAACGGGCGGGAAGGAATAATGACGAGTGCTCCGAAATAAAAGGCTATTGTGTAAACCCCGGTATTCTTCAGGTCGAGCATTTGATTCACAACGATCTTGTCGATGCTGAAAACAAGCATGGCTCCCATCCCCCCGATAATCGAAAAAAGCGCGACATCGAGCATCTCCTTTTTTAGCTTTTTATCGATAAACCCCGGCTTTGGAAGCAAATGGATCTCTCCGCGGGAAAGTAAATAAATGAAAAGGATCACCCCTTTCAGGCAGACGGCTGTTGTAAAGGCTATGATTAGTTGATTCAACGTAAGCAGCCTGAAAATATACAGGATAACCGCGGCGAAAATTAAGGATCGTTGAAGGAATTCCTGCAGGAAGGTTCCCAAAACCGCGTTGTACAGCAGTTTATTGTAAGTGTCAAGAAAATTAAAAATAAGGGAAAACAGGGTAAGCGGGATCAGCAAATAAACATAGTCGGCAAAAAGACGTGATTTTTCGAGGTTTGTTTCAATCAGCACACCTTTAAACGTATAATAGGCCGCCAGAAAAAGTAAAAATCCTGCGGTCAGCACCACCAACGCGATAAACAAGAAGCCGTTGTGCTCCTTGCCCGGATCTCTGAAATGAGGGAACAGCCGTGCTGTAACGCCGCCCATGCCGAGGAGGGAAAGCTGACTGGTGAGTGTTGAAATAGCTATCAATAGTCCAAATAAGCCTACAACTTCCGGAGTCAGGTATTCGGTATAGAGATACGAAGTTGTGACAAATCCAATAAGCACGCCTATATAAGTCCATAAACCTCCTTTAAGCGATTGTTTTATGATGATGCCCATAAAAATTAGCAATTGATTTAATTTGGATTATTTTTGTACTTTTTCAGGCCTTATTTTCTGTTGACGTGTTCATCATGGCAGATCAACAAGAATATGATGTATGTTTTTTATCTTCGTTTCAAAATGTAAAAGTAATCATTTAAGTGTATCCCTGATATGAAGCAGCCAGGCGCCTATAGCAAATTCATCCCTTATCTGACAGCCGTTGTTTTGTTCCTGCTAATTGGTTTCACCTATATGTCGCCTGTACTTGAGGGAAAACGTCTCATGGCGCAGGATTCGCAAATGTTTCAGGGGATGTCGAAGGAACTTGTTGACTACCGTCAGGAAACCGGGAAGGAAGCTTTATGGACTAACAGAGCTTTCGGTGGCATGCCGGCTTACCTGATTTCTACCGTATATAAAGGAAATATACCTGGTGTGATTCAAAAATGGATCAATGTCATTCCGCGTCCGGTGAATCTGATCGTGATAAACTTTCTATTCTTCTTTATTCTGTGTCTGGTTCTAAAAGTTAACGTATGGCTTAGCTTTGCCGGAGCGTTAACCTTTGGTTTTGCCTCCCATTTTTTTATTTTGCTTCAGGTAGGACATATTTCCAAGGTGAATACCCTGGCGTATATGGCACTGGTGGTGGCGGGAGTATGGCTGGCATATAACAACCGGAAATTGACAGGATGTGTGATGGCGGCTTTTGGTATTTCTCTGATGATTGGAGCCGGGCATCCACAGATGACCTACTACGCGGGGATTATGGTCATACTGATCGGGTTAAGCTATCTGACAGCGGCAGTACAGGGGAAAATGCTCCCTGCTTTTTTAACGTCATCAGCCTTGCTGCTGGTTGCATTATTGCTGGCCGTGGGAACGAATTTTGGCCGGCTTTATACCACCTGGGAATACGGGCAGTATTCAACCCGTGGAAAATCTGAACTGACCATTGACCAGGCCAACCAGACCGGGGGATTGGATAAAAACTACATTCTCGATTACAGCTACGACCTGGGTGAGGCAATGACAGCTTTTATCCCGCGCTTTAAAGGCGGGGGTATGAGCGAGCCGGTGGGTGAAAATTCTGAAGTATACCAATTCTTTGAGAAAAACCAGGGGAAGGATGCGGCCAAACGGATCAGTGCCGGATTGCCCCTGTATTGGGGAAGCCAGCCTATATCGGCCGCCCCCTTTTACTACGGAGCGGTGCTTTGCTTCTTGTTTGTTTTGGGATTGTTTCTGGTGAAAGGGCCCGATAAATGGTGGATTGTTGCGGTTGTTGCCGTATCGTTTCTGCTGTCGCTGGGGAAGAATTTTTCCATACTAAGTAATCTCATGATCGATTATTTTCCCGGATACAATAAGTTCAGGGATGTCAAAAACATTATCGTGATCCAGCAATTCGCCATGGCGCTGATGGGGGTTCTTGCCGTCAGGGAGTTGTATCTGGACCGGATCGATAAGAAAGAGCTGCTGAAGAAATTAAAATACGCCTGGTATATTGTTGGCGGACTGGCACTGATTTTTGTGCTCATACCCGGGCTTGCCGGCGATTTCAGGAGCGCTTCGGATGCCCGGCTGGTTGAGGCCGGATGGCCGGATGAACTGATGGAAGCGCTTCGCGCCGACCGCCGGATGGTGCTCCGTACCGATGCCTTTAAGAGCCTGTTGTTTGTAAGCCTGGCTGCCGGGGTGATCTGGCTGTTTGTCATGAAGAAACTAAAAGCCACTTACGCGCTGGTGATCTGGGTGCTGCTAATTCTGACCGACATGTGGCCGGTCAACAAAAAATACTTGAACAACGACCACTTTGAACGGAAATCGAAGGTCGAGACTCCTTTCCAGGCCTCTAAGGCCGACCAGTTGATCCTGGAAGACAAGGATCCTGATTTCAGAGTACTCAACCTCACCGTCAGCGTTTTTAACGATGGCTCCACCTCGTGGTTCCACAAGTCGCTGGGCGGTTACCACGGAGCAAAGATGGAGCGTTATCAGGAAGTGATCGATCACCAGTTGTTTCCGGAGATCCAGACCCTGATTGGCGGATTTAAAAGTCCGGAGACTATTGATTCACTCATGCAGTCGCTCCCCGTGATTAACATGCTCAATACAAAATATATTATTTACGATCCAAACAGTCCGCCGCTTCGAAACGCTTACGCGCTGGGACACGCCTGGTTTGTTGACGATATGCAGTTGGTGGAGGATGCCAATGAAGAAATCGCCGCGCTGAGAAACTTTGATCCGGCCGAAAAGGCTTTGGTTGACCGCCGTTTTGCCGACGATTTAAAGGACGTTCAATTTGGCGGAGGGCGTGAGTCATCAGTTACACTGGAGGAGTACCAGCCAAATTATCTTAAATATAAAGCCACGGTAGGCGGCGGAAAACCCCTTGCTGTTTTTTCAGAAATCTGGTATCCGAAGGGTTGGAAAGCTTTCGTTGATGGTGAGGAGGTGAACATCATCAGGGTAAATTACCTGCTTCGGGCTCTGGCCATACCCGAGGGTGAACATCAGGTGGAGTTCCGCTTCGAGCCTGCTTCGTATGCTGCGGGAAATACCGTTTCGCTGGCCAGTTCGCTAATCCTGCTCGTATTGTTGGGCGGAGTTGTTCTGGCGGGACTGAAAAAAAGAAAATCAAACCGCCCGGAGCAACCGGTTTAACGTATTTTTAATCCGGAAAATTTCATGGGACAGTTAAAAGGAAATAGCAGGAACAGGAAACGTCAGGCCAGGATAAAACGGCGGCTTGTGCGTTCATACCTGGTGTCAACGGTCAGTATCACCCTGGTCCTGTTCCTGGTGGGCATGATGACTCTGCTGATGCTGAATGCACGCCGGTTGTCGGATTATGTCCGGGAGAATGTAGGTTTTACCCTGGTGCTGAACGAAAACATACGGGAAGTGGAAATCCTCCGTCTGCAAAAGAACCTGAGCGCCACAAAATATGTAAAATCGACCGAATTTGTTGATAAGGAGCAGGCCGCCAGTGAACTGGCTAAAGATTTGGGTGAAGATTTTGTAGGCTTCCTGGGCTTCAATCCGCTTTTTTCATCGATCAACGTCAAACTTCATGCAGCTTGGATACAGACAGACAGCCTGGCCGTGCTGGAACAGAAATTTTTGGACTATCCCCAGGTGAAAGAAGTTTTTTATCAGCGCGACCTGGTTAAGGTGATCAACGATAACGTGCGGCAGGTGACCATCGTTCTGATGGTTTTTTCGGCTTTGCTGCTGTTTATCTTTACAACCCTGATCAACAATACCATCCGTATTTCAATTTATTCGCAACGATTCATTATCAATACGATGAAACTGGTGGGGGCCACCAGGCCATTTATCAGACGCCCCTTCATCCTGAAAAGCGTCAGCTATGGACTTGTTGCCGGGATTATTGCCAATGCCGGGATTTTCCTGCTGATCTACTCGTACCGGAATGAATTTCAGAATCTGATCAAACTGGAACAGGCCGACACCCTGGGAATTACATTTATCCTTGTATTGGTTTTCGGTGTGCTCATTACGTGGCTTTCAACATACTTCGCTGTGAACAAATTCCTTCGGTTACGGTTTGAAGAGTTGTTTTACTGAGGCAGACACAAGTATCAGGTATCAAGACAGAAGACAATAAAGATATAACAAGCTAATGGCATGGCTAAAAGCTCAAAGCTAAAAAATATGGTAAATAAAGAGCAGGATATGACAGAGCAGCAGTTTGCGCTCAGCAAAAAAAACTACAGGTTGCTTTTAATTGGTTTTGTAATTATCGTGATCGGCTTTATGCTCATGGTGGGCGGAAAAAGTGAAGACCCTTCGGTGTTTAATCCGGAAATATTCAGTTTCCGGCGGATCACACTGGCCCCTGTTGTGGTGCTGTTTGGCTTTTTGTTCGAGATTTATGCGATCATGAAGAAGTGAAGAAGCTTTTAGCTGTGAGCCATTAGCCGTTGAGAAGGCTAAACTAACAGCTAACAGCTTCTTGTCTAACAGCAATCTAAATGACGACATTTCAGGCATTCCTGCTGGGGATCATCCAGGGATTAACGGAATTTTTGCCCGTCAGCTCGAGCGGCCATCTTGAGTTGGGGCATATCGTGCTGGATATTCATGGTCATGAAAATCTGCTTTTCGCCGTGGTGGTCCATGGCGCAACCGTGTTGAGCACCCTGGTTGTTTTCAAAAAAGATATAGTTCAGCTTTTTTCGGGAGTTTTCGCTTTCAAATGGAATGAGGAGACCCGTCATGCTTTGCTGCTGCTGCTCTCGGTTGTTCCGGTTGCTGTCGTCGGGCTTTTTTTTCGTGAGGAAGTTGAAAGCCTGTTTACCGGAAATCTCTTTTTTGTGGGGCTGATGTTGCTGGTCACGGCCGGACTGCTTGCGCTCACCCGGTTTGTCAGGCCCGGAAAGAAAAAGATCGGCTGGACCGATGCCCTGATCATTGGTGTAGCCCAGGCAATTGCCGTGTTGCCTGGTATTTCCAGGAGTGGTTCCACGATCGCTACCGGATTGTTGCTTGGTAAACGCAAGGAAGACATGGCCCGGTTTTCCTTTCTGATGGTTATTTTTCCGATTATCTGCGCCAATTTGCTCGATATCTCGTCGGGTAAGCTGTCGGATGAAAATACGATTGGCTTTATTCCGCTCGCGGTAGGTTTTGCCGCGGCATTTCTATCCGGACTGTTGGCTTGTAAATGGATGATTAATATCGTAAAAAAGGGCAAATTAATTTATTTTGCTATCTATTGCCTTATTATCGGGTTAATTGCTATTTTTGCAGCCTGAAAAAAAATTGGTTTCCGGCTGTCTGTTTTTGCCGTTTTTATTGTAGTGAACACCCGTTGAAGCAGAACGAAGCTGGCTTGCCAATATGCAAATGATTAATCTTTTTTTCATGGATTTCCAGCAGGGCGAGGTATTGTTGTTTGATAAGGAACTGGATTGGACCTCGTTCGATCTGGTGCAAAAAGTGCGGAATCAGCTTTGCAGAATGCTGGGAATAAAAAAGCTGAAAGTTGGGCATGCAGGTACGCTCGACCCCAGGGCAACCGGGCTGATGATTGTCTGCACCGGGAAGGCCACCAGCCGTATCGAAAGTTTGCAGGCCGGTGAGAAAGAATACACGGCCACCCTGAAACTGGGAGCAACAACCCCTTCTTTTGATTTGGAAACCGAAGAAAACAATTGGTTTGAAACCGGTCATATTAACCGCGAACTGATCCTTAAGGTGCTGCCGGAGTTTACCGGCGATCTGCTTCAGGTTCCTCCCGTTTTCAGCGCCGTTAAGGTTGACGGAAAGCGGGCCTATAAACATGCACGCAAAGGTGAAGAGGTGGTACTGGCGCCGCGTCCGGTACAAATCAGGGAACTGGAGTTGCTCGATTTTTCCGGAAATCTGGCCACACTGAGGGTGACCTGCAGTAAAGGGACTTATATCAGGGCATTGGCAAGGGATTTAGGTGTGGCGTTAAATTCGGGCGCTTACCTGGTCGAACTCAGGCGCACACGCATTGGTGACGCCCGCGTGGAGGATGCGATGACCGTGAAATTTTTTCTGGATAATTTAAATCGATTGTAACTAATTGAATTCTGCTCCGTAAAAGGTCACTTTGTGATCAGCCCGCAACCTGACTAACCGCAGGACTGAAACAGAAGACAATTAAGCATGTTAAATCAGCCAAGACAGGAATACTTTCCCTTCCGGGAGCATTGTTGTCCGTACATGTTGCAAGCTCAATTTTATGTGACCGTTAAAAACAAATTATATACGTATGAAACGAGCCATGAACGCCGCTGTTTACGCCCAAGGGAATGTTTTTCGGCGAATTGGAGCGAAGTTTAGTACGAGAATTATACACCGTTAATTTGAAATGAAAAACATATGAAACGAACATGTTGCTTCATGACACTCAAAGGTATGATCTTAATTTTCAGCAACATGGAGTTCCATACTACCATTAAAAAATAAATTATTATAGTATGAAATTATCAAAGTTCAGATACAAGTTGCCCGATGAGTTGATTGCGTTGCACCCTGCGGGAAACCGGGATGAATCACGGATGATGGTTTTGCACCGCAAGAGTAAAGAGATCGAACACCGGACATTCAAAGATATCACGGAGTATTTTAACGATCAGGATGTGATGGTCTTCAACGATACGAAGGTGTTTCCGGCCCGCTTGTACGGGAACAAAGAAAAAACAGGCGCCGAAATTGAGGTCTTCCTGCTTCGCGAGCTAAACCGTGAGCAACGGCTGTGGGATGTGTTGGTCGATCCTGCCCGGAAGATCCGGATTGGTAATAAACTGTATTTCGGAGAAGATGATTTGCTGGTGGCCGAAGTGATCGACAATACCACTTCGAGAGGACGTACGCTTCGTTTTCTGTTCGACGGGCCTTATGATGAATTTAAGGCCACGCTGTACAGCCTGGGCCAGACACCGCTCCCGAAATTTATTCAGCGGCCTGTGCAGGCCGACGATAAAGACCGTTATCAGACCATTTTTGCCAAACATGAAGGAGCAGTGGCCGCTCCTACGGCCGGTCTGCACTTTAGCCGGGAACTGATGAAACGCCTTGAAATTTTAGGGGTGAACTTCGGCTTTGTCACCCTGCACGTCGGATTGGGCAATTTTCGCAGTGTTGATGTGGAAGACCTGACCAAGCACAAAATGGACTCGGAGCAGATCTGGATTACCGAAGACGCGTGTCGCATCGTTAACGAAGCGCGGAATAACAAGAAGCAGGTTTGCGCGGTCGGCACAACCGTTATGCGCACCCTCGAAAGTTCCGTGTCGACCCAGGGGCATTTGAAACCCTTTGAAGGCTGGACCAATAAGTTTATTTTTCCTCCTTACGAATTCAGCGTTGCAAGCAGCATGGTTACCAACTTTCACCTGCCCCTTTCCACGCTGCTGATGATGGTGGCTGCTTTTGGCGGCTATGATTTTGTGATGGAGGCATACCGCAAGGCAATCAAAGAAGGATACCGGTTCGGCACCTATGGAGACGCGATGCTGATTCTGTGATAGCTATTAGCCGTTAGCTTTTAGCTATTGGCTGGTTTTCATGCCAGTTGCTTTAAGTACTGACAGCTAACAGCTAACAGCTTCTTATCTTTCTTGTAAATACTAACAGCTAAAGGCTAACAGCTTCTTTATGTCTTCTCCCCTTGTTACCATATATACGGACGGAGCGGCCCGGGGAAATCCCGGTCCGGGCGGATACGGCGTGGTGTTGCTTTCGGGTTCGTTCCGGAAGGAACTTGCTGCCGGATTTCAATGTACCACGAATAACCGGATGGAACTTCTGGCGGTGATTGTAGCCCTGGAAGCATTGAAGGTCCCGGGAAGCAGGGTGACGGTCTATTCCGACTCCAAATATGTGGTCGACGCGGTAGAGAAAGGCTGGCTGCGAAAATGGGTGGAAAAAGGTTTCAAAGACAAAAAAAATCCCGACCTCTGGATGCGCTTTCTCGAGGTGTATAAAAAACATCAGGTTCGTTTTGTCTGGGTGAAAGGGCACGCGCTGATCCCGGAGAATGAACGTTGCGACCGCCTGGCCGTGCAGGCATCGATGTCCGCGGGACTCCCAAAAGATGAAGGATATCTTAGTAGTAAGTCGTAAATACTTACGACTAAAATTCTTACTTTTACGCCTCTTTTATCTGACGTTATGAACCTGATCTATGAGTTTGGTATTCGTTTATACGCGCTGGCGGCGGCACTGGCCGTGCCTTTCAGCGAAAAGGCTCGTTTCTGGTGCCGCGGCCGGAAGCATGTATTCCGCTACCTGGCGGAGAGTGTCAGCCACGAGCGTCCGCTGATCTGGGTTCATTGCGCCTCGCTGGGCGAGTTTGAACAGGGCCGCCCGTTGATTGAAGCGGTCAGGAGGCAGTATCCGCAATACCGGATCCTGCTCAGCTTCTTCTCACCTTCGGGCTATGAGATCCGGAAAAATTATGCTCAGGCCGACTATATTTGCTATCTTCCTGCCGACACCCGCCGAAATGCCCGGAAGTTTATTGAACTTACCCGTCCTGAAAAAGTCTTTTTCATTAAATATGAATTCTGGAAGAATTACACCTCCGAATTAAAGAGGCAAAAGATTCCGCTGTTCCTGGTGTCGGCAATTTTCCGGCCCGGGCAGCTTTTCTTTCAAAATGGACTCCGTGCCGCATGGTACAGGAGCATTCTCGGGGATGTGGATCATTTTTTCGTGCAGAACCAGGAGTCGGCGCGCCTGCTGGAACAGATCGGACTGAAAAATACCACCGTTACAGGCGACACCCGCTTCGACCGGGTTGCGGAAATTGCAGCGGCCCGGAAGGATTTGCCCCTGATTGCCCGATTTAAAGGTAATTCTGCACTCATTGTGGCCGGAAGTTCCTGGCCACCCGACGAAGATCTGCTGGCGAGCTATCTGGAACACAACAAAACGGTGAAGATGATCTTTGCTCCGCATGAAGTGAAAGAATCAAACATCAAACGGTTGATGGAACTTTTTCCTGAAAAGGCGGTCCGTTACTCTCTGGCGGGCGAAGATGTCGGTCAGTTCCGGATCCTTATCATTGACAGCATCGGGATTCTCTCGGCGGTGTACGGGTATGCTTCTGTGGCATACGTGGGCGGTGGTTTCGGCGTTGGCATTCACAATACGCTGGAAGCCGCGATTTACAACATACCTGTCCTCTTTGGGCCGAATTATCTCAAATTTCAGGAGGCTGTGGAGCTGGTCAGACGGAAGCTGGCCTTCCCGGTTTCGGACGAAATGCAACTCAGGGAGCAACTGGACCGGCTGCTCGGGAATAACAGGCTGCTCGGTGAAATTGCGGAAAACTGCCGTTCCTTTATGGACGAAAATGTTGGAGCCACACGGTTGGTGATCGAAAAAAGTTTTTAACAAAGGTTAATTAGGGAAACCTAATACAATTATATCCGTATTACCACAAATTACTCCCCGTATTTTATGAACAATCTGCCTTTTTTTCTGTTGATTTCTTTGTAAAGTTTTATTTTTTTGAAACTTTTCAGAAGAATAATAATTTTAACTTACTGATAATAAATAAAATAACATAAAAAAGTTGATAACTTTTTTAAACTATCCTCCCCGAAGTGTTTATTTTATTCGATGCGGGTATTATCTTGCATAGATCAAATAAACGGAAAAACCCCGGGCTGATCCCCAATAAAACAGCCGGTTAATATATCATAAGACTTAATTATTTTGTTATGGATTCAAAAAATGTTGCGACAGATTCCCCAATCATGAGTAAAAGTTATTCCCAGGACGAAGCGTTCCAGGAAACCCTGAAGTATTTCAACGGTGACGATCTGGCTGCAAGAGTATGGGTAAACAAGTATGCCTTGAAAGACTCATACGGGAATATCTTTGAACAGACTCCCGATGATATGCATTGGCGTCTGGCTAAAGAGATCTCACGGATTGAGCAGAAGTACAAAAATCCGGTTGATGAGCAGCGGATCTATCAGTTATTGAAGGACTTTAAATACATTGTTCCTCAGGGCGGCCCGATGACAGGTATCGGGAATGAGTTTCAAATTGCCTCCCTTTCCAATTGCTTTGTAGTTGGAAACGAAGGTAATTCTGATTCCTATGGCGGTATCCTGAAGGTTGACCAGGAGCAGGTACAACTGATGAAAAGACGGGGTGGCGTAGGACATGACCTTTCGCATATCCGACCCAAAGGTTCGCCTGTAAAGAACTCTGCGCTGACATCGACGGGCATTGTTCCGTTCATGGAACGTTATTCCAATTCCACACGCGAGGTGGCACAGGATGGACGAAGAGGCGCTTTAATGCTGTCTGTTTCAATCAAGCATCCGGACTCCGAAAAATTTATCGATGCTAAACTGGAACAGGGCAAGGTGACGGGGGCTAATGTATCGGTGAAGATCCACGATGATTTTATGCGGGCTGTTGAAAATGAAATCCCTTATCATCAGCAATATCCGATCGATTCGGACCACCCCATTTATACCCGCGATACCGATGCGGGCAGGCTGTGGCAAAAAATAGTTCACAATGCCTGGAAATCGGCCGAACCGGGTATTCTTTTTTGGGATACGATTATTCGTGAATCGGTTCCTGATTGTTATGCCGACCTTGGATACAAAACCGTTTCAACCAATCCCTGCGGCGAAATACCCTTATGCCCGTACGACAGTTGCCGCCTTCTGGCGATTAATCTCTATTCATACGTGGAGAAACCGTTTACGCCTGAGGCCCGCTTTAATTTCAAACTGTTTAAGGAGCATGTCGTTTTGGCGCAGCGTCTGATGGATGATATTATTGATCTGGAACTTGAAAAGATTGATGCCATTCTCGGAAAAATTGACGCCGATCCGGAAGATGAGGAAATTAAACACACAGAACGGCGCCTGTGGGAAAAAATACAGACCAAAGCCCGCGAAGGACGCCGTACCGGTGTGGGCATCACGGCAGAAGGCGATATGCTGGCCGCTTTGGGACTCCGTTACGGAACCGAAGCAGCGACCGATTTCAGCGAAGAGATCCATAAAACGCTTGCTGTCGAAGCTTACCGTTCATCGGTTATCATGGCCAAAGAGCGTGGGGCATTTAAGATTTATGACGCGGAGCGGGAAGCACATAACCCGATGATTGGCCGGCTCCGG
>JBCFBK010000048.1:0-46674 GCA_038562555.1 Prolixibacteraceae bacterium | reverse complement strand
GGTTCATGTTAACTCAAGCCACGGCCGGTAAGGAAATAATACTGAAAAAATCCGACCTATGTTTGAAAATGTTGGATGAGTTGTTAGCTTTGTGATCTTTGTAGCTTTAACCAACGACCTGCTTATGAAAAACCTGCAACGCTTACTGACTTATTTATTCGTCGTGACTGGCGTCCTGTTTCAATCGTGCGATAAAAACGATCATGATCCGTCGGCGAAGCTGCGGTTTATATCCGAAGAGTACAAACCATTTAATTATACGGAAGATTCAAAACCGGCTGGCCTTGCTGCTGATCTGCTGAAAGATATCTGCAGTCAGTTGGATCTGGAATACAGAGTTGAATTCCTGACCTGGGAAGAGGGTTATCAGGCGGCGCTGGATCAGGCCAATACGGTTTTGTTTACCACAACCTTAACTTCCACACGCAAAGACAAATTCAAATGGGCCGGCCCGATCGCCTCGCTCGACTGGAACTTTTACGCTGCACCGCAACGCTCCATCTCGCTGAACAATCTGGACGATGCCAAAGCAGCCGGAAAAATCGGCGTCATAGCCGATTATGCCATCGAAGAATATCTTATCGAGGAAGGTTTCACCAACCTGGTTTATTGCGCGGATCATATGGAGGCGCTTAATAAACTCCTGAGCGGCGAGATTGATCTGTTTCCGTCAGACCGGTATACAACGGAATCGGGCCTTGAATCGATCGGAAGAAGTCCGTATGCCGTAAATCCGGTACTGACGATAAAAACAGAGTTGCTTTATTTTGCCTTTAACAAAAATACTCCGGATGAACTTGTTTCGGCCTTTCAGGGAGCTATCGACCTGTGCAAGAAAAACGGGAAGCTGAAGGAACTGAGTCAGATTTACCTGAACACATCAAGCTACCCGGATGTTATGCAAGTGTATACGGAACCTTACCCCCCGCTAAGCTACCAAAATACGGAAGGCGATATAACCGGGTACGGAACCGATCTGGTAAAAGAAATCATGAAACGGAACAAAACCCATTATGACATCCACCTTTCGCCCTGGCGTAACGGATATCAAATGGCCCTGAATAACCCGAATTTTTGCCTTTTCACGATGGACCGGACGGCAATACGCGAAAATCTCTTTCAGTGGGTTGGACCCATCGGCACCAATACCACCTGGTTTTATACCAAAGCAGGTTCGGGCATAACCATAAATTCATTGGCAGACGCAAGGAATCTGCAGGCAATCGGTACGGTAAATTCGTGGTTCTCCACGCAGAGCTTGCAAGACCAGGGATTCAATAACCTGGTTTATGACAGTGATCCGAAAGTGCTGACAGAAAAACTGCTGAACGGACAATTGGATGCTTTTGTGTGTACCGATATTACCTTCCCCGATATCCTGACCAGTCTGGGTTACGATTACGGCGAGGTTGATCCGGCTTTCGCGCTGATGTCGTCTGATTTTTATATCACTTTTTCGGCAAATACCTCTCCTGCAGTGGTGGCGAGTTGGCAGGCCGCTTTAAACACCCTGAAAAACGATGGGACTTTTGATGCCATTCGTCAAAAATGGTTTCCGAACCAGTAACGAAATTCAAGCGAAAAACAGATGAACACGCAGAAAATAGAAGGTTTGAACTATCTTGACCACGCTCCCATTTCCGTTGAAATTGAAAGCGGACTGATCAACCGAATCGAACGATTGGAAAAACTTTCCGATCATACCAATAAACACTATATCGCACCAGGATTGATCGATATCCAGGTAAACGGGCACTCATCGGTATCGTTTGCCCTTGAAGGAGCCGGCGATCCATCAGCCCCGTCAGGCGAACTGACGGTTAATGATGTAAAAAAGGTGACCGAGGCCATGTGGAAAGAGGGTGTCACCAGCTATTTTCCGACCTTAACGACCAACAGCCGGGAATTGCTGGCCAGGAATTTTTCCGTCCTTGCCCGGGCCAAAGATGATCCTTCGCTGCTGGGCTCCCTGCCGGGATTCCACCTGGAGGGGCCCTACATTTCGCCGGTTGACGGTTACCGCGGGGCCCATCCGCTGGAGCATGTCCGCAGGCCGGACTGGGATGAATTCATGGAACTGTACAAAGCCGCCGGAGAAAAGATTATTCTGATCACAATCGCACCGGAAATTGATGGCGCCTTCGAATTTATCCGGAAATGCCGGAAACTGGGCATTGTTGTTTCGCTGGGCCATCATAATGCGCCGGCCGGTATCATCCGGGAGGCCATTGACAATGGCGCCGGCCTGGCAACCCACCTGGGTAATGGCTGTGCCGGTACGGTAAACAGGCATTTCAATCCGATCTGGCCGCAGCTTGCCGACAAACGATTGACCATCAGTATCATTGCCGACAGTTTTCACCTTCCGCCCGAGATGCTCCAGGTCTTTTGCAGGACGAAAGGCTTTGACCAGGTGATCATCACCTCCGACATTACCAGTTATGCCGGTTTGCCGGCAGGAATTTACACCATCAAAAACGGTGAGTCCATCGAAAAGAAAACCGACGGAAGTCTGCGGTTTTCAATCGGCGGGCTTTATGGCTCAGCCACTGAGCTGTCGAAAGCAACCGGAAATATCATGAAATATACCGGATGCAGTCTGGCCGAGGCCATCAGCATGGTCACGACCAATCCCGCCCGACTGCATCGGCTTAACGACCGTGGTACGCTCGAACCGGGAAAACGGGCGGATCTGATCCTGTTCTCGATGGAGGATTTCGATTTCCGGATCCATAAAACCATCGTTCAGGGTCAACTGGTTTATGAACAATAAAACAACTGCTGCTCATCGTCAAACGGGGCACCGCGGTCGCCGAAGGGTCAACATCTCCTTCATTAACATTTCATTAAGTATTAAACCGCTGACGGGTTCAACCAATTTGTGTTAAATTTGTTGGGGAACTAAACCACTTAATGCATTTGCCATGGATAAACCAGGATTAAACCGCAGAAAATTTGTCACCGCCTTATCGCTGGGAACAGCCCATTTACTTTTTAACAACCCCTTGTTCGGAAGCGTGAAACCGATGCGTTCGGCCGATCCGCTGCAGTTGGTCAAACTCGGACAATCGGGCCTGCAAACCACACTGATCGGGATCGGGACAGGCGTACATGCCGGAAACAGGTCATCCGCCCTCACCCGCAGTGGCAACGACCCGGCTATGGGGGTAATCAGGCATGCCTATGATCGCGGCGTGCGTTTTTTCGACTGCGCCGACACCTACGGTACGCATCCCGTGATGGGGAAAGCCCTAAAGCAAATGGACCGTGAAAAAATAACGCTCTGCTCAAAAATATGGGTCAGGCCCGGCGGTATCCCCGAGAAGGAACGATACGATGCCAATATCATCGTCGACCGCTTCAGAAAAGAACTGGATACCGATTATCTCGATACCGTGCAGATCCATTGCATGGAGGAAGCAAACTGGACAGATACGCAAAAACGGCAGATGGACATACTCGATAATCTGAAAAGCAAAGGTGTCATCCGCGCGCATGGCGTATCGGTGCATTCGCTCGATGCGATGAAAAAAGCCGCCGAAACTCCCTGGGTAGACGTAATCCACGTCCGCATCAACCCCTATGGCATTGCCATGGATAAACCGGAACCCGAAGAAGTGGTTGAGGTAATCAGAAAACTTCACGACTCCGGCAAGGGTGTGATCGGCATGAAGCTGGTAGGTGACGGTAAATACCAAAACGACAGCGAAAAAATTAACAACGCCCTCAAATTTGTACTGGGACTGGGGGTGGTCGATATGATGATCGTTGGCTTCGAAAATACCGGTCAGATCGACGATTACCTGAAGCGAACAGAAAGCGCCTTAAAGACAGTATAAAATAGCAAATTGCGGATTTAATCCAGGCTGAGATCACAGTTCTGCTCCACCGGGTTGATGACCGCGCCCAATCCCTTATAAAACGCGATGGCATTTTGGTTCCAGTTGGAAACCTGCCAGCGCAGTTTATGGCATTGGCTGCTTTTGCCAAATTCAATTACCTGCTCAATTAACCGGAGACCAATACCTTTCCTTCTGTATTCCGGCTTTACAAACAAATCGTCCATGTAAATGGACTTACCGGTCCAGGTGTAATAGCAAAAAAACCAGGTGGCATATCCGATAATCTCTTTTCTGCCGGTTTCCGCCACGAAACAATGAAAATGCTCCTGCTCCTGCATCATCCTTTCAACCGAATTGACCATCAACTCCGATAAATTCTCGAAGGCCGCAAACTCCCGGAACAACTCAAGAATCTTCGGAAAATCATCGGGATTTGCGCTTCTTATTATAACCTCTGCCATTTTCAAAAATCTGTTAGCACCCGGGCGCATCGCAACCCGGTCCTTCAAAAAAAACTATTTCAGGACATGGTGAGCCAACACCCTCTGCACATCATAAACATTCACGGACTTGTTAAATTGCCGGGTGATGCTTGGCTGCGCTTCGCTGGAAATCCATATTTTCAGTTCGGCCTCCAGGTCAAACGTTCCGGCTGTTTCGACGCTGAAACGCGAGATACTTTTATAAACAATCGATTTGTATTCGGTCTTGCTCCCGGTTAGCCCCTGCTTGTCGATCAGGATCAACCGCTTTGTCGTGAAAATAAAGGTGTCCCGGATGAGCTTAAAGCCCAGCTCGATTTCTTCTCCTTCGGTCAAAAGCAGACCGTACTGCTTCATTAATTCTTCCTGGCCGACAGCTCCTGCGTTGCCAAGAATCGATGAAAATAATCCCATAGTTGCCTTATTTATTTTTCTCTTATTCGCTTTTCGACATGGCCTCTCCCGGTTATTTTTTCCTTTGTTTATATTTTTTCCAACTGTAATGGATTAAGGCAAAGAGAATCCAGAAAGGCCACAGTTTAATCAGGAACAGCATGAAATTAACGAATCCAAACCAACCTCTTGAAAGCGACAGCTTTAATCGTTCAACAAATTTACTCCGGTGCTCCGGTTTAAATTTGTAATCTTTTTGTTTGGAGAGGGTCAGATCAAGGGTGCTGTAATCAACCTGATCGTTCAGATACTTGAGCCGGCCTGTTGTACTGTCGATTTCCTCTTCCAGTACCCGGATCTTTTCTTCGATTTCGAGAATTTCCTTCACGTCTTTGGCTTTCTTCAGCAGTTCATTATACCGCGTCAGATAGGCTTTTTTGGTGTCGAGGCGGCTTTCCAGGTCGATAAACTGATCCGTTACATCGCGTGACTGTATTTCTTTATAAAGAATCTCCCCTTCCCCTGATTCAACATCCGAAATAAAAGCTTCAAACTTGCCGGAAGGAACCCTGATTTTTAACTGCCATGAAGATTCGTAGTCGGTATTGCTAAAACTTTCGTTGGCATAATAGCCTTCATGCTTTTTTAAAAGAGATGCTACTTCGGCCTTTGATTGATCCAGATCGGAGACCTGTATGCCCATTCTGCCGTCTTTAATGATTTTCTTCGTCACCGCTGCCTGATCAACAGGCTCTGCCGGTGCCGTCGAAACTTCCGAAGCCTGCTTCGTAACCGCCATCATCTCATTTTCCATCTGTTGGCCAGCCATATCATAGACTCCTCTCTCCTGCTGCTGGCACGATCCGGCAAGAAAAATCAACACAACCAGGCGAACAATCCTTTTCATAAATATCGAATTTCGGTTTTTCAGCGAAAAGATAGGCAATTCGCCCCATTTGTCAAATACGAGCGATACCATTAAACGGACATAGCCGCATAAAAGCTAATAACAAAACAAAATAAAAACACAACAAACTGTTTGTCAGTTATAAAAACTGTTATATATTTGCCGTGTACTACCCAGAAGTAGCTATGGAAAAAATAATCGACATCCGGTTTGATGAAAATAAGTCAGTCCCAAAATACCGGCAAATTATAGATGCTGTGGCAGCTAAGATCAAAAAGGGAGAGCTCAAAAAGGGCGACCGCATCCCTTCCCTGAACATGCTGTGCCGGCAATACAAGTTATCCCAGGACACGGTGATGACGGCTTACAATGAAATGAAGGCAAAGGGCATTATTACGGCGCAGGTTGGTAAAGGGTATTATATTCAGAACACACAGGTCGATGTCGGACATAAGGTTTTGCTTTTATTCGATAAACTGACGGCTTATAAGGAAGATCTTTACGACGCTTTTAAAACATCCCTTCAGGGACAAGGCACCGAGCAGATCTTTTTTCACCATAACAACCTCAAACTGTTTCAGACCATCCTGGAAAGTGCAAACGGCGAATTCAGCGAGTACGTGATCATGCCCATGCCCGGGAAAGAAGCGGCGACCATCATTTCAGAACTCCCCAAACGGAAAGTCTATATTCTGGATCAGGGAAGGGAAGAATACCGTACAAAATATCCGTATGTCTGTCAGGATTTTGAGCGTGATATTTACCGGATGCTCCGGCAGCATTCGGACGAGTTGGACCGTTATAAACGGATCGTCCTGGCGGTTAAAAATCAGCGTACCACTTTACGTGAAATTGCGACCGGGTTCAAAGATTTCTGTCTCCGAAAGTCCGCTTACCATGCCATTTCAACCGACATCAGAGCGGAACAGATCCAAGCTGGTGACTTGTTTATTGTCGTCGATGACAAGGATCTGGAATATCTGGTCCGTTATGCCATGGATCATCACCTGAAGCTTGGAACCGAGCTTGGAATTATATCCTACAATGAGTCTTCCATTAAGGGAATTGTTTCTACCGGGATCACAACGATTTCGACCGACTTTGCCCAAATGGGTAAAAGTATGGCAGAAATGATCCTGAACAACAAACGGGAGAAAACCGATAATCCGTTTGTTATTAACCGACGTTCATCCTTCTAAACCTAATCTTATGAAACAAATCGTCTTTTTATGCCTGGTCCTTTTTGTACGGACCGCTTTTGCACAGCATCCGGATTCCCGCATTACCATCGATCTGAACGGAACGTGGCAGTTTGAACAGACCAACCGGGCTTTTCCTCCCCTGGAGTACACCAGGACTATTCCGGTTCCGGGGTTGGTACATCTTGCAAATCCCCGGATCGACGATTATGAAAAATTCTTCAGGCACGAAGATAAAGTACAGCGAAAAGACCAGCACAATCTGTATCAGATTGACTATACCCCGCGTTACAGTTGGTACCGGAAAACTATTTTCATACCGGAAGAGCTGAAGGAAAAAGATGGAACGATCCTGATTAAAAAGAGCCAGTATGTGACGCAGGTTTATGTGAACGGGATGGATCTGGGCAGCTCGTTGTCCTGTTACACGCCGGTTGAGTTTGCGGTAAATCAGGCGCTGAAATACGGTCAGGACAACGAGATCCTGATCAAAGTCGGAGACCGGGTGTGGCTTCCCAGTGAGGCCGCCGGCGGCACCGATAAGGAAAAAGAGCATTACCTCCCCGGTATCTGGGATGATGTGGAATTATCGTTTACCGGGAAACTGAGGGTCAACCGGATCCTGCCCCTGCCGTCGGTAAAAAACAGGCAGGTTACCGTGAAGATGCAAATCCGCAATTTTAATCCGTCCCAGATTTTCTATGGCGATCCGATGGAAGACACCTGTGTTGCCAACGTAACGGTTACCGATATTAAAACCGGGAAAAAGCTGGGGCAGTCGCAGGTGAAGCTGAGTACCCGAAGGGATAACATCACCGAGGCGGCTGTCACCATCAGCCTGTCGGCGTTTCCGTTGTGGACGCCGGAAAATCCGAACCTGTGCAGGGCAGACGTTGAACTGATCAGTAACGGAAATGTGTCTGATCGTTTTTCAAGGCGGTTCGGCATGCGCGATTTTGAGCGAAAAGGCAAATTCTTTTACCTGAACGGTGAAAAAACAATTCTGCGCGGCACCAATGTGACCCTCCAGCGTTTCTTTGAAGATCCGGAATGCAGCGACCTGGTGTGGGACAAGGAATGGGTCCGCAAATTTTTAATCGACCTGCCGAAAGCGGTCAACTGGAATACCATGCGCATCTGCGTCGGTATTGCTCCCGATTTCTGGTATGACCTGGCCGACGAATACGGGCTTATGTTTCAGAACGAATGGCTTTACTGGCAAAACCATGGCTGGCCCGATCAGATCAGAAAAGAATATACCGATTGGGTCTGGAAGGACGGTGCCCATCCCAGTATCGTGATCTGGGATGCGATCAACGAAAACTATGACTCGTATATCGGCAATGAACTGATCCCCGAGCTGATGCAGCTCGACCCCACCCGCATCTGGGACGCGGGCTACATGACCGGCGACCATATGACCCTCGATGAAATGGATGAGCCTCATCCGTACGAAGGATACCTCCCCCACCGAGACAAGGAAAGATTCAGTAAAAATCCGTATCCCCTGGGTAATCTGGATTACCGCAACCGGCTGAATAACGAAAGTATGGGATCGGGCGCCGCCCAACTGGTGAACGAATATGGCTGGGTGTGGTTGTTCCGCAATGGCAATCCTTCGAAACTGACGGTCGAATTCTACGACTTTTATCTGGGTAAAAATTCAACTCCTGAGCAAAACAGGGAATTTCAGGCTTATTGGCTGCAACTGGAAACCGAATGGCTGCGCAGCCAGCCCTACCATGCCGGCGTGCTGGCTTTCTGTTATCTGGCCAACAATTACGGCTATACCGGCGACTGGTTCATCAACCGCATCAGGGACCTTCAGCCCGCGCCGGCACTGAAATGGTTTAAACACGCCTTTGCTCCGCAGGCTGTTTTTATCAACCTGACCGATGGCCGGTACATGAAACAGCAGGAACCTTATCAGCCGGGAAGCATGCTTTCTTTCACCCTGTACGGGATTAACGATAAAATCAGGCCCGTAACCGGCGATCTGAAATTGATGATTTATGATGAAAACGGAAAGGAAACGCAGTTGGACCAGAAGACGGTAAGTATCCCGGGTACGGGTAACAGGAGCATCCCGGCGTGCGTGACGCTTCCTGAAAGACCGGGAGGCTACCTGCTTACAGCCCGGTTTAAACCCGAAGGGGGAAATGAAGTGATCAGTCGCCGGTATGTAAAAGTCGGCGACGCTCCGGTCTATCGTTTCCCGGAAATAAATGATTAGACAACAAGTATGAATAACCATTTGAAGATAATCAGACCTGAGGTGGTTTTTCACCCGGCTAACCTGCATCTGGAAGGAGCACCTGTCACCGAACAGGTACGCAAACTGGGAGATCTGAAGGGAATCTTTCAGGATCAGCAGGCATTTGAGTTGGAAGACCCCGCGCGTATTGCCTACTTGGTACGATCGTGGCTTCCTGTCCCGGAAGGTCAAAAAGGCGGATTGTATTTTGGGGCATCGACCATCATGCCCGGAAAGATCGGCCATGAATTTTTCATGACGAAGGGGCATTCTCACCTGAAAAGTGAGCAGGCGGAGTTCTACTGGGGTGTTCAGGGAACGGGCATGTTAATCTTAATGGACCGTGAACGAAATACGTGGGGTGAAGAGGTTTACCCCGGGAGTCTGCATTATATTGCCGGTGACATGGCTCACCGCCTGGCCAATACAGGCAGCATCCCATTGATCGTAGGTGCCTGCTGGCCCTCCGAAGCAGGGCATAATTATGAGGAAATCGCCATTCATGGCTTTTCTGCCCGGCTGGTTGAAAAAAAAGGAAAACCCGCGCTAATCCAATCTTTATGAAAACCTATGTCATCTTTATATCCGTTGTAGCTGCGTTGGGAGGCCTGTTGTTTGGCTTCGACACGGCGGTGATTTCCGGCACGCTCAATTTTATACAACCCTATTTTGGTTTGTCCGAAGCCGGACTTGGCTGGACAGTGAGCAGTCTGCTGTTTGGTTGTATTGCAGGAGTGGCTGTTGCCGGTAAACTGAGCGACCGCTTCGGAAGAAAAAGGATCCTGATGCTGGCTGCCTTTCTGTTTTTTGTTTCTGCAGTCGGAAGCGCCGTTTCAAATGAACTAACCGGTTTTATTTGTGCCCGGGTCGCAGGCGGAGTGGCCGTTGGCGTGGCATCTATTCTCTCACCCATGTATATCGCCGAAATCGCTCCCGCCCGGTACCGGGGAAGACTGGTTTCGCTCAATCAACTGGCGATCGTGTCGGGCATTCTGATCGCATTTTTCACAAATTACCTGCTGGTGAATACCGGCGATAATAACTGGCGCTGGATGTTGCTGGTCATGGCGGCTCCTGCCTTGCTCCTGTTTCTGAGCCTGTTTTTTGTACCTGAAAGTCCGCGCTGGCTGGTTGCAAAAGGGAACACGGGTAAGGCCCTGACCGTGCTGCTCCGCACAAGCGGAGCAGAAGAAGCCCCTCAGCAATTGGATCAAATCAGGCAAACGCTTAGAGAAAAACAGGAGGCTTCATATAAGGATTTACTAAAGCCGGAAGTGCGGAACGTGCTATGGTTGGGAATTATTTTATCGGTTTTTCAGCAGATCACCGGAATCAATACCATCATGTATTATGCGCCAAAAATCTTTGCCCGGGCAGGTCAATCGAATGATGCTGCACTGATGCAGACAATTGCCATTGGAGGGATCAACCTGCTGTTCACAATTTTTGCCATGCTGCTAATTGATCATTTCGGACGAAAAAAACTGATCATAACCGGGTCAGCAGGAATGACGTTCATGCTCTTCGGCCTGTCGCTGCTTTTCTATCTGGATGCGGCAAACGGTATACTGGTGCTGGTGTTCATACTGGGATACATTGCCTTTTTTGCGGCTTCACTGGGTCCGGGTTTATGGGTGGTTGTGTCCGAGATTTTCCCGAATAATCTCAGAAGCAAAGGCATGTCGGTTGCACTGATATCCCTGTGGATGGCCTGTACCGTTGTTGCAGTCGCTTTTCCGGTTATGCTTGAAGCGATGAGTGGTGCATTGACCTTTCTTGTTTTTGCACTGATCTGTCTGGTTAACCTTTGGTACGTATGGTTGTTTGTACCGGAAACAAAGAACAAAACGCTGGAAGAACTTGAACGTATCCTGATTAAATAGACTATTATGTGGACAATCGCGATCGATCTTGGAGGAACAATTATTAAGGCGGGCCTGCTGGATGAAGACGGGCTGGTGGCAACGGGCAGCATTGAAGCTGCTTCGGCAACAGGGCTGAACAGCAATTTCCCTGCTCTTGAAAAACTGATCGGAGAGTTGTTGAATGAACATCAGGTTTCCATGGAAAATATGCTGGGCATCGGTTTTTCCTTTCCCGGACTCGTCGACTCCGACCGGAATAAGGTATTGTCGACCAATAGAAAATATGACGACGCTGTTGACCTGGACTTGACCGAATGGGCGCGGAATCGGTGGAATGCGCGTTTATTTCTTGAAAATGATGCCCGGATGGCGTTGCTGGGCGAATGGCAACGAGGCGCCGCAAAAGGCTATGACAACTGCGTCCTGGTTACGCTCGGTACCGGAATTGGCTCGGCTGTGATCATGGAAGGTAAATTATTAAAAGGCAAACATTTTCAGGCGGGGAATCTGGGCGGGCATTTTACGGTGAATCACCGGGGAATCACCTGTACCTGCGGAAATGTGGGCTGCATGGAATCGGAAGCCTCCACCTGGCGATTGCCGGAACTGATCCGGTCCAATCCGCTTTATAACTGCAGCTCTTTAAAGGATGAAGAAAAGCTGGACTATGAGTCGCTGTTCCGGAACGCTGCAGGGGAGGACCCGCTGGCGAAGGAAATTCTTGACCATTGTTTGTCGGTCTGGGCCGCGGGACTGATCAGCATGATCCATGCCTTTGATCCGGAAATCATCGTGCTGAGCGGAGGAATCATGAAAAGTGCGTCAGTCATGCTGCCTGAACTGCAAAAGCGGATCGATCAGTATGCCTGGACGCCCTGGGGAAAAGTAACGCTGCAAAAAGCCAGTCATACCAATTCGGCAGCCCTCTACGGGGCTGACTACCTGGTACGTTCCCATTGCCACCATTCTTTTGCAATATAGTAATTTGAAAATTTTACACTTTTATAGTTTTTCCTATGCGTTATTTAAATAAAGCCTCCAATTATAACAACCAGCCTTTCGTCGAAGTGAGAAACGAGGCTTACCGGGTAATCTCCGGCTGGGATGCGATCATTTCGAAGCTGAACAGGTGCATCGCATCAGCCGGCCATAAAACAATTGTGATCGAAACCTATCAGGGAGTTATCCATGAGGAAGTAGGGAAGAATTTCCGAAAAGGATTGAATGCCGGCCGGTTTGTCCGTGCCGAAGATTATATGAGGTCGGAAGAAGAGATCAAAAAACTCGTTTTTCCCGATGTCACCGACGACCGGATCTTCGGGTATATGACCCGCCTGGAGATTGATGCCTATTACGATGAACGTAAAGTCAGCGTGCTTCGGGAAGAAATCGGCCGGACTACCGGCACTGTCGTCGTCTATGGCACTGGAGCTGCCCATTTGTGCCCTGAACCAGACCTGTTGATCTATGCCGACATGGCCCGCTGGGAAATCCAGCTTCGCATGCGAAAACATCTGGTTGACAATATCGGAGTAAAGAACCGGGCAACACCCGACTGGATGTTGCTTTACAAGCAGGGCTTCTTTGTGGACTGGCGGGTCTGCGACCGGCTGAAAAAGAAATTGTTCGACCGGTGGGACTTTGTGTTGGATACCAATAAGCAGGATCAGCCGAAAATGGTGGAGGGGAAAGCTGTTTTAGAGGGTCTGAAAACGGCCATCGCCCGACCCTTCAGCGTGGTTCCCTTTTTTGATCCGGGACCATGGGGCGGACAATGGATGAAAGAAGTCTGCAACCTGGACCCGGAACCGTCAAACTATGCCTGGTGCTTCAACTGTGTGCCCGAAGAAAACAGTCTCCTGCTCAAATTTGGCAAAGACATCATTGAACTCCCATCGGTCAACCTGGTTTTCCGGCATCCGCACGAATTACTCGGGGAATCGGTTCACGGGCGCTTTGGCGATGAATTCCCCATACGCTATGATTTTCTCGACACCATGGACGGAGGTCACCTGAGTTTACAGGTGCACCCTCTTACGGAATACATCCAGGAAAAATTCGGTATGCATTACACCCAGGACGAGAGTTATTATATGCTGGATACGGAAGATGACGCCATGGTTTACCTCGGACTGAAGGAAAATGTCGATCCGGAAGCCATGATTTCGGAACTCAAAGAGGCGCAGGCCGGCGGCAAAACCTTTGAGGCAGAAAAACATGTCCAGACCTGGCCGGTCAAAAAACACGATCATGTGCTGATCCCGGCCGGAACCGTTCACTGTTCCGGTAAGAACAGCATGGTCCTGGAGATCAGTGCAACCCCCTACATTTTCACGTTTAAGTTGTGGGACTGGGGACGTCTGGGACTGGACGGGAAACCGCGTCCGATCAACATTGAACATGGAAAGAACGTGATCCAGTGGGAGCGCACCACCGAATGGACCCGGAAAAACCTGATCAATTGTGTTGAAAAGCTAACCGAAGGAGATGGGTGGGTAGAAGAACGCACGGGCTTGCATGAACGTGAATTTATCGAAACCCGCCGCCACTGGTTTACCAAAAAGACGGAACATCATACGGAAGGAGGTGTTCATGTGCTGTGCCTGATCGAAGGAGACGCTGCCGTAGTTGAAAGTCCGGACGGAAGCTTCGAACCTTTTGCGGTCAATTATGCCGAGGTGTTTATTGTTCCGGCAGGGGTCGGTCGCTATACAATCGCTCCGGCCGATTCCACCGGAAAAACCCGTTGTGGCACACTGAAAGCCTATGTCAGAACCTGACCGCTTATTAACTCATGACCCGCTACTAATATGATTTACCCCGGCTTCGATATAAAACCGACTACTCAACCTATGGGCTTTAGATATGGCCCCGGGGTCTTTGGCCCTGAGGTTGAAAAACGGTCGCTCGATGCGATCCGCAAAAGTTTAAGAGATCCTAATTGCGAGGGGCCTGAAATTGTTTATGCCATTGCCATGGATGTGGGCAAGATGGAACATTTTGACGTGTTGAAAAAGTTACACCTGCTGTTTGGTGTCGTGACTTATGCAGCGGGCAGCCTGGGCGATGAACCGGTCCGCAGCCAGGGTCATATCCACAAACGGTCACCGCTCAGCGGATGGTCGACGCCTGAAGTGTATGAGGTCTGGACCGGGAAGGCTATCATTTACATGCAGGAAACGGCTCGGGATTATCCGGGGCGTTGTTTTGCTGTTGAAGCCGGTCCGGGGGAAGTCGTAGTGGTTCCGCCGGGATGGGCGCATGCTACCATCAGCTCCGATCTGCGGCAGCCATTGACCTTTGGCGCCTGGTGCGACCGTGCATACGGCTTTGAATACGACGACGTGCGGGCTCACCATGGTTTGGCCTGGTTCCCGGTTATCGGCGGGAACGGCATCCTGGAGTGGGTCCCGAACCCGGCCTATGCACAAACTGAACTGGTCGTCAAAAAACCCGGCGACTATGCCGGCCTCGGAATTGAAAAGGGGTGCCCCATTTACAGTCAGTTCGAAAAAGATCAGGGCAGGTTTCTGTTCGTACCGCACCCGGAACTGAAAGAACAGGAATGGTGTGGTTTTACCCCATAAAATTCCTGCACGCGGTGCAATAAACCAGCATGAATCAACACATCTCATTTTTTTTTGTATTTTGGTCGTTCGTTTTATGAAATGCCCCAACACTTGAAAAAAGACTCCGGAATTACCAACAGGGAACTCGTGGTCCGACTGCGAAACGGCGACATGAGAGCTTTCGACCTGGTTTACGAACAATACAGTCATAAGCTTTATTCCTTTATTTGCAAAATCCTGAAGAATGAGGCCGAAGCGGAAGAAATTGTTCAGGAAGTTTTCATAAAACTCTGGGAATCCAGAATGAATCTGGAAGACAACAAGCTTCTGAATTCATATGTGTTCACCATTGCTTACAACCACTCCATCGATCTTATCCGGAAAAGAGTCAACAGCAACAAGTACCTTGATCATCTGAAAAATGCTTCTGTTCTGCAGTCCACGCCATCGTTTATCGGCCAGATTGAATATGATGAGTTAAACAGGCAAGTTGACAAATTGGTAAGCCAGCTTCCGGACCGCCAAAAGCAAATTTACCGGCTGCACCGCGAAGAAGGACTGGCTTATTCCGAGATAGCGGAAAAGCTGGGTATTTCTGTCAATACCGTTGGCAACCACATGACAAAAGCGCTCAAATATTTACGCGAGAATTTAGACGACTCTCTCCTGATAAACCTGTTGTTTATCATGCTCTTCCTGTAGATTTTTATTTCACTGAACGTCATTACCGGTTTTCTTTTTCATAATTTGGTAAAAAATTACGGCTTTTTAAAAAAAGAGGAAACAGATAGTGGTGCCACCACGCTTGAACGTAGTATAGATAAAAACAAACTGTTTTGCTCTGAATTTTTTACTGGAGGATGTAAACTTTGAATGCTATGAAAAAAGAGCTGCTAAAAAAATTCCTGATGGAGAAATGCTCGGAAGAAGAGTTTAAGGAGCTTCTTCAATGGATCAGGAATGAATCGCTTACACCATCGGGCAGGGCGATGATGGAGGAAATATGGCGGGAATACGAGCCAGAAACTGCTCCCCAAAAGCAGAAATACGATCAGATACTTGACAGGATCCATCACCGGATTAACCTCCATGTCAACAGCCAGCTTTATCCAACTCGTCACGAGCTTAAGAAATCATTTAAGGAGCAGCTTATTCCAATACTCACCCGGGCTGCCGCCGTACTCCTTTTGCCGGTCCTGCTGCTGCTCGTTTATACTACGCTCCGCAATAATCCGCGGCACATGGTGAGCAACCTGAATGATGTGGAGGTCGTGTCACCATTGAGTTCAAAAACGTACATTGAATTGGGGGATGGCTCCAAAGTCTGGCTCAATAACGGAAGCAAACTGAAGTATCCGTCCCGGTTCAACGGAAAAAACAGGAAGGTCTTTTTAACCGGTGAAGCCTATTTCGATGTTGCCTCCAATAAAAAAATACCGTTTATCGTAGGAACTGAAAACATCGATATTAAAGTTACCGGTACGGCATTCAACGTCATGGCCTATCCCGATGATCCGGTGATTGAAACAGCACTCGTAGAAGGTGAGGTGGTGCTGTATAAGAGAGGAAGCAGTAAAAGCTTCAAGATAATGGCGCCGGATGAAGTTCTGAAATATAACACCTACCAGCATACCTATACCGTCGATTCCGGAAACGTAGGGAAACATATTTCCTGGAAAGACGGCATGCTGACTTTTAAAAATGATGCGATCGAGCAGGTGGCCCAGAAGTTAGCGAGATGGTACAACGTTGATGTTTCTTTCAGCGACATAAAAGCGAAGGAATTCACCTATACCGCCACATTTGCTGATGAGTCACTGCAACAGGTGCTGGAACTGATGCAACTGGCAACTCCTATTACCTACGAACTGATACCCAGCAGGAAGCTGCCTGATGGCAGTTATTCCCGAAGGACGGTTCTTATTGGAACAAAACGTAATTAACTCAACGGCCAACCGACTAAAACATCTTGCCTATGAACTAAGCTATCAAAAAGAAAAACAGGAAAATGAGCCACCATTTCCCTGTTACAGATTCTGAAACAGTCAAAAATAATTTGACAATTCTAAACCTTAATCATAACAAATATATGAAAAAAAATGTATGGGAGCATGCACTTGAATTTTCATTTTCAAGGGCAACTAAAATTTTAATGATCATGAAACTAACGCTATGTTTGCTTCTGCTTTCGTTATTTGGGACTATGGCTACAGAAAGTTATGCTCAAATACACAAGCTCTCGATGGAGTTAAAAAACACCACGATAAAAAGTGTGTTGGAAGAGATCGAAGATCAAACCGATTTTTTCTTCCTGTACTCTGAAAAAATGATCGATGTTAACAGGAAAATCAGCATCGATGTTTCGGATGCCGGTATTGAGAAAATACTTGAACAGCTATTCGGTGGTTCCGGTGTTTCCTTTACCATAAAGGGCCGCCAGATCGTCCTGACCTCGAACCAGGAAGACCGCACGAGCCAGGTATATGGCAATCAGCCCGCCACAATCGGCGGAAAAGTCACCGATAAGTCGGGACAGCCGCTTCCGGGCGTCACCGTTGCCGTTAAAGGAACAACGATCGGAACAATCTCGGGCGCCGACGGCAGTTATTCACTGGCAAACGTACCTGCTAACTCAACCCTGGTCTTCTCTTTCGTCGGGATGAGAAAACAGGAAATTAAAGTAGAAGGAAAAAGAGCGATCGACGTGGCTTTGGAAGAAGAGTCCATTGGCCTTGAGGAGGTGATCGCTGTTGGATACGGCACGCAAAAGAAAATCAACCTGACGGGAAGTATTTCGCAGGTAAAAGCCGATGAATTAACGGAAATCCCCATGCCAACACTGGCACAGTCGGCCATGGGTAAGGCATCGGGCGTTTTCATCAAAAATGTGAACGGTCAGCCGGGAGATGACTCCGGTGTTCAGATCAACATCCGCGGTTTCGGATCTCCTCTTTTTGTTGTCGACGGAATGCCCGTGTCAGAGACAATCTTCCAGCAGCTTGACCCGAACGATATTGAGAACTTTAATATCCTGAAAGACGCATCTGCTGCTGCCGTTTACGGAGCAAGGGCGGGTAACGGGGTAATTCTGGTGAAGACAAAAAGGGGTAACACGTCAAAACCCCAGTTTACATACAGCGGTAACTACGGACTGCAGTTTATCACTGTAAGGCCCGAGTTTGTCTCTTCGGCACAATATGCGGAACTTGAAAATATGGCTTATTACAACCAGGGGCTTGATCCGAAACATTCAGCGGAAGATATTCAAAAATACCGGGATGGCTCCGACCCCATCGGTTTCCCCAATACCGACTGGTGGGAGGCTACCCTGCGCCAGTTCGCTCCGCAACAGCAACATAACCTGAACATCCGTGGCGGAACAGAAAAAGTAAAATTTTTTGTTTCGGGCGGATACTATCACCAGGAAGGGATGCTGCGATCGGACCAGACCCACAATAAACGATACAACCTGCGCTCCAACCTCGACATCGAGCTAACGAAAAGGTTAAAAATGGGCATTGACATCTCCATTAACAATCAGGATTATAAGGGTCCGCGCAATCAATTGGAACGGACCGGAAGCATCGTGGGGATCATGACCATGATCTACCGGGCCAAGCCAATGTGGCGAAACGAAACCTCTTCGCCTGATCCCAATTATACGCTCACCACCGAAGACCAGATTTCACCTGTGGCCCTTTCAAAAATCGAAAACGTGGGATACAAAAAATGGACCCGGCTGGTGGGGGATGCTAAACTGAATTTTTCTTACGACCTGCCCCTCGGCTTCCAGGCAAGGGCGATTTTTGACTTCAGCCGCGCTTATTACCGCTATAAGGAAAAAGCCGCGAAAACTCCGCTCTACTACTACAACCCGAAGACGGAGGAGTACAAGTTTATGCTCAACACCAATGATATTTCTAAAATCATTGAACGGCAGGATATCACGAACAATATTAATCAGCAGTATTTCCTGACCTGGGATAAGAAAATCGGTGAACACGGACTGAGCGCCATGTTTGTTTATGAAAAACTATCCGATAACTACGATTATTTCACGGCTTCGCGTCAAAACTATGAGTTTGACCTCGACTATCTTTTTGCCGGACCCGATCTGGATAAAGATAACAATGGTTCTGCCCAGGAAGGGGGACGAAAAGCCTATATCGGAAGAATTAATTACGATTATCAGGGCAAGTATCTGGTTGAGGTCAGCAGCCGGTACGACGGGTCCGTGAATTTCCCGTCGGGTACCCGCTGGGGATTCTTCCCTTCTGCCTCAGTGGGATGGCGTGTCTCCGAGGAGGCCTTTATGAAAGAGAACCTGCCTTTCGTCAGTAACCTGAAGTTGCGGGTATCGCATGGCGTATTGGGCTATGACCCGACCAGCGATCCCAGCAGTTCGGTTTATGGTTCGTTCCAGTACCTGACCACCTACTCCATTAAAAACTCCTATATTTATGACAATTCCAATGTGCTGGAAAAAAGCATCAGGGCCGACGCCTTACCCAACCCTTCGATCACCTGGGAGAAAATGTACACCACCAATGCCGGATTGGACTTTAGCCTGTTTGGTAATCAGATTGAAGGGGCGTTCGATTATTTTTACCGGAAGCGGACCGATGTCCTGGGTCAGCGTCTGAGTTCCCTTCCCGATGTGGTCGGAGCGAATATGCCCAATGTCAACTACATGGAATTCGATAACCGAGGTTGGGAAGTCAGCCTGAATCATGAAAGCAAAATCGGTGATCTTCACTACAGCGTCGGCGGCAATGTTTCCTGGAACCGGGAAAAGACTCTGTTTAAGGATCAATCAGATTTTGCCAGTGAGGAAATCAGAAGAAAGAGCAATGTTATAGGCGAATGGACCGACCGGTTCTGGACCTATCCGACTGACGGTCTCTTTAAATCATATGAAGAAATCCAAGGCTGGGCAGACATTGACGGAAAGAACAATGCGACCATTAAGCCCGGCGATATCAAGTATATCGATTCGAATGGCGACGGCCTGATCAGCGCAGATGACCAGATCATTGCGGGACGGGGAACCTATCCCCGCATGACCTATGGCCTGAATATGTCGGTTGCCTGGAAAGGTTTTGATTTCAGCATGCTCTGGCAAGGTGCCGGTTTATACAACTTCAGTCTCAGAAATTCTCCGGACCTGACCTTCCCGTTCTATGCCGGGAATACGCCAACCACCGAGATGTACTACAATTCATATGTACCCGAAGGAAATCCCTGGATGGAAACGAACACAGATGCAAAATGGCCCCTTATCCGCACAGACGGCTACAACCGGTCCCACCGTTCGTACAACCTGACTAACCAGCACTGGCTGATCGACGGATCTTATATCCGCTTAAAGAATGTTCAGCTCGGGTATACGATCCCGCAAAAGCTCACCGCCAAGTTCGGTATACAAAAATGCAAGATTTATGTTTCAGGCTATAACTTGCTGACCTTCTCCAAACTTGATCTTATTGACCCTGAAATTGATACGGCTGCGGCAAAGACCTTCGGCGACTATCACCCGCCCGTTGGTACCTATAATGCCGGGATTCTGGTCAACTTTTAATTACAGGTACGATGATAAGCACATTGCCCATACTTAAACTGAACAACATGAAGAAAATAATATTGCTGTTGATGCTGTTTGTCGTGTTACTAACGTCGTGCGAAGACGTTTTTGACAAGCAACCCTTAAACAAGATATCCGAAAATGATGTCTGGCAGAATCAGGCCATGATCGAAGCCTATGTAACCGATATGTACTACAGGTTTCCCTGGACCGGCATTTCAAACGTACCGACCAGTGGTGTACGGTATAATACTCCTTTCAGCCACTACCAATGGTTCACCTGGTGTGATGAAGCTACCCAGGCAGCCGGAAATACCACTTCCACCCAGGTACCCCGGGGAGGAGCCAGCCGCTCATACGACGAACCGGCTCTTTGGGATTACCCCTACATCCGCGATCTGAATTTGTTCCTCGAAAAGATCGGAAACACCACGCTCTCTGATGCGGTCAAGGCGCAGCTCGAAGGTGAGGTCAGGGTCATCAGGGCCGTGGTTTATTTTGAAATGCAGCGGCGCTACGGCGGTGTGCCGCTGGTAGACGTGGTGATTGATCCCTTCTCCCCGGTTGACGAGAAGTATACCAAGCGCAGCGCGGAAGAGGCGATTGCCGATTTTATCGATGCCGAACTAACTAAAGCTATCTCCCTTTTATCGGAAAATGTCACCGGTACGGGCAGGATCAACAAATGGACGGCCTATGCCTTTAAGGCAAGATGCAACTTATGGTCGGGCTCGATCGCCAAATACGGGACTGTGCAACTTGACGGACTGGTAGGTATCCCCGCAGCCAGGGGCAACGACTTTTTCACAAAAGCGTCCGCCGCTGCCCAGGCCGTCATCGCTTCCGGGAAATATTCGCTCTACAACAAGGTTGCCGACAAGTCGGAGAACTACCGGAAACTATTCCTGGACAAAAATAACGGAGAATCCATTTTTGAACGGATCCACGACGGCGTCAATATCGGACACAGTTGGGATTTATACAGCGCTCCGCCTTCACTTGCTGCCGGACGCGGCGGTGGTCCCGATCCTATGCTTGAATTTATCATGGGCTTTGAGAATATCGACGGCTCTGCAACGCAACCGGAATTCGGACCGGAACATTTATACGACAACGGATTTGCTCCCTTTGCCAATAAAGATCCGCGGCTTCACGCCACCGTCTTTTTCCAGGGAGACACCTGGGTTGGCAATACCATTAATACGTATGAAGGCATAGATCCCAGCGTCATCCCTACTCCTTCAGCCATTATCAGCAGTTCCACACAATCCTATAACGGTATGCCCTCGGCAGGGATCGATTCGAGGATCGCAGGCAGTGATGATAAAAGCACCAATTCCGGATTTCTGGTGAAGAAATACATCATGGAAGAAGCTTTTGTCGGCAATGGAATGAGCACGACAAACTGGATTGCCTTGCGCCTGGCCGAAATGTACCTGACCAGGGCCGAAGCAGAATTTGAACTCGGAAATCCGGCACCCGCGGCAGAGGCGCTTAACGCAACACGTCAAAGGGCCGGCATCAGCCTCGTAACCGCCGCTACCATTACGCTGGAAAAGATAAGGACCGAGCGCCGGTCTGAATTATCGTTCGAAGAAGGAAACCGTTACTGGGATCTCAGGAGATGGCGGATTGCGTCGGACGTTCTGAACGCCTATCGCTTCCAGGGACTCCGGATTATTTATCACTATGTGAGCGGAAAATACTATTTCATCCCGATGAATTGCGAATCGTTCACCCGGGTATTTAATCCTGAACATTACTACAATCCCATTACTAACGGCCGGATCAGCAATAATCCGGATTTAGTGGAAAATCCTTTGTACTAATCAGCAAAAAAACAGTATCGTATGAAGACAACTTATTATATCATATCCGCTTTCCTGGTCCTGCTAACACTCGGAAATGCGTGCAACGAGCCTATCACCGACTTCGGTTTTGACGGAGGGATTTATGGAAAGATCGTTGACCAAAACGGCAATATCGTTCCGGGAGACATTGCCAGCGGTGGCTTTATGATCCGCGCACTGGGTGAAGGCGACGAAGTATCGATGGATATGCGCGTAAAAGGTGACGGAACATTTGCCAATCTGAAACTATATCCCAAAAAGTACACCGTGCGTGTTGAAGGTCCTGTTTTTCCGGTCGATGAAGTTGCGATCGATTTAACCGGGAATCAGCAGGTGGAGCATAATTTCACGGTAACGCCGTTTCTGACCATTGCACCGCCGACCCTGAACGGGACAGCTACTGCAACAGAGATCAAGATCAATTACAGCATCGTTGGCAATGACGGAAAGACTGCCGCAACAAAAGAAGTTTACTGCAGCACAGTCCCTTATCCCAACGCTTCTACCGGTAGCGGTCCAAACTATGATACGAAAAAAAGTGACCTTGAGCGCTACTTCAGGCATTGCTTCAATAACAGGTCTTACCACCGCTACAAAGTACTTTATCCGTATCGGCGCAAAAGCCACCGGCGCAAGTGCCTTCAATTACAGTGATCAGTTGATCGTAACAACTCCCTGATTTATTTCAGGTATAAAAAGAAAACCCATGCACATAACGCATGGGTTTTCTTTGGCTTCATTTCGGTAAAAAGGATCTGAAAAAGCAAGGATTATGCGAAGAAGAGATTTCATTTACAATACCTTAATAGGCGCTGCGGGTGCCGCCACAGCCACAAACACGCTTTCCTCCTGTTCCCTGTTTGAGGGAGATGCGGTTATCGGATTGATCGGTTGCGGGCAGCGGGGAATCCAGCTACTGGAACAACTATGTGCGATCCCGGCGGGATATCAGATCAGGTATGTATGCGACATTGACCAGACCCGCGGAGAAAAAGCCGTCGACCTGGTAAAAAAGAAGCTGGGATACATACCCGGATTAAAGCAGGACATGAACGATCTTTTTACAGACAAAGAGGTCAATACCGTGATTATTGCCACCCCTTTGCATTGGAATGCGCTGGCCGCTGTTAAAGCCTGCGAGGCCGGGAAAGACGTCTACCTCGAGACGTTGCCCTCACTCACTGCCGAAGAAGGACACAACCTGAAACAGGCGGTCAGGAAGTTTCATACTGCACTCCAGACCGGGTTTCAACACCGGAGCGCAGCCTACTGCATGTCGGCCCGGGACTATATTTCCGGCGGGCAACTGGGACAGATCGTCCACATTAAAACCTATAGTCTGAGGGGATGCGCTTGTCCGGGTATTCCGACCGATTCATCCATCCCTGAAACCTCAAGCTGGGCAGCATGGCTGGGTCCCATCCCCCGCCGCCCGGTTGTCAGTGAAGCGCTCCGTAGCGGTGATTGCCCCGGATGGACCAATTATTGGGATTTCAGCCAGGGTCACCTTGGTTATTCCGCCAGCAATGCGCTGGACCTGGCCAGGATGGTAGCCGGCGATCCCGACTCACCGAAAGATGTCTACTGCTGTGGAAGCAGTCCGCTTGCGAGCTTCCCAAAAGAGGTACCGCAGTTCCAGGCAATCACCTACAACTACGGTCCATTTACCTTAACCTGTGAAAGCAGCGTGTCCGTTCCCTATTTGAAAAACAAAACACACCCGGGTTCCTTAAATCCCGAAACGGCATTGAATTGGCCTCGTGTGGCTGAACGGGTTGAAATTTACGGCACCAACGGTTTAATGTACATCGGTCTTCATGGAACCGGCTGGCAGGTGATCGGCGCAGGAGGTAAAATCATCGCGCAGGAACAAGGACAACCCGCTGATCAGGCCCACCTTCAAAACTTTATTGAAAACCGCAAAAACAAAAAAAACCTGAGTGCTCCCGTCGATCAGGGGCATTTAAGTGCTATGCTGGTGCATATGGGAAATATTGCTTACCGGACCGGCAACCGGCAACTGGCATTTAACCCTGAAAAAGAAGAATTTACAGAAGACCAGGAGGCAAATAACCTGCTGAAATGCCGCTATAGCATCCCCGGCGGGATTTAAACCTGAATTCAAAAAGACCAAACTAACGGAAAGAAAAGATGATTACAACAGCAGCGATAAAAGGAGCGAACGATAAAGTCGTATTAGGACTTATCGGCGCAGGGGGAAGAGGAACCAGTCTGATCCTGGATTTTTATAAACACTGTGATAATGTTCAGGTAAAATATATCTGTGATGTAGATGCAAGCCGGGGCGGCCGTGCAAAAAAGGAACTCGCAGCCAAACAGGGATTCGAGCCATTAAGCGTGGAAGACATGCGCGAGGTGTATGACGACCGGGATGTGGATGCCGTGGTTATTGCCACACCCGAGCATTGGCACGCCCTGGCTATGATCCGGGCCTGCCAGGCAGGAAAGCATGCCTTCGTCGAAAAAGTGGTTTCCATGAACGTCCAGGAAGGCCAAAAAATGATCGAGGCAACACAAAAATACGGGCGGGTGGTGCAATGCGGAACTCAAAACCGTAGCGCGAACTACCTCTTCAATGCCAGAGACTATATTAGCAGCGGAAAGCTCGGAACGGTATGGCATGTAAAAGCATACTGCCTGCTGCCCGGGCCGAAACCCTGGTCCCTGAAACCCGAAAGCGAAGTCCCGAAGGGGTTGAACTGGGACATGTGGCTGGGGCCGGCAAGCAACCAACCGTATACCGTCAGCCGGCACAAAGCCCCTTACGACTGGTGGGAATACTCACCCGGACTTCAAATGGCCATGACGGCCCATGTGGTCGACATGACCCGCATGGTCCTTTCCGATCCCGGGCATCCCCATGCGGTATATTGTGCCGGGGGACGGATCCTCTACGATGACAAACGTGATATTCCCGATATGCAGGCCATTACCTTCGAATTCGATCACTTTTCAATGACCTGCGAAAGTGCCGTGTTCGGCGATTACATGACCAAATCGGGACCGGAAATCCGCATGGGAGAAAAATATCCTGACTGGCGTCTGTGCAGCACGAGAGTTGAGATCTATGGCACAGAAGGCGTCATGTTCCTCGAAATTATGGGCGGCGGATGGCAGGTATTCGGACACGAAGGAGGATTAGTCGCTCAGGAACATGGCTATTTCCCCGATGCCGCACATGTGCAGGACTTTATTGCTTGCATCCGGACTGGCAAGGAACCGAATGCCCCCATTCTACAAGGACATATCAGTTCATGTCTCATTCATATGGCAAACCTCGCCTACCGCACAGGAGAAAAGAAACTGCTTTTCGATCCTGTAAAAGAGGAATTTACCAATTCACCGCTTGCCAACGAATTATCAAAGGGTCAGTACCGGGCGCCCTACACCCTGCCCGAAGTCGTATAGATAAGAAGAGAGAAAGACAAATATGAACAAGCCGCGAAAAAAGATCATTTACCTGGCCCTGGTTCTGTTGCTTGCCGTTATGACGACAGCAGCAGTAATCATCATCAAAACAAGGGGCCGCACCCAGATACAGGTGAATATCAGGCAGAATCAGGAAGCCATTTACGCCTCCACCTTTGCCGAACCACCCCAGTTTGCCATCTGGCTGGAAAACATCAAAACAGGCAAATGCCAGACTGTTTTTGTTACCCGGCGCGCCGGAGCCGGCGATTGGGAAGGGAAAGCCGATGTTCCGGTAGCCCTTCCCCGATGGACACAATTATTTAAGGGAAAGGACCAGACACAAACCGCTGATAAAGACGAAGAATCGGTTTCGGCCATTACCGGAGCCACGCCGAAAGACGATTATTTTTCGGTGCGTGCTGAAGTTACACCCGGATCACGATGGATCTGCTGGATTGAAATGAACCTGGCCGGAGATTATAATGACGCCTATCCGGAACAGGACATCGAGAGTCTGGAGGTCGACGAATTCAGTAACGGCCAGCCCGCCCTGTTGTTTAAAAGCGAACTCACCGCTGATGAGGGTTTGAAATTCGATTTCAGCCTGGCCGGGCAATCGCTCTTCGAAAACGGAGAAATCAGGGTGGAACCCGCCGGCGATGGGATCACGACTGCAAAAGAGGTTTTCGACGAAATGAATATCGAAATCATCCGTCCTAAACCGAAGCTCATCAATCCTAATAATAAACCCAAAGAAACCAACTAGCATTTATACTAACCCTGAAAAACCACGCATATGAAAAACAACCGGAGACAATTCCTGAAGATCGCCGGAGTCACTGGCATCGGTATGACCCTGGTCAACCCGTTATATTCGGTGGAAAAGCCGAAGCGGTCGAAAATGAAGTTCGGACTGGTCACCTATGAATGGGGAAAAAGCTGGGATGTTCCGGCCCTGATCGCAAACTGCACGGCTGCCGGCATCGAAGGGGTCGAACTGCGTACCCGCCATGCCCATCGGGTGGAAACGAACATGAATGTCACCCAACGGCTGGAAGTAAGAAAGCAATTTGGGGATAGTGGCATTACCTGTGTAGGCTACGGCTCCAATTTCGAATACCACAGCCCGGATCCCGCAAAATTACGGATGAACATTGATCAAACCAAAGAATACATCCGGCTTTGCAGTGATATTGGCGCTACCGGTATTAAGGTCAAGCCCAATACCCTACCCGCCGAAGTGGAAAAAGAAAAAACAATTGCGCAGATCGCGGCATCCCTGAATGAAGTAGGGAAGTTTGCACAGGATTTCAATCAGTTGATCCGGGTTGAAGTTCACGGCCCCATTACACAGGAACTGCCCAATATGAAAGCCATTTTTGACCAGGTTACTGAACCGAATGTAAAAATGTGCTGGAACTGCAACAAAACAGACCTGCTGCCTCCCGGGCTGGAAGAAAATTTTAATCTGGTAAAAAAGTGGCTGGGCGACACCACGCATGTGCATGAATTAAACAGTCCGGATTATCCCTATCCCGAGCTGTTCAAACTCCTGGCTGAAGAAAAATACAAAGGCTGGATCCTCCTGGAGGGTGGTACCAATCCGCCCGAGAAGGTTAAGGCGCTGAAGGAACAACTGGCCTTATTCAATCAGCTCTGCCAGTCCGTTTGAAAAATATTCTGAAGATGAAGATCGTAAACGCCACCATGCTGGTTCTGGCGGGGCTGTTTCTGACAGCGACATTATCGGCACAGCAAACCGAAAAACAGTACCTGAGCGGCACGGATAAAGATCACCGGGTAAACTGGGAGTTCTTCTGCACAGACGGCAGAAATTCAGGAAAATGGACCACCATCCCGGTCCCTTCCAACTGGGAATGCGAAGGTTTCGGCACCTTTAACTACGGGCATGATGCAGATGAAAAGCGGGGAATGGAAAAAGGCTTGTACCGTTACCGCTTTTCGGTTCCGGTCAACTGGAAATCAAAAGCAGTTCGGATCGTTTTCGAAGGATCGATGACCGATACCGAGGTGAAGGTCAACGGAAAACCGGCAGGGCCCTTTCATCAGGGAGCCTATTACCAGTTCCTGTACGATGTCAGCAAGCTCCTTCATTTCGGGAAGGAAAATCTGCTGGAAGTAACCGTTTCAAAACACTCTGCAAATGAATCGGTCAATAATGCCGAGCGTCGGGGTGATTACTGGATTTTCGGCGGGATTTTCAGGCCGGTTTACCTCGAGGCCAAACCCAAAGAGAACATCGAACGCATTGCGCTGGCTGCTGAAGCAGATGGCCGTCTTAAAGCAGATATCTACCTTTCAGGGAGCTGCAAGGCCACGAAAGTTCAGGCACAGGTAAAAACCCTGGCAAATCAACCTGTAGGCGATCCTTTTTACGCACAGCTTGCCGGCAAAGCCGGTCAGGTTCATCTGGAAACACAGTTGACGGATATTCAAACGTGGACGCCCGAGAACCCGGCGTTATATCTGCTGGAGGTCTCCTTAGCCGGAAGTGATGGCATTCTTCACCGGGTCACTGAACGTTTTGGCTTCAGAACTGTCGAACTGCGTGCCCGCGACGGGATCTATGTAAACGACGTCAAAATAAAATTCAAGGGAGTCAGCCGCTTTTCTTTCTGGCCCACCTCGGGAAGGACCACCAGTAAGCAACTCAGTATCGACGACATTAACCTGATCAAAGACATGAACATGAATGCCGTGCGCTGCTGCAACTATCCTGCCGATATACATTTCCTCGATGCCTGCGATTCGCTGGGATTGTTTGTTCTCGACGAGCTTTCAGGCTGGCAGAAATCGTACGATACCGAAATCGGTTCGAAACTCGCCCATGAGATGATCTTCAGGGATATCAATCATCCTTCTATCGTGATCTGGAATAATGGGAATGAAGATGGATGGAATGAGGAAGTCGATCACTGGTTCGATGAGCTTGACCCTCAAAAACGTCCCCTGGTTCACCCCTATCAGGTTTTCAGGGAAACCGATACCGACCATTATCAGGCTTATGATACCGGAACCGGAGTGCACCAGCACGGGAACAAAGTCGTGTTCCCCACCGAATTTCTGCACGGATTATACGACGGCGGCCACGGTGCCGGCCTTGAAGATTATTGGAATCAGATGTGGTATAACCCTATATCGGCAGGAGGGTTTCTCTGGGACTTTTGTGATCAGGGAATTCTTCGGAACGATAAAAACGGAGTGCTGGATACCGATGGAAGTCACGCACCGGATGGCCTTGTCGGTCCCTATCGGGAAAAAGAAGGCAGCTTTTATGCCGTCAGAGAAATCTGGTCGCCTGTCTTCTTTGAGACGCGGTTTATTACAGCTCAATTTAACGGGCAGTTTATCGTTGAAAACCGCTATCACTACACCAATCTGAAAGACTGCCAATTCAGGTACCGGATGGTTAGCCTCCCTACCCCCGGAACGATGAAGAGGACCATTAATCACGAAGCGGACATTCCTTCTCCCGACATCAAACCTACCCACAAAGGTGTCCTTCGGCTTGACCTGCCTGAAGACTTTACAAAAAGCGATGTGCTGTATATCACGGCTGCCGACCGTTTCGGACGGGAGATTTATACCTGGAGTTGGCCGGTCACCCTTCAGGCTCAACTGGCTGAACGGATTGTTCCGGCACAATCTGCAGGGACGATCAGCGTAACGGAAGACGAGAAACGGCTCACCTTAGCCGCCAATCAGCTTCAGGTAAGCTGGGATAAAACGACCGGTCTGCTCAGTTCCGTGGAGAATCCAAAAGGCGCTGTCAGTTTTAACGGAGGTCCGGTATTGATCGAAGGGGAAACGACTTTCAAATCGCTGAATCATTATAAACAAAACGGCAATCATATGGTGGAGGCAATCCATGAGGGAACGATGAAACTGGTGCGCTGGACGTTCTTTCCAAACGGATGGCTCCGGCTGGACGTGAAATATGATCCGCCCTCACAAACAACATTCATGGGGGTAAGCTTCCGTTATCCCGAGGACCTGGTGAAAGGCGTCCGCTGGATGGGCTACGGACCATACCGGGTATGGAAGAACCGGATGAAGGGAAACGGGCTGGATGTCTGGGAAAAAGACTGGAATAATACCATTACCGGCAAAAGCGGGTATATCTACCCGGAATTTAAAGGTTACCACCGGAATTTTTACTGGGCCACAATCCGCTCAAAAGAGCAGGATTTTGATATCGTCACCGCCACCGAAGATATTTTCCTCCGGTTGTTCACACCTGCACCGGCTTCGGCCACAACCGCGCCCCGGGTCGCTCCTCCTTTCCCTGCTGGCGATATTTCGTTCATGCACGGCATCAATCCTATCGGAACAAAAATACTGAACCCGGAATCACTGGGGCCGATGGGGCAGAAAAATATTTATTCAAACCGCAGAAAAAGATATTCAAAAGACCTGGTCCTATACTTCAACTTCACCGGGAGGAAATAAGGCGCAGTAAAATATTTTCATTTGCCTGTAAAGCCTGCCATCCGGCCATTTTAGAGCTTCGGCAAGTCAGGCATCGTCACCTCGTGAGAAAAATAATCCTTTTCAGATGGTGATGATGCCTGACTTGTCCGTAGTATAAAAAACACAACCTGACGAAGCTCCTGAAAGAGCTGACCTAAACTTACAAAAACATGAAACACAACGGACTAAAGTCAAACGTCATTTTGTTTCTGGCCGTCTTTCTTCTCTATTCATTTCCCGGTACAGCACAATCGCTGCCGCGGCTGGAGGTAAGCCCCAATAAGCGATATCTCGTTCAGCAGGACGGAACCACTGAGGGAAAGCCATTCTTCTACCTTGGTGACACAGGATGGGAAATGCTCAGCCGGCTGACCAAAGCCGAAGTCGGCAATTATTTTCAGATTCGTAAAAAGCAGGGATTCAACGTGGTGTTGATCGACTCGCATAATTACACCGGAACCAAAGGCTCGAAAAACTACGGACTGGAGTATCTGAGCCGGGAAGGATTCAAACCCTTTCAAACCGGGCAATACTTTCTTCCTGAAGGAATTATCGAAAATTACTGGAAGCATGCAGACTGGGTGATCAGCGCAGCAGAACGCTATGGCTTTTATGTCGCCATACTTCCCTATTTCGGCAACAAAATGGTTCAAAAGGAACGGGGCGCTCTGATCAATTCAGTCGATGTGGCCTACAACTGGGGTTATTTTCTTGGAAACCGGTATAAAGACCGCACCAACATGATCTGGGTGCTTGGCGGCGATTATGAGCCAAAAGATTATAAAACCGGCCTGTTTGACCTGGACGAATACCTGATGCCGGTTGCCACGGCCGAAGGTATCGCCGACGGAATAAATGGCGCAGCCAGGCAGTTTGATCAGGGAAAGGCCGATTACAGCACATCGGTGATGACCTATCATATTTGTTCGGGTGTCTCCTCCTCCAAATACTATCACGATCTGAAATTTCTCGATTTCAATGCGATGCAGTCGGGTCAATACCAGGCAGGTTCGGTAGCCAACTACCGGATGGTGCGGGAAGACTATCTCCGGCAACCTGTTAAACCCACCCTCGATCTTGAACCCTGGTATGAAACGTCAGTCTGGTATGAAAACATCGTGGCAAAAAAAGATGGTCAGCGCTGCACCGCCTTCGATGTCAGAAGAAACGCTTACCGCTCTGTTCTGGCCGGTGCATTGGGCTTTAACTATGGTAACAACAATGTATGGATGTTTCACCGAAACAATGAAAATTACGAAGACCGGTATCTCCCAAACGGAGAGTGGACCGGTGACAAGGGTATATACAGTGAAGGGGCAAGTCAGCTCATTCTGATGAAAAACCTGTTTGCATCCCGTTCTAATTTTCAGTGCGTTCCCGCCCAGGCACTGATTATCGATACGGTCGCCCACCGCATCGATGAGAACCGGATTCAGGCTGCGCTCGATGAAAACAGGGCTTTTGCCATGGCCTACATCCCCACCCGGCAAAGCTTCCATGCGAATCTGTTCCTGGTTGAAGGAGATGTTGCATGCTGGTGGTTCAATCCTGTAAACGGAACCCTTTGCAACCAGTCAGGTAACCCGACAGGCAAACCGTTCCGGGTCGTGCGTGAAAAGAAAAAGACAAGCGCCTCGCAGTTTATTTCGCCATCAAACCAGGACTGGGTACTGATTATCGACGATGTTTCCATGGAAATGCCGGTACCCGGATCAAACGCGCAAAATCCGGAGGTCATTCTTCAAAACAGATAACAGGCATATGTTTATGCAGCAATGAACAACACAACAACAGCATATGAAACAGGAAGTGCATGGAAAGCATTTATCTCAACCGGATGCGATAAAAGCTTCTCACAGATTTACCATGATCATTTTGATCTGTTGTATTACATTGGTCTGAAATATACGTCCAATAATACACAAGTCATTGAAGATTCCATACAAAATGTCTTTGTTTATTTGCTAAAAAAAAGAAAGTCGCTCACGGAGGTGACGAATGTCAAGGCCTATCTGGTCAAATCATTCAGGCGCCAACTGTTAGTGGACCTGAAAAAACAAAGCAGGTTCACCTTATCAGACCATTTCCCCGAAGAACGGTTTGGCTATTTCAACGGCATTGAACAAACCATTGCAGAAAAAGAGGAATCAGACGAACTGAAGCAGGCCATGAGAAAAAGTCTGGCAAAGCTCTCCCCCCGACAACAGGAAATCATCTACCTGCGCTACGATTGCGAACTGGCCTACGAAGATATCGCCAATATCCTGGAAATTTCGGTTGACTCCTGTTACAAATCCGTCTATCGGTCGGTGCGCATATTGAAAACAAGCATCGAACAACTGGTTACCAAAGGCGCAGATCTTCTCTGCGTATTATTTCTAACCGATCGTACCGCCATAACAAACAGATGACCAGCGACTTAAAATTTAGATGAAAAATAACCGATTTTTTTTGTCCGGATTTTAAAAATCGCTCTCTCTGGTAAGAAACTTGAAAGCATACATGGACCATAACCGCTATCGTTTATATCGGGCCGAAGACTTCATACTGGATGAGGATTTCATTAAAACAGCCCGCAACAAAATTGCAGGAACCCGGGCGATCGAGCAGCTAAAAATCCGACTGCCTGAAAAAACTGAAGAAATTTCCCTGGCATTTGAGATCCTGAATAACCTAAAGACAACCAAAACCGACTTACCTGATCAAAAAAAAGAAGAAGTACTGAGAAAAATCTATCAGCATACCCAAACACAGATCCGGCTCACCATTTTCAAATACGCGGCAGCAGTTTTTCTTTTTGCGGGAGCAGGAACAGCAGCCTGGCTGATCCTGGATCAGCGTCCTTCAATTCATAATTTTGCAGCGGCTTCCCGCTCCGGTTCAGAAAATACCGAACTCATTCTGGCCGACGGGCAACGGGTTGAAATTGACAGCAAACAGGCAAAAATAGAATACGCCGCCAACAGCGCCTCGGTCTCTGTGAATGATACAGCCATTGTGGAACAAACAGGAAACGGATTGCACCATGGTTATAACCAGGTCAGCATTCCTTTTGGCAAACGTTCCTATATCCTCCTTTCCGACGGAACAAAAGTGTGGCTGAACTCCGGATCAAGACTGATATATCCCCCGGTTTTCCAAGGTAACAAGAGGGAAGTCTATGTGGAAGGAGAGGCCTGTTTCGAGGTATCCGAAAATAAGGAAAAGCCTTTTTATGTATGCACGGAATCCTTTAAAGTCCGGGTATTGGGGACCCGGTTTGTTGTTCAGGCCGACGCCGTTACGAAAGAAAACTACACGGTCCTGGTAGAAGGAAAAGTCACTCTGAGTGCCAACAGCAAACTTTTCGCCGGGACTTATGAACTGCTGCCGAGCCAAAAAGCAACACTTTCCGAAAACCTGAAGGAATTCAACATCACTGCAGTCAGAAATATGGAGAATTATCTCGCCTGGACTGACGGCTATCTCAATTTCGAACAGGAAGACCTGGTCAGTCTGGCTAAAAGGATTTCACGCTATTACAATATTGAAATCGAGGTTAACACATCAGACAGATCATCGGTTTTCTCCGGAAAACTGGATTTAAAAGACGACCCGGAGCGAATACTGAACGGACTGGCAATCATTTTTAAAACGAGATATGAAAAGCAAGGGAACAGATTTGTGTTTTATGATTAAATAAGAGAGAACCGGCAGATGCGGCTAACACCTGCCGGTTAATAAAAAAAAGTGCCAAAAGGCAAATTTTTAACTTCAATACAAATTTATGAAAAAAACCGTTATTGACGATTCCTCCGGTGAACGGAGGAGACTCAGCGTTATTTTTTTAACGATGAAGCTACTGACCATGCTGATGTTTGCTGGAACGATGGCTGTTTCTGCAAGTGTTTACTCACAGAAGACGAAAATCGATCTTCAACTCCGGAACTCAACGGTGGGGATGATCCTGAAATCGATCGAACAGAACAGTGAGTTCATTTTCATTTATGACACCCAATTGGTCGATACCCGGATCGAAAAGAGTATCGCAACCCGGGGCGCAACAATCGAAGAAATACTGGCGGAACTTTTTGGAGGAAGTCAGATTGCTTATCATGTCGACGACCGGCAGGTATTTCTTTACAGGAAGGATGAACTGAAACAGCTCGAATTCTTAAAATCGGTCGCTACTGTGGAACAACCGCAGAAAAAAGATTTCACGGGTTCTGTTAAAGATCAGGGCGGATTTCCCTTGCCAGGCGTCAGTGTAATTATAAAAGGAACAACTATTGGAACAGTAACCGATTCCAATGGGTCGTTTCACCTGTCCGTACCCGTCAGCACCAGAACACTGGTCTTTTCATTTATCGGCATGAAGCAACAGGAAGTTAGCATTGCCGGAAAAGGCAGCGTCAGTGTCGTCATGGAGGAAGAGCATGTGGGAGTCGAAGAAGTCGTCATTGTGGGTTACGGCAAGCAAAAAAAGGAGAGTATTGTTGGCGCCATTGCTCATGCCACAGGCGACCAGTTGTCCAAAATGGGCGCAACAACCAACCTCTCTCGCGCGCTGCAGGGACAGCTCCCCGGTGTTACCACCATCATGGTATCAGGCGAACCCGGAAAGGAAGATCCCCGGATCCTGATCCGTGCTCAGGGAACCTGGAACAATTCCGCCCCCCTCATTCTGGTTGATGGTGTGGAACGAAGCATGAGCGACCTGAACGTGAGCGAAGTGGAGTCTGTTTCAGTTCTGAAAGACGCCTCGGCTACGGCCGTTTTCGGGGTCAAAGGAGCTGAAGGAGTTATTCTCATCACAACCAAACGCGGAGCAATCGGCAAACCGCAATTTACCATCAATGCCAACAGCAGTACCAAGTTTCTCTCCAGGACACCCAATAAGCTCAATTCCTATGACAGCTTTATGTTTCGGAACGAAGCCATTGAATATGAGCTGTCGGCTGATGAAAATGCCTGGGCTTATTACATGCCGGCGGAGGTGATGCAACATTACAAACAACCACAGTCGGAAGCAGACAAATACATTTTTCCCGATGTGGACTGGAAGTCGGTCCAACTCAAAGACTTTCCCCTTTCTTCAGAAATCACCTTTAATGTTTCGGGAGGAAGCAGCTTTTCCAGGTATTTTGCAGGAGTAAGCTACATTCATGAAGGGAGCCTGCTGAACACCGGCCTCGATAATGGCAAAGGATATAAATCCAAGCTGGATTATGACCGCTTTAACTTCCGTACCAACCTCGATTTTAACTTAACCCGGACCACGATCTTTACCGTGAATTTGTCGGGATACGTAGGCAGGAAATGGGGCGGCAGCAAATTTGCATCGAGTCCGAATGCTGAAGCCGTGCATTGGGTATGGGATGCTTTCTATTACACCTCCCCCGCCATGTATCCTGTCCGTTTCCCCGACGGTTCATGGGGGTATCATCCCGACAGTACCGATCCTAACCCGCTCTCCTATCTGAATAACAACGGGAATCAAAAATTTGTCCGGACGCAGGTTACGACCGACTTTATTTTGAAGCAACAGCTCGATTTCCTCACAAAAGGGCTTAGCGTTCAGGGTTCGTTCTCTTATGACAACCGCTTTTACTCACTCGGCGGAATGACCGACGGCGGCACCATTGTCAAATATATCGATCCCGATATTGTAGACATGCTGCCCACGGAAACGGAGTGGGATTATACCTACGGTTCTGTCAAAAATCCCGGTAAAAATGATTATGACTGGGTCATGGGGCCATTAGAATACCAATCGGAAGAAGCGGCAGAAATGGACAAGGCATACCGTCGTTTCTTCTATCAGTTACAACTGAATTATGCCCGCACCTTTGGCAAACATGACCTCGGGGCGACTTTCCTGGTAAACCGGGAGAAGTATACAAAAGGGAGCGAATTCCCGCAATATCGCGAAGACTGGGTGGGCCGTCTCACTTACAATTATGACGGCAGATATCTGTTTGAGACCAATGGCGCTTATAACGGTTCGGAAAAATTTGCACCCAAATATCGCTTCGGCTTCTTCCCTTCGGTCGCTGTCGGCTGGATGGCCTCAAATGAGGAATTCCTGAACAAGGACTGGCTTAACAAACTGAAAATCCGCTACTCTATCGGGAAAGTCGGAAACGATAATTTTGAGTCTTCCCGCTGGGCCTATGTCACAAACTGGCAGGTAGAAGAAGACCGGACCATCTTTGGCAACTCAAGTAAAGGCAGTCCTTATGCTCAGTATAGTCAGGCCGTTATCGGCAACCCGGAACTGCAGTGGGAGGTTTCCAAAAAACAGAATTTCGGCTTAGAACTCACTGTCCTGAACAACATGTTTAATCTGAATGTCGACGTATACCGCGACGATCGTGATAAGATCTTCATGAGCAATACCCAACGGCAAATTCCCACTTATTTCGGAGCTTCTCCCGTTGCAGCCAACCTGGGAAAAACAAAATCGAAAGGTTACGAACTGGAATTCAAGTTTCAAAACGTGACAAAAAGCCAACTTTCCTACTGGTTCGGATGGACCTATACCCATGCCATGGACAAGGTTTTGTTTCGGGAAGATCCTATTCTGTTATTTGATTATCAAAAAATTGCCGGATTCCAGATTGACCAGGCAAAAAGCCAGCTTGGCGACGGATACCTGAATAATTGGGATGATGTGTATGCCAGCCTTGGTAAAACGTCCAATAAACAAAAACTTCCCGGCGATGCCAATATGGTCGATTTTAACGGCGACGGAAAACTGGACAGCTACGATGCAGCCCCGTTCTCCTATCCGGAGCGCCCCCAAAACACCTATACGTTTTCGCTCGGTGGTGAATATAAAGGTTTCAGCGCCATGGTTCAGTTTTATGGCGTTTACAACGTTTCCAGAACTTACGGCTGGCATATGTATGGCTTCAGCGACATTCTCAAATCAGTCGTCTTCGAAAACCAGTTGGACACCTGGAGGCCGTGGAACATGGATGCAGAATGGGCCGCGCAAAGGCTGACCTCATCCGGTGACGGCGGAAGCCAGCGGACCGTCGATGGCTCCTACTTTCGCCTGAAAAGTGCCGAAATTGCTTACACATTCAACGGCAAACTGCTGAAAAGCCTGGATATTAATTCTGCCAAAGTCTACCTCAACGGGAATAACCTGCTCTATTTCTCCAAAATGATGGACGACCGCGAAACGAACAACGTGCAGAATGGTTCGGCTTACCCGATGTACGGAAGTGTAACCCTGGGCCTTAACGTCAGTTTTTAACAGTTTAAATATGAAGAAAATGAAAAATATATTCAAGCTGCCGGGAGTCGGTTCATTTATGATCCTCCTGTGTATTTCCTGTGTGGACTACCTGGACAAAGCGCCCGAAGTCAACATCAGTGACGACGACGTTTTCAGCAAATTTAACTCCTATCAGGGGTTTGTCGAGGGTATTTACCAGAATATCGTGGATATTACCATCGCAAAAGATGCCACTGCAGGATGGAATTTCGGTGACGACGTCCGGAATTCGAACGGCGACGGGATCTGTTATTACTGGGAAAAAGGAGCCACGACGGCCTGGTTGCACAAAAGCAGCCCTTACACAGGCTATGTTGGCGGAGACTATAAGATCGATAATACCAATAAACGGAAGGGATACTGGCATAATGGCTGGTACGGCATCCGCAGTTGTAACCTGGGACTGGATAACCTGGACCGGTTGGTAGGGACGCAGGAAGAGCGCGACATCCTTGAAGGACAATGCCGCTTTCTGAGGGCCTATTTTCATTTTGAAATTCTGCGCGCCTGGGGAGGCATTCCCTACATCGATACGGTTTATGCCTCAACCGACGTTCTCCGGGAACCCCGTTTGTCTTACCTGGAAACCGCCAACCGGATCACTGAAGATCTGAAAAAAGCAGCGCAATTGCTCCCTGCATCGTGGGACGAAACCGCAGTGGGCCAGGCAACTCTGGGAAGCAATGCCGGCCGGGTCACAAAAGGCGCTGCTTACGGCTATCTTGGAATGAACCTGCTATATGCCGCGAGCCCGCTGGCAAACGGTGTTGAAACAGGAAACTACGATTCCTACAATCCCGAATTGTGCAAACAGGCTGCAGAAGCTTTTTATGAAGTGATCAAACTAGCGAACCAGGGATATCACGGGCTGGAGAACTGGGAAAAATATGCCGACATCTTCTACAGCCTGAGAGGAACCTTTATGCCGATTGCCAACAAGGAAGTTATTTTCTCCAATCCGATTTACACGCAAAAACGGTATAACCTGGGAGAAAGCATTCACCCCAATGTTGGCGGACCTTCCAACTTCGCATCGGTGACAGCTAATTACGTAGAGAACTTTGGTATGGCCAACGGTCTGCCTATCGACGCCGCAGGGTCGGGATTCGATCCGGCAAATCCCTGGGTTAACCGCGATCCGCGTTTTTACTACAACATTACAAAGGATGGCGACCGGCTCATCATGAACACGAACAATGCCGATACCTATGCCCAGTTTTATGTCGGTGGCCGGCATACAAATGTCAAAAGCCTGATCGTCTCTTTCGCCTATCAAAAGTTTCATCATGTTACCTGTAACAAATACGATAACGGATGGAGTAACTACTGGTATAAAGAATGTCCTCACTTAAGGCTGGCAGAAGTCTATTTGAACTATGCAGAGGCGGTGAATGAGGCCTATGGCCCGACGGGAAGCGTTCCCGGCGGAATTACGGCAGCCGCGGCGCTGAACATTGTCCGCACCCGGGCGGGAGTTCCCGATGTCGATGCCCGCTATCTCGGGGATAAAGCTGACTTCCGGGAAATTGTCAGACAGGAACGTGCCGTTGAACTCGCTTTCGAAGGACATCGCTGGAACGATCTTCGCCGCTGGCACATCGCTCACCTGCTAAAATACAGGGAAAAATACCATCTCGAATTTGACAAGCAGCACACCTACTTTAAAAAGGTGCTGGATATCACTACGGTTCACGATGAAAAACATTACTGGCTTCCTTTCGAAGTGGCACAGGTCAACATGTATCCGGAATTCGAGCAAAATCCGGGTTGGTAAGGGATTTACTTTAACGAAAAGCAAACTATGAACAAAATAAATACGTCATTTCTTACAATCCTGCTTTTCCTCGGTTTCGCCCTGGGAACTGCATCCGGACAGGAAATGCAACAGCCAAAACGGATTAAAATAGAATCGGTTGTTGTGGATGAAAACAACAAGCCCATACCCAACGCACTTATTACGGGATATGAAGGTACAGTCGAAGCTTTTTCCGGTAAAGAAGGAAAATTCGCGATCGAAGTTCCTGCTTCTTCTTCCCTGCTGATCGAAGCAAAAGGATTTAAGGATACAACTCTGATCGTCGGACCCGAAGCAGGCCCGATCACCCTCATGAAACAACGCTTTCTGATGGATGAAGATCACCGGGTTAATATTGCATTCGGACAGGTATCAAAGAAAGAACTGGTGAATTCGGTCAGTTATGTCAACATCAAAGACATCAACGGATATGATAACGCCCAATATTTCTATAATGCCCTCGGCTCGCGCATTCCCGGGTTACTGGGAGGGAGCAACATCCGGGGTATCGGTTCAGCCTTGTTTATCGTAGACGGTTTCCCGCGGGATCCGTCTGATATCAACCTGGAAGAGGTTGAACAGATCACTGTACTGAAAGACGCTAATGCGGCTGTGCTTTGGGGTACACAGGCGCGTAACGGTGTGGTGATTGTAACCACAAAACGGGGACAGGCTTACAAACGCCGGATCAATGTTTCTGTTGAACAAGGCATTTCAAAACCGATCGTACTTCCAAAATACCTGGGATCGGCCGACTACATGAATCTGTATAACGAAGCGCTTGCAAATGACGGGCTGCCTGCTGCCTGGGCAGATACGACGATCGCTCATTACGCGGCCGGAACAAATCCGTACCGGTATCCTTCAGTCGATTATTACTCAAGCGAATACCTTCGCGATTATAAACCCTTCACCCGGCTGGCCACTGAATTTTCAGGGGGTAATGATGCCACCCAGTATTTTACCTCGGTCGGGTGGATGCATTCCGGATCGCTGTATGCGCTCGGAACAGGCCGTGATGCCTCGGACGACCGATTCAACGTTCGCTGCAACGTCAACCTGAAAATCAACGATTACATTAAAAGCCATGTCAATGCATTGGTTGTTGTGGAAGGCAACAAGCGTCCGAATGGAAATTTTTGGGGGAATGCGGCAACACTTCACCCGAATTACTATTCGCCCCTGCTTCCGGCTTCGCTGATTAAGCATGATGCCGAATGGCCTGCCGGGGGAGATCTGGCTACATCCAAACTCATCCGGGGAGGCTATATTCTCGGGGGAACATCGCAGTATACCGATAATGCATACGGGAATATGTTCCTTGGCGGATATACCCAAACCATGCGCCGTACTGCACGGGTAAATATGGGGATCGACATCGACCTCAGGGCAATTGCCAAAGGACTTCAGCTTAAAACCCTGTTGAGTACAAACATTTACAACACTTACTTCGAATCGGTTGAAAACACCTATGCCATTTACCAGCCAACCTGGACATACCACAACGGTGTTGACTCCATTTCTTCGCTGAAAAAGATTGGAACCGATCTGAATACAGGGGTACAGAATCTGGATGATGGCGGCTTTACCAGGAGTTTTGGCACCTATGCCGCACTCGATTACGCGCGCTCTTTTGGGAAGGACCATTCCTTCAGCGGAACTTTTCTCGCCTATTTTGATAACCTGACGCAATCGGCAGTGATCATCAATGAAAAAAACTCCCACCTGGGACTGCGTTTGAATTATGATTTCAGGAAAAGGCTCTTTGTCGACTTCAGCAGCGCCTATGTCAACGGATTTAAACTGGAAAAAGGGAGAAGAGGCGAATTATCTCCTACACTCGGACTGGCATGGGCGATCTCCGATAACGCAAAAGAAAAGGGCCTGGTAAATTACCTGAAGCTGAAAGCGTCGGCCGGCATCATCAATTACGAATTTACCGGCGATGATTACAGGTTGTATGAAAGCACTTTCATTTCAGGTTCCAATTACTCCTGGTTCGACGGACAACGCTCCATCCCGCAAACCGACATCTCCCGCTCCGGTAATCCTGACCTGACGTTTGAAAAAATGAAAAACGTAAATATCGGGCTGGAAGGCTGCTTCTTAAATCGTTCGCTCTGGCTGGATGCGGGTGTTTTCTATAACCGCAACTCCGGACTTCTTGTCCGCCGTGGCATCTATGCGCCGTACATCGGTAATTCCTATCCGTACGAAAATTACGGGATCATCGATTACAAAGGCGCTGAACTGGGACTGAACTGGACAGAACAAATCGGACAGTTCTCCTTTGATCTGGGCGCCAATGTGCTGCTTTCAAATTCAGAAAAGATCAAAGTCGATGAAATCTGGAGTAACGCGTACCAGTACCGCCAGGGCAAAGCACGGGATGCCCTCTTTGGACTGGAAGCGCTCGGTTTCTTTGTCGATGACGCGGATATCAGCGGCCATGCGGTCCAGGAATTCGGGGAAGTCAGACCTGGCGATATCAAGTACAGGGACCAAAACAACGATGGGAAAATCAATACCGACGATGAAATCCAGATCGGAAATAAATCTGATCTCAGGATATCGTACGGGCTGTCTCTGACGATGAAATATAAAGGCTTGAGCTTGTTTGCCATAGGAAACGGAAGAAGCGGCTCAGACAATTTCTACGACGGTGCTTATTTCTGGATCGCAGGAAATGATAAGTATTCAGAAGAAGTGCTGAACCGGTGGAAACCCGAAACGGCGGCGACAGCCACTTATCCGCGACTTTCATCAAAAGCCAGCCCGAATAACTTCCGTTATTCCACATTCTGGATGTACCGCGATGATTATTTTTCGCTCGACCGGGTTCAGTTAAGCCTGAATCTGCCGAAAAGACTGGCCTACAGAATTGCAACCAAAGACCTGATTTTGTACATCAAAGGTGAGAACCTGGCGAGACTTTCAAAAGATGCCACCAAACGGCAGATCAGGACCAGCGAACCAGCATACCGTAATTATGCTGTGGGTCTCAGAATTATGTTTTAACTAATAAAAATACGAAGATGAAGATCAATTCATTGAAGATATTATTGCCATTCCTTTTCCTGGGCTCAATCATCAGTTCCTGCGAGACCTTCACTGAACCGGGAGATGACAACCAGTATACGGAAGACCGGGTACTGAAAGATCCTGCTTTTGCTGAAGGGATTCTCCTCAACGGTTACCTGGCTTTGCCCCGGTCGTATAATCTGGAAGAGGAAGTTGCAACCGACGACGCCGTGACCAATAACATCTCCAGCCGGTATCGCCGCATGGCGACCGGCGAGTGGTCGGCCAAGTTCAATCCGTTGGATATCTGGGCCGATACCTATACCGATATCGCCAACCTGAATTATTTCCTTTCTGTTGTTGAATCGGTCGAGTGGAGCTGGCAGAGTCCGCTTCGAAATGAGCTTTTCATTAAAAAGCACAAAGGTGAAGCGCTTGCCTTACGGGCCTATCTGTATTACCGCCTGCTTGTCCGCTACGGCGGTATTGGCCAGGACAATAATCTGCTGGGCGTACCGCTCGTTACCACTCCACTCAGCATCAACGACAACTGGAAACTTCCGCGCAATACTTATCAGGAATGCGTCGACCAGATCTACGCCGATTTTGATGCGGCTATCGTTCTGTTACCGGAAAACTGGGAAAATAAGACCGGCACGGACGAAGAATCGCTGGCTCACAACAAGGTGAACGGTACACAGAACGCCAACCGGATCAATGGCAAAATTGCAAAAGCGCTGAAGGCAAAAATCGCCCTTCATGTTGCCAGCCCTGCCTTCAATAACGGTACCTTTAACGAGGCCAAATATGCCGGAGCGGCAACGCTCACCGGCGCACTTCTGGCTGAGCAGGGCGGTATCAGTGGCTTATCGACCGACCTGAGGATCTATGATGCCGATACGGACATTACCAACAAAGACATCCTTTGGAGAAACGACTTTGTTACCAACAACACACTCGAATCACAAAACTATCCGCCGTCACTCTTCGGAGAGGGCAGGATCAATCCGTCGCAGAACCTGGTAAACGCCTTCCCGATGAAGAACGGCTATCCCATTTCCGCTTCAACAAGCGGGTTCAATCCGTCGTCTCCTTATGCCAACAGAGATCCCCGGCTGGCTTATTTCATCCTGTGTAACGGCGCTTCACTGCGCAGTACAATCATCAACACCGGTGTGAACAGTCCGACCTCCGACGGACTGAATAAAGTTCCCGATTTTTCAACCAGAACCGGATACTATCTGCTGAAATGGCTTCGGGTGAATGTCAACATGGATCCTGCAACCAAAACCACTGCCCGTCATTTTTTCACTCACGTGCGCTTCACAGAGCTTTATCTTAATTATGCAGAAGCTGCCAATGAGGCCTGGGGACCCGAAGGAGACCCGAATGGTTACGGGTTTACGGCCCGAACCATTATCCAGGCAATCCGCAAACGTGCCGGCATTACGCAGCCGGACAAATACCTGGCATCGCTTACTGATAAAGAGTCGGTACGCGAACTAATCAGGAATGAACGCAGACTGGAACTTTGCTTCGAAGGAGCCCGCTTCTGGGATTTAAGACGATGGCAGCTAACCCTGGACGAAAAAGCAAAAGGCGTATCAATAGATGGGACAGTTTTTACGACGATCGACGTGGAAGAACGCGTTTATCCGGCTCACGGCGCTTATTGCCCGATCCCGAACGAAGAGATACTCAAATATGACGGATTGATCCAAAATAAAGGTTGGTAGAATTATTTAAAAAATATGGTATGAAGAAAAAAATTGTTTTATTTGGCTTAATCATCCTCTTTTTTGCCGGTTTATTCTCCTGTCAGAATGAAGACTGGAGTTTTCCCGACTTTGACTATACCACCACCTATTTCCCTTACCAATATCCGGTAAGGACGCTGGTACTGGGTGATTATTATTTTGATAATACCAACGACAACGAACATAAATTCCTGATCGGCGCCCACATGGGTGGCGTATACGAAAACAAACAGGATATCAAAGTTGGCATCGCCGTTGACAACTCACTGGTCAATAATGTCTATCATTCGGTAAGTAAAGAACCAATCAAAGCTCTCCCGCAAGCCTACTATACATTGAGCAATACTACTGAACTGATTATCCCCAAAGGAGAAATCTTCGGGACTGTCGAAGTACAACTAACTCCCGCATTCTTTGAAGATACGCTCGCCATCGGAACAAATTACGTGATTCCCCTAAGGATTCTGAGTTCCGAAACGGACTCCGTCCTGCAGGGAAAGACAAGCAGGGAAAATCCGGACCCGAGAGTAGCTGCCGATTGGAGTGTAGCACCGAAAAACTTTACCTTGTTCGGGATCAAGTACGTGAATGAGTATCACGGCAAATACCTGTTAAGAGGTGCATCCGTGATCAAAGATGCCGATGGAGACGTCATCGAAAACATCGCCTACCGGCAAAAACATGTGGAAGACAATCCGGTCGTTTCCGTACTGACCAATCGGCTGAATGCCGTTACCTACAGCAACTCGATCCGGCGAACCGCCGGGGGAAGCCCCGGCTCATTCGAAATGAAACTGACTTTCGACACAAACGGAAACGCTGCCATTTCGAATACTTACCGGTTCAAAAACTTCCCGGTCACAGGAACCGGAAAATTTGTTAAGAATGCAGAAAAATGGGGAGATAAACCCCGGCACACCATTTATCTGGATTATAAAATCCAGGTCGGAACGGAAACGCACGAAATCAAGGATACTTTGGTCTTCCGCGATAAAGCCGTGATCTTCGAGGAATTTGTCCCGCAAATTGAACCTTAAGCCTTTTTCCAACCTGGTTCCTGAACGGAATTGGATGGAAGTTGATACATCTGACTAAACCAAAGGATCTGTCTGCGCAGTGCAGCGGATCCTTGTTTTTGCCACACGACGAAATCCTTTCGTTAACGCTACCGATTCTATAAAAAATATGATCATACAATGGTGACACGAGCTGCGATGGCCGTTTATATAGCATGTACCGGATTCCGTTCCGGAAGCGGAACCAAATTCGAAACAGATAGAAAAACCGACACATGGAAAAGCAAAATCTAAACTTCATCATATTCATAGTTGTCTTCTTCTCATTAACCCTCTGCGGGCAAACACACGCCGGATCGAAGGTAAAAAGCTCCAATCCGTGGGCCGGCCATCCGGAGCTTTTCTCGGTCCCGAAAGTAAGCTGGATCGACAGTATCGGCCCCGACTATACCTTCCTGTACGAAAATGCCCCTTACAAGGGCCGGCCCACACGTGTCTATGCCTGCTATTCGGTTCCGGTTAACTACACCGGAAAACTACCGGCCATGGTACTGGTACACGGAGGCGGAGGAAAGGCTTACCCGAAATGGACTCAACAGTGGGCCGGCTACGGTTACGCCGCCATCGCGATGAGCCTTAACGGAAAAGACGATCAGGGACAATTGATCGGTTTACCCCGTGACGACCAGAATTTTGATGTCGGAGAAAACGAGGCGACCGATTCCTGGTTTTATCATGCGGCGGCAGCCATTATCAGGGCGGTCTCTTTTCTGGAAACAAGAGTGGAGGTTGATCGGGAAAAAATCGGGATTATGGGCATTTCCTGGGGAGGATTTCATAGTTCCCAGGTGGTGGGGCTCGATAAGCGACTCTCGGCCGCCGTCATTGTTTACGGCTGCGGGGAATTGTACAAAAACTCCGTCTGGAAGCGGGAGGGGCGCATCTTCAGCGAAACATACTGTAACCAGCTCGATCCCGACAATTTCCTGCCCAAAGCAAAGCTCCCTATTTTGTGGATCAACAACAACACCGACCATTTTTTCCCGCTCGACAGCCATCAGTCGTCGAGAAAAATGGCGGGAGGGAAAAATTACGCCCGCATTGAAGATAATTATGGACACGGCTATGAACTACCCTGGAAAACGGAAGATATCCACCGCTTTGCCGATAGCTTTTTAAAAGGGAACGAATCCTGGCCCGAGGTGCCGTCGTGCCGGATAAAAGGGAACCGGATCGAAGCAAAGGTGAGATGCGACCGGGAAATAGTAAATGTTTGGATCGTATACACGTGTGAGCCCGACTGGATGCATAAATCGGTCCGCGTCGAAGGCAACGATGTCTGGGTCCGGACGGAAGTCACCGGTAGCCTCCACGGCAAAATGGTAAGCGCGGCAATCCCGGAGAAAGCAGTGGCTGTCTACCTGCATTTTAAAGATGAAACCGGAAGGGAATTCTCCTCCGACTACCTGCTTACTGAAAAGAAAGACTAAAATCAACAAGATGATTATGAAACTGACATATTCGTTTTCCCTTTTTTTTTCCATACCGCTGCTGTTAATCGCCTGCGAAAAGAAAGAAGAGGTAACACCTCAGCCGGAGGCGCTGAAATTCAAAATTTACCATACCTGGGACTTCGAAAACGAAATACCCGGACCTTATACGAATGCTGAAATCAGGGAAGATTTTGATGTGATTACCAACTACGATCACAATTCAGGCAGTATTGAAGAAAGCCAGATCGACGGAAAACCGACTAAAGTTTTAAAAATTACGCATCCTGCCAACAGGCGCGGCGCCGGCTTTGACCTGGATGCCCGGCTGTCGGCCGATTTCGACGAATTGTATCTTTCCTGTAATTTCAGGTTCAGTGAAAATTTCAACTCGACAACGGGCGGCAAGTTACCCGGACTCGGAGGGTCACCCCTGGTAACGGCCAACACTTTTCCGGAACCGCAC
>JBCFBK010000047.1:1911-46899 GCA_038562555.1 Prolixibacteraceae bacterium | reverse complement strand
AATCTACCATGAACGGATGGTTTGAAAGGGTCTGCCGTTTGCTGGAAATCTTATACGACCATCTTTGCAGACGGATTGTTCAAAGCAATTACATTCAGGCCGACGAAACCGGCATGCCGGTGCAAACACGGGAAAAGGAAGGTTCCACACACAAAGGGTTTTTATGCGATTTTTACTCACCTCCGCTTGGGTTATTATGCTTTATTTATGATAAAGGCAGAGGGTCGGAGGTTCCGAAAAACTTTCTCAAAGGTTTTTCCGGGGCAATGCAAACCGACGGTTATACGGGGTACACCCGGTTTTTACAGGAAAATGCGGACCATATCAAGCCATTGGCTTGTCTCGCGCACGTTACTATGACCGGACCCTGGACAATGATCCGGACCGGGGCAATTATGCCCTTACGCAAATAGGGAAACTCTATGCCATTGAAAAAAAAGCAAGAGAAAAAGGATTGTCACCGGAAGAGATTTTTGCACTTCGTCAAAAAGAAGCAGTTCCGGTTTTAAGCAGCTTTAAGCAATGGTTGGATGGTAATGCCACTTATCTCTTACCGCAGAGCCGCATTGGTGAGGCGTTTACATACACGCTTAAATTGTCGGACCGGATCATGAACTATACCACTGATGGTGCCTTGTTTATAGATAACGCAATTGAAAATTCCATCCGTCCGGCGGCTTTGGGAAGATGCAACTATATGTTTGCCGGCTGTTGCAAACGACTGCCTACTCACTTCTTACCGAAAGTTGCCGGGACAGGCTGTTACCGCTTCGCTCAAATGGGGGAACAGGGTCCCAAAGCAATATGCCAATTACATGATGATCAAGTTCTCTCATATTAGATAATAAAACTATCTTTACGAGACCGCTTTGAATATGTTATGCAAGGTGTAATTTAATGATTTGCTAAACCAAACATCACTTACCTATGAACAACAGAATTACGGTTACTGAAATAGGTGAATATATCAGGCACTCATGCTGTGAGAGAAGATTCAAACTGTCATACAACAATAGAGAGGAGGCGGGAAAAATACCTTTTGCAGATAGGCTCTTTAATACAATCGACCCTGTTCTTAAAAAGGCTGGAGAAATCAAAGAAAATGAATGGAGAGATTCTCTTCAAAGCGCCGGATACACCCCTCTGAAAGAAAAATTACAAGAAGGAGTAGAGTTAGATTTGAAATGGTTTTTTGATTACATCAATGGTTTGGATATTGATTCTGGTACACAAATATTTGGGAAAGAAGTAAGTATCTCTGGAGTTATATCTGATTTCGAACTATCCGGAAGAATTGACTTTTTGATATTTACATTCGCCGCCAACACGCCTAAACTAAAAATTGTTGAATGCAAGGCAAGTAGGCGAGATAGGACATACCATCGAATTCAAGCTTCAATCTACAAACTACTTTTGATACAATATTTTAGCCAGAATAATATTTTTATTAATAATGTAAGATTGGATGCGGAACACATTGATTGTGTCGTTGCTAGAATAGATGAAAGTACCAACAGGAATCAAAACATTCTCGACCTTAATCCGTTAATTTTGGATAGAGAAGAGTCCGATATCCTACATCTACTAAGCAGTAGCGGACCTTTAGCGAGAATTATAGGGTCAGCGGTTGATAGTTTAGATTATCAACTAGACAGTAAATGCGATGGATGTGTATTTAATGTACATTGCCTAACTGAATCTGGAAGAAAAAGATCCCTAGAATTACTTGGCATTAACCCCACTGCTGTAAGAATCCTAAGACTTAATGGCATATTAAGTATTGACAATCTCGCGGATTTAGATTTGCAGAGTGAAACAGCATCAAATGTTCGAAACAATGCAAGCTTTTCATACAACTTAGGGATTTTAGCACATAAGGCAAAAGCGAGGAGGAGTACATTACCGGACGGAGAGCATGAAATTGATGAATTTCCAGTTCAACCATATCCATTTAACATCACGAGCCAATTACCAGGATACGAAATTAACGGAGAACAACTCATCAGAATTTACATGGCCGTTGACTATGATTATGTAGAAAACAGAATTGTATCATTATCTGCTCATGTCACAAAGAGTCAAAATCAGATTAAAACAGATTTTGAAAGGGCAATTGTTCTAGAAGTTGATCAAGAAGATAATGAAGAAAATATTTCAGGTGAAACAATCATTGAAACAGTAGATTCAGTCTGGAACGGCAATTACGAAATTGATAATGCAGTAGAACGCCAGCTTATTTCTAGTTTTTTTAGACGAATTGTTGATGCTATAGCAACCACTGCCGATACTGCGCAAGCGCCAATTCATTTTTACGTGTGGACAAGAAATGAAATAAAAGCTTTAGTTGAAGCCTGTTCTAGAGTCGATACTGCGCTCCTGTCTCATTTTAACCAATTACTAGGATGTCGACAAAGCCTTGAACAGTTAATATTTAGCTGCTTGCATGATGAAGTTGATAATCGCTATGCATTAGGTTGGACTGGTAGAGGGCTTGCAGTTGCTACTTCACTGCCTTGGTTTGGTAAACGATATAATTGGAGAAGAAAAATTTCAAACACCATTGTTTCTCTAGATCGTGTATTCACTCAAGACATTTTTGATTTTAAGACAGACTTATTCTTAACTCCAGAAGGAGAGTGGGCTACTGACGAAGATCCAATTAGAAACAAATTCAAATTTGAAATTAGAAGCCGGTTTAATGATGGGCTAACAGTCCCATACTGGCATGCGTACTGGGGAGAATTGCCAGACCCTGGGACAGTGGATGATCACAAAGTGAGAGCGTCTATTGTAAGATATAACGAAGCTATCCGACCTGGTTACTTGAGAGAATTTCTAAAGAGTAGAATCCTTGCTCTACGTTGGATAGAGGAAAGAATCCAATTCAAAAATCCGGAGATAGAAAAACCGCTAATAGAGATCAACAACTTAAATCATTTCAGTTTAAACATTAATCATACTCGGAGGGCTGCCCTTGATTTTCTTCGGCTGGACTTTCACGTTTGCTTAAATGATTGGTTAGCAAAAAATACGCTACCTCCTATTAATCGTATAATGAACGGAGAGACTATTCCTATTTCCAGACTCAGGATAAGTAATGGAAATCTTGTGGGCGATATAGATTTTCGGGACTCCGGCTTGAATGAAAGTTTAGTAAGAGATAACTGCTCCTACAATGAAGATTCGTTCGTCCGAGTAAGTCCTTGTAGTGAGGATCTTCATAGAGGTCAGAGTATAAGACAACATCTTCGAGGGGGAATGACTGCGACAATTCGTTCTATTGATTGGGAAAATAACATAGTGATTCTGGATCCGATATTTGCAAGGGCAGAAGGCAGCAACTATATACTTCAGAGTTTTGACCCGAGACGGCGTGCAACTGATGTTTATCCATTTGCAACGATCGACGAAAGTATCTCCGACTTTGTCGCTAATCGAGTAGATTCGCGATTATTAACCAATGTTGGGGAGCATCTAAACCGTTGGTTCGATCCTGAAAATCCCGAAATACCAGAATTGGAGGCTCTTTCTGAAGATGAAGAAAATACCGTTAGAAGATTGTTGTCCGAGTTCGAAATTGACGAAAACAAAAGATTACAAAAAGATCAAATTAATGCAATAATTGATGCCCTAAAATCAAAAATACAATTATTACTTGGCCCTCCCGGAACAGGTAAAACAATGACTACCGCAGTTGCCATATTAACAGCAATAATGCATAGTCAACAAATAGGCCGTAAATTAATAATCGCTGCTAACACTCATATGGCAGTTGACAACCTACTGTTAAGAATTAATTCCATTAAAGATTCTTTCATTCGACATATCGTAGAATCTGGTGGTCAAATGCCTATCATTAATATAGCTAAAATAGTTTCAAGTAAAAAAGATATTGCTGATATCGAAGAGATCCCTGCCAAAAGCCATAGAAGAAGAATAAATCAATTAAGCAGAGACTCTGTTGTAATCTTAGGGGGGACTACGAGTGCTTTATTAAATATGGCAGCAAACAATGGGAGCATAGAATTCACAACCGATTACCTCATTATCGATGAGGCAAGTATGATGATTTTTCCGCACTTTTTAGCACTGTCAACTCTTGTCGAAGAAAGCGGCAAAATTTTATTAGCTGGCGACCATCGACAGTTATCTCCAATTATTTCACATGATTGGGAAAAAGAAGATAGACCTCCGGTTATCAAATATCAACCATATTTAAGCTCCTATGAAGCAGTCCGTAAAATCTGCTTAAATAGTAATTTATCTCGAAGGTCAATTTGTATCTCTGCGCTAGAGTACACTTTCAGACTCCCAGCAGATATTAGAGACTTGATTGCGCGTTTGTATAGAGAGGACAATGTTGATCTATCTGGAACAAATGTGCGGCACGATATTAATTATAATGAAATTGAAAACGATTGGGACAAACTATGGGCAGCAGAAACAGGAATCTACCTTGTTTTACACAACGAGCGAGAATCTCGGAAAAGTAATACCTATGAAACCCATATTATCAAAGAAATCATTGGCTCAACAGATTATGATGTAGAAAATGACTCAATAGCTATTATTACTCCGCACCGAGCTCAACGTACTCTGCTCACTAATGAACTTTCTGAATACAAAAACAAAATTTCTTTGATAGACACAGTTGAAAGGTTACAAGGAGGAGAAAAACCCACAATTATTGTTTCAGCAACCGCAAGTGACCCTTCAGCCATTGGGGCTAATGCTGAATTTATTCTGAGTCTCAATAGGGCTAATGTTGCATTTTCTCGTGCTCAAAAAAGGTTAATAATTGTTTGTTCAGAGGAGCTTATTAATTACATTCCTTCTGAAATTGAAAATTATGATTCGGCCCTTTTATGGAAAACTTTGAGAAATATCTGCAACAATAAAATTTCCGAAATTCAATTAGAAGGACATAACATCAAAATTTTTACACTTTCAAGAGAACATTAATGAACTTTATAGACTTGTTTGCGGGTATTGGTGGCTTTCATGTAGCATTATCGCAGTTAGGGCATCGCTGTGTATATGCTAGCGAGATTGTACTGGAATACCGCAGATTATATCATGAAAACTTTGGGATTGAGGCTTCGGGTGATATAAAAAAAGAGAACGTATTGGATATTCCTCCTCATGATATCCTTTGCGCTGGGTTTCCATGTCAACCTTTTTCTAAAGCAGGTTATCAGAACGGACTTAGTGATGAAGATAGGGGAACACTCTTCCATGATATTGCAAGAATCTTATCTCACCACAGGCCTCGCTATTTCATCCTAGAAAACGTGCCTAACCTAGAATTCCACAATAAAGGAAAGACTTGGGCGGTTATCAGGGAGACTTTAGAAAGTGAGTTAGGGTACAGTGTCGCTCATAAGAAACTGTCACCTCATGATTTTGGAGTTCCTCAGCTTAGAGAGCGAATGATAATAGTCGGCTCGCTAAACGGGCTCTCCCATTTCACATGGCCCCAGCCAGATATGCAAGTAGCCTCGGGAATTAGTGACATTATTGTTGATGACATCAGAATTCCCAAAAAACTACCTGAAAGGGAATTGGAATGTCTTGATTTATGGCAAGAGTTTCTAGATAGACTTCCAAAGCATACTAAACTTCCTTCATTCCCTATTTGGTCAATGGAGTTTGGAGCAACTTATCCTTTTGAAGAAAAAGCACCAATCCACTTCAAAAAAAAAGAGCTAGACGCTTTCCTTGGTTGTTTTGGACAATCTCTTCATGGGATGACTAAGGCCCAACAGTTGGAAAGACTACCTAGCTATGCACGAAGTAAACCCAAATCAATACAATTCCCTACTTGGAAGAAAAGGTTTATCAGACAGAACCGAGAGTTCTATCAAACTCACAAAAAACATATTGATCCGCTAATCTCGCGATTAGAAAAAATGCCTCCTAGTTGGCAAAAATTTGAGTGGAATTGTCAAGGGGAAGAAGGAGACTTGTTTAAAAAAATCATACAGTTTCGCGGTTCGGGGATAAGAGTGAAACGACCTGATTATTCTCCCGCGCTAGTTGCGAGTTCTTCAACACAAATACCGATCATTGGATGGAAAAAAAGATATTTATCAATCGAAGAAGGGCTAAAATTGCAATCATTAAACGGTATCAGACTAAACACTAGTGAAGGTTTAGCCTACCAAGCTTTAGGCAATGCTGTCAACGCTAAAGTCATTGAGTTAGTAGCAAAGAATCTCATCCAAAACGAAAGAATAGTCGACTTTTATACAAGTCACGCGAATGAAGTTGAGTTAGAACATATTTATTCTACAAGCTATAGATTGCGATATGGTAACGAGTGATCCTTGGGCACCCACTGAAATCGCTCTAATACTCGCCGATTATTTTAGCATGATCGAAAAAGAGTTAAGAGAAGAAAAATATAATAAATCAGCCTATCGGAGAGCATTGCTTCAACTATTGCCAAACCGGGAAAAAGGTGCCGTTGAGTTTAAACATCAAAACAACAGTGCTGTTTTGGCGAGTCTTGGAAACTGTATGTTAAGGGCTATTTGCCGCGCTATAATTATCAGCATATTTTAGAGGACAAGGTGATCGATTATCTTTTGGGCAATCCAGGCCTTGAAAACTACTTCAGAACGTTCGCGGAAAAGAAGATCGTTCCACCTAAGAAGGAAATCAATTTTGACCGTTTCGTTGTTGATACGCCTGTGCCGGATTCGGTTGAGAAACCTAAAAGTCCACGGGGAATGGACATTTTTCAAGGGAAAAAATCATGACATTCCAGCGGATAAGCACCCAAAAACGGGGTTAACAGAGGAGTTTTGGGATGTGAAATATGGTTTTTGGTAGAATCACGCCGCCCGCGCGGAGCAATTCGGGAGCATAAGCGCCGGAATAGCCATATTATTCTTGCCATGTGCTTTTCATCCCTAGTCATTTGGTAGCAAATTTAGGAATTAGAGAGTAAGCAATCGGTCTGGTACAGGTGACGCAATCCGGTAGTTTTCATTTCTGTTTTAAAAATTCCAAAAACATTCCGACACAGGTTGGACTTTTTTGGAATCTGTTCTAAAATTGGTATGGACTTGCTGATTTTTCTGAAGGCTCCTGACAATTGTCGGAATCAGTCGAACTTTTCTGACCACTTTTTAACGCCTTCCAGTTGTGCGGCAACAGATCAGTGTAATCGGTAACTACAAGTGGTTTACCGATTACACTTGTACAATAGAAATATAGAAAATAGCTCTCGGATGCTCCTCGGTTATACCTGATTTAGTAGGGTCATAATTCTTGTGAGGTCCGTATGAGGTCCGTATGAGGTCTGAACGAGGTGTGTACCAGGCATATACCAAGCCCGCAGGTTATACTACCTGTCCTGATAGCATAATATAAGTATTTTGCGGTGGTTTCGGTTAGCTGAAACTAGGCCTCATATACTGGGATTTGCCGATCCCTCTGTCTGTTTTCCGTTTCAACGGTAAAGGCAACATTTGTCCCTCTATTCTGAAAGCGGCCTTGGTAAGAAGATGGACGGGGGGGCGGAGAAAACGTTCCTACTTTTCGAATTCAAAAACCTCATCCTTTGGTGATCGTTCGGTGCTCCTTCGCTGATCCTTGGGTTGGAAGCACTTTCTCCACACAACAACTTGCTCTGGATTCGGAATCAATGATCATTTTGCAACAGCCGGAGAGGAGCCATTTCTTGTTGAATATTCCGAAATACTCTGAAGCATTATACTCTGGAAGGACTCTTGTGTCTAGTTGCAGCCCTTCTAATGATGTTGTTATGCATGATTTGTTTCTTTGCGTGAAACGGAGTAGCCACTGAATGCCTATTTATCAAGTACCTTTTTCAAATTTATCAATCTCTCTCCAAAGCCTCTGTATTTGTTGATCCTTTAAGACAATCTGTTCAGCGAGAACGGTTTTATCTTTCTTGAGTTCTTCAATTTCTTGTAAGGGATTTAAGATTTTTTCGGGCGTTAAAGTTGCTTCTTTGGACCGGAAAATATCACCTCTACCAGTAAGTAACCAATCGCCATTTATATCTTCGAAAGACGACATTAGCTTCGAGAGAAACTTAAAGCTCGGTTCGTTTTTTCTCCCATTATCATCAACGATGTTATGAACCACTGTCGGATGAACTCCCAGTTTAATAGCGAATTGGTTTTTATTCATATTGAAAGTGTTCATTACTTCCAATATTCTTTTATTTATCGTCATTTGTTGATTTTTCTAATGAAAATATTTGGTTTGTATCGTCAAATGATTATATATTTGCTTATCGAAACTTAAAATACCGTTTGCCTATGACCTAAACCGAAAACAACTAAACCTTAAAAGGCCGGAATTTTTAGCTGCCTTTCCGGTGCAAGTCTTCCTGCGGTTCCATTAAGAGTATTGGCGTACTATCCGGAACCGCAGGATTAATGCTTTACTAATTAAAAAACTTTAAACTTTTCCAAAGTTATGAAAAACCTGTTTAAAACACGATCCCGTGTTTATGGAATTTTTATGCTCTTATTTCTCGCACATGCGGCTGCCGGATTGCCCCGCCAAACGGGCAGTTCGGGGGTAGCCGCAGAGCCTTCACCCGGGATTTTCACTACCGGTGCTCCCGGAACATTGGCTCAAAATCAACTCAAAGTAAAGGGTAAGGTTACCGACCAGTCCGGCGCTCCCCTGCCGGGGGTGACCATCACCATCGTGGGTACCACCCGCGGGGTGATTACCGACACCGACGGCTCTTACTCGATCGACTGCAAACCGGGTGAAAAACTGGTATTCTCTTTTATCGGGATGGAAAGCCAGATCATCGACGTGGGTAACCGGCCGGTTATGAATGTAAAACTGATCGAAAAGACACAGGAACTGGAAGATGTGACCATCGTGGCTTTCGGTAAGCAGAAAAAGGAATCGGTGATCGGTTCCATCTCGACCGTCAAACCGGCCGAACTGAAAGTGCCCAGCAGCAACCTCACCACGGCGCTTGCCGGAAGGGTGGGAGGGATCATCTCCTACCAGCGGAGCGGCGAACCGGGCCAGGACAATGCCGATTTCTTTATCCGCGGGGTCACGACCTTCGGCTATAAGGTCGATCCGCTGATCCTGATCGACAATGTGGAGGTATCGACAACCGACCTCGCCCGCCTCGAAGTGGACGACATCGCCAGCTTCTCCATTATGAAAGATGCCACTTCAACGGCGCTCTATGGCGCAAGGGGCGCCAACGGGGTGATCCTCATCACAACCAAACAGGGGGTGGAGGGGAAAGCCAAAGTGAGCTTCCGGGCCGAAAACTCCGTTTCCATGCCCACCCGCAACGTTGAACTGGCCGATCCGATTACCTACATGCGCCTGGCGAACGAGGCGGTGCTGACCCGCGATCCGCTGGGCATTATCCCGTACTCCGACCAGAAGATCGATCAGACAATCGCCGGCGCCAATCCGTACATGTTCCCGGTTACCAACTGGCGGAATGCGTTGATGAACAACTATGCCATGAACCAGCGGATTAACCTCAACGTGAGCGGCGGCGGTAAAGTGGCGCGCTATTATGTGGCCGGCTCCTTCGACCAGGAGAACGGCATTTTGAAAGTGGATAAACAGAATAACTTCAACAATAACATCGATCTGAAAATCTATACCTTAAGGACTAATGTCAATATTAATGTGACTGAAAGTACCGAAATGAATGTCCGTCTCAGCGGTACGTTCGACGATTACACCGGTCCGATCGACGGCGGAACTTCCCTCTATCAGAAAGTGATGCGTACAAATCCTGTCCTGTTTCCTCCCTACTACCCAAAAGATGATGACCACCAGTTTGTCAACCACATTTTGTTCGGGAACTACGAAAACGGCAACTACCTGAATCCTTATGCCGACATGGTGAAAGGTTATAAGGATTATTCCCGTTCAAGTATGTCGGCCCAGTTTGAATTGAAACAGGATTTGAACTTCATTGCCAAGGGCCTTTCTGTGAGGGGAATGGTCAATACAACCCGGTATTCGTATTTCGATGTGACCCGTTCCTACAGCCCGTTCTGGTATCACGCCGGTTCGTGGGACAAGGTCACCAATACCTACAAGCTCGACGCCCTGAACGAAGAGGGTGGCACGGAGTACCTGAATTACAGTCCCGGATCAAAAACGGTGAGTTCCGATTTTTACCTGGAATCTTCAGTCAATTATGACCGGACGTTTAAGGAAAAGCATACCGTGAGCGGTTTGCTGGTATTTATGATGCGGAATGAACTCACCGGCAATGCCGACGATTTGCAGGAATCGCTGCCGTACCGCAACGTCGGTTTGTCGGGCCGGGCTACTTATGCCTACAAAGACCGGTATTATGCCGAATTTAACTTCGGCTATAACGGCTCCGAGCGCTTTTATAAGACCAACCGCTATGGCTTTTTCCCCTCGTTCGGGCTGGGCTGGAATGTTTCGAATGAAAACTTTTGGAGCGATAACCTGAAGCGGTTCATTACCCGCTTAAAGCTGAAAGGAACCTACGGCCTGGTCGGGAACGACGCCATTGGAAGCTCCCGCTTTCTTTACCTCTCTAATGTAAATATGGACGATTCGGGCAAAGGCGCCACCTTTGGACGGGATTTCGGTTATTCCCGGAACGGGATTTCGCTTTCCCGTTATTCCAATCCGGAGATTACCTGGGAAACGGCTAAAAAGACGAACCTGGGCCTTGAAATGACCTTGTTTAACAGCATGGAGATCCAGGCCGATATTTATAAGGAGCACCGCACCAACATCCTGATGACCCGCTCGGCCACTCCGGCCACCATGGGGCTTTCGGCCCAGCCGCAGGCCAACATCGGCGAAGCGGAAAGCAAAGGGATCGATCTGTCGGTCGACTATAACAAGATCATCAGCAAGGACCTGTGGGTCCAGGGCCGTCTCAATTTTACCTACGCTTCGAGCGAATACCTGGTTTATGAGGAGCCGACTTACGATCATGCGCCCTGGAAGAGCAGGGTAGGGTATCCCATCGGGCAACAGTGGGGTTATATTGCCGAACGCCTGTTTGTCGATGACGAGGAGGCAGCCAATTCGCCCAAACAGAACTTCGGCGAATATGGCGGGGGCGACATCAAATACCACGATGTGAACCGCGACGGGCAAATCACCACGCTCGACCAGGTGCCGGTCGGCCACCCCACATCACCTGAAATCGTGTATGGCTTCGGTTTCTCGCTGGGCTACAAGCAGCTTGACATTTCGACTTTCTTCCAGGGACTGGCGCGCGAGTCGTTCTGGATCAGCGTGGGCGCTACAGCTCCTTTTGCTTCGTACACCTACAGTGATGCGGAAGCGAGTTCTGGCATCATCTATCAGAACCAGTTGTTGCAGGCTTATGCCGACGATCACTGGTCGGAGGATAACCGGAACCTGTATGCGCTGTGGCCCCGCCTCAGCACCAGCTCGGCAGGCAACAACAATAATTCGCAGCAAAGCACCTGGTTTATGCGCGACGGTTCCTTTATCCGGCTGAAATCGGTTGAACTGGGCTATACCCTGCCGGCGAAGTGGCTGAAAAAGCAAGACGCGACCTTCAGGATTTATTTCAGCGGATCCAACCTGCTCACCTTCAGTAAATTTAAACTCTGGGACCCCGAAATGGCGGGGAACGGCCTTGGCTACCCGGTACAGAAGGTTTACAACATGGGCGTTAACGTATCATTCTAATGAAACCTGCTATGAAGATATTAAAATTGTTAATCGTTGCCGGCCTGATGCTTTCGGGCTGCAACAACTACCTGGATATTGTCCCCGACAACATTGCAACCCTCGACCATGCTTTCAGCATGCGGACCACGGCCGAGAAATTTCTCTTTACCTGTTATTCGTACCTGCCGGCCCACGGGGCGTTTACCTCCAATGTGGCAAATGCTGCCGGAGATGAAATGTGGCTCCCGGCTTCAAATAGCGCCCAGGCCTGGCAAATAGCCCGTGGCTACCAGCGGGTGGTCGACCCCTATATGAACTACTGGCAGGGAACCCAGGGCGGGAAGGACCTTTATGAAGGTATCCGCCAATGCAACATTTTTCTGGAAGATATCGGTACGGTCCCCGATATGGACGATTATGAAAAAGAACGCTGGATTGCGGAAGTGAAGTTCCTCAAAGCTTATTATCACTTCTACCTGCTCCGGATGTACGGCCCCATCCCGCTGATCCGCGAAAACGTACCGGTCGATGCCGGTACCGAAGACGTGTACCCGACCCGCTCAACGGTCGGCGAGTGCTTCAGCTATATCGGGCAACTGCTGGATGAGGCGATCGAAGATCTGCCCGATAAGATTGAGAACGAGATTACCGAGCTGGGCAGAATTACCAAAGCGATCGGTCTCTCCACAAAGGCGATCGTCCTGAGCTATGCCGCAAGTCCGTTTTATAACGGGAATGCCGATTATACGGGCTTTCAGAACAGTAAAGGTGAAGAACTGTTCAATGCGCAATATGATGCCGCCAAATGGCAGGCAGCCGCCGACGCCTGCCGCGAAGCTATTGAGTTCTGCCACGCCCAGGGCTACAAACTTTACTACTTTGCTCCGGAATTTTTCCAGTACGACATCTCCGACACCATCCGCACCCAAATGAATATCCGCAACAGCGTTTGTGAAAAGTGGAATTCGGAGATCATCTGGGCGAACACGACCAGCCGGGCCGGTTCCCTGCAGGCGGGCTCCACGCCCCGCGGACTCGATCCGGCTTATACGTCAAACAGTTCGACCTCCGGCTTGTACGCTCCTCCGGTCAAACTGGCCGAAATGTTTTATACGGAAAACGGCCTTCCCGTCACGGAAGACAAAACATGGGACTACGCAGGCAGGTATTCACTGAAAATGGGCGATGCGGATTCAAGGCGTTATATCCGCGAGGGTTATACCACCGTAAGCATGCACTTTAACCGGGAACCGCGTTTCTACGCTTCGCTGGGCTTTGACGGGGCGATCTGGTACGGGCAGGGCCGTTTCGACGACAGCAAGCCCGAAGACCTGCTTTACGTTTCCTGTAAAAAGGGACAGCCGGCTTCGGCCCAGAACCTGGCTTCGTATTCCGTAACCGGCTACTGGCCCAAGAAGCTGGTCAACTTTAACAATGTGATCGGGGTAAGCGAATATACAATAGAGCAGTATCCCTGGCCGGTAATCCGCCTGGCGAACCTGTACCTGTTGTACGCCGAAGCCCTGAACGAAGCCGGCGGACCGTCTGACGAGGTTTACCGGTGGATTGACCTGGTCCGTGAGCGCGCCGGCCTTCCAACGGTGGCCGTTTCGTGGGATAATTATTCAACGAATCCGGAAAAGTATAAAACACAGTCGGGACTCCGGGAGATCATTCACCGCGAGCGGCTGATCGAGCTGGCATTTGAGGCGCAACGGTACTGGGACCTCCGCCGCTGGAAGGAATGTACCTCCGAACTGAACAAGCCCATTTCAGGATGGGATGTGGAACAGGAAGATGCGGCTTCCTATTACCGGGTTAAGGTCATCTTTAACCAGCAGTTTACCACGCGCGATTACCTGTGGCCGGTCAATGAGAACGAACTGCTGAGCAATAAGAATCTGAACCAGAGTCCGGGATGGTAAGGATAGTCGTAAGTCGTAAGTATTTAGTCGTAAGACAAATGATGAAAATAGTTATGTTTAAAAATATGCAAATGAAGATAGATGTGTTTATGGCTTTGCTGGCAGGCGTGTTGATGTGTGCCTGCAGCGAAGAGGAAATGACGCCGGTGAACACGGATGAGGCGCCTTCGCCGGTCAGCAATGTGCAGGTTGAAAACCTGGCAGGCGGGGCAAGGTTAACGTATACCTTACCCAACGATAAGAATCTGCTTTATGTGAAAGCGGTTTATACAATTTCGCAGCATGTGCAGCGGGAGGTCAAATCCTCCTATTATCAGAATTATTTGCTGCTGGATGGCTTTTCCGATACGATCAGCTACGGGGTTAGCCTGTATGCGGTGAGTCGCGGCGAAAAAGTTTCACAGCCGGTAACGGTTACCGTAAAGCCGCTGACGCCGCCGGTTATGAAGGTGTTTGAATCGCTCACCATGGAAGAGACTTTCGGCGGCGTGCGGGTTTCTTTCGAAAATGAAGCGGAAGCCAATGTGGTGCTTACCGTGCTGGCCACCGATACCATCGGCGACCTGGTGCAGGCCGACGCTTATTACACGAAGCGGAAAGAAGGCACTTTCGCTGTCAGGGGCTTCGAACCGGTAAGCCGGACTTTCGGTGTCTTTGTGCGTGACCGGTGGAGTAATTGCTCCGATACCTTGTTTGCCGATCTGACGCCGGTTTATGAATATCAGCTCGACAAAACAAAGTTCAAAACGATCCAGCTTCCTTCCGATACCTACGATGGTCACGTGAGCAGTAAAGTGGAATACCTCTGGGATGAAAAAACGGGTAATGCCGGCACCAGCATCTTTCATTCAAAACCCGGCAGCGGGTTGCCCCAGTGGTTTACCTTCGATATGGGCGTGACAACGACCCTCAGCCGGTTCAAATTACATCACCGCGACGGTGGCACCGACGGCCCTTATACGGGCGGAGACCCCAGGGTATACGAGGTTTGGGGAAGCAACAACCCGGATACCGATGGCGGCTGGGAGAACTGGACCCTGCTCACGACCTGTGAGTCGGTAAAGCCGTCAGGACAGCCCGAGGGAACTGTTACTTCGGAAGATAAACAGTTTGCGGTGGTCGATGGCGAAGACTTCGACTTCCCCGCAGGGATCCCGCCTGTCAGGTACCTCAGGTTCAAGATCAATAAAGTGTGGGGAGCCCTGGATCATATGTATATCGCCGAACTGACATTCTGGGGAGGCGGGGAATCGGAATCAAACCAATAACTAAAAATGACTGACATGAAACCAATAATTTACTGCCTCGTTTTGGCTCTTCCCTTCTTGTGGGGCTGCGACGGCATGGATGATACGTACAGGGAATTTATCCGCGACGGAGAAATCATCTACGTGGGAACGGCCGACTCGGTAAAAATCCTGCCGGGAAAGAACCGCCTGAAACTGAACTTCCTGATCTCCGATCCTACAGCTACGAAAGTCGTTATTCTGTGGAATAATCGGACCGATTCACTCGGAATGCCCATTCAGCGGGTATATCAAACGGATACGATTACGGCGGAGTTGACGGGACTGAATGAGGGGTCGTATTCATTCGACATTTTCACCTTCGATGATGAGAGTAACTCGTCGGTTGCGGTGAACGCCGTAGGCAGCGTGTATGGCGAAAATTACCTGAACTCATTGCTCGATACGCCGGTGAAAGGGGCTTATGTGAATGAAACGGACAACACCCGAGTCGACGTTACCTGGGGAACGGCCGATGAAACGGCACTCGGTTCCGAGTTGATTTATACAGGCGCTTCCAATGAGGTTTATTCGCTGTATATTCCGTCCGGTGAATCTTCAACGGTATTGCCCGATTATCTGAAAGGTTCGTCGTTTCAGTATCGTACCTTGTACCTGCCCGAAGAAACGGCGATCGACACCTTTTATACCACCTTTAAAACAGCAACGGTAAAAGGCGTGGCGACGGCTTACGGCAAATCCGGCTGGGTGGCTTCAGGTACCGATTATGATACGGGCAATGTACGTCCTCCAAAGAATGCGATCGATGGTAAGACAAACACCGTCTGGCACATGAATAAAACAACTTCGTACCCGCACAGCATGCGGGTGGATATGGGGCAGGTTCAGACCGTGTCGGGATTCACCTTTATCCAGCGCACGCCGCTTGATGGTGCGGCCAAGGTCGTCGAGATGAGGATCAGCACCGACGGAGAGGAATGGAGCACGGTGGGCGAATACACGCTGGAGAATAGCACCGATGAACAGTTTATTGATCTGAGTGTCGATGTTCAGTGCCGCCATTTTGAACTGATCGTGAAATCCGATTACAAAAACGGGCAGTTCACAGCCCTCGCCGAGGTCGGCGCATACTGGCGCGAGCAGTTCACCAGCGCTGAATAATGGTGACAGCATAATGGCAGGGTGGTCACATCTTGCCGGGGGGAGGAACCCTGGCCGGTCCGTTTGGGCCGGCCTTTTTTATGATAGCCTATTCAATTGAATCAAGGATCTCCTTAATTTTATTCTTTAAGTCGGGCAAATCATTTCTGATAATCTCCCACACGACAAACACATCCACCCCGAAATATTCGTGCACGAAAACATTTCTCATCCCGACGATCTGAGCCCACTCAATTTCAGAAAATTTCGATTTTATTTCTTCAGAAACGTGATTGCTTGCTTCTCCAATGATTTCCATCTGTTTGATACAAGCGAATCTCATCATTGAATTTCCCATAAAATCGGGAAAATCTTTATCGATGAGGTAGGTTTCTATTTCAAGAATGGCGTCATAGATATGTCTGAGTCTGGCTTTGTCGCCCAAATTACTTCGCATAAATCAGTTTTTTCTCATGATCGATCGCTGGCTTCATGTATTTTGACAGACCATTGGAAGAAACGAGATCCACTTTGGTGTTCAAAAGTTGTTCCAGATCAATCTTCATCTGGATAAACTGCAAACCAATCCGCTGAGAATAATCCAGGTCGACAAGGATATCGAGGTCACTTTGGCTATCTGCCTCATTACGTGCATAAGAACCAAAGACATACGCTCTCAAGACCGGGCGGTCTTTGAAATACGTTTTTATGATCGTTATTTTCCTTGAATCCAACTTCATGTAACAAAATTATAGAAAATTTCTAACATTTTCTATAATACGCTATTTCGGGTAGAATCATGGCACATTCTTTCGGTATTCAACATTCGTGATTCTGCCGGGTTTTATTTATTGCCGCTGTACCAGGTTTGCCAGGAGCTCGTCAAGTTTTTCAAGCGTTAATTTCATTCCTTCCTCCATTCCCATTTGAATCACTGTTTCGAGGTCAGAAAGTGAATTGTACTGTACAACTGTTTGATTAAGGGTTCTTTCGCCCAGGTCCGTAAATTCAACTTTCCATTTTGCGCGGGGGAGCTCTTTGTTTAGTTCACCCTTTTCATTGCTGAATGCATCGAGTGCGGTATAGTAATCGATCGGCTTTATGGTTACGTATTCCGTATAGCCCCAATATTCCGCTCCGTTGGGGTCGACCATCGCATAATGCCAGTGCCCTCCTTCCCGGAAGTCCATCGATTTTGTTTTGGTAGTCAGCGGTTTTGGTGCAAACCACCGGTCAAGCAACTCACTTTTTGTGTAACAGTCCCACACCAATTGCCTGTGCGCTAAGAATTCCCGTTTCAGGGTCAATTGGTTATTCGCTTTATCAACGATGAAGTCAAATCGCAGGTTTGTTTTCATTTTTCCTCCCCGGTTTTAATTGTTAATAGTAAATTGTCTAACTGGTTGAAGCGGGCCTCCCATATTTTTCTGAATTGCGCTATCCATTTGTCAACTTCTTTCATCTTATCAATTTCAAGTTGATAGTATATTTCACGTCCCTTCTGCTCTTGTTTAATCAATTCACATTCGGTTAAAATACGCAGGTGCTTGGATACCGCCTGGCGGGTGGTATCAAAATGTTCTGCAATGGCGTTGGGAGTCATTGCCTGCAAGGCAATTAACGTCAGAATTGCCCGCCTTGTCGGATCTGCTATGGCTTGAAAGATATCTCTGCGCATTTTAAACAGGTTTATAAACCAGAACAATGATACCACATTCAAACTGCTTTGATGAAATGAGCCTGAGTTTTTGCGTTTCTTCGACTTCCTGAAAAATAGGCATTCCTTTGCCAAGGATCGCAGGGTTTACAAATAAGTGCAGCTCATCGATGAGTTTCTCCCTGATCAAAGAGGAAACGAACTGACCGCCGCCATAAGCGATCATATCATTGCCTGGCTGCTGTTTAAGGGCTTTGATTTTCCCGGTGAAATCTCCGTTTTCAACCTCAGTGTTGTCCCATTCCGATTGAGTCAGGGTTTTGCTGAATACGATTTTGGGTGTCTCAGAATACTTGATCCCTGCCTCTTTTTCAGGGTTGTCGTTGTCTTTGGCAACAGCGGCCCAATGCGGAATAAAGCCTGTTGCCAGGTTTTTGCCAAGCAAAATCAAATCGACAGGCTGAGTAATATCGTCAACATATTTTTTAATGTCGTCAGACCAGTCAAAGGTCATCCAATCCATTTCTCCGTTTGGTCCTGAAATGAAACCATCAATGGTCATTTGCACTTGTAATTTTAGTTTTCTCATGCTCTCTTCGCTTTAAGTTGTGAAACCAATTAGTTGCAAATATAAGCGCAACTATTCGGTTTCGCAAATTTTTTTTTCTCCGACTCAATCACCTCCGGCCCCTCTTCCCGGATGACTGAATCTTTGCCAGGATAAGCCGGTGACGACAAGCACCGCAATGTAAAATACGGCAAGCCGATGAGGAGAAATTTTGCTGGGTGTTGACTTAAATGGGGTACGTGATGGAAAATTCAACTTTCAATTTGTAAAAAAGTCCCCGGAATATGGGAATGTATCGTTTTTCATTGACCTTTTATATTCGGTAGATTTTCAAATTTCCTTCGTGAAATCTGTGGGGTTTATAATGGGCAGAATGGCATTGTGTAAAAATGTCCCCCTGAATTGTGAGAACATGATGCCTCGGGTGGTGGAAAGCGAAATAGAAATTAATGTTGTATTGAATTGGGCAGGAAGCTGAATTGTTTTTGTTTTTTCATTGGCATATTGGTTTAAATTCTCAACCTGGTAGATGCAATTTGCTGAGATAACACCCTGCATTTGCTGATCCGCTTCCCTAATTATATTAATTGTCGTTGTAACGGCGACAAGGTCTTCAGATTCATTAAATTTTTGCTCAATATTGATATTGAATTTATATTTAGTCTCCTCACTTAATGGTAGATCGGGTTGCTTTAGAGCGAAATCGAGTAATTCTATGTTTTTTATCTGAAATTTCACTTCCTGGGTCATATCGTAATTTTTTAGCAGGATACTTGCTTTGTTTTTACCGAAGTGGAATATTTTGCGAACGGTAATACGGCTGATTTACTATTGCCTGAACTATCAGGTTTTACTATAATCTGAATTGAGGCACGATAGCTTATTCTATCGACAGGTTGCTCTTTTTCAACTCGGATGAAAGTAGTTTTTAGTACCCTCTCCAAATCAAAGAGAGTGTCGGAGGTAAAATTATGGGTACCGCTTAGCCATTTGGTAATTTCAGAAGGTTGCTTGCCCAATGCATGGGCAAGCTGTTTCCTGCTTAAGCCTCTGGCTATTCTTGTATCGTCAATTTTGGCGGCAAGTAACATTCTTTTGTCAATTTTTTCCTGTTCTGCCGGACTAATCTCGTCCAGAACGTTTGCCAATAATTTACTGCTGTACTTTTCTGCTTTATTCTTCATCTTTTCGGTATTCAATCTCAAATTCCTTGACCAGTACAGCGTCATCTTCCTTGATGGCCGGATACCCGGTCTCCCTGAAATAATTATTCAACTCGACCGGCAAGATCCAGAAAGTCTGATAAGTGCTTGTATAATTCACCACATATAAATGCCTGGTGAAATGCATACGGAGCGTATTTTCATCAATGATTTTGAGATAGCGTTTATCCTTGTACTTGCTAACAGCGTAGAACCCTGTTGGTGTGGGGACATAATACTCCCTGAATTCAGGAAGTGGATAAATATTCAATGCATTGAACAACTGAATGTAATAATCCGAATAGCTTGCTGTTATGGTGATGGAGTCCTGCATTTCAAGAAACAACAAGTCATCGTTTCTGGTGTAATCGTACTTAAGCAGTTCATTCATAAAAGTATATTCGACGAATGAATTCTGAATTCGAATCTGCCCGTCCGGCACGTCTACTGAAGTAAAAGACAGGTTCCAGGACTCCGGAATATAATTGTCGTAATCGTTTAGAATCTTGCTAATAGCTGTGGGGTTGATTACTTCACCGTCCTTTGTAAAGCCGCGGGTGGGGGCATTTTCTGTAATGCTGGTCGCCATAAAAGTCCCTTCCGGCATTGGAACGGGATCATCTTTTTCACATGCTGTAAAGACGAAGGCAATGCTCAGGAAAATGAGGATGGTTTTTTTCATGTTTTGATCCGGTTGTTCAGATCAAAGTTAATATACCTGTTTGAAATTTACAATTAGTTTAATATCATGGCTTTTACATCATTGCAGAACTTTTTACTAAAATGGGTTTTGTTTTTTCCCAAAGCCCCATCTATCGCTGATCTATCGGTGCTCCTTCGCTGATCCTTGGGTTGAGGTTTAAAGACACACACAGAAAGACTCACTTTGCCGGACATAGCACATCGTTGAACGCGATTATTGCCTTGCGATATCGAATAAACAAATATAGCCGAAAAACTAAACTCAGTTTTTCGGCTATATACGATAGACTAGAGATGGCGCCGGCAGGGCCGGCGGAACGATCACAGATTAAAAATCTCTTTCAGTTTGGACTCCAGCGCTTCGCCGCGCAGGTTCGTGGCAATGATCACCCCTTTCGGATCGATCAGGTAATTGGTCGGAACGGCACGAACGCCATATAAGACTGCGGCTTCGTTCCCCCACGATTTCAGGTCGGAAACATTGGTCCAGGTCAGGCCGTCTTTTTCTATCGCTGCGACCCAGTCGGCCTTTTTCCCTTTCTGATCGAGCGAAACGCCCAGCACCTCAAATCCCTTGTCTTTATATTGGGCATAAGCCTTCACAACGTTCGGGTTCTCGGCCCGGCAGGGGCCGCACCACGATGCCCAGAAGTCGAGCAGCACATACTTGCCCCTGAAGTCGGACAGGCTCACCGGCTGGTCGTTCACATCGTTCTGGGTGAAATCGGGAGCCGCCGAACCAATCCGGATCGTCCTGGCTGCCGTGATCCGTTGCGCGAAAGCTTTTCCGTCGGTTGAATTCCGGAGCTTTTCGTTCAGCGAAAGGAATACGGGTTCAATTTGCGCGACATCCATCTGGGGGCCTGTCGACTCACTGAGCGCCACCAGACTGAAATACGAATCAGGATTCCGGCGCGCAAAGTCCAGTTGTTTTTTTGCCCGTTCGTCCATCAGCCTGCGGTATTCCCGGTTCAGGCTGTTCACAAAAGCGGTATCCTGCTGTTGTTCGGGAGTGGCCGCGGCAAACCGGGCGCCCATCTTCTGTCCCAGCTCCTGGATCGGACCGCCGATCTCATTCAGATAGGCTTTATTGGCATCGTTGATCGGGGAGTTCACAAACCGGGCGTTTTTCAGTGAATCGTTCGATTCGAGCCTGACCGTTCCTTCCTCAACGTAAAACAGCAGCATATTCCCTGCGCGGGCTGCGGCAGGTAGTCCGCCGCCGGTGTAATCCAGGAACATCCGGGCCGCAGCAGGACCTTCGGTCGGCTTGCTGAATGAAAAACTGCCGTCCTTTACGAGGGCCGAATCGAGCGAACTGGTTCCCTGATGGAAATACTCGAAATAAACTTTTGCGGGAGGATTCAGCTTCCCGATCCTGCCTTCAAAGGTGAAATTCTTATTCTGTGCCGTCACGACTGCCGGCAACGTCGCCAGCAGCATAAAAAATGTCTTCTTGTTCATATTTCTTTTAATTTACAGTTTCTAATTTTTTCTATTCTCCCGTTTCCGGTCTCCGTTCTCCAGTCTCCGTTCACTCTTCCCTCACATACACATCAGCCGGTTCTCCCTGAATGCCGGTGATGTGGCGAACGACAGCGCCGTTTTGCCCGGTATTGATGTCGAGAAAATACAGATGCCCTTCGGTTCCGGCGATCAGCGTTTGCCCGTCTTCATCCAGTTTAAGCATACTTACATTTTTCCCTCCAAAATCGGTGCTCAGGGGTCTTAGGTCTTCATTAAGGGGGTTATACCGGTATACCTGAGTGCCTGAAGTGAAATAGAAAATTTCCGTCCCGGTCAGCACCCATTTGGTGTTGGCGTTTACCAGGTTCTGGCCGGCAAAAGGCCGTTTCTGTATGGGAGTGATTCCCCGCGGATCCATTTTGACGCCAAACTTATACTCGTAAATCTTGCCGTCGGCGGCGTCTTTCCCGATCAGGTAATGGACATCCATGTTGACCATCTGCATGGTGTAAACCTCCGCATGGAGTTGCTTCGGATCGAAGGCTGTACCGGCTACGGCATAGTCGTATCCATAGTAGCTGGGAGCGCCGTCAAAATAAACCAGCCCGCCTTTGCTGCGGTCGTACCCGACGTAGTAGCCTCCGCTGTAAATAAGCTGAGGCGCCAGCTGGTAGTCGCCCGGAACCGGTGCGCCGAAGAAACCGTAAACAGGACTGATGTAATAGGTCGTTGAAGCGCCGGTATACAGCTTACCGTTGATGACGCCGTTCATCGTACCCACCGGCTGACTTAAAAACGTTCCGGCGCTGATTGCTCCCTGCGGCGGATTGAAAAAGTTTTCGCGGAAGTACCGGATCCGCTGAAAGGTATTCACATCCAGTTCAACCCCCGGGTTGTCGGTATCGGAACATACAATCCAATACCCGAGGTACGGCAGGTTCATCATATACTGGTGCCGCAGCGCAATGAGTTGCAGCGGACCGTCGGGCAGCGGTTCGCCATACATCTGTTCGTAAAGGTTTGGTTGAACGGTCCCGTCGGGTTTGATGAAGGAGATCCCGGCCTTGCCGGCGTTTGAGGTCAGCAGCACGATCCCTTCGGAAAAGGCTGTCTGGCCAACAATCGTGAAGGGGTAGAAATACTTCATGCCGTTGCTGTTGTCAACAACCGCGAAACGTGCGCTGTAACGCTGGGGCTCCAGTCCGAAGAAGATATCCAGCTTTGCACCTTCGTGACGGTCTTCCCGCATTTCGCCGGGAATGGAGATCTTCCATTCATACGAAAGATTTTCCTTGTCGCTGAAATTCACCTCCGGGTTAATCACCAGCCGGTCGCCCGCAAAAACCCGGTAAACGCTGTCAAGCCCGGTAACGATGGGTTCTTCGGGTTCAATATAGTCGTAGTTCCCGAGATCCTTGCTGCATGATGCCAGCAGCAGGATCAGCCCTGCCCCTGTTGCGATGAGAAAGTTGTTCATATTAGGAGATGATTTGTCCGTTTTCATCAATAAAGTAATAGCTGTTTGTCCCCTGGTTCCATTTGAGCAGCGTCGTCTTTTCGGGGGTCTCTTTCAGGTAGAAATCGTAGTCGCCGTTCGCCTTTTCGGTCAGGGCATATTCCGGATGTTGCAGAACCCAGGTAAAAGGGTCGTTTAGGAAAGCCTTATACTGATCGATGTGGAACAGGGCTTTCGGGACCTGCAGATAGGCATCGGGCTTTGACATGTCGGGCATTTCGATTGTACCCGACGAGATCAGAAAGAGCTGGTGTTTTACGCGCGAGTACAGGCCCAGCGACGACATCCAGTAGATCCACCAGCCGGGTTGCTCCAGCCGGTTTGAAAAGGAGATCTTCCCGGAGATCAGGTGAGGAAAGTCAACCTGAAAATCATCTGAAGCCACCAGCGTGAAGGCCAGGGTGACGGTCGATACGTCGAGTTGCGGATCTTTGTTGTAAATCACAACCGGCAGTGAGAGGGTGCCTGAGTCGGCGGGAATCTCATAGCTTTCCCTGAATGCCTCAAAATGAAGCGGCGAAGAGGCTGTCGTGGCCGAATCGACTACCGCGATTTTGAAATTCCTGGCGAAAGGGACTCTTTTCCCGGAGATTTTCACCGGAAGGTAGATCGTGTCTTCGGCCAGCCCCGGATCGTAGGCGAAGGTGTAAACGATTTTGCTGTCGACCGTGTCTTCGAAATTCAGGTAAACGCTGTCGTTTGCCTCGTACAGCATACCGGGATCCTTGCTGCACGATGCGATCACGAGTACAGTGATGAGTATAATGATCAGATTTTTCATACGTGATTAATTTGTTTTTTAATGGTCGTATGGAACTCGCCAGGAAATATGCTTCCGGGTGTAAACTGAGGCGTTCATGGCTCGTTTCATAATGTCTTTACGTTTATCGGTTGCCAAACTCCAGTTCATCCTCAGGTAAAGGGATCACGTAAATTGCAGGTCCCGCCGGGTAGATCACGTTGGTCTGACTCACAATATTTTGATTCAGGCGTTTGTATGCGAAGAATGCCTGCCCTTCGCCATAGGTCTCTTTTCGGTATTCTTTCAGGATCTCGGCGGTGAAGTTCGCGCCCGACGACTGGTCGAGGGTGGTTCCGATGCCGCGGTTAAACCGTACCGTGTTGAAATATTCCCAGGCCTTTGCCGGATTGGTCGCGTAGCTGCTTTCGGCAGCGATATAATACACTTCACTGAGCCGGATGCCCGGAGCCATCAGGTCGTGGAGGTTCACGTCTTCGTCGCGCATATACTTCATGATCTGCAGGCTTGCCGCGCCGGAGGTGGTCACCTGCGTAAACCAGCCCTTAAACCGGTAGTCTTCGGCGCCCACACCGCCCACTTCGTACAGCGACCGCCCGGCGTCTAAGCTGATATACAGCCCGGTCACAGCCGAGCTGAAACGGTTATACAACTCAGTGCCCCGTGCATCAGCGTACCAGCCGAATACCAGTTCGTTATACATGATCCGGTCCTTCAGCGTCACGTCGGCTTCCAGAAAATCGGACGGAACCGTCCATGGGAATTTTTCGGATTCGATCACTTCAAGCGCATTCGTCAGCGCCTGGGTATGATCGCCTTTATACAGGTTTACCCGGGCCAGCTCGCCGCACACGGCATAGTAGTTCATCCGGTGCCTTCTGTTCTGAAGGAACAGGTTGGGATGGGCCTTCTCGGTTGCTTCTTCCGAACCGGTGTAACCCACCACATAACCGGCATTCAGGATCGGATCGTCGGACAGCAGTGTTTTCGCCGCATTCAGATCGGCCAGCACCCGGGCGATCACTTCCTCAACCGTCGAGAGCTGAGTGACTTTGTTGCTGTAGGTGTCGACATAAGGAATCGCTTCGCGCGAAGCGCCTTCCTTCCACGACCAGGCAAAGAACCGAAGCATATCGAAGTGAAGATAGGCCCGCAAGGCCAGTGTTTCACCTTTGATCAGTTCATAAATGCCCCCGTCGAGCATATCTTTTTTGCCGTCGATGTGTTCGAGGATCAGGTTGCAGTTCACTATGGCATGATACGCGGCTTTCCAGATGGCGTCGCGCTTGCTTTTGAAGGTGGGGTCGGTGTAGTCGAAGATCGAGGTCTTCATATAATCGGTGTAGTCCTCCACACTGTTCGTGTAACTCTGCGACATGACTTCGGGTAAGCCAACCAGGAATTCACCGCCGTAAAGGTCGGCCTGCGCACAGCGGGTGTAAACGCCGTTGAGGGCCTCGTAAAATCCTTCTTCCGTGTTGAAAAGGTCGTCGTCGCTCACCGAAGCTTCGGGATCTACATCCAGCCATTCATTGCACGAGGTGAAGCCGGACAGGAGCAGGAGCATATAAATAAGTTTCTTCATAACGGATGCATTAAAAGGTGGTTTGAAGAGAAAACGTGAATGTCCGGGCAAACGGATAGTCGATGCCCCGTTCAACGGCAACTGACGAAGTGCGCCATACGTTATTCATCGTAACGGCTGCCCGCAGGTTTTTCATGCGCGTCTTTTCGAGTGTCTTCCCGCTGAAGTCGTACGACAGGTACAGTGAATTCAGCTCCAGAACATTGTTTTTCTGAATGAAGCGTTCGGTAACATAGGTGCTACCCTGGTCGGTTATGTTCTTGTACAGCGCCACATCGCCGGGTTGTTTCCACCGGTGTTCCATGGCCCGCCGGTCGACATTGTAACGCGGATCGGCATTCTCCACCCGGTCAACCAGGGTCTGATTGTAATTGTATCCTCCAAACTCGGTCGAAAAAAGGCAGTTCAGCAAAAACCCCTTGAAATAGATGCTCCCGCCAAAATAGCCGTATAAAGCCGGAGTGCCGTCACGGATCGGGACAATGTCGGCCACATTCCATTCGTAGGTCTGCGATCCGTCCTTTTTAATGAAGATCTCCTTGCCGTTTTCGGGATCGATTCCCAGCGACCGTACCGCGTAAATGGTGTTGAGCGACTGTCCCTCATTGTAGCGGACCAGGGGGACTCCCTTATAATCGTCGCTGGTCTGGGCATCATCAGTTTCCTGGTTCAGCTGCTTCAGCGAATTGGAGATCTTAACCAGCTTGTTGGTGTTGTGCGTAAAGTTACCCGTCAGTGTCACGGTCCAGTCATTGGTTTTCAGCACGGTGAGCTTCGTATTGAACTCATAACCGGTGTTTTTCATGTCACCCAGATTTTCCTTGTACGACTGGAATCCGGTTGAAGGGGGCAGGGTGATATCGGTGAGCATGTCTTCGGTGAGCTTGTGGTAATAGTGCCCGGAGAAATAAAGACGGTCTTTCAGGAAGCCGAGGTCCAGTCCCAGCTCGTAGTTCCGGGTACGCTGCCACTTCAGGTTTTCGTTCCCGTATTGATTCACAATGGCCCCCACTCCGGTCGAGTACCAGTTCGACTTGTAGTATTCGTAGAGGGTGTTCGACATGTAAGGGCTGAATGAAACCGAACCGGTTAATCCGGTGTTGGCCCGGATACGCAGCAGGCTGACCAGATCCTGTGACTTGAGGAACTTTTCCTGATGGAGGTTCCAGCCCAGGCCTGCAGCCCAGAACGGAGCCACCTTGTTTTCGGAACCAAATTTCGAAGAGCCGTCGGCCCGGACCGACAAGTCGACCAGGTACCGGTTAAGGTAGGAGTAGTTTAAACTCAGGAACGATCCGAACAGCCTTTCGGTACTGGAGCCGCTTCCCGGCGATGAATCTTCCTTGTAGCTCTTGGCGTAGCCGATGGCTGTAAAGCGGTCGTTGGTGAAACCGGTGGCGGTAAACGATTTCTGGTCGTACTGGTATTCGCGGATGTTGGTGCCCAGCGCGAAGTTGACAAAGTGATCGCCGAACCCTTCGCTGTAGGTCATGGTGACGTTGCCGTCGACCGTGAACTCGTCCGAGCTGAGGTAATCATATTGCCCCCGGTCCGACAGATCTTCGGGCGAATAAAAATAGTACGTATTGCTCAGCGGTGACAGAAAATTATCTGTTTCGCTGATTTTCTTGTTGATGCTGACCAGTCCGCGGAGCCTTAAGGCTGATGTGATGTTCCACTCCGCACTGAAGGCATCGATCACTTCCAGGTACGACGATTCGTTAAAACTGTTCAGCGTCCCTTCGAACAAAGGATTCAGGACAACCTGGGTGTTCAGCGACGATCCTTCGCCGCTGCGGTCGGTCCAGGAATCGATTTCCCGGATTAGCTCGCCTTTTTCGTTGGTCTTGGGATAGTATGGGTTCATCCGCACATAACTGCTGAAACTCCCGAAGGGCGATTCGGCCGATTTTACCTGCGATACCGAGAGCATATTCTTAAAGAGGAATTTACCGCTCGGATTATACGACAGGTCGACCCCGATGCCGTACCGGTCGCGCTTTGATTGTTCCATCACCCCGGGCGAGTTCTGATACTGCAGGCTGATGCCGTAACGGATGCTCTCCGTTCCTCCGTCAATGTAGAGGGAATGTTTTTGTCCGGCGATGTTCCTCACAGGCTGCGACAGCCAATAGGTATCGACGCCGCTTACCACGTTGAACTTCTTCTGATAATACAGTTCGTCAAGTTCGTCCTGAGAGGTGGCATTGTTGTATTCGTACAGACCTGCAAGGCGCTCATACTCGAGCTTGTCGGCGGCATTCAGCACCTTGTACGATGACAGGTCGGGAACGTTCAGCATCATGTCGAAGTTATACGAAACGCGCAGTTTTCCCTCTTCGGGGGTCACGGTGGTGATGACCAGCACGCCGTTGGAGGCACGCGAACCATAAATGGCGGTTGCTGCGGCGTCTTTGAGCAGCGTGATCGAAGCAATCCGGTTCAGGTCCAGGTCATAGATCTTCTCCACGCTTACCTCGTAGCCGTCGAGAATGAAGGTGGGCATGTTTACATTCCCCGAAATATTGTCGCGCCTCAGGACTTCGCTGCTTCCCGAAGGGATCGACGACGCGCCCCGCACGTTGATGTTGGGAAACCGGTTTGGGTTCGATCCCAGCAGGTTATTTTCCTGTACCTTAAACGAAGGATCGAATGCCTCGATGCTTTGAAAGATGTTGGCAGGACTGACCTTTTTCAGTTCTTCGCCCGATATGCTGACAGCCGAACCGGTGAAGTCTTCCTTCTTCCGGTTGAAGTACCCGGTTGCAACCACTTCCGAAAGGTCGGTGACCTGATCTCCCAGCACAATCTCCAGCAATTCTGTGCCCGGGCCTGCTTTGATCTCCTGTGTCTTCATGCCGATGAAGGAGATGACAAGGACTTCGTCCGAATGGCTGACCTGGAGCGAAAAATTGCCTTTTTCGTCGGTTACGGTTCCCAACAACCGGTTCGCTTTGGAGACGACGGTGGCGCCGGGGAGAGGCTCCTTTTGCGAATTCATGACTTTCCCGCTGATCCTGATTTTTTGCGGCTGCAGGGTACCTCCGGGATAAGCCGGGATGCCGGGCGTTTCCTTCCGGGTGATGAGCACCTGCCGGTCTTTGATCTGGTACGCCAGGTTCGTTTGCTTAAGCGCCTGGTCCAGGATGGCCGGCAGGGGAGAGGATTCGGCCTGCACGTTTACCCGCTGTTCCAGGTCCCGTGCCAGATCGTTTGCGAAAAGAAAGACAAACTCGCTCTTTTCTTCGACGGCGACAAAAATTTCCCGGATTGTTCGCTCTTTGAAATGAAAGGAGAAAACTGTTTTTTGAGACCAGGTATTGGAAAATGCACCTGAAACTCCCATAAAAATAAAGACAAGCACAATTCGCATCACTCTTAAGATATGATAAAGGTTATCCGCAAATATGCATTTTACATATTCATTTTTCTTCATACATTTGTAATGATATTATTGGTTCTACTCCTGAAAACGGTGGACTGATAATCAAGCCGGGCGATATGTGAGGTATTGTCCGGCTTTTTATCTTAAAGAAATTCAATTATGTCATAGGCCTCATTATTTTTTGCTGATGATTATTTTGTTGTCTTCTTCTGTATAGCTGATGGGAATGATGACGGCTATGTTACCCAGCACCGTGTTCAGGTCGTCAAACAGCGCCAGCTTGCCGGTTACCTGGATGTTTTTCGCCTCACTGGTGCAGGCGATCTGAACATCGTAGTGGCGCGAAAGGCGGATCAGGATATTTTCGAGCGGTTCACCTGTAAAGCTGAATACGCCGTCTTTCCACGAAATATAATCGTATGCCTGAACCTTTCCGGTCTGATACTCCGTCCCCGCCAGCGAAAACATTTCGTTTGGAGTCAGTTTCAACTGTTCGCCCGACGGCATCTGCACACCCACCGATCCCTGCACCAGGACTACCCGCTGAACGGCATCGTTCCGGTAAGCAGATACGTTAAACCGGGTTCCCGTTACATGGACCGCGAAGTTTGGCGCGGAGACGGCAAACGGTTTGCTCCCGTCGGGAGTCACCTCGATGTAAATCTCGCCGTCCACCCGGATTTCCCGCCGGCTGTCGTCAAATACCGAAGGGAATTCCAGAACGGTTCCGGCGTTAATCCATACTTTACTTCCGTCACTCAGGGTTAAGGACGCGATCTTTCCCCAGGGAACGGTCAGTTTGTTCCACTGTGAGGGGCTTGTCACGACTTCCCCCGAAACCAGCGCCCGCTCGTTTTCCCCGCTGGTCGTAATATTTCCTGCCGGGTCAACGGTGATGTCGGCGTTTTCCCCAAAGGTGACCAGCCGCTGATCGGGAAGGGCCAGCCGGATTTCCTTGCTTTCCGGCAGATTGTTGGTCACGACCAGATCGGGCTCCCTCCGGTCAAGGACGAAAAGTCCGGCAATCAGCAGCAGGATAGCGACCGATGAGGCGACCGACCAGGCCAGGACCAGTTTCCGTTTGCGAAAACCGGTTTTCCGGAGCGAGTGTGCAATCCGTGCCCATTCCGTCCGTAGTTCGTCGGGCGAAAAACGTTGATCATTCATTTTTATGGAATCAATAATCCGGATCGCCGACTCAACATCCTGCTTTTTTTCCGGATGCGCTTCCAGAAAGTCTTTCCAGAACTGGTCTGATTCTTCGTCGCCGGCCATTCGCCACTGCAGAAACCCGGGGTCGGCGGCCAGGTCACGCACATTCAACTTCGAATATTCTTTATCCATCATACCCCTATGACAGATCAGGTATTTTTTTGTCCCCATTTTTTAAATAAAAAAATGAGATCAGAATAAAAAATCTTTTTTCAAGGATAGAATGTTAGTGAAAAAGAAGGAAAAGTAACAATTTGTTATGTTCTCTAATCCGGATAATGGCGCGGGAAGTGAGCTTCCTGGCGGCATGGGGAGTCATGCCCAGCAAAGAAGCGATTTCTTCGTAATCCAGGTCCTGGATAAACCGCAGGTAGATGGCTTCCCGTTGCCGGCTGGTCAGGCAATTGAGGTACTTTTCAATCCCCTCCCTGATCCTGGCCTTGTCTTCATGGTTAATCAGTTCATCGAGAACAGTCACCTGAATACTGAAACGCGACTCGTTTGCGTCGATGCCGGTGGTCTCGACTCTTGACTGGTAAATATTGATGAGCCGGTTTCTCAGCGACCGGAACAGGTAAGACCGGATGCTTCTGACATTTCTGAGAAAGCTTTTATCGGCGTAGAGCTTGCAAAATACATCGTGGATCGCGTCTTTCAGTGTTTCACGGTCAAACCCCAGGCCTGTTCCGTACGACAACAGATGATTCGCATATTTCCTGTAAATTTGGGCAAAAGCAGTCTCCTCTCCTTTTATGACGCGAGTTAAAAGAGAATTGTCATCCTCCAGTTTTCGAAGGGGATCATTGCCGGCCATATTTTTGCGTTGGTTAACGGCAAAGATAGAATAAGAATGGAGAAAAGCCATTGATGAGCGGCAAAGACTGCGATTGAATAACAGACAGGTAACACCCGTATCATGCGGCGGCCTTCCGCCCTGGTGAATATTTCCGAAAGCCGGCAGGGTGATAAGGATAATCCAGGTAATCTTTTAATAATGGACTGAATTCAGTAATTTTGAAAAAAAATACTATGGAAATCGATACGAGAAAACTCCGTTTTGTTAGAGAATTTCTTCGGCTTTCAGATGAAAAGGTGATTGGTAAACTGGAGAAAATGCTTCGGGAGGAAAGAAAAAAGAAAGTAGCCGATGATCTGAAGCCGATGACAAATGAGGAATTCAATAAGATGATTGACCGGTCGGAAAAAGATCATGAAAACGGGAAAATCACTGAGGCGCGGACTCTCCTCAAAGAAATTGAAAAATGGAAGTAAAGGTCCTTTGGTCTGACAGTGCGTTGTCTCAACTTGAGGAGATTTATGATTATTACAAGGTAGAGGCGAGTCCCCGTATTGCAAGGAATTTGATTAAGCTATTGGTTACAGAGACACTACTCCTTGAGTCCAATCCTCTTTTAGGTGCGAAAGAACCTCTTCTTTTAGGAGGGCGATTTGAATACCGCTATTTGGTTATAAGGAACTATAAGATAATTTACCGGTTTAATGATAATCTAATTCGGATTATTTCGGTATTTGACTGCAGACAGAATCCAGCAAGAATAGGAATAATAAAAGAATAGCAATCTGCGACGTGAAGAAAACCCTCTGCCTGCTTTTTGTTCTGGTGATCTGCTCCGCGCTTCAGGCGCAAAACAGCAGACGCCTGGACGCCTGGACATTCGCCTGCGTGAATGCCGGCGAACACACGGGCCAGGCGTTGCAACAGGGAGCAAAGGCTGTACGCTTTACCCGAATGCCTGCCGCGGAACAACTCCGGTTAATCCATTCATTTTTTAAGCAACAGCAACAAAGCCTGATCCTCATTTTTGACCCTGCCGCTCACAACGACAGTATAAAGTCCTTCCTGCAGGAACAATTCAAAACGGACCTGTTTCTGAATCAGGATAATGAGTGGCCTGCGGAAAGCATCCTTCAGCAGAAAAAGATCATGGCACTTTTCGGAGATGACCTTACTTTTACTTCAAGCTCCCGCGTAACGTCTTCGCGAGCTTACATGACCCGCTTTTCGTCCGATCCGCTCGGCAAAATGGTCGTGTTCAGCCCCGACAGTGGCGATTCGCTGCAGAGCCAGTGCCTGCAGTGCTGGCGGCTGACCGGCAAAGTGCCCAACTTCGTGCTGCTTGATCCGGATGAGCTGGCTGAAGCTGAGGCGGTCATTGAATTTCTAAACAACACACGGAGGCTGACCGGCGAAGTGAAATACAACGGCAGGCTCCTGAACGATGTCCGCTGGAAGCAGCATCCCGAACTGATAACGGCAGGGCGGTTTTCCTACCCGGTGACCGGTTACAGCGAGATCCTTTCTCCCTATAAAAATGGCTATCGCATTACGCCCGGCGAAGTGATCCAGCATACGGGTATGTCCGATGCCCTCCGCACGTTTACGGCCTTTGAAAGCCAGATCAATGAAGGCCTGGTCATGCATTTCCCGTTCGACGGAAAAATACGGAACCTGTCGGAGCCCGCCTGGGAAAAGATCATCATAAACCAGGTTGAGATCGTCCCGGATAAAGAGAGGGGCCGGGTGGCCAGGTTCACCGGGAACAATGCCTACATCGACTACGCGAAGGAAAACAACCTGAACTTCGATACCCCGATCAGCATGGCGGTGTGGGTGAAACCCGACACCTTAAACGGTTTCATGGGAATTGTCGGACTGGGTAGCTCCTTTTCGCTAAAGCTCGACGCGGAGGGCGCACCCGATTTTACGACAGCCAACATCAAAGACCACAAGGGCAACAAAACACTGGAGCCGGGCGAATGGCACCATATCGCCGTGGTGTTTAACCCCGGATCGACCGTGGATATCTATGTCGACGGCGAGTGGTCGTCAACCCTCGAAGCTTCTGCGATCAAACCGTCCGGGCAGTCATTTTTAATCGGCTCCAACCTCTGGGGCGAACAGTTTTTGGGTTCGATCGACGATTTGAGGATCTGGGACCGCGGATTGTCTGAAAAAGAAATAGAAGCGGTTTTCCTGGAGCAGGATAAAGCCGGCAACGGTCTTTCACTTTTGTACCCGGCGCTTTTGATTTGCGCGGCCGTGCTGCTTGTTCTGGTCATTACCAGGGGCATCCGGAGGAAGACTTTGGTTCCCGCAAAAGCAAAGACCGCAGCGCCCGGAAATTCGGTCAAACTTTTTGGAACATTTCAGATAAACACCCGCAATGGGGGCGACCAGACCGGCAGGTTTTCGCCCCTGCTCAAGCAGTTGCTTGCGTTTTTTATCCTGAACCAGGCCGAAACGGACGATGGTACCGGTGTCAAAAAACTGACCGACACCTTTTGGCCCGGGGTAGAGCCCGACAAAGCCAGGGAAAGCCGGGGGACTAATCTAAAGAAGCTGCGCAGATTATTGGAGAGTATGGAAGGGATCTCGATCAGTTATCAGGACAAGAAGTGGTTTTTTGTTGCCGGAGAAGGAACCTCAGTCGATGTATTTCAGTATTCCGAACTAAAAAAAACAATCAGACAGCAGGCGGCCTCGGGGAGGGTTGAGCATGACCGGATCATTGATTTCCTGGAAATGGTCAAAGCGGGGAATATCCTGCAAAACATCGAAGCAGAATGGCTGGATGCGCACAAAAGCACGGTTGCTGACGAAGTGATCGGCCTGCTTTTCATCCTGCTGAAGTCAGCGGGCGCTCAGGATCTGAAAATTGAATTAGCGCGGACCGTTCTGAAATTTGATCCGGTGAATGAAGAAGCCCTGAAGCAGTTGCTCGCCGGCTTTACCGTACAGGGAAACCACGGCCAGGCCCGGCAGTGCTATGATGATTTTTGCAGAAAGTATGTGCTTTTGTATAACGAACCCTATCCGGTTGCCTTCAGGGAACTGATTAAAAAGTAACCGGGAAAAGCAGTTTTGGCGGTGCGTTCCCCCTTTTGTTCCCCTTTTTATTACCCTGTGCCCGATTAAACTTGTAACAGGAAATTAAACTTAAATACACGATATGGAACCTACGAACAGAAGATCATTCCTGAAAACCGTGAGCGCTGTTGGCGCCGGGATTATTGCCGCACCTCACATTTCGAAAGCCGGCGTATCCGCCGCAAAAAAAACCGGTCAGGTAAATATCGCCTTCATTGGTGTGGGCGGACGTGGCCGTGGACATGTGCAGCGTGCTGCCGTTACCGAAGGAGTGAAAGTAACCGCTTTCTGCGATATCGATCCCGAAGCGGTAAGCTTGACGAAGAAAATGCTGAGCGATCTTGGTAAACCCGAAGCAGCCGTTTACAGTAACGGGGAATATGCTTTTCTTGAAATGCTCAAACGTGACGATATTGACGGGGTGATTATTTCAACACCCTGGCTCTGGCATACCCGCATGGCCGTCGCCACGATGAAAGCCGGAAAATATGTGGCTGTTGAGGTATCGGCGGCAAATACGATGGAGGAATGCTGGGACCTGGTCAATACCTCCGAAGAAACCGGAATGCCCTGTATGATCCTCGAAAATGTGAACTATCGCCGCGACGTGATGGCCGTGACCAACATGGTGAAACAAGGCGTATTCGGAGAAGTGGTTCACGCCCGTTGCGGATACCGCCACAGCCTGCTCGATGTGAAATTCAGCGAGGGACTGAAATTCGGCGAGGGTGCCGAAGGCGAGGCCCGCTGGCGGACGCAGCACTCGTTAAAGGTCAATGCCGATGTTTACCCGACGCATGGACTGGGACCTGTGGCGGCAATGCTCGACATTAACCGGGGCAACCGCTTCCTGTATCTCACGTCGACCGCAACCAAAGCCGTGGGCCTGAAAGATTATGTGACGGAACAGGGAGGCAAGGATCATCCGTATGCCAAACTTCCGTGGGCACAGGGCGATATTATTACGTCGATCATTAAAACCACCAACGGTGAAACGATTTTGGTGACGCACGACTGTAACCTGCCGCGCCCGTATTCGCTCGACTTTCATGTTTCCGGGACCGATGGCGTAACCGATTTCGATTTAAGCCGCCGCCGGATTTATGTGGAGGGCCAATCGAAAGGACATGGCTGGGATGAATTCCAGGCCTGGCAGGACAAATATGATCATCCCCTGTGGAAGAAATACGGAGAGATTGCCGATGGCGCCGGTCATGGCGGGATCGACTATTTCGTGACCCGCGAGTTTATCAATGCCGTGAAGGAACAACGCCAGCCGGTGATGGATGTGTACGACGCCGCAGCATGGAGCGCCGTTACCCCGCTGTCGGAAGCCTCAATCGCCCAGGGCAGCGCGCCGCAGTACTTCCCCGACTTTACCCGCGGCAACTGGATCACCAGAAAACCGCTGGATTATTTGAACTTTTAGGCGATCCGTTTGCGAGAACCTGAGTATCCGGAATATCCCGGCGCAGCAGCCCGGTCTCGTCCCGGATACTCAGGAAAATTCATTTTAATGAGCCGGTGCCAGAGGCGACGGGATTACCTTTTTATTTTATAATGTAACCGGAGCGTATCGTCGTTCAGCTTTTTCACCGACCGCAGGCTAAGCTTAAAATCGGTCGTGTCCTTAAGCAGGGGCAGTCCGGTTCCAAAAAGTACCGGCTCAACAACGAAATAAACATCATCCACCAGTCGGGCATTCATGAATTCACTCACGGTTTTCATGCCTCCAATAATAACAGCTTGGGTATGACCTTTTGCCTCGAGCATGGAGACGATCTGCCCGGGTGTCTGCCGGGTAAAGATCACCGTGCGGTTGGCCGGCTTTGCTCCGGTATTGCCCGTGAGAACAACGGTGGTCCCTGTTTCCTGAAGCGGCAGATAATCCGGCGCGATAATCTGGTAGGTCTTTCTTCCCATGATCACGGCTTGTGTCTCCCGACAGATTTCCATAAATCCCTGGGCATATTCCCGGGATAACCAGTCGGGAACTCCTTTTTCACTCGAAATGAATCCGTTTGCCGACAACGCTAAGTAAATACTAACCTTCATATTGTCTTTTTATTCAAAATTCCGGAAAGAAACCTGAATCCGGAGGTGGGAAAAGCGACAATATGGGGGGATGATTGCGGAGGGGGATCGGATTAGCCGTTCTCTTTTCTGTGTGACTTGGACGCCAGCGATTCCATCAGCTTTTCGAATGGTTCGTTGAATTTGCCGACACCTTCATCTTCAAGTTGCCGGGCTACCTGATCCAGGTCAACCCCCAGTTCCGGGAGAATTTCCAAAACCCGGCGTGCTTTTTCGACCCCGCTATGAATGGTTAATTCCGGATGACCATGATCACGGTAGGCATCGAGGGTCTGCGGCGGCAAGGTAGTTACCGTATTATTGCCAATAAGCTGCTCAACATATTTTACATCGCTTTGAGCAGGGTTTTTGCTGCTGGTGCTGGCCCACAGAAGCCGCTGAACACGAGCTCCCTTTGCTTCCAACTCCGTAAACCGATTACTGCAAAAAATATCCAGATAAATCTGATAGGCAAGTTTCGCACTGGAAATGGCCGTTTCGCCAATCGCCTGCCGGGCAATTTCTTTCTTTTCGCCGCCGGACCCGATTATTTTTTCCAGCACCGGATCGACAACCGTATCGATGCGGCTCAGGAAGAAACTGGCTACCGATGCGATCCGACTAACCGGTTTCCCCTGTGCAAGCCGTTCTTCCAGTCCTTCAAGGTAGGCTTCGGTAACCGCCCGGTAACGGGGCAATCCGAACAGCAAAGTCACATTGATGTTAATCCCGTCACTGATAAGTTGCCGGATCGCCGGCACTCCTTCGGCAGTAGCCGGTACTTTGATGAAGACATTCGGCCGGTCGAGCGCTGCCCATAACCGGCGGCCTTCGCTGATCGTACCTTCTGTATCGTGGGCCAGGTGGGGATTCACTTCCAGGCTGACGTAGCCGTCTTCTCCGTCGGTCCTGTCAAACAAGGGCCGGAAAACATCGGCGGCATTTTGAACATCCTGCTGACTGAGGGTTTCATAGATGGTGTTTACATCTTTTCCTTCGAGCGCCATTTCTTGAATAGCTGCATCGTAGAGATCGCTTTCGGCGATGGCTTTCTCAAAGATCGCCGGGTTTGAGGTCATCCCGCGCAATCCGTCTTCGCTGATCAAACGTTCCAGTCCCCCGCCGGTAACCAGATCACGCCTGATATAGTCGAGCCAGACAGCCTGCCCCAGACTTTCCAGCTTCTTTAAAGGATTATTTTTCAGACTCCTTGCCTGTATGTTCATCTCCTTAACTTTTGTATGTTCTGATTAAAGGTAAACGGGAACAGGCGGTCAATGGTTTAAGGAAAGATACAGCGAGCTGCAGATGGACTAGACCGCGATCGGTTACAGCATTTCGATCAGATCGTCCGGATATTGAGCCAACAGCTTCGCGCCGTTTGAAAGAAGCTCTTGTTTTGAGCGGAAGCCCCACAACACGCCCACAGCGTTCATCCCGGCATTGGTCGCGGTCAACATGTCGGTACCGGAGTCGCCGGCGTAAAGCATTTTTTCCGGCGGGATACCCATCTCCCGGCTGATTCGCAGCGCCTCGGCCGGGTTGGGCTTTTTAAGCGCTTCGGTGGTCAGTCCGACGACGTATTCGAAATTCCACTGCGGCAGCAACGCCTGCACGATCTTTTTGGTGAGTGCATCATTTTTGTTGGAAAGGATGGCCAGCCTGATCCCGCGTGAAACGAGTGCGTCCAGCAGTTCGGGTATCCCGGCGTAAGGCCTGGTCTTATTCAGGCAGTTGGCATTATAAAGCTCTATCATCGATGCCAGGCATTGGCTGACCAGTTCTTCGTCGGTCCTGTACGCCTCGGGAAGCACCGTACGCACCAGATTCCGCAGTCCGTTGCCGATAAAGAGCTTATAGTCCTCGTTCAGATGTACCGGAAAATGATGTTGCCGCAATACCGAATTCATCGAATCGGCGATATCGTCAAGCGAATTGACCAGCGTTCCGTCCAGATCAAAAGTAACTCCTTCAACCTTCATGTTTTGCGTTTTTGCAATGAGAACGGTAAAGATAGTGTTTTCGGTGAACAGCATGTTTTGATTGTACTTAAAACTTTCGCAATAATATACAAAAATTTCAAGTATACTTGAAACTTTTGTATATTTGGGGATAGTTTAAAACATAAAACTTCGGTAATGGAGATTCCTGCTCATATTAAAAAAAGAGATAGTTATATTTCACGGATAGTTCCTTTCATGAAAAAGCCATTAGTTAAAGTTTTAACGGGGCAGAGGCGTGTAGGGAAAAGTTACCTGTTATTCCAGCTTATGGACCAGATCCGGAATGAAGAGCATGATGCTCACATCATTTATATTAACCGGGAGGATATGTTCTTTGACTTTATTAAATCTGCCACGGAATTAAATGATTACGTGCTTGAGAAAAGCAGGAAAGACGGCCGAAACTACATTTTTATTGATGAGATCCAGGACATTGTCGATTTTGAAAAAGCTTTGCGTTCGTTGTTGCTTGATGAGCGTAATGATATCTATATCACCGGAAGTAATGCCAGGATGTTATCGGGTGAGCTGGCTACTTTTCTCAGCGGGAGGTATGTCGAATTCAAGGTGTATAGCTTATCATACCCGGAGTTCCTTCATTTTCATAAGCTGGAAGATAATGATAAAACCTTTGATCTTTATGCGAGATTTGGTGGGTTGCCTTATTTGATCAATCTTCAGCTGAACGAGGAAGTGGCCGGTGAATATCTGAAGAGTATTTATTCAACGATTGTTTTCAGGGATGTGGTGAGCCGTTATAATCTTCGCAATACAGTTTTCCTGGAAAGGCTTGTTCGCTTTCTTGCGGAAAACACAGGATCTCTTTTCTCAGCGAAAAACATCAGCGATTATTTGAAGTCGCAGCATACTTCGGTTTCGGTCACCCAAATCCAAAACTATGTAGAATACCTGGCAAACGCGTTTTTGATCCACCGGGTGGACCGGTATGACCTGGTTGGAAAACGGATTTTTGAGATTGGTGAAAAGTATTATTTTGAGAATTTGGGTATCAGAAATATCGTGGTTGGCTACAGGATTTCCGACAGGGCAAAGATACTGGAAAATATTGTCTATAATCATCTTTTATACCAGGGATATCAGGTGAACGTGGGAGTGCGGGGTTCTACAGAAATCGATTTTGTGTGTGAAAAAGGTTCAGAAAAGCTTTATGTACAGGTAACTTTGGCGCTGAATGATGAGAAAACAATAGAGAGGGAGTTCGGTAACCTGTTAAAAATACAGGATAACTATCCGAAGATCGTAGTAACCGGTGAAAATTTCAGCGGTAGCAGCTATGAAGGAATAAAGAGCGTATTTATTCGTGATTTTTTAATGCATTGAAGCTATCCGCTGTTTTTTAGAATTCCCGGGATAAGGTAAATTTTTTCCCGGCTTTAATTTTTAATCAGATATTTTTTGCATTCATTTACATTTGTTGTTTCTTATGTCGACATTATTTAAGGGGTTCATTTGGGCACTGATTGTGCTCAAGGGGAACAGCCTGAATAAAACCTGATACATTGACCGCACTAACCGACAAGAATTTAGAGCATGACAGCAATTTTCTCCTGGAAAGATTAAAAGCAGGAGACAGGAAGATATTTACACAGCTTTTCGACTATTACTATTCTGCGCTGGTGATTTTCGCCGACCGTTACCTGCACGACCTGGGATCGGCCGAAGATACTGTCCAGTCTGTCTTTGTGAAGATGTGGGAAAACAGGCAGAACCTCAAAACGGCTTCGGTCCGGTTTCATCTGATCAACGCAGTCAGGAACAGTTGTATCGACCTGATCAGGAAAGAAGGAACACGTGAGAAATATATGCAACGCCAAATTCGCCAGTCTTTTCACGCCGGAGAAGATTTCTGGGCTGAAAGCGAACTGAAAGAAATGATCGAAACAGCCATTGGGAGGCTTCCCGACCGTTGCAGGGAAATTTTTTTACTGAGCAGATTCGAGGGCCTGAACTCAAAAGAAATTGCCCAAAAACTGCAATTATCACAACGAACGGTTGAAACGCAGATTACCAACGCCCTGAAAATACTTCGCAAGGAACTCAAAGACTACCTCTTCCAGCTTTTTTTTATTTTTTGATCCCGGTCAATACGTGTAAACCACATTCTCCACGTATGTATGGATATAATCGGGAAAAATGAACGATGATCGCACGACATACGAACTGCTCATTCTGAAGGAATTTGAAGGTGAGCTGTCTTCCCTCGAGAGGATAGAATTGGACACATGGCTGCTGGACCGTCAGAACCGGACTTTTTATGAGGAACAGCAAAAGCTGTGGCAGTCGATGGACGATTACCGCAGGATGAGAAAGATCAACAAAAGGGAAGCTTTGAAGAAAGTGGAAACGAAACTCTTTGTCCGGTTCCCGGCCGGTGGTGTCCTGAGAACGCTCGAACGGGTCGCGGCAATCTTGTTTATTCCGTTACTGCTGGCGGGCATCTGGTTCTTCACTGCCAGGATTCTGAACGGGAACGGTGATGGACAGCTGGTATATAATACCGTGGAAGTCCCCCTGGGAATGCGTTCGTCGATGGTCTTGCCCGACGGAACAACCGTATCGCTCAATGCCGGAAGTCGCCTGAAATACCCGGCCGTGTTCAGCGAAGAAGAACGGGTCGTTGAACTGACGGGCGAAGCCTACTTTGATGTCACAAAAGATAAGCAAAGACCTTTTATAGTATCGGCTTCGGACATTGCAGTCCGGGTTCTGGGAACTTCATTCAACTGCAGCGCCTATCCGGAAGATGAGCGGATTGAGACGGCCCTGATACAAGGTGAGATCGAAATTTCAGGCAGGGTGAACGGCGAAAATAAAATCGTACTGAAGCCCGGAGAGCTGGCTGTATTTAAAAAACGGGGAAGAACAATCGAAAAAAACAGCACGAATCTCGATAAATATGTAGCCTGGAAATCGGGAAAGCTGATTTTCAGGGACGATTCCATGGCAACGGTTTTAGAGAAGCTGGGGCGATGGTATAATGTTGAATTTCAGGTGGAAGATGATGAAATCTTGGGATATGAATATTCGGCCACTTTTTCCGGAGAAAGTCTTGACCGGGTATTAAAAATGCTGGCTCTTTCAGCTCCGATCAGTTTTAACCTGATGCCCCGGGAGAAGCTCAGTGATACGAGTTACGAAAAACAAATCATAAAGCTAATGAAGAAATAATGAGAGCATCTTAAAAAGGGGAAAGGAATGTTTGCTCCATTCCTTTTCCCCCTGACATAGTCATGTAAGTTTTTAAACACTTAGTAAACCAAAAGTATGAAAAAAAAATCGTTACAAAAACGGGTATGGGCATCTTTTGCCTTATCCTCAAAAATTTTAAGAGTTATGCGACTCACACTATTTTTACTTTTTCTCTCTATAACACAGGTTTTTGCTATAAAGACGTATTCCCAGTCTGCACGGCTCAGTTTAAACCTGAAGAATTCGACTATCAAGGACGTCTTGTATGACATTGAAAACCAGAGTGAATACTATTTCCTTTTTAACAGCAAGCTGGTCGATGTTAACCGGAAGGTGGATATCGCTGCCTCGAATGAATCCATTGAACAGATTCTCGGCAAGTTATTTAAAGGACAGGATGTGGAGTTCACTGTCATGGACCGGCAAATCGTTATTCAGCCCGCCCCGGACATTTCGCAGGGAGTAGTCCGACAGCAAAAATCCGTTTCCGGAATGGTAACCGATTCTTCCGGGGAACCGCTTCCAGGGGTTACGGTGATTATTAAAGGTAGCTCGGTGGGGTCGATCACCGATGTTGGTGGCAGGTACTCACTGGCAAACGTCCCTTCCGATGCCACATTGGTTTTCTCCTTTGTGGGCATGAAAACGCAGGAAGTTCCGGTTGCCGGAAACTCGGCCATTAATATAACCATGGAAGAGGACGCCATTGGCATTGAAGAAGTCGTGGCTGTGGGATATGGAACCTTGAAAAAGCGCGATGTGATCGGGAGCATTTCAACTGTAAGAGCTGATGCGATAGAAAGGCCTACGGGATCAACAAACTTCAACTCACTGCTGCAGGGTCAGGCGGCCGGGGTTAGCGTGCAGTCTTTATCTGGCAGGCTGGGTGCCACAGTTGATATTAAAGTCAGAGGCTTAAGTTCAATCAGTGCCGGAACAAGTCCCTTGTGGATTATTGATGGCGTGCCTGTGATTACCGATGTCACGATCGATAATAATGGTTCTGCAGCCCAGTCGCCCATGGCGCTGATCAACCCCGCCGACATTGAGTCTATTCAGGTGCTTAAAGATGCGGCAGCCACTTCGATTTATGGTTCCCGGGGTTCAAACGGGGTTATCATGATCACGACTAAATCGGGCGGAGGCGGCAAAGCTTCTGTAAATATCGACTACAGTACGGGCATTTCCGATTTGCCTTTCCAGCAGGTGGAATTTATTAGTACCAGACAGTGGTTTCAGATGAAGGATGAAGAAAAAGAGGCCTACGGACTTGGCAGGTATGAAATGTCCGACTTTTACGCTGCCTTTCCTTATGCCACCGAATTCCTGCCTCGTGAAGAAGCGGAGAAAATCGATACGGATTGGAGAAAGGAAGTAATGCGAAAAGGCAGTTTCCAGAATGTGAATCTTTCATCTGTTGGCGGAGACGAAAGGGCCAGGTATTACATTTCCGGAAATTACAGGAATGACAAAAGTGTTATGGACAATGAGAATCTGGAACGTTATGGACTTCGGGCAAACCTTGATTTGAAGCCCACGGGGTCGCTTGAGCTTGGAACCAAGATCAACCTTTCGTTATCGAAAAGCAACCGTGGCAAAAACAACATCTATACCGACAGCGGAAACAAAGAAGGCACCAGCGGAGGTTTCAGCTACGTCAACAACAAGACGGTTCCTTTCCAGCCGGTTTACAGTGTCGCCGACCCCCGTCTGTACTATAACCCTTACGCAGGCAACCCTGTTGCTACAAGCGATCCGGCAAACATGACCGAGGACCTGGATATGTACCGCGTCCTGGCCAGTATGTATGCTCAATACGCCTTCCCTTTTGTTAACGGACTTTCCGCAAGGTCCGAATTGTCCGTTGACTTTATGCAGGCTAACAGAAACTTCTGGGTTTCCGACAAAATTCGTTGGGAAGGATCTATGGCACAGGACAATGCCTCTACCGCAAAAACAGTTAACTATAATTTATATCTCACCTACGACAAAACCATAGGTAATCACTCGGTCAACATGGTCGGAGGAGCAGAATCTCAAAAGTCAACAACATGGTACCGTAATATGCAAGGAGAAGACCTGATTGGAAACTACCACCAGTTGGGGACTCCTTCTGTCTTAACGAGCATGTATTCGGGGCTGAACAGTGAGCGCTATCTCCTGGCTTATTTTGGAAGGACAAATTACAAGTTCAAAGACAAATATCTGCTCGGGGTCAGTATCCGGCGTGATGGATCTTCTGTGTTTACTCCCGATTACCGGTGGGGAAGCTTCGTGGCTTTCTCCGCAGGTTGGATCCTTTCTGATGAAGCCTTTATGGGCCTGTCCGGCAACAAGCATTTTCTGAAACTCAGAGGAAGCTTTGGCCAGACCGGAAACGCAAATATCCCTTCCAAACTTGATGTATCAGGCTATTCCACGGGATCGGCTTACGGAAGCGCTGACGTGCTGGGGAACAACGGTACCCTGATCACTTCCATTGGTGTAACAAATTTAACATGGGAGACGACCAATAACTTTGACATAGGGCTTGACTTTGGATTCTTCAACCACAGGATCGACGGCTCACTGGCTTATTACAATAAATATGTTAAAGACCTTCTCCTGGCCAGTTCACTGCCTCCTTCGTCCGGAATCGGTTCTATCTATGGAAATATCGGAGACCTCGTCAATTCCGGCGTTGAATTGAGTTTCACGTCTACCAACCTGCAATCAAAAAACTTCAAGTGGCAAACAACCCTCAATCTATCGTATAATCACAACGAAGTGAAAAAGTTAACCCCTGATGTAGATCAGGCTGGAAAAGGAATGACAGAAAGGCCTTATATCTCAAAAGTCGGTCATGGTGTTAAGGAATATTATCTGGCCGATTTCGCCGGGGTTGACTCCCAAACCGGTATCTCGCAAATTTATGCACTGGATACGGAATATTACAACGAAACAGGGAAAACCCGCCGTTTGAAAGATGACTCGGGTAACGATGTACTTCTGATTGCAAACAATGCCAACGCCAACGCGAATGTTTTCCACCACGAAGGGAAAAGCAGAACTCCGAAATATTACGGAGGCATCACCAACCGGTTTACCTGCAAAGCGTTTGATTTGAGCGTACTGGTTACTTTTTCAGGAGGAAATTATATCCTGGATAACTTCATGCGAAATATTGCCGGTCAGAATGATGACGGTGAACAACTGCTTGACGTTTATAATAATTATTGGAAAAAACCAGGTGATAACGCCAAATACCAGCGCCTGACCTGGAATGGCAATGTAAAAATGGAAGACGGAACTATCCTGGGACTGGGTGATCCACGAATTTGGACTAATCAGTTCCTCTTTAAAGGCGACTTTATTAAACTGAAAGCGATTACGCTGGGCTACACCATGCCAAAATCAAACCGATTCAAATTATTCAAAGATGTGAGGATTTATGGAACGCTCGAAAACCTGTATACGCTTACCGATTATCCCGGCTGGGATCCGGAAGGGCAAGGATTTGTTGAGCAATGGGATTTGCCGCAGTTATTTTCGGCAAGCGTGGGATTGTCGGTTAAATTTTAAAAAATTATACAAATGAAAAATATATTGCTGGCTTACATTTTTTTTATGCTGTTTTCTGCATGTGAAAACAGAGAATTTTTTGAATTGGAAAGACCTGTTGAAAGTCCCTGGACAAAGCTGGAGGAATTTGACCGGGCGGTAATTGGACCTTCTCAGAAAATTTTTGCTACAAACAACTGGGGAAATGTGTATAACTACTGGTATTTGTTTAGAAAT
>JBCFBK010000047.1:0-1901 GCA_038562555.1 Prolixibacteraceae bacterium | reverse complement strand
AATGCTGTGGCCGATGATGTGGCCTGGTCCACCCCGGGAGACGGAACCTGGGGGTGGTACCGTGACACGGAAAGCAACAGGGAATTTACAGACAATCTGTTCTCCAACGTCTACCAGTCTATTTCCTCTGTCAATGATGCTCTTCAGTTTGTGGAAGAAAAAGATGGTGAACCTTTTTCTGTGCTAAGCGAGGATGACAAACAGTACAACCTGGATCGGATTGTCGGAGAACTTCATTTTATTCGTGGATTTGCTTATTACATGAATGCAACTATTTTCTGTGATCCCTACCTTCCCGGAGGTCCAAATGACAAGCAGCAAATTCCGCTAAGAATTACACGGGCCAGTTCTTACGAAGATGCTACCAATCCTAAAATGGGAACTGTGCAGGAAATCTGGGATCAGATTGTTGCAGATTTTGAGAAAGCATATGCGTTGTTACCTGAAAGATATATTGCCGGGAAAATGCATCCGTCCTATCAGGCCGGGCGGGCAACTAAATTTGCTGCTGCAGCCATGTTATGCCGTGCCTGGTTTGCCCGTGGGGATTATGCAAAAGCAAAAGAATACGCTGATTTTGTGATCAACGAAAATGGAGGCGACTACAATTTGACTGAAGATCCGATCGAAGCGTTCAATAAAAGCACCTTGTCCCGAGGCAAAGAAACAATCCTCTGGGTGCCTTGCTACGACCGGACGTATGGAAGAAGAAACCTGCATGCCGCCACTTTTAGCCATCTGCTGGAGGCAAATCCGGTCCCGTGGGTCGCAACGCATATGGACTATGGAACTTTACAGCGTATCGGATGGATGAACAATCCCAAAACAGATACAACGATCAATGTCACCGCCCGGATCGATAAACGTTTTCAACAGCTAATTGCCGTACGTGAACCTGCGAATGTTCCCGAATCTGAACGTGTTCCCGGACGATACTATGAAACCCGTGTTAATTTGACATGGCGTACGCTGGTTGCAAATAAATATTTCCGGGGACCCGGTATTGGCTACACTAATGTTCCCCAAATCCGTTTGGCTGAAATATACCTGACCCGCGCCATATGCTTATTTAAAGAAGGGAACAAACAGGCTGCGGCCAACGACCTGAACGTTGTGCGAAAACGTGCCTGGGATGCCGGAGTCGCTGGCGTCACTTATGAAGAGTCCTATCATTTTGCTACTTCGGCAAACATTACCGAACAAATGATTGGTGACGAGCGACTGATTGAAATGTTTTGCGAGGGTGATCGCATCGATTACCTGCGCGGGTTAAAAGTTGATGTACCTAACGGCGACCGTGGTCCCGGGTCAGTTCCATATACCGACAAAAGTTTTATCTGGCCGGTACCGGTAAAAGAACAGGACCTGAATAACGCATACAATTGAGGAGGGGCGGGAGTCAGTTATATCAAGCGTTTAATGACGCAATAATCTTAAAACCACAAGCAGTCGACTGGATTGCTTGTGGGTTTAACCTTTTTCTACCCTTTTCAAAACGGATCATTTGAATAAAAGCATCCGGGCTGAGAGCTTCAATATCAACTTATTCTGAAAAAATGAAACACTTTTTATGCTTTGTTTGGATCCTTTTTACAACGACCGCACTATGGGCCCAGCCCCGGGTGATTTTTGATACCGATATCGGTTCCGATTGTGACGATGCCGGCGCTCTGGCGGTACTGCACAAGCTGGCAGATAAGGGCGAAGTAGTTCTGCTGGGTGTCATATATAGTTCCGGGAAAATAAAAGAGGGCGTCGGTGTTTGCGATGCTATCAACACCTATTATAAACGGGCGGACCTTCCCCTCGGCCAATATAAAAAGGATGATGTAGGCGATCCGGTCACGACCTATTTGCCTCAGATCGGGCTCGATACGGCCCGTTTTCAGCACGATCTTACC
>JBCFBK010000046.1:0-47723 GCA_038562555.1 Prolixibacteraceae bacterium | reverse complement strand
CGCCGCGACGGTTCCAGCCGCTTCGGGCCCGATAACCGGTTTGCCAATTTCGGGGCTGTGGGCGCTGCCTGGCTGTTCTCTGAAGAAAACTTCCTTACCGGCAGTTCATGGCTAAGCTTCGGAAAACTTCGCGGAAGCTACGGGATTACCGGCAGCGACCTGATCGGCGATTACCAGTACCTGGATACCTATACCGTAAGCAGTACCGGTTATGGAGGAAGCGTCAGCCTCTACCCTTCCCGGCTGCACAACCCGCACTTTAGCTGGGAGAAAACAACCAAGCTGGAAGCAGCCCTGGAACTGGGCTTTTTAAACGACCGGATACAGCTCTCTGCCGCCTGGTACCGTAACCGCTCGGGTAAACAGTTGGTGGGCATCCCGCTGCCGGCAACCACCGGCTTTGGCAGCATCCAGGCCAACCTGCCGGCTACGGTGGAAAACAGGGGACTGGAACTGGAACTGAGCGCCACTCCCGTCAGGTCAGGACGGTTCAACTGGAACAGCAGTCTGAACATCAGCTTCCCGAAAAACAAGCTGGTGTCATTCCCCGGGCTGGAAGGTTCCACCTATGCCAATCAATACGTGGTGGGCTATCCAACCTCCATCATAAAAGTCTACAATTATGAGGGCATGGACACCGGGACCGGCCGTTATGTATTTACGGATTATAATACAGACGGGGCTATCACTTCCCCCGACGATAACAAGGTAATTGAAGAAGTGGGGGTGAAGTACTTTGGCGGCTGGTCGAACCAATTCACTTACAAACAATGGGAGTTTTCGTTTTTGTTCCAGTTTGTTAACCAACGGCAGCAGAACTACAACGCGCTGCTGCCCAATCCCGGTGTCATGTTTAACCAACCGGTGGAATTACTGGATGTATGGTCTGAAAGCAACCCGGATGGCCGGTACATGCCCTACACCACAGGCGCCCATCCGGCGATCTATCAGTTACTGGGCTATTTCAGGAGCAGTACAGCCACCATTGGTGACGCCTCGTTTATCCGGCTCAAGAACATCGGGCTCAGTTACCGGCTGCGGATAAACAAATACCTGCAGGATGCGCGCTTCTATGTGCAAGGCCAAAACCTGCTGACGATAACGGACTATTTTGGCGTGGACCCGGAGTTTATCTTAACCGGCTATCTGCCGCCTCTGAAAACCTGGTCGTTCGGGGTTCAGCTTAATTTTTAAAAAATTACACATATGAAATGAGCATGATTCGCAGAAACACCAATTGAAATGATAATTTGGCTATCATGCGAATTCCATGCGGCAATTAAAAACTAAAAAATAAACGCATGAAAAAGATATATCCAATTTCCTTTCTCGGTATCCTGCTGCTGGCCTCCTGCGAAGATCTGGTGGAAGTAAATGCTCCGTCCAACCAGCTGGGTACTGAACAGGTATTTGAGGACGTTCAGACAGCCAATGCCGCACTGGCCGGCTTGTATGCCGGCTTACGCGATCAGTCTGTCATATCCGGCGCCGGGTATTATACCCTCAGTACGTTGTCTGCTTCTTATGCCGACGACCTGGAGTGCTCCCTGAATGACCAGAACGGGGTAATGGACCTGTATCGAAGCCAACCCCAGCAAACCAACACGTACATAGCCAGTGTCTGGAAGACTGCTTACCAGCAGATTTACTATGCCAATTCCATTCTTGACGGTACAGTGCATTCTGCGGCCCTGTCCACCGCTGATAAAAACCGCATCAAAGGTGAAGCCTTACTGGTGCGTTCCCTGATTTATTTTTACCTGCAACAGTTCTTTGGCGATATTCCCTATACGACCAGCCTGGACTACGAATACAACCGTACCTTAAGCAAAACCGGAGCCCAGGCCGTTTTGGATCAACTGGAAACGGATGTAACGGAAGCCACCGGCTTGCTGGAGGACGTTTACCGCGACACCGAACGCATTTACCCAAACCGTAAGGCTGCGCAATTGCTGCTGGCCCGTATTTACCTTCTCCGGGATAAGTGGGCCCTGGCAGAGCAGACTGCCCAAAGTATCCTGCAATCGCCCCTGTACCAGTTTCAGTCAGACCTGAATGAAGTGTTTCATAAAACCGGCAACCATATTCTCTGGCAGCTCAAACCGCAAAACAGCGGGGATGCCACCCGGGAAGGCTCCTTCTATTATTTCGCGGGTGCAGCGCCCAGTGCCTATGCGCTCACAGAGGACCTGGTCAGCGCTTTTCCCGATGACGACCTGCGCAAACAGGCCTGGACGGCACAGGTGAGCTTTAACGGCGGCTCCTGGTACAGGCCGTATAAATACCGAAACAGGCTCAACGGAAGCAACACCAATGAATACTCCGTTGTTTTCAGGCTCGAAGAGGCGTATTTTATCATGGCCGAGGCCCTGGCCCGGCAAAACCGGGTTAATGAAGCCCTGCCGTATCTGGATGCCACCCGTGAACGGGCCGGGCTCGCCGCTTTAACAACCTTGCCTGCAGAAAGCTTTTGGAATGAGCTGCTGGCCGAAAAACGCCGCGAGTTCTTTACCGAAGCCGGGCACCGTTTCCTGGATCTGAAGCGGCTGGGCCGCCTCGAAGTATTAAAAGCCTTAAAACCCAACTGGGAAGACGATGGTAAGCTGTGGCCCTTACCTCAAAACGAGTTGCTGCTCAATCCGAATCTTAACCCGCAAAACCCCGGCTATTAACCATGAAACCTTTATATACCCTGTTATTCCTGTGCCTGCTGTCAGCGGCAGGCCGGGAATCAAACGGGCAAACCCGGCATGACAGCCTGTGCCGCAGTATTTCTGAGTTTTCTCATAACCTGACAGCCCCGGTAATGTCTGATGACGGACACTGGCTGGCTTTACGCAAACGAAGCTGGGTCCCTGCCCGGGACCAGAGTGATTTGGACAAGGACACCATCCTTTTATTCGATCTTCGGTACCCGGGGGAAACCAAAATAGCGGGATACCGGCAAAAGGTCAGGAATGTGGCATTTGCCGGAAGTACCCATTTATTGTTAGCCAATGACCTGCAAACGGAACTGCTGGACCTGGAGGAGCAAACAAGCCGGTATTTTACCGGCGTGCAACGTATGCAGGTGTTAAAAAGCAAAAAGCAATTTGTGCTGCATTATAACAAGGAAGAAAAGGGCAGGCTGGAACTTAGGGACACCGGGGGAACACTTCTGAACGCCATCGATGGGGTATACCGGTTTTATGTCACTGAAAACGGGGATATTTATACTGTTTCCGGGAATAAAGAGCATGCTTCTGATGTGTTCCTGGTCCGTGACAAAACACAGGAAAAGGTGTACAGCTCCGATCATAAAATTTTGTCGCTCGATATTGATCCCGGCGGGCAGGGAATGATGGTCCATGTGCAAAATCCGGAAGGCGCTTTCCGCGACATCCTGTACCTGGATTTAAAAACAAAAACCACCCGGTCTTTGAACGAGGTATTGTCCCTGTCGTTTCAACAGGCGTTTACCGAAGTGATCAGCCAGGGAAGCAGTTATTTTTTACGACTGTGGATACACCGGCCGAAAAACGACACTTCCCTGGTCGATATCTGGCAGGGCAGCGACAACCGCCTGGAAGAAAAATTTCGTACGCCGGACCGGGAGCTCTGTTATCTTTGGGAACCAAAGAAGCGGACTGTCCAACGCATCGGGACTGGTTTGCTTACCAAAAGCGCCTGCATCGGGAACGGGCGCTATTTTCTGAGCCTTAACCCTTACCTGTTGCAGGATTATTCCCGGGAAACAGTTCCGCTGAAACTCCGCCGCTACGACCGGCAGGAAGATGCTTACGCTGTCATCGATACCATACCCCCGCTGTTATATACTCCCCCGGACGGTCAATATGCTTTGTACTTTAAAAACGGCACCTGGCATATTTACCACATCCCTTCCGGTGCCCGGAATACCGTTGGTGACGGCAAGCTGAAAACGCCTTATTTTACCACCGATGGCAAAACAGTACTGTTTGAAGGGGAGGGAGGGCTGTGGCGTTACGATCCGGAGCAAAAAGAACTTGCTTTGTGGAACAGTTTCGAAGGATACCAGACAACGATCCTGAACGGGATATCGCGCACGACCTTACCGGGCTTTAACTTCTTTGAAAAAACAGTCAGCCCGGATAAGCCTTTGGTGATTAAACTGGATGACCCGTTGGAAAACAGAAGTACTTATATCTTACGGGAAGACGGCGGGTATAAGACCATTGTGGCACCGACGACCAAACGCATCCAATCGCTCAGCTACAATCCGTCGTTTAGCTGTTTTTCCTGGCTGGAAGAAGATTACAACCTGCCACCCCGCCTGGTTTATAAAGAAATGGGCAAACAGGAAAAGGTGCTGTACCAAAGTAACCGGCAGGACACAGCCGTCTTGTCGCTCAGACAGGAGATTATTTCCTGGACCAACAGCGACAGCATCCCGCTCAAAGGCATTTTGTACTACCCGCCAGGTTATGACCCTTCCCGGAAATACCCGATGGTGGTCCATATTTACGAAAAGCAAAATCACCTGGCCAACCGCTATCCGTACCCCTCGTATTACGAAAGCCTGGGCTTTAATATCCGGCTGCTGCTTGAAAACGGGTATTTTGTGTACTTGCCCGATATCCTGACACAGGGAAAAGAAGGCCCGGGAATGGAAGCCCTGAATTGCGTGAACCATGCACTGGATGCCCTGGCCGGTAACCCGCTGATCGATAAAAGCAGAATCGGCTTAATCGGACATTCCTTTGGCGGTTATGAAACCAACTACATCGCTGTGCGCTCCCACCGGTTTGCCGCTTATGTCTCCGGCTCCGGTCACAGCGATCTGATTTGGGCCTGTCATGCCTTTAACTATAACTTTCATTTCCCCGATCATGTGCGCATTGAAGCCAACAACTATAAACTGGGGAAGCCTTTCTCTTCGGACAAAGCCCTGTATTTTAAAAACAACCCGGTTTATCATGCTGAAAAAGTGACTGCACCTGTGCTGTTATGGTCGGGACTGGACGATCAGAATGTGACCAGTGATCACAGCATGGCCTTTTACAACGCCCTGCGCAGAAACAACAAGGAAGTGATCGCGCTGTTTTACAAAGGCGAGGGACACGGCCTGCAACAGGAACCGGCACAGGTTGACTTAACTACCAGGATCCTGGACTGGTTTAATTATTTTTTGAAAGGGGAAGAAACGGAGACCGGATGGATTGAGGAAGGGATCGTAAAAGAGGGTGCCCAATAAAGCACCCTCTCCCGTTTTTACGGCATTACGGGTTCAAACAATAACTCACCGCAACTTGTGCCATCAAGCTGACGCAGGCTGTAATTGGTATTGGTTGCAGGGTCTGTCCAGGTGCAGATATTACCGGGATTGGTCGAGCACGTTTTCGGTGATTCAACACATTGACCGGAAGAGCTGTCGATATAATGCCCTGTTTTCAGGTCATCGTCCGAACTTTTTGTCGTATGGCTTGCAACAGCGGCGCCAACGGCCATCAATACGACAGCAGCCGGCAGGTAGAGACTTCTTAACTTTTTCATGTTTGTAAAAATTAAAATGATTGCCTACTCTGGTTCAGGTTTTCGGCTTCTCCTGTTTTGAATTGCCGCGTCACCGCCTGCGCAAAACGGTAACGCACCAGTTCACTGCCACGCAAAACAAACAGGTGTTTATCGGTGGCAAACATCCGGGACAGCTTGTCTTTCCCGCGGTGGTATATATAAAAACTGCCCAAATATTCTTGCTGATCCGTGCGGTACAGATCGACAACCGAGGCCTGTTGCCAGGCCCTGCGCGATTCGAATTTCCCCATCAGGCTCGACTGATTAAACAGCACCTGTCCGTGTACCGCCGGTGTTTTATTGACCTGCAAAGGGGGCGCATCCATTTTGTGCCTCCCGTCCCCGAGTGTACGCACCTGTACCTGCGCCCGGGTGGTGGTGTCGATGGTATGCAGCTTCCGCAACAGATTCAACTCCCGGTCCATCACCAGGAACTGGTTGCGGTAGGTATACACGTAAATGAGCTCCCCGCTCCCATCGTCGCGCAGCAACCAGCCGTCGGTGTCGAACATGCCGTCGACCTGCTTTTCCAGCAGGGTTTCGTTCAGGATTACTTTCGGCTCCCGGTCCAGGCTGAGCTTTCCCAGTACCTGCGTTTTGGTTGTACTGCTTTGGGCCCGGAAAACGAAGCTCAGGGAATCGATCACCTGCAGTTGGGAGAAATAACAGTCGTTCAGACTGATGGTCCGGGCAAGCGAATCGCCCAACTGTCCGCGGTAAATGACCGGCACCGTGCCGTCGTACAGATAAAAATGGGGCGGCTTTACCTGTGCCTGGATAAAGCGGAAGGGATGGCCTGTGTCATCAAGGCGGATTTTGGTGGTCGTTTTTGTTGTCAAAGCGGTATCGACCGTGGTCAATACCAGGGGAGCGGTGGTATTGCCCAGGTAAATCTGTCCGCCGGCCATTCCGGCAAAATAGTAGGAATTAACGCCGAGATCAAAAGCCTTTTCGTCGCGAATGGGGTGCTGCCCGAACCTGCGGATAAAATTGTTTTCCTTTTTAATGATGTGCTCGGACGATAAAAAGAGCCCCACAACAATACCCGTTGCTGCGAGGGAAGGCAGTAGGCTTTTAAGAATTACTTTGCCGGTACGGGCGCCGTTGTCTTTCTCGGTCAGCACAATCGCCACCAGGGACAGCGTGGCAAAGGCCAGATTAAAAACCAGGTGCTCCGTCCAGCTTAAGTTTTCGATAATGCCCCCGCACGAGCAGGGAACAAAATCGCTGTAATTCAAAATCAGGTAAATATAGACCGTAAAGGCAATCATTAAAGAGAATGAGGCGTACAGCCCGCTAAGGCGGGTGGCTTTAAAGCACAACAGCAGGCTCAGCAGCAATTCCAGGAGAATGACAGCCGGGGCGATCAGTCCGGCATAAGCGCTCAGCAAAGGCGACTGGGCCAACTGGACCCGGAAGTTCTCAAAATCCAGCAATTTGCTTACCGCCGCATATACAAAAAGCAGGATATACAGATAGCTCGCTGTCTGCACAATCACGAAGCGGTATGTCGGCGGGATCCTTTGCATTGGATTACGGTTATGGCCGGCTCAAATGCCGGGACAGTACCAAAAGTAAAGGTTCGGTTGCCCTTTCTGCTTATCATCCGATAAGAAGCGGCTTATCCTATGTTCAGAAATGGTTTATCAGGGATGTCCCTTCTTCCTGAGCATCCGGCTGAGCGATTGAGGAGTGACATTTAAATAAGAAGCGATGATTTCTTTCGATACACTTAATTCGATTCCCGGGTGTGTGGACAACAGGCGCAGATACCGTTCCCAGGCCGAAGCGCCCGTGAGTTCGTTTGCCCGTTGCCGGTGATAATAAACGTATTGCAGCGAAATGCACCGGCTGAAAACCTCCGCTTCGGGAAAGGCTTTGTAAATCTCCTGCAAATGCTGGTATGAAATCGACAATAACCGGGCACCCGGCATCACTTCCATATTGACATCGGCCGTTTTGCGCTGGAAAAAGCTGACCGGGTCGCATACGATATCCAGTTCTTTCCAGATGATCGTGGTGACTTCCCTGCCCTAATTGTCGTCGACGTAAAAACAACGGACAATACCTCTTTCTACAAAGTACATGTAATCTGAAATGTGCCCCGCATTCAGCAACAAATAACGGTGGCGATGTTCCGTTACCGTGAGCCGCTCATCAAGGGCAGCAATAAGCCTGTCGGCATACGCCTTGTCTGTGAACCGCTGAGGCAGGGGCTGCAGCTTAAAAAGAACATCATATAAACGGGTTTCGCTCATCTTATACCACGACACACTTCATCGTTTCAAAAAGGCCACATTCATGTTACGCAATAAAAACAGGCTCGGGAAAAGGATTTCACTAAAAAACATACCGTACATACGGTTTATCAAATTTATAGATAAATTACGTAAAATAAAAAAATTAGTTATGACCCTCATTTGACCAAGCGCATAAATTTTAAGCAAACCGGCACGAAATCATCGTTTTTAAGTAAGTTTGCAACGGATAGATCAATACCTGTTATGACGACAAAAGAGCGGATTATTGAAGAAGCTTTCAAGTTGTTTTTAAGCAACAATTTTGAAAAAGTAAGTATTTCAGATTTGGAGCAGGCGGTAGGAAAAACCAGAGGCGCAATCTTTTACTTTTTTAAAAATAAAGAAGAAATCTTCAACGAGGTCATTGAGACCTATATCATAAAAGCGCAGAACCCGCTGCAGAAATTCGACACCTCCGGAGAGCTGTCGCTCGAACAGTTTATCGGCCGCTATATCAACGGGATAAACGCCACCATGTCTAAAATGCTGTCCCTTTCTGTGGTCAATATTTATAAGCACTATTTCTCTTTATACCTGCAGGCATCACGCATCTATCCCGACTTCTCAGCAATCATGGCCCGCAACTCGGTTGCAGAAACAGACCTTTGGGAAAAGGCAATTAACCGGGCCATACAAACCAAAGAAATAAAGAAGATCGATACCAAACGGTATGCGATTCTTTTCCGAAGCTGTTTTCTGGGGCTCGCCTTCGACAGGTGCCTCTCTTATGGTTTAAATACAGACGAGTTGCACGCGATATACCTGGACATTTACAACCAGATTAAGCTGAAATCCTGATTTTTTGTTGCAGTAGTATGTAAAAAATTTATTATTTTTACATACTGACCAGTATAATTCTAAAGCAATGGAAACAGATGTTTTTATTACCGCTACTGGCACATACCTGCCGAACCTCCCTGTTTACAATAACAGATAAGAGCCTAAATTTGCTTGGTACGGAAATTAACCGTACATTTGCAGAAAAGAACAAGCAAAAATGAACGCGAATAATACAGATAATGAAATGACCCGTTTTGACGCACGATTGTCAAAGCGGCAGAAATTATATTTTGAAAAGGCAGCTACTTTAGGGGGTTACAGAAATCTTACTGACTTCATTTTTGCAACAGCGCAGGAAAAGGCAAGGGAAATTATTCAGGAAAAGGAGACTGTTTTAGCTTCCCAAAAAGACAGTGAAATCTTCTTTGATGCATTGATGAACCCGGAAAAACCCAATGACGCATTAACTGCCGCAGCAGAAAATTACAGGAAATTAATGTCCGAATAATGTATCTTACTGTTGCTCTCTCTCAAATACATCCGAAAGAGGAATTTTCGTGCGAAAACGAATCCCTGACAACCTATTTAAGAAGACAGGCGGGGCAGGATATAAAGAGAAGGCTTGCAGGATGTTTCGTTTTAACGGATCACGCTACAGGATTGATAAAAGGTTATTATACACTCTCCAACAACAGCATTTTCTTAAAGGATGTCCCCGAACAATACAAGCGGAAATTGCCGCCGTATCCTTCAATTCCTGTCACTCTTTTGGGAAGGCTTGCGGCCGACAAGCGATACTTAAAGCAGGGTGTCGGCTCTGCCTTACTGATCGATGCACTGAAACGCAGTTATGATATTTCCGGGATAATTGGTTCGTACGCCGTTGTGGTAGATCCTTTTGACGGAAATGCCGTAAGCTTTTATGCCAAATATGGTTTTATCCTGCTCCCGGACAGCCGCAAGATGTTTTTGCCAATGAAGACAATCGAAACACTTTTCAGGTAAAGAGAGTAAATTCTGCAAGTCAGGAGATTCAAAGCCAGCGTCTCATAACGTTCGTTGCTTAACGACATGCGCAAAAAGTCACCGGCAGCTTCAAGTGAAATGTTGTTGCCGGAGGTGATGTCCTACATTGGCTTCAGATTCCTGTTAAGTCTGTCAATAATTTTTTCCAGCCGCGCCTGGCGAGTTTTGTCGGATTTGTCATCGAGATAAAATCCGGTGTACGTACGCTGTACCGAATGCGACATCGCCAGCAGATTGGTGTACGCAGGCCCGTACGGTTGAACCATCCCCTTGGACATCCTATTTGTTCGTCGTCGATACGGTCCGTTCAGCCTGGTCCCAAATTCTCTTCAGCCACTAACTCTGCTATAACTCCGATAAATTCTTCCGCTTTTGGATATAGATCATCCAAGGCCTCTTTGTCATAAAGAATGAAGTCATCGTAATCACCAGTAAGCCTATCATTAAAAAGCTGAGTATAAAATTTAGAATATTTCGATGGTAGCATCCCTGTAACGGTAAAATGAAGACCGAGCATTTGCTTCACCCCAGCGTGAGTTTGTACAGAGATCTGATGTTTTGCCAATAAAGCTATTACCGCGTAATAGCAGGCATAGTATAATCTATTAACCGCCGCATTATAATAGGAATTTTCTATTAACGTTCTGGCCTCAGGGAGCGTCTCCCTCGCTCGCTGGAGCCGGTACCGAACTAAAGCCTCTATACTCTCTCTGTCCATCTCCTGCTTCATAACACAATTCCTTCATTCATTACATTGAGATAGAAAGGCGTCTTGAACGGGCGATTTTCCCATTGTTTACGGGTTCTAACCAGAGGGCTAATCAGCACACCGGCATCCAGTCCGATATCAAATAGCGGATACGTAATTTTAGTAATGTCATCGTGCGTCAGTTCGTCCTTTTCGACCAGAATAAGCACGTCAATGTCTGAGTCAGGACCGGACTCACCCCTGGCTTCAGATCCATAAAGAATAATTTTTGCTCCCGGAACGATTTTCTTTACGGTCTTTTTGATTCTGGATAATATTTTCTTCCGATCCGCCATACCCTATAAACGAATATTCTATACAAATTTAAATAAAATTCTGTATCCTTCGCTCCATTTTCGCATCCTTAGTCGTAGGCACACCAATGTCCGCGTCCGTGCCTGGACTTGCTTTAGTCAGGCGTCCAGCCATTGCCTGAATTCGGCAACCCGGTTCTTGCTGATCAGAACAAGATTGTCAATCCCGGGTTTTGTAAATTATTAGCGGTTGGACTTTATTTCAAATCTTTTTTTAACATGATCATATGCTTTAACTGAATTCCATTTTCAAATATCGGTTCCGGATAATTATCAATAAAGAATCTGTGCTTTACAGCATATATTTCAAAACCAACTTTCTGATACAAATACAATTGTTTAATCCCTGCATCTCCTGTACCAATAATTGACTATTGGCGTGGAACTTCAAAAATCGAACCTATTCGCTTATAGCCAACCTTTTCATAATATCCGTCAACATCGGACATTACATAAACAACTTGATCCGGATAATCCTTGTATATGCATTCCATGAGTTTTCGTCCAATCTCTTTTCCCCTGTAAGCCGGCATGACTAACAAATCACAAACATAAATATACTCGCCAAAATCGTTTAAAGAACGGGAATATCCGCACAGTATGTCGTCCTGACAGGCAACATAGGTAATAGAGGTTTCTAAAGATACTTTGTACTTCTCAGCAAGGGTTTCATTGGCATAATCCCACCCTTCTTCGTCGTCAATCATTTTCATCAACCTGCTTTCGTCGGTCATCTTGTTGTATTTCCTTATCTGCATTTTGACGTTCTTATTGATTTTGTTGATTGATTGTACGGCAGAGGCTGCAATCTACGAATACTCAAAGCCAGCTTACCTTTTGATCCGGCTGATGCGGCTGGCCAATAATGTCCCGGTACAACCCGGGCCGTCTTGCCTGAATGTACCGGTAACCACCTGCAAGGGTAAGTTTTTCCTCATGGAGGGCGGCAATTGAGAACTCGTCATCAAAGGACCGGCATTCGGCAAGAATGTCGCCATAAGGATCGATGATCATGGAGTGCCCGTTTTTAAGCTGGTCGTCATCCATCCCGACGGGATTTGAAAACACGACGTACACGGCATTGTCGTATGCTCTTGCCGGAAGCCATTTCATCAACCAGTCACAACCTTTCATCCCCTCAAACTCCAGTCGCAGTGAGGTGGCGTCTGCTTCACGGTTCTTCCATAACTCCGGATCGACGAATCCGGCTCCGGGCCGGGTAGAAGGTGTACACATGGTGACATGCGGCATAAAAATGATTTGGGCTCCCAACAGCCTGGTCGCTCTGACATTTTCGATCACGTTGTTATCGTAACAGATCAGAATACCGCACTTCCAGCCTTTCAGATCAAAAACGCAGTATTCCGATCCCGGCGTCAGGTAAGGGTTGATAAACGGGTGAAGTTTTCTGTATTTCGCAACAAGCCCGTTCTCATCCACGCAAACATATGCTTTAAAAAGATTGTCATCAGCATCTTTTTCGAAAAGGCCGGCGAGAACGATGAGCTGATGTCGGCGGGCAATCCGCTGAAGCTCAGCGATACTTTCGCCTTCCGGAATCAGTTCAGCCAGCGAAAGCATCTGTTCCCGGTTCAGTTTCCTGGCAAAGGTATAGCCGGTCACCGAGCATTCATGAAACGCGATCACCTCCGCCCCCTGATGAGCCGCCCTCTCCGAAAGCCGGTCGATTACCGACAGGTTATACTGCTTATCACCACTTCTGTTCTCAAATTGTGCAGTTGCAACTTTTAAATGATTCATAAGATTAACTTTTTGAAAGGAACAAGTTTCCAGGCCTTATTGCTTAAGGATTATAGTAAGTTGGTTATCACTTCGTAAAAATACTAACTTTGCTCACATAATAAGTGCCAGGCAATAATTGTTGTCGTATTTCTGACTGCTCTTCCTGGTCGGGAAAGATGTTGTGATGGTCACGCATCCAGCCATTGCCGGAATTCCGCAACCCGGTTCTTGCTGATCAGAACAAGATCGTCAATCCGGGGTTTTGTGATGAGCTTCAGTTGGCTTTGCCCGTAACGGAGAATGTTTTCAATAGCCTGAATATTGACCATATACTGCCGGTTTACCCGGAAAAAGCTCTTTGGATCCAACTGCTTCGAGAGCTCATCCAGGCTGAGGTTGGTATGGTAAACCTCCGATTTGAACGTGGTGACATGCGTCACGGCATTTTCAGAATAAAAAAATGCAATTTCAGCCACCCTGATACTGATCAGTTCGTCTTTTTTATAGGTCAGGATCCGGCTTTTCGGACCGGTTTCTCCGGCAGCCCTTTCGCGTAAGCGGTCTTCCAAACGAAGCTGGTTTTCTTTTAACTGTTCGTTCAGCATGGATAATCCTCTGATATCCCGGCTCAGCCTGTTCTTTTCCGACTCAAGGGCCTGTTCGTAACGCCTGCCGATTAGGCGGACAGCCACGAAGGAAAACAAAATGATAAAAATGCCGCTCATCAGGTGTGCCAGCAAAAAGCGGCTGTAAAGCTGCTGAAGCTGCAGGTTGATGGCTGAAAGATTAGCGTGAGAGGCTACCATCCAATCGGTGCCCTGAACAGGGTGAACGTAAATGATTTCGCTTCGTCCTCCCCGGATGGAACGAATACCGCCGTCTGTCTTTCCTTTTTTCAGCAATTGCTGAAAACTGACAGGAGCGTAATCCGGGCTGCTCACCGTCGAATTGCTTTCATCGATCTGCCGGCCGATCTGCTTCGGATCGGGATGGCAGAGCTCAACGCCGCCGGTATTGTACATGCAGATGAATTCGGACTGCGTATCGGTATTTTCAATGCTTCGCTGCAAATTACCGATCACATTTTCCCTGCTGAGGCCGCTTTGCAATTGCTGTGCGAGCAAAGCCGAAACTTCACGTGCTTCGCGCCGGCTTGACTGTATTTGTGATTCCAGCAGCCGCTTTTCCGAAGTTTTATATAAAAAATTCAGCGAAAACAGACCAACCACGATCACCACCGTCGTGATAGCGGTTAAGGTCAGCAAATAAACCGTGTCTTTCTTCATATGATCCTGCTAAACAGATGCTATAATAAAGGAAAAACAAGTTGATTTGTTTAGACTGCGAAACCACCACGATCCGTTTAGATCGTTTTTTTCGGCTTCAGTCCCCGTTTTCTCCCATTCACGATACTTCTTTCTGCAAAAGCGCTGACAGCGGGGTACTTTTGGACTGAAATTCAAATTTAAGATCATGGAGAAAATAACACGCAGAACATGGTTGTGGGCGATTCCGGCCCTGTTCATCTTTTTCCTTTTAAGTCAGTTGATCCACCCGGATTGGGAAACACTAAACGGAACGGCAACGCAGACAGCCGGGGCCGAAATTCAGGCTCCCGAAGACGTGAAGGCTATTTTAAGCAGTTCCTGTTTCGCCTGTCACTCGGACGAAAACAGGCTTTCATGGTTCGATAAAATCACGCCGGCCAGTTTCCTGGTGGCTTCGCATATCACAAAAGGAAAGGCCGCTTTAAATTTTTCGAAATGGAATGAACTGACGCCGCCCCAGCAAAAAGCGCAGTTATTTTATTCGCTGAACAAAATCCTGGAAAAGGAAATGCCCCTGGCCAGTTATACGATGGTTCATCCGGAAGCGAAGCTGACAAGTGAAAAGGTGGCTGTTCTGAAGCAGTATATCGCCGGTTTGGCTCCCCGAAAAACGACAGCGACCAGTGAAGTTTCAGCGCCGGACGCGCAGTTGAAGAACCAGAGGCAAAAGCCCGCCGTTGAGCCCGTTGCCCCGGATGCAGTCCATGTTGACGTCCGGTCTGCCGGGAAGCCTGCCGTTCAGCCCGCACCTAACGGTATTCAGTACATTGAAGGGTACGGAAGCTGGAAAGCCGTCAGCACAACCGACCGTTTCGACAATGAAACGATGCGCGTAATTTTTGCCAATGATGTTGCTGTAAAGGCCATCGAAGATCAGCACACTGATCCCTGGCCCGACGGCGTCGTATTTGCCAAAGTAGCCTGGAAGGAAAAAACTGACGGCAATGGGAACATCACGCCCGGCGAATTTTACCAGGCCGAATTCATGATCAAAGATTCGAAAAAGTATGCAGATACCAAAGGTTGGGGCTGGGCGCGCTGGCGGGGTATGGACCTGAAACCCTACGGAAAAGACTCCGGTTTCACCAACGAATGTATCTCCTGCCATGCTCCGCAAAAAGATAACGACTACGTGTTTACCGCTCCTTTAAATCTTACGACACTAAATTAAACACTGATGAAACGAGCATGGAAGCCGCGGCATCCGCCCGAGTTGATGTTTATATGCGAGTTCCATACGTCGATGTCCTTTAGAAAAGTAATCAAGTTTAGTACGCAGGTTATACACGGTTAATTTGAAAATATAAACATATGAAAACTTTTAAATACATGATGATGGCCGCCCTGTTTCTTTTGGGCGCCTGCCACAACGGGAATCATGCGGAACTTAACCAGGCTGCCTCGGTAACGAAGCAGGATCAGCTACCCGAAAATCCTTTACGGCAAAAAGTAATCAGCTCATTTATCAATCCCTCAGCAAACGAAATGAGTACCTTGTACGGGAATGACCCGGCGTTTCGGTCTGCCCGGTCCTACAGCGACGGCAACTATCCCGAAGGCTCAGTGCTGTATCTGGTAACCTGGAAACAGCAGGATGATCCGGAATGGTTCGGCGGAAAGATCCCGGATACCATTCAATCGGTTGAAATTGTTCGCTTTGAAAAAAATAACGGTAACGAAATTGTTCCTGTTTATCAGTTATTCGGGGGCCGTCCCCTCAGGGAATCGAAAAATCCGGTCGCTGCCGGTTGCCGGTTGAAATACATTATTTCGCAGCCAATGGCACAAATACCCTAATCGTTTACCGCCAATTTTGCACAGCGTTTCTTTGAGCGTCAACCTGAATTCAACCCGATTCTGCTGATCAGAACAAGATTGTCGATTCCGGGTTTTATAAATTATTAGCGGTTGGACTTTATTTCAAGTCCATTTTTAACATGATCATATGCTTTAACTGAATTCCATTTTCAAATATCGGTTCCGGATAATTATCAATAAAGAATTGTTTAATCCCTGCATCTCCTGTACCAATAATTGACTATTGGCGTGGAACTTCAAAAATCGAACCTATTCGATAGCCAATCATTTTCATCAACCTGCTTTCGTCGGTCATCTTGTCGTATTTTCTTATCTGCATTTTGATGTTCTTAATTGATTTTGTTGATTTTCTGAAAGGCTGAGCCTGTATGCAGCAACAATGCGGGCGCTTTATTGCTTAAGGATTTCCTCTATTTCTCCCAAATGAAGTTCGAGATGCCGGAGATAATCCGTTGTCATAGCTTTCAGCGAGACCAGTTGCCCAGGTCCGGCAATCCATTGATTGTTCAGTTTATCTTCCCGGATATGGGTGATGACATGCGCCACGTGGAGATTGGCATATTTCCAGTGCTGCACCAGGTTATGCCAGTTTTCATCCTGATAATTCTGGATGGCAATCCAGCGGTCGTTATTGCCGAAGGTGGCATAATTCGGAAAGCTGAACGGGCCGGGCTGGTACTGCAGATGGACCATGCGGTGCGTATTGTTCGACGCAGAGTCGATCATATGCCCGACGATCTGCTTAATGGTACGCTGCTGGGAATTTCGCCGCTGACTGATCACTTCGTGCGGCAACTGAAGCAACCGGTCTTCCCATTCGCTGACGCGGGCAACAATGCCCTGTACAATTGGCTCAAATTCGTTAATCATAGTAAGTTGGTTATCACTTCGCAAAAATACTGAAACTTTGCTCACATGACAATCCAACCTGCCAATCTTTCTAATAGAGATCCTGATGGATCCGGTTTTCCCCGATCATTTTTTCCCAGAACGCCAAAGCTTCCGGTTCTGTTTTTTCTCCGGCCGATTGGATCACCCCGCAAATGGCTTTTCGGACATCGTGTCCCATGGCCACCGAGCCGCATACATAAATATGAGCGCCCTGGATCAGCCAGTCGTAGAAATCAGATTTTTGTTCTTCAATTTTGTGCTGCACATACACTTTCTCCGTCTGATCGCGCGAAAACGCCAGATCAATGCGTTCCAACCGCTTGCTTTCTAACCAGTGTTCCCATTCTTCCTGATAAAAAAAATCATATTTCTGATACTTTTCCCCAAAAAACAACCAGCTTCTTCCAGCGATCTGCAAACTTTCTTTTTCTTCCAAAAAAGCACGGAACGGAGCGATTCCGGTTCCGGCGCCAATCATGATCATGGGTGCTCCATTTGTTTGCAGGTAAAATTGCTCATTGGGTATTAATTGCAAATTGATTTTCTGACCAACTTCGATCCATTGGTTCAGGTACGAAGAACAGGCTCCGGAACGAACACGTCCGTTTTTCTCGGATTTTATCAATTTTACAATGAGGTGAACTTCGCCGGGATGTTTCTGCTGACTGGAAGAAATGGAATAGTACCGGGGCTGGAGTTTTCGAAGAACAGAAACAAGATCTCCGGGATTTGCCGAAAACGGGAAATCGGTGATTAAATCCAGTAAATCGCGATGATGAAGATAATCCGGCAACTTTTCTTCATCTTTCAGCAGTTTCTCCAGATCCTTGTTTTGCGTAAGTCGCTGATAGTTTTCCAATAGTTTTTTACTGACAGCGGTCAGTTCAAACCGACGGGTCAGTAATTCCTTCAATGAAACCGTTTTGTTGTTGTAAGCAACAGTAATTTCGGCTGGAAAGTCAAGCCTTTTCAAAATCTGCTCAACCAGTTTTTCCTGATTTTGCGGTACAATGCCAACCGAATCGCCTGGCTGGTAATGAAATTCCGGCCCGGTTGCCAGTACCAGATGATAGGTTTCACACAGCGATCCTGCATTCAACCTCACCTTTTCACGGACAACCGCCTGATGAACCTGACGCGGGCTTTCGGTATTAAGCTGTGCTGGTGTAGCTTCTGTTTCGCTGACTTTGCATTTCAGGAAAACTTCCGAAACCCATCCCGAAGCGGCCTGATGAAATTCCGCATCGCAATCGACCCGCTGATGAAAGCGAACAGCGCCCAGTTCTTCCAACCGCCGGTCGATATCTTTGCCTGTTTTGCAAAATTGCTCGTAACTGCTGTCGCCCAGCGCGCAAACGGCAAATTGCAGGTGGGTCAGCAATGGCGCATTTTCAGCAAACAGGTTGTTATAAAATTTTTGGGCCGAATCGGGCGGATCGCCTTCACCCTGTGTGCTGACAATGATCAATACCGATTTTTCATTCGTCAACTTCCGGAACTCATATTTTGCCATATTGCAGGCAGTTGCCGAAAGCCCGTTCTTTTTCAGGTACTTTTGCGCTTCTTTTGCAATGAACGCCGAATTGCCGGAATGACTCCCGTATAAAATAACAACTTCACCTGTTCGCTGATCGGTTGGTTTTCTGAATATTTTCTTGATTGCAGTTCCAAACATGGTCTTATATTTCAACAGATTTATAATTTCCCGTTACTGAAAAAGCGGTCTTTGCCGCTTCTTTTGCCGGCTTCGCCAGATCAGAAAGCCGGTAACCGGCAGGGAAGCGGCCATTAAACTGGCGCAAAATGCCAGGATTTTACCGGCCAGCCCTGCAATGGCGCCTACATGGATGTCGTAATTCATGCGGGCAATTTTGTCGGCCACCGTTGTGTTACTTAATTTGCCATACAGATGGGTCACCTCAATTTCCTTCAGTGTGTATTGATCGAAGTACCGGTAATCGGCTTTCCAGTAGGTTTGGTCGTCGGGATTGGCGGCCACTTCAATGGCCGAACTGTCGTTTTCAGGAATATGAACTTCGAGCATTTTTACCGATGGGTATTCTTTGGACATGCGTTGCCACAAAACATCAACAGCCGGAATTTCTGATTTTTGTGCAGGAATAGAATCGACCACCGGCATGTAAAATTCAGTGAGTTGTTTGCCTCCGGAAGCCAACCAGTAGGTTGACCGGGCAAACCACTGAAATCCCCAGACCAACCCGGTGAACGTGATGAAAATTAAAATCCACGAGGCATAAAAACCAAGCACCCGGTGCAAATCAAGAGTTGAGCGTTCTGAGTTGCCCCATTTAACCGAGAATGTTTGCCTGGTGAACCGGCTTTTTCGGGGCCACCACAAAATGATGCCGCTTATCAGCATAAAAACGAAAATCAGGGTAGCTGTAGCGACAACAGGCTGCCCGATGGCAGGCGGAAGCCAAAGGTAAAAATGCCCGTTGACGATGATTCGGAAGAAATCCCGGCTCATGTCTTTCACTTTAAGCACTTCGCCCGAATAAGGGTTTAAATAAACCAGATAATAATACTCCTCGCTGTAAAAAGTGGCGACAACTGCTTTACCCGGTTCCCGGTAGGCAATCCCGTGAATATGCTTTTCGGGTAAAGCCTGTACCGCTGTTTCGTGAAGTGTTGACGGTGGAAGAACCGGCTTTTCCTGAACGTCAACAAACTGATACGGATTGGTTATCTGTTCAATCTCGTGCTGAAAAGCCAGCATACAACCGGTTATACCCAGAAAAGCGACAATAATTCCGGAAACAAATCCCAGCCAGAGATGAAGTTTTCCTGTAATCTGTTTAAATGTCATGCGTTGTCAGTTTTTACCATGTCGTTTATGTATTCAACTAATAAATTGAAATTCCGTCGCGGCAAGCGCGACAGAATTTCAACCGGGCAATCAATCCGGAAATCCGGTTAAAAGCGGTAGGCGAGACTTAACCTGAAGTTTCGCGGGGCTTCGGTTTGCCAGTAATAGGCGTGCAGGTATTCGTAATACCCGCCACTGTAGAGGTATTCGTCTAAAATATTGAACACATTTGCAGTAATCTTCACCTTGTCTTTTTCCCAGAAAATGCCGCCATCGAGTTTAAAATAATCGGGCAGATTTTTTATATCATCCGTTTTGCTCCAGGTTGCAGTAGCACGGTCAACCAGGTATGTAAAGCCGAGCGAAACTCCGGTGCCTTTCAGGATTCCGTTTTGTGTTTTGTAGCTAAGCCAACTGTTTGCCGTGTGTTTGGCAAATCCGGGGATCACGTCACCAACCCGGACAGAAGTTACACCCTCGGCTACTTTGGTTACTTTCGAGTCGGTATAGGCGTAATTGGCAACAAGGTTAAGTCCCGGAGCAATCGCTCCGCGCAAATCGAATTCAATCCCCTTTGCTTCTTTCTGCCCCAGTTCAATACTCAGGCCCGAGTTGGGATCACTGTTGGGATCTCCGGTCAATTCGTTGTTTTTTACGATTCGGTAAAGGGCCAGTGTGGTATTCCACCGTCCTTGTCCCCAGTCTTTCTTTATCCCGAATTCAGTGTTGTTCCCGGTAATTGGCTGAACATCTTTCCCATTCGACAGGATGCCCGACTGCGGCGTGAAGGCCTGATCGTAAAGTGCATAAACCGATGTCTGTTTGTCTATTGACGCGCTTAATCCGACACGCGGAGAAAAGTGTTTGGCTTCATCGGGCGAACCTCCCCAGGCCGATTGGCTGACAAAGGTATATCTGCCCGCAAGTGTGAGCCTGATCTTGTTTTCCATAAAACCCATTTCATCCTGAAGATACAGCCCCGTGTACCGTTGATCGATCAATCCGCCACTGTAAACCGCCCGGGCTTCCAGGTTCAGGCTACGGTCGGGGATGGGATAGCCGTTGACGGGTGGCGAATAGCTTGGGGAGGCCGTATTAAATTCTGCGCCGACCGAATCTAACAGGTGATTCTGACTCCAGTCGGCCATATATTTTTTTGTTCCGACGTCTAATCCGCTCAGAATAGCATGACTTACCGAACCCGTTTTCACTTTCCCGTTTATGAAAACCTGCCCCAGGGTCATTTCACTTTTTGCATCCCAGAAGGAAAGCGCACGGATCATCGTTCGGTCGGCATTTACAGCGGCAGGCCACAAATCACTTCCTTCCTGCTTAAAATTGAAATAGCCGGCCTGTGCGGTTAATTTCCAGTTTTTATTGATTTCGTGCTGAAGATTTACGAACAAGCTGTGGTCGTTCGTTATGGTTGGAGCCAACCCGGGAGGTAAGGTGGTAAAATCAACAGGCAGAGTAGCGTATCCTTCGGTCGAGAACACATAAAACGAGCCGACATCAGACATATTTGAATGTTGCCAGGTATATTCCAGGGTTAACCGGGTACGGTCGTCAAGCTGGTAGGAGACCACCGGAGCAACGCTGTGCCGGTTGTTGAATTCGTTGGCGCGGTGAGAATTTTTATTTTGACCGGCTATATTTAAGCGGTAAAGCAGCCGCCCGTCACGGCTTAATTTCCCGTCAAGGTCAAGGGTGGCGCGATACAGATCATAGCTTCCCGTGGTCAGTGTAAATTCACCTTTCTTTATTCCCGTCGGTTTTTTGGTCACGACATTGTATAAACCGCTGGGATCGCCGTTTGCCAGCATAAAACCAGCCGGGCCTTTTACAAACTCGATATGGTCTACAAAACTCATATCTTCGGTAAGCGGCCCCCAGTATGAATTGACCACGTTAAACCCGTTGCGAAAAGCCTGGATCTGAGACCCGCGCATGGTGATGTTGGTGTACATATCGCCCCAGTGTTCGATGCGGGTCGCCCCGCTCACATTCCTTAAAACCCCATCGCTCATGCTGATTATTTGTTGGTCTTCCAGTGCTTTTCCGGTTACAACCTGTATATTCTGCGGCGTTTCGAGTATCGGACTCATTAAACGTATGGAGGAAGACAGTGAATTATCCTTGTAGGTTTTGGATGCAGAAATAATTACTTCGTCGAGTTTCTGACTGGTTTCATTCAATACAATTTCAGGAACAACAGTTGTTTTCCCTGCAATGACTTCAACAGCAAGTTCCTTCGACTCCAGCCCGACAAATGATACGTTCAGGATGTAGTTCCCTTCCGGAACCTTTCGGATTTCATAATTTCCTTTTTTATCTGCTATTGAACCCAAGGTAGTGCCTTTTAGCCCCACATTAACAGATTCTGCAGGCTGCCCGTCTATTGTTTTTAGGATTCCTGAAATAGCTCCGGTTTGGGCTACAGCAGCGCTTATATGGAAAATAAGCAAGACAAAACTAAGTGTAAATTTCATACTTATATTTTTATACGTAATAACTGGTTTAAACTCGGTGCTAAACTATTATTTCGAACAGGTCTGAACAATCCCTAAAACTTGGGATTTAGTTTATTGATTGAAACGACCATGAGGCATCCGGCCATCGCCTGAATTGGGCAACCCGGTTCTTGCTCATCAGAATGACACCGTCAATCCTGGGTTTTATGATGAGGTTCAGTTGGTTTTATATGAAAGTTGATTATCTTAGTGCCACGAAATTTAAAAAACGTGTCATGATCCTAACCGAAAACCTAAACCGAAAATTCCTTCTTGTTATACTTATTACCGTAATTACGCGTACTGCGCTGGCACACAATGCAGGAAGCATCGTTGGTACAGTCCGTGATGCTGCAACAGGTGAGCCATTAATCGGCGTAGCTATTCAGTTAAAAAATACCCTCATCGGTACCACGACCAACCTCAAAGGGAAATTTGAACTTAAAAATATTCAGATTGGCTCCTACGACCTTGTATTTTCGTCGGTCGGTTATCAAACGGTTGAGCGAGCATTTAAAATCACTGAAAATCAGACAGATACGATCAACATCAACCTTACTGAATCAGTTGTAGGGCTGGACGAGGTTACCATACAGGCCACAAAGCCAACATCTGCAGCATCTTCGAAAGAGATCAGGGCGATCGACATGCAGTTAAAACCGTTCCGGACTTCGCAGGACCTGTTATCGATGGTTCCCGGTTTGTTCATTGCACAACACCAGGGAGGGGGCAAAGCGGAACAGATTTTCCTGCGGGGATTCGATTGTGACCACGGAACAGATGTTTCGGTGAATGTTGACGGAATGCCTGTAAATATGGTGACCCATGCACACGGACAGGGCTATGCCGACCTGCATTTCCTGATTTCGGAGACCGTTGATGAAATGGAAGTCAACAAAGGACCCTATCTGGCCAGTTTAGGTGATTTTTATACAGCAGGCGCTGTCAACCTGAAGACCAAAGATGTACTCGACTACAACCTGGTCAAGATCGAAGCGGGTCAATTCAATACGCAAAAATATACCCTGACGCTTCAACCCGAACATGGCGGAATGGGACAAAACGGATATGTGGCCATGCAATACCACCATTCGGACGGCCCCTTTAAAAGTCCCGAGAAATTTGAGCGAATGAACGTTTTTGGAAAATATTTCTTCCAGCTGACGCCAAACAGCCGGCTGAGCTTGTCGGCAGGGGGATTCGCTACCACCTGGAATGCCTCGGGTCAAATACCTGACAGGGCTGTTAAACAGGGAATAATTGACAGGTTCGGAGGAATTGACAACCTCGAAGGTGGCACCACGAACCGGAAGAACCTGATTATTGCTTACAAATTCCTGACAACAGGAGGCAATGAATTTGAAGTAAGCTCCTATTTCACGCGGTACCACTTTAAACTGTTTTCAAATTTCACCTTCTTTCTGATCGACACGATTAACGGGGATATGATTGAACAGAACGAACACCGGAATATGCAGGGGATTAATGCGAATTACAAATTCACTACCTCCTGGCTCGGATTTAAACAGATCAACAAAATTGGCGGTGGTTACCGGGGCGACCTGATCGACGTTCAGTTATGGCACAGCCCCAACCGGGTTAGAATGAATAATTATACCAGCGATGAGGTCGATGAGCAAAACATGAATTGCTGGTACCAGCAGGAATTTATTTTCAGCCGGGGATTCAGAATGGTTTGGGGAATAAGACACGACTATTTCAGCTTTTCGAAAGATGACCGGACCGGTTCTGCGCTCGACCCGATTAACAATGGTTTGCCGCACGGATCGGGCGTAGCTTCGCAGTCGGTACTCAGTCCGAAGGTGAATTTCATTATTTCTCCGTACAGAAATCTGGATGTATTCCTGAATTTCGGCCGGGGTTTTCATTCGAACGATGCCCGTGATGCTGTGTTGGGAGCTAAAGTAAAAGAGCTTTCGGGGGCATGGAAAAATGAGGGGTTAACCAACAGTGAGACAGACGACCGTTTACGAAAATACAACCTGGATCCCGGAATGCGAAACACCGGCACCTTGCCCAAAGCCACAGCCGGTGAGATTGGCCTGAAAAGCCGCTTGTTTCAGAAACTCCATCTCTCCCTTGCAGGCTGGTACCTCTACCTTGACAAGGAATTTGTATATGTAGGTGACGGCGGAACGACCGAGCTCAGTGACCCTACCCGGCGTTTAGGCCTTGATGTTGAAGCCCGCTTGTCCATTTTTCCGTGGCTCTGGGCCGATGCCGACATCTCGGCGGCTAAGGCCACGATTAAAAATCTGCCGGGGGGGCAGAATCATGTTCCGCTTGCACCAACCTTCACGGCGTCGGGCGGATTAAACGTGATCCGCGAAGAAGGCTTCAGCGGTTCGATCCGCTTCCGGCACCTAAGTGACCGGCCGGCCGTTGAAGACAATTCGATCGTGGCCCCGGGGCACACCCTCTTTAATGCAAGCCTGGCCTACAACTACAAACAATTTACGTTTACGGTCCATAGCGAAAATCTGTTAGACAGCGACTGGAATGAAGCGCAGTTCGCCACGGAAACACGGTTAAAGGGCGAGCCCGAGAGCGTAACCGAATTGTGTTATACCCCCGGAAATCCGAGGAACTTCCAGTTCGGCGTAAGTTACCGGTTCTGACTCCGTCATTAAGCTACCACCGGTACTTTAGTCCGCCGGACAGGCCGATGTGGAGGGCCCGGCCCGTTGACTCGCTTTCATAGAGGACCCAGCCCGGTATTTTGTCAATCCTCCCATTCTCCTTGTCCGGATAGCTGTAGTTGACCGAGGGTCCGGTGTAAATGCTGAGATGCGGTCCCATGCGCAGCTCCGGCAGGATCCGGAAAGAAGCCTGCTCTTGTTCACGGTCTTCCAGGTCGGTGATGTTTCGGTTAACCACTTCGGCGTCCAGTGAGAATCGGTTGGTGTTAACCAGATGGGCGCCAATGCCGGCCTCGCCCACGTACGACAGTTCGCGGTCGGTCGGGTAGTAACCGATTCCCACCAGGCCATACAATACCCTTCCGCCGGAACGAAACGTAAGGGCCGCCAGGCCCGATTCATCCGTACTCAGTGAAAAGCTCTTTCTGCCGTTTTTGATAATGTTGATCAGCCCAATCGGGTAGTCACTGCTGTCGGCTACGTTGATCAGTCCGGCAAACTGAATACCTTTTACTTTTCCGCCGATATTGATCACGCCCGAGATCTGCGATCCTGTTTCCTCCGAGGACCGGTTCAGAACACCGGCAGCCTGCAGGCCCTGCGATTTCTTTGCCACATTAATCACTCCGGCAAGCTGGATCCCTTTTACATTACCCGTCCAGTTACTGACCCCACCCATCTGAACCCCTGAGACGTCGCCCAGTACGGTATTCGATACGCCGGCCATCTGGATTCCGTCGGCATTGCCTCCAACCAGATTAAAGGCCCCCGCCATCTGGAGCATCCGAACATGCTTTTGGTTGATATTAAACACCCCACCTATTTCGAGTCCGTCGACCCCGGCCGTATAGCCTCCAACCAGGTTTACCGAACCCCGGTTAACGACCTGGCTGTTAAACATACCATGGGTGCTCAGGCCCGGGATCAGCGAAACCTGGTAGGGACTGTAAGCAAAAAAGCCGCCCAGATTGAGCCGCTGAATGCGCTGCCGCGAGCCGATCAGAAATCGTCCGAACCATGTTCGCTCCAATCTGCTTGAATCTGCTTCGTCGGGATAATAACCGTATTTTTCTTCACGCACCCGGCGCTTAACTTCAACGGGCAGGAGCACGACCATGGTCATTTCCCGGTAGTTTTCCTTATTTACCGTGAGCCAGATGGATTCGCCCGGCCGTTTCACCTCCAGTTTAAAGAAGCCGTTTTTGTTGGAAAGGGTCGACACCAGCGCCTTGCGATCGTAAACACTCGCATCGCCAACACCCCGTGAACCGAGCGAATCACGAACATAGCCTTTCAAAATGAACGACCTGCGCGACTCTTTTTCGGTTTCCACGACGACCTCCAGGGTACGGGGCGCATGACGGATAATCACGTAATCGGGAGTCTCCTTAAATTCATAATCGGGGCCCAGCGTTTTCTCCAGGAATTCTATCAACGTCCCCCGGAATCCGTTAAACGAAACCAGGCTGTCGCCCACCACCGAGCGGCTGTTATAAGAAAAGTAAAAGCCATTTTTTTCACCGATTTCATGAAGAACTTCGCCAAGCGGCTGACCGCTTACATCTGCAAAGCTGATTTCCTGATCAAGATGATATTGCGACGCCGCAGGCAACGTACACACCAGCAGGTTAACAAACAGGAATACCTCGATTAAAATTGATTTTCGCCGGATAAACATGGATACTATTTTATAATGATGATAGCACCTTCTTTTGATATGGAAATGCCGAAAGTTTCGGCAATGACCTCAAGAACCTCATCGAGCCGCCCCATTTTAAACGTGGTGGTTAACCTCAGATCCCTGGTATCTTCGCCGATAACCCGGATTTCAACGCCGTAGGCCTCTTCCAGCACTTCCGCCACCCGCCATAAAGGCGTATTTTCCATTTCCAGCCGGTTATTCAGGTAATAATTATGCAGCCGGTCGGTCACTTTTTCTTCTTTGAACTGCCCGGACGCCGCATCAACCAGCACTTTTTCGCGCGGTTTCAGTTCCACTTCCCGGTCAGCCGCTTCGACCCTTACCAGTCCGCTTTCAACAATGACTTCCGTTTTTTCGGCATGCCGTTTTACATGAAAGGAAGTTCCCACAACTGTGATGGTCACATCTCCGGAATGAATGACGAAGGGTTTGTCCTTATCCGGTTTTACCTGGAAGAATGCTTCGCCTTCCTTCATTTCGACAATCCTTTCCTTCTGAAGAATCCGTTGTGAAAAGGAAAGTTTTGAATGCCTGTTCATCGTGATGACCGATCCGTCGGAAAGGGTTTCGTTGCGAACCTCATCGTTGGTCGCGTACCGGGACGCAGTGAACGGACTGCCGGCGGGGGCCAGCAGGTACCACGCGCCAAAAAGGAAGAAAACAGCGAGAAAGCAGGCTGCCACCATCCTGAATCCGTTGAAGCGAATGACACGTGCCGGCCGGGTTACAGCAGGTCTTTCCCGCTTTTGCAGGAAATGCTTCCACGCTTCATCCTCACTCAAACTGCTTTTGCCTGCTATACCGGCGCTGGCATTCCATAAATGCTTTACGCGCCGGTACTGCAACTCATTTTCAGGGTGAGCACTGATCCATTGTTCAACTGTTTCCACCTCGGCTTTTGAGGCTTCCTTTAAAAGATATTTGGTCAATATTTTGTCGTTCATCATCATTCGTGGCATATTAATCGTTTAGACCCGCCTGGGACAAATAATCTTTCAGATCATTTCTCAGGATACGAATTGCCTTCCCCATCTGTGTTTCGACAGTTTTGACAGAGATCCCCAACTGAGTAGCAATTTCATGGTACTTCAGCTCTCCGAACCGGCTTAACTGAAAAATGGTCCGGCATTTTTCGGGCAACCGGTTAAGGCTCCTCCTGATCCGTTCTTCCAGTTCATTCAGTTCAACCGGATTTGTCGTATGTTCGGGTTCATTCTTCATCACGTACAGGATATTATTTTCATAGTTCTGCCTCACTTTATGCTGCCTGAGAACATTGAGACTTTCGTGATAAACCGCCCGGTAGAGGAACGACTTCATCGATGTTTCCACCCGTTTCCAGGAACCGTTCTCCCACATTTTCAGGAACAGCGTCTGCACGACTTCCTCAGCCAGGATCCAATCGTGCAGGATCGAAAAGGAATAGACATGAAGCTCCCTGAAAAAGCTTTTAAATAGTTGCTCAAAAGCATCCTCATAATTAACCGAAATATCCTCCGCCTTTTCTTTACGGTCCATGGTGGATAATGTTGGTGGCTCCGGCACAACAGCCCTTTGCATGCGTTTTTATTCTTTTCACTTATGACACGGTAAACTGGTTTTACCCTGACGTCTCAGTAGAATTTTTTCATGCACGGGCCGGTATCGAATGAATAAGCAAACTTAGTATAATATCAAATAACCCGATATTTTTTATATGTTTACGGCTGTTTATCTCACCAATAATTGTTGTGCGCACACAGGCGAAAGAAAAACTTTGGGTTATTGACCTGACGAAAGGCAATAAAGAGGCATTCCGGAATCTGTTCGGGGAGTATGCCAAACGCATTTTTGTCTTTGCCAAAGGTTATTTGAAATCGAACGAAGAAGCGGAAGAAGTTGTCCAGGAGGTTTTTATAAAAATCTGGAATGTCAGGGCCTCCATCAATACCGAGTTATCATTCAAATCATATCTCTTTAAAATTACCTATCACTACATCCGCGAATTATTCCTGAAGAAGAACCGGGAAAACAGTTATAAACATGAACTCCTCGATCTGGCAGTCGATTTTGATAACCGCACGGAAGAAAAGATCGATTATCGCTCCCTGCTGGAGCTGGTTGAAAAACTGATCGATAAGCTGCCCCCACGGCAAAAAGAAATTATCATTTTAAAAAAGCAACACGGCCTGCCTGTAAAAGAGATCGCTGAGCTTTTGGGGATCTCGCCCAGGACCGTCGAAAAACACCTGTCGGAAGCGCTTAAGTATTTGAAAACAGCGCTTTCTGAAGAACATATCGCCGGGCTGCTGTTCTTTTCTTTGTTTCTTCATCAAAAAAAATAAAAAAAATCGCAGCCCGACTACGTGGTTTTCCAATCTCGTCCCTATTACTGTATAGGGAAGCACATTAATCCGGTAAAAATGGATGACCAGAAGAACATACTGACTAATTTCTTGAAAAACTGCTATACCAGGCATGACTATTTTTCTGTTTATCGTGGCTTCGCGGAAGGCGAAAAGAACACAACCTTTCTTGAAGCGATGGAAAAACACTGGGAAGAAGTGGATGAACAAGAATCGGAAGGCTTTAAGCAGGAACTGAGCTGGAATAAGATTTCCGGAAAGCTCGATCTGCAGGCAGTCCCCAAAAAAACGACCCGCACAGTCTGGATTTTTATGCAGAAGGCAGCAGCCATCCTGTTTCTGCCCTTGCTGATCGCATCGCTGTTCTACTTCTATACGCGCAATCAACCAACAGAAGAAACCGCCTGGGCCGAGATTAAATGCCCGGCCGGGGTCAGAACTGAATTTCGTTTACCCGACGGATCAACCGGATTCCTGAACAACAGATCCACCTTAAAATACCCGGTGAATTTCAGCGAAGACCGGCAAGTCTATCTGTCGGGCGAGGCTTTTTTCGATGTGGCTAAAAGGAAACAGAGTCGGTTCAGGGTAATTACCCGAAAGCTGGAAACCGAAGTTCTCGGGACCAGTTTCAATGTGATGGCCTATGATGATCAGCCGTACCTCGAGATCACCTTAAAAACAGGAAGCTTGAAGATCCTGGATAAAGATCACAAAGAACTCTCCACGCTGGCGCCGGATCAGCAATTCGTTTTCAATACCGTACAGGGACGGTTCTTAACCAAACAAGTGATAGCCGATAATTTTACATCGTGGACCAAAGGAATATTAGTCGCCCAGGATGAGCGCTTTGAAGATGTCGCAAAAAAATTAAGCCGCTGGTACGATGTTGAAATAACGATCGAAGATCCGGAGCTGAAGGACTTCATGTATTACGCCAAATTTGAGGATGAGCCACTCACCGAAGTATTAGAGCTGATCTCCATCACGGCCCCTATTGAATATATAGAGATCCCCCGAAAAAAACAGCAGGACGGAAGTTTCTCCAAACGAAAAATAAAACTCAGACTAAATGAAAACAGGATAAAAAATTTCAACTAAAAAGGAAGGTGCTACCAACACCTTCCCCATTGTAAAGCAGTGTAATCATCGCAATTATTAACCACTTAACGGTTCAAATTTATGGAAAAAAAGTTAATGAACGGGATTGGCATGTCCAATCTTTTAAAAGTCTTGAAAATTATGCGACTAAGTGTATTTCTGATCCTGGTGTTTGCTCTGCAGACCTGGGCTTCGTCATCTTATTCCCAACAAACAACAATTACGCTGAATCTCAGGAACGTAAGCGTGATGGAGGTGCTGAAAACAATCGAGAACTCCTCAAATTTCTACTTCCTGTTTAACAAGGATTTGGTCGATGTGGACCGGACTGTATCGATCTCAGCCCAGGAGAAAAAGGTCGGTGAAATTCTCAGTGATCTTTTTGCCGGGACCAATGTCGAATTCGTTATTGCCGACCGGCAGATCGTGCTGACCACCGAGCAGGAAGCGAAAGTACAGAACGTGCAGCAAAGACCGGTTTCAGGCATCGTAACCGATTCGTCAGGTGCGCCGCTTCCGGGGGTTTCGGTCGTCATAAAAGGGACGACCCTGGGTACGATCACCGACAATGACGGAGGATACTCTCTCCCAAACATACCGGCCGATGCCTCACTGGTCTTTTCATTTGTCGGAATGAGAAGCCAGGAGATTTTCATTGCCGACAAGACGACGATCAATGTGATTCTCGAGGAAGACGCCATTGGGATCGAAGAAGTTGTGGCAGTGGGTTACGGTACGCAGAAGAAGGTAAATTTAACCGGCGCTGTTGAAGCCGTGGGAACCGAAGTCTTTGAAAACCGTTCGATGTCGAATACGACACAGGCCTTACAAGGAGCCATTCCCAACCTGAATATCTCGCTGGAAGACGGAAAGCCAACCCGGTCGGCTTCTTATAATGTACGTGGTCAGACATCGATCGGACAGGGAGGGAGCGCGCTGGTACTGATCGACGGCGTTGAAGGCAACCCTACTTTTTTAAATCCCAACGACATTGAAAGCGTCAGTGTGCTAAAAGACGCAGCTTCAGCGGCCATATACGGTGCCAGAGGTTCCTTTGGCGTTGTGCTGATCACGACCAAACGGCCACAGAAGGGCAAAACTACCATCAACTATACGGGCAACTTTTCGGTTCAATCGTTAGCCAAAGAACCGGAATTTGTAACCGATGCAGTGACCTGGGTGGAACATTTCAGGGAGTCCTATTATAATCGCCAGGGAACGGTGCCTACCTCGATCAACAACAACACGCAGTATTACAGCGATGAATGGCTGGAACGATTGAGGGCATGGAAGGCATCGGGTGAAGGTCCCAAAACCGAGATTTTGCCGAATGGCAATTATGAATATTACAGCAACACCGACTGGATGGGGCTTCTTTTTAAAGATCATACCCTGACGCACGATCACAACATGACCATCTCGGGTGGCAATGAGAAATCTGACTTTTATGTATCAGGGCGCTTTTACGATTTCGGCGGCATGTATAATTTCGATCCGGACACCTACCGTTCCAATAATTTTCGGGCAAAAGGATCGTTGCAGGCCTATGAGTGGCTGAAGCTCACGAATAACATGGAGTTTTCGACAACCAAGTATCACATGCCCTTTTCGGCTCAGGGACGAAGCGCCAACGTTCAGCGATACATCGAGGTAAACGCCTTCCCCAGTTTGCCGATGTACAATCCCGACGGCACCTACACCCGCGGCGGCGCAGCCACGTTGGGCGCTTTTGTCGACGGGTACAACTATCAAAACGAAAAAAAGAATTTATTCAAAAATACCATCGGCTTTAACACAAACTTCTTTAAAAATACCTTTCGCATTAACGGCGATTACACTTACCGCTACGACAGCCGTGATTTCTTCTGGAAAAGGGTGAAAGTGCCTTACTATCAGAATGCGAATGCGGCAGCACCTTCATATATGGGTGATGTGAACGGCATTATACACGAATGGACGGGACACACCGCCTATACGGCATCCAACGTATACGCCGAGTACGAAAATACCTTTGCCGGAAAGCACTACCTGAAAGCAATGGCAGGCTGGAACTACGAAACCTCTTCATACAAAGCCAACAGCATTGAGCGTAACCAGTTGCTGCTCCCGAGCGCCGAAAGCGTACAACTCGCGACCGGTACATCGATCACCCCCGGCGCAAGTGTTTCGCGATGGAAAACTGCAGGTACCTTCTTCCGGGTGAACTATGGTTACCGCGACCGTTACCTGCTTGAAGTGAATGGCCGCTACGACGGTTCGTCACGGTTCCCGACCAATCAGCAATGGGGTTTCTTCCCTTCCATATCGGGTGGATGGAGACTATCGGAGGAACCTTTCTGGAATGTAAATAAAAATATCCTTTCCGATATCAAGCTTCGAGCTTCCTATGGGTCGCTGGGTAACGGGAACATACCGCCGTATGAGTTCCTCGAGCTACTGAGTATGGGTACCTCCGGACGCGTTCTGGACGGGGCGCTGAATAAAAAGACAGGCTCGCCTGATCCTATTCCCGACGGACTAACCTGGGAAAAAGCGACTACCGCCGACTTTGGGCTTGACTTCGGCTCGCTGCAGGGGAAGCTTCGCTTTACCGGCGATTATTATGTGCGTAAAACAACCGATATGTATGTGCCCGGACCTACCCTGCCGCATATTTTCGGGGCTGCTTCACCTAAAGGGAATTACGCCGATATGACCACCCGCGGCTTTGAAGTCACACTGACCTGGGAAGATAGGTTGCAGTTGGCCAATAAACCCTTTCATTACCAGGTACGGGCTACCCTCTATGATTATGTGTCGGAAATCGATAAATACTATAATCCGACCAACAGGTTTACCGATCACTATGCCGGCAAGACCATCGGTGAGTTATGGGGATTTGAAACAGATGGCCTGTTTCAGGAGGACCCAGCCCCGGGCGAGTATGTAAACACCATATTTAACGCCTCCGCCGATGCCGTTTGGCGTGCAGGCGACCTGAAAATCCGTAACCGCGATGGCAGTGCTGACAACATGATTACAAAAGGCGAACAAACCATCGATAACCCAGGTGACATGACCATTATCGGCAATACGGAACCCCGCTATCAGTACAGTTTCACCGTGGGCGCCGACTGGAACGGCTTCTTCTTTTCCGCATTCTTCTACGGAGTCGGCAAGCAGGACTGGTATCCCGGCTCGGAAACAGCCTTCTGGGGACAGTACAACCGCGGGTACAACCAGATGCCTGCCTGGCACCTGGGCAATTACTGGACGCCGGACAACCGCGATGCTTACCTGCCGCGATATGCCCAGTACAACGGGACGCTTGGATATTCCAATCACGTTCCCAACGACCGCTATCTTCAAAAGGTTTCTTATTTACGGTTGAAAAACCTGCAAATCGGGTATACGCTGCCCGCTGCCTGGGTATCGAAAGCCGGCATGCAAAGTGCCCGTATCTATGTTTCCGGAGAGAACATTGCCAGTTGGTCGCCGCTGTATAAACGGGCCAAAAACTTCATGGATGTGTCAACAACGGTCGGCACGAAAGATTCGGACCTCAACAGTGGATATAATCAGGGAGCGGGTAACAGTTATCCCTTGCTGAAGACAATGTCGTTAGGCGTTTCACTTACTTTCTAACTCAAAAAAACAGAAAAAATGAAGAAATATATCTTATTCCTGTTAGCGGTAATTCTCCTGGGGCCCGGTTGCGAAATGGACGAACGGGCAATCACCTCAACCGATAAGTACGCGATATTCGGTTCGGAGGAAGGGTTAAAAGCCTATTCCATGTCATTCTACGACATGTTTCCCAATGCAACCGACCAGGCGATCGTTGAACAATCGCTGGTCGACTACGGAGCCACCAATACGCTCAGCGGATTTACCCTGCTCAATGCCTACAGCGAAAACAACTCCTCCGGCTGGGACTGGTCTGAGCTGCGTAATGTGAACTATTTTATTGTCAATTGTGTGGACCCGGCCATCCCGGAGAGCGTCCGCAACAACTACATCGGCCTTGCCCGTTTCTTTCGGGCCTGGTTTTATTATGACAAGGTTCGCCGTTTTGGAGATGTTCCCTGGGTGGACCGTCCGCTGGATCCGGCTGAAGAAGATATCCTGTATGGTTCCCGCGACTCGCGTGAGCTGGTGATGGAGAAAGTATACGAAGACCTGGTGTTTGCCGCCCAAAACATCACCCGCACGACCGATGCTGCACAAGCGACACTGGTTACCAAATGGGTTGCCTGGGCGTTCGCCTCACGGGTGGCTCTGTTTGAAGGTACCTTCCGGAAATATCACAACCTGAACCTGGCCACTTCGGCCAACGTATGGCTGAAACGGTCGGAGGAAGCGGCATACAAGGTGATGCAGGAATCAGGCAAATCGCTGAACAGCAACTACCGCGCTTTGTTTACCAGTGACAATCCTCCGGCCTCGGAAACGTTGCTGGCGATTGCTTCAAGTGCTGCGCTGGGGGTTAAGCACAATGCCAACTGGCGGTGGACGTCTGAAACCTACGGTACCGGACTGAACCTGATCCGTCCTTTCATCTGCACCTACCTGCAAAAAGACGGGACACCCTATACCAGCCGCACAGGCTGGGAATATGAGGATTTCTATGAAGAATTTCAAAACCGCGACAACCGGCTAAATGCGACGCTTCGTTACCCAGGCTACAAGCGCGAAGGATCGGTCGCCCTGCCCGTATTCAACGGCTATGCCCGTCTGGGTTATCAACCCATTAAACTAAGTGTTGATGCAACTATCGGCGACAGTCAGAGCGAAAGTACCCACGCGATCCAGTTGGTCCGTTTTGGGGAAGTGCTGCTTAACTATGCTGAAGCAAAAGCGGAGCAGGGTACGCTTACCGACGCCGACTGGGCCGCCACCATCGGAAAACTGCGGACACGTGCCGGAATCACCGGCGGACTTACCGCCAAGCCAACAGTAGTTGACACCTATTTGAAAAACACCTACTATCCCGGCATAAACGATCCGGTGATTCTGGAAATCCGCCGTGAGCGGGCTGTTGAACTGGTGTTCGAAGGATTCAGGTTCGATGACTTACGGCGCTGGAAAGCCGGCGACCTGTTCAAAAAGAGCTGGACGGGCATGTACATTCCCGCTGTTAACCTGCCGCTGGACGTTGACCATAACGGCACACACGACGTGATCTACTACACCGACGATGCCGGAAAGGCAGTCGCGGAAGCGCTTTCGAACAACGCGGGTGCATATAAAGTGAAGGTGAGTACCGATCCGGCAGCCGCAATCATCCAGGTACATCCTGCGGGCGACGGCACCGGTTATTACCTCGCGTGGTTCACCAACAACGACAACAAAAAGGTGTGGGGTCCGAAGCAGTACTTCTACCCCATCCCGGTTGGCGCGCTGAACCTGAACCAGCAACTGGTCCAAAATCCCGGCTGGGAGAACGGCGCCACGAACGACGGGAATTAAGCCCCCGTAATTTGAGAGAACAACGGGCTTACGAATAGACTCTGTGTGGCTCGGTGGCAAATTTGTTTAGTTGACCACCGGGTTACACAGAGTTTTTCACAAAAAATCCTGGCACAGAAAATAGAAAATAACCACGGGCATTTAACATGTCTGAACGAAAACAACGAGAATGAGAAGTAACAGATGGCCAATGTGGTATAAAACAGCCGGCCTGCTTATTTTGTGCTGTCTTTTGCTTGCGCACAATAAGAGCGATGCGCAAACAAGCCCTATCCGTTTAAAAATCATGAGTTTTAATGTTTGCCGGTCGGGCGAACTGACCCGGTATTCGGTTGATCCGTTTGTAAACCTGATCCGGCAACATCAACCCGACCTCATCGCTTTACAGGAACTGGACTACAAGACAACCCGCAATACAGGGATCGACTTTACGACAAAACTGGCGGCTGCCCTGGGCATGTTTCCGGTTTTCGGAAGGACCATTTACTATCAGGGAGGCGAATATGGCATAGCGGTGCTTTCAAAATATCCCTTTTTATCGGTAAAAACTGAACCCTTGCCGAGTCCCGCCGGGACAAAAGAGCAGCGGGCAGTCCTGATTGCCGAAATCAGGCTTCCTTCCGGCCGGGAGATCCGGTTTGCAAGTACCCACCTCGACCATTCAACCGATGCGATAGGTTCTGCGATGGCCGGTGCACTCAATAATTTTCTTCTGAAAGACAATATGCCAACCATCGTGGGGGGCGATTTTAATGCGCAACCGGAATCAGGGACCATCGCCAATGAGATGCAGCCATGGAAACGGTTTTGTAATAACGAACCGACCGCTCCCAACGACCCGACAAAAAAAATTGACTACCTCTTTGGCTATCCAAAAGAACAATGCAGAACGATCAGCTACGAGGTTATTGCACGAACCGGCATTTCCGATCATTGCCCGATTGTTGCAGAAGTTGAATTTGAATAATCAGAATATGCAAAAAATAAATATCCTCATTTTACTGGTTGTAGGTTTTTGGGCTTTTGTTTCCTGTGGAAAAGAAGACGACCCGTCGCCGGAACCGCCCGAATGGGACAAAGCCAATACGCGCTCCATTCAGTTTTACTCGCGCCTGAATAACAGTCAGCTTTTCAACACGAGCGACTTTGCTGCAGTGACCGGCAGGATTCGGACCAGTCAAAGCTATATCACGATCCTTCACCGGATTGATGCCGTTTCCGGTTTGACTGAAATGCAAAACCCGATCGTTACCATTGCTGAGGAAACGGGCAAAATTCCAATCTTCATATGGAGCCGTTATTCGGGAACCCGGGTTGAAGGCTCCGGTATCCTGGTCGGACAAACAATTGCCGAAATGAAAAATACCCCGATCAGTGACGGGTGCAACTATTTTTCGGTTCCTTTGACGGCCAACGGAAGCATCAACATGAAGGTTGCTTCCATCACTTTTGAAAATGAAAACCAGTTAGCAACAGGCATAGCGGCAATAAAAGAAAAACCGGACGATCAAACCGTATTGATCGGAGTAGCTGCCAAAGCCCTTCAAACCAAACTGAAATCAGCATTTTCTGAAGAGAATTATCGGGTTGAATTCGTTGAAAGTAAGAATGGAAATACAAACCAAATTATATTTGTCATCACAAGCCTGAAATGGGTAGTTCGCGAACACAACGAAGTGGCTGTCGGAGCAGACGGCATTTCCTCTTTTGATATCAAAATTGAAAAATTATAACAGATCGATATGAACACAAAACGCATTTTATTTCTTCTCATAGCTTTTCACATTATTTTGCTTCTTCCATACGCAACAGCGCAGGAAAATAAGAGCAACGAACCGGTGAAACTGAAAATATTGTGTTATAACCTCCGTTTTGGCGAACGGGCATCACTGGAAGAGCTGGCCGCCTTCATCAAAGAACAAAATCCGGATATCATTGCCTTACAGGAAGTGGATTGCCGGACCTATCGCGATGGCGTATCGCAGCAGCACGGCAAAGATTTTGCCACTGAGCTGGGTTTTCGCACGGGGATGCTTTCGGCCTACGGTAAAACCATTCCTCACGCCGGAGGTTACTACGGTATTGCCATCTTGTCGAAGTTTCCCCTGGCAAAAGTGGAACGGATCTATCTGCCAAAAACAGAAAACGGAAAAGAACAACGTGCTGTATTGGTCGCCGAGGTAGAGTATCGCGAAGGGGAATATATCACGTTTGCAAGCACGCATTTGGACTATACTAATACAAAAGAACGACAGGTGCAGGTTAAGAAGCTAAACGAAGTGCTGTTGACCAGCCGCTATCCGGTGATCCTGGCGGGTGATTTTAATGCCTGGCCCGATTCGAAAGAGATCAGCGAAGGCATGAGCGCCTGGAAAATCGTTTCCGATATGAAACCCACGGTACCGGCCAATGCGCCCCGCAATACCATTGATTACATTTTCTGCTACCCGAAAGACAAGTGGACGGGGGTTGATCCCATTACCTACCAAACCCAATTGTCCGATCACTTACCCATTTCCGTGATTTTAGAACTATAAATGATAGCCGGTTTTCACCCGGCTATCATTCTCATTTTACTCCTTAAATAGCTGATCCTTAATCTAATTTCAGGATTGACCAATCTTTTAATATATTTTTTCAGGTACCATTTTACTTTTCCGTGAGCGTTCAGACCTACATATTTGTTCAGAACATATTCATAGCCATTTCTATGATAATCAATCCAAAAACTTTCACGGTCAGGATTTGTTTTTGATGGTTTACTATGGTTCTTCCTGAACGCCTGAGTAACGCTCGATTTCTTGTAATGGAGACAATTTTTTATTTCTTCAAAGTATCCAGCCCCCGCAACGGTATTCAGCATCATGAGCGATACACCTAAATTGTCTTTGAATTCAGGTATTTCCTTTTCTATCCCCCAAAAATCGCCCAGTGTAATATCAGACGGACGAACCGTACCCGTAAATTTACAACGGGAACAACTTACTCTGTTTACAAGACGGGAAGCAAAAAAAATAGCAAAAGATTGACTCAGCATACTCTTGAATAGGCTTCTCCCATTGTTAAATATAACCTCTTCGGTATGGGATCGCCACCCATATCTTTTTGAACGGAATTTATAATCAATAACCCGTAGTTTATACTTCTTTTCAATGTATTCGATGTGCTCTTTCCAAATGAGCGGACTTGGAACGGCATAGCAAAGAATATCTACCAATAACAGATTATCATATTTCTTAGGGCCATTTATCCCCAGGAAAGAACTTAAACCTGCGATTTGGCAAGGCGTTCCGACATACATGACCGATCCTCCTTTCTTCAGGTCATTCCTAACCTGAGTGAACGTATCGCCTGTATCGCTCTGAACATATTTCGAGCCTCTGAACATTTCGCACGCTTGTATCGAGTCGGCTCTCCTGTGAATAATCTTAAGAGGGGTGTTTTTATCGATGGCTACACCATAAACAACGCCGCCTTTTGCAATAAAACCACTATATAACGCCGTAAATGCTCCCCCACTCGTACTTTTTCGCTTTGTTTCCAAATCCTTATGCTTAACAGCATAGACAACAGGTTCAAAAAGACGGTTAGTGATTCGATAATTTTCTTTGAGCGGACATACGTTGATACATATGCCACAATCAACACAGCTCTGCTCGTCAATGACCGGGTAAATAAAACCTTCGGCATCAGGCTCCATTCTGATTGCCTTTGAGGGGCACTTTTGTTCACACGCCCGGCAACCACAACAATCTTGTTTATTATCAAGTAAACTTTCTGTTTTCATAGTCTGAATCACGAACAACTGATCTCCCGGGTTTCTTCCCTCCATTCGGAATAAAACCCGGGAGGTTTTTGTCCGGTCACAGATAAACGGTGAGTGAAAAGGTGACCATCTGGTTCTTCGCATCTGTCAGTTCCGGGTATTGCGAAGTGTCCTTCAGAACATTCCGCATGCCGTGCGAGTACCTGACCGAAAATTTAGCGGGAGGCAGATTAAAGCCGAACCCGCCAATCAGGCCGTAATCATACTTTTCAAAATCACCGTAATCCAGTTCTCCGCTGCCATAACCCCAACGGCTGTCGATGGCATAGGTCGCATCAATAAGATAGCTTCCGTAAACTCCGGCCACAAGATCCAGAACTTTGCCTGTGCGGAGGTTTAGCAGCACCGGCCCTTCGAGGTAATGAAGGCGGTAATTCACGGCACCGTCATAATAGTCGGATGAGTACTCGTCAATTTCCCCCCCTTTCTTTGAATAAAGTACCTGAGGTTCCAGTGAAATCCCCGGGGTAACCGGCATCCGGTAAGTGAAACCTGCGAGGTATCCCCCTTGCGAACTGGGGTTACCCACTGCGTCGGGTTGAAAAGTGGTTAGCTGGACTCCTGCGATAAGTCCGAATCGGGCTTTAGACCCCTGATGAATTACTTTTGGCTCCGGTACCGTGTCTTGCACCGGCTCCTGACCTTTCAGGGTCAAAAAAGGAATAATCAAAAGGGTACAGACAATCAGTCGTTTCATAATACAACAATTTTTAAGTTTGACACCGAAAATTAATGGATCATCTGATTTAGCACACTTCAAGTCCTTCTACAGTTATAGCGTGTGCTATTCCCTTTCCGGTCATACAGATGCAGTCCCGGAAAGTCGAAATTTCCCCAAAATAAGAACGACTTCTTCCCCGATTTTATTTTTTATTCCTCAATTTTTTTTAAGCGAAAGCCGGACCTTTCGGCCAGCCGGGATTCACGGTTTATTGAAGCGAACTATTTCACCATCTGTACCTCAGTCCGCCGGACAGGCCAATGTGCAGGGCCCGGCCGTTTGACTGATCTTCGTGCAAAACCCAGCCCGGTATTTTATCAATCCCGGCGTCCTCCCGCGTAGGATAAGTGTAGCTGATTGAAGGTCCTGCATAAAAACCGAAGTGGGTTCCCATGCGCAACTCCGGCAATATTCGGAACGAGACCCGCGGCTCTTCGTGTCCTTCAAAGTCGGTGCTGTGCCTGTTAACTGCTTCAGCATCCAGTGAAAAGCTTTTGCTGTCAATCAGATGGGCGCCGATCCCCGCTTCCATGGCATACGAAAGCTCACGATCGTTAAGGTAGTAACCAATCCCTGCCACCCCATACAGCACCCTGCCTCCCGAACGAAAAGTGAGCGCGGCCAGGCCCGATTCGTCAGACCCTACGGAAAAGCTCTTCCTTCCGTTTTTAATGATGTTGATCAAACCAATCGGATAGTCACTGCTGTCGGCCACGTTGATCAGCCCGGCAAGCTGGATCCCCGTTACTTTTCCGCCAATATTCAGCACACCTGCCAGTTGAGATCCTGTTCGTTTTGACGAACGGTTCAGTACACCGGCAAGCTGGACTCCCCGGGACTCTGCTGCTGTATTCAGGACTCCGGCCGCCTGCACGCCTCGCCATCTCTTCGCCACATTGATGACACCGGCAAGCTGTCCACCTTTTGCATTACCACCCCAGTTACCGACTCCTCCCATCTGAAGGCCGGAAACTTCGCCTAAAACGGTGTTCGATACGCCAGCCATCTGCAACCCGGCGGCATAACCCCGGACCAGGTTAAAGACTCCCGCCATCTGGAAGCCCCGGACATCCTTTTTGTTGATATTAAACACCCCACCCATCTCAAATCCGTTGACCCCTCCGGTGTAGCCGCCGATCATATTCAGCGATACCTGATTAATATACTGGCTGCCAAGCATGCCATGCGTACTTAGGGGCGGAATCATCGAGAACTGGAAAAAACTGTGGACAAGGGAGTCCGCCGTCGGCTGGCCGGCATAGGCAATTTCCGGTGCCGGATGATTCTGTGATATAGCAGGCAATGAACAAGCCAGTATACTGGCGAATAAAAACGTCCTTACTAAAATTGATTTTTTTGTGATCATCATGTTATTTGGTATCATGTTTATAATTCCGGCACAGCAGCCTTTTATTCTTTTGTCTTATGACACGTTCATCCTGGTTTACCCTGATGTCCCAAAAAAAAAATCAGCCGTGAGCAGTCCGCAATCTGTTTGAAACGCACGGTAAGCATATATTTCCGGCCAATGGTTATCTTCATGATGCGACGTCTGGAATCAGACCAATGAAAAACTGTTTACGGATCCGAAAGCAACTATTCATGACTTCATTTTTGCAAAACGCAAGCCGGTAAATCTGTAGTGTTGTTAGCAGATCTTCTTTAATTTTCTTAAAATTGTATCCATCATTTCAGAAACACCTGAATAGCATTTGGATAAAAACGGAACATATTTGTTCGACCGGTTTAGGGAAAGACCCTCGCAGGAGTCATTTACTGATTTCTTTGACCATTATTATGACCGTTTAAGCCGGTTTGCAGCCACCATTGTTAAATCGGAATTGCTTGCCGAAGAGGTGGTCCTGGATGTTTTTCTGAAGCTCTGGGAGAATCAGGATTCGCTCCATACAATCAATAATATTGAAACGTATTTATACATCTCGGTCCGCAATAAGTCCATTAACGCCTTGAAAAAGGAACAGCGGTTTCATTTCGACATGCTGGCCGATTCGCACATCCGATTGGCCGATTATAAGCCGTCGGCCGAACATGACCTCATTGAAGACGAAATGTTTGTGGCGCTGAATAAGGCCGTACAACTGCTGCCTTCCAAATGCAAAATTATTTTCAAACTGATCCGGGAAGATGGTCTGAACCGGAACGAAGTAGCCGAGATCCTGAATATCAGCGTAAAAACCGTAGACAATCAATTAACGATTGCCGTAAGGAAAATTGCGGAACAATTAAACATCGATCTTTCCAATCCAAAAAATTCATCGGGATTAATCGCGCTTTTGCTTACGCTTTGAACTCATTTTGAGTCACGTTAACCCGCGCTCAGAAAAATATTTCCGTTTCTCTTAGGGAAAATTTGAAAATCACTTGTCCTTATGTCATCACATCATTAGATCACTGGCAATGAAGGACATTTCATTTCTGATAGCGCGAAGCCTGCTCCGGCTTACAAAAAAAGAAGAGACTGACGCAATTTCCGGCTGGAAAAACCTTTCCGTCGCCAACCGGGCATTTATAAATACACTGGAGGCTTTCTGGAATCAGCCGGCGGCCGAAGAACCTTCGGGCAGACTGGGCAGGGCCAGGCAAAGGCTGCTGGCCCGGTTAAATCAGGCTCAGCCCGCAAAAAAACGGCCGTTTATTTATTATTTATCACGGGTGGCGGCAGCAGTGGCAATCATGATCTCCATCGCGGCACTATCCGTTTACGTGGCTTCCGAAACCGGCTTCTTTTCGGGGACCAACTGGGTGGAAATTTCGACCGAAACAGGACAAAAAAGCCAGGTTGCTCTTCCCGACGGCAGCCTGGTATGGCTGAATGCAGAGACTGTTCTGAAATATCATCCCGACCGGAAAGAAAGGAAAGTAAGCTTAACCGGCGAAGCCTATTTTGAAGTCAAACACGCGGCTGATCATCCTTTCGTTGTCGAGGCAGGCGGTGTAAAGGTGAACGTACTGGGAACCAAATTTAATGTGTCCCATTATGCAGGATCACCAATTACCGAAGCCTCATTGCTTTCCGGAAAAATCAGCCTGTCGCTGGCAGCTGCCAATCAGTCGCTCACCCTTCATCCGGGCGAAAAAGCTATCTATGATTCGGATAAGCAGGAGCTGAGCCGGACAACTACCAACGTGCAAAATGAGATTTTATGGCGGCAGGGCATTCTGGTTTTCCGCAATGAGCCTTTTAAGGAGATGATCCAAAAACTGGAGAGATACTATGATGTAAACTTCCGGTATGATGCCCGGGTGTTTGAAAACATCCACTATACCGGAACAATAGACAATCTGAATATTAACAGCGTACTCGATTTTATAAACCTAACAATCCCAATCAGCTATGAAATAGACCATAAAACAATCAAACTCAGTCTCCGGGAATGAGACCCAAAAAAAAGAAGGTGATACCCGCGCCAAACGAAATATCACCTTCATTGAATGATTTAAAATGTTAAAACTCTAAATCCAAACAAAGTTATGGAAAAAGAACAATTATCGGACTATCCGGCGAAAACCGGATGGCAAAAATTCGTGCGAATTATGAAATTAACAACCTTTTTAATTTTTGTACTGACAGTCAACGTCTCCGCATCGCTTTATTCACAAAATTCAAAAATTTCAGTTAAGATTGAAAACGGCAGCCTGAACGAAATTTTCAGCCTGATTGAAGAACAGTCCGAATACCGTTTCTTTTATCAGAACGAGCAGATCCGCGATATCGGCAAAAAAACGGTTGAAGCGACCGACCGGAACATTCAGGATCTGGTCGCCGATTTGCTTGACAATACCGGTTTGTCGTTCAGACTGGTCGACCGCAACATCATTATTTTTCCAAGGAATGATCAGTCTTCAGCTGCAGTCACCCAACAGCCACGCCAAATCTCAGGCCAGGTGACCGATCAGTCGGGTTCTCCCCTGCCCGGCGTCACGGTTGTCTTGAAAGGCACTACGCGGGGAACCATCACCGATAGTGAGGGCAATTACGCCATTCCAAACGTTGCCCCGGATGCCGTCCTGGTTTTTTCGTTTGTAGGAATGAAGCCGCAGGAAATTCCTGTCTCCGGCAAGCCTGCCATTTACGTTACCATGGCTGAAGAAGCGATCGGCGTGAATGAAGTGGTGGTTGTAGGATACGGAACACAGGCAAAAAAAGATATTATCGGATCGGTATCGGTTATTGATGTGGACCAGATCAAATCGATCCCTGTTACCTCGGGAGAGCAGGCTCTTCAGGGTCAGGCCGCCGGCGTGAATGTAATCACTTCGGGGGTCCCCGGGGCCGAGAGCAAGGTTTTCATCCGCGGGATCAGTTCGTTTGGCAATACCCAGCCGCTGGTTATCGTTGACGGCATCCAGGGCAGCCTGGCTGATGTCAACCCCAATGATATCGAATCGGTCCAGGTGCTGAAGGATGCAGGAGCTGCTTCCATCTACGGGGTACGGGGTTCCAATGGCGTTATCGTGGTCACCACGAAAAAAGGAAAAACAGGCGCGCCGGTTTTTACCTATGACGGCTATTTCGGCATGCAGGCTCCGCCTTCAGGAAATGTGTTCAATACGATGAATACTTCGGAGTACGCCGGTATGGCGATGGACCTGCATCCTGGTACGCTGTTTGCCAACGGCATTCCCGATTACCTCTACGGAGGGTACCGGAACGGCGTTTTTGTGAACGGCACCGCCAAAGAAGGCGATCCGGCCGTTGATCCGGCCTTGTACAAATTCGATCCCAATGATCCTTATGCCGATTACCTGATCCAGAAAGTGAACAAGGAAGGGACCGACTGGTTCCATGAGATCTTTAAGGACGCCCCCATGCACAGCCATTCCTTTTCGGCAAGCATGGGAACAGAAAAGGCAAATTATGCGTTTTCCATGAATTACCAGGATCAGCAGGGAACGCTGATCGAATCCAGGCTGAAGAGATACTCGATCCGGCTCAACTCCGGGTTTAATATCGGCGAACATGTCAGGATCGGCGAAAACCTGAATGTGATTTACAAAGAAAACCCGAACGTTTCGAACCAGGATCAAAACAGCGCGATTGCGATGACTTACCGGTCCATGCCATTGATCCCGGTCTACGACATCATGGGTAATTTTGGCGGCACCTTCGCAGGCCCTCCCGATCTGGGATTCAGCAACAACCCGGTTGCGGTGATGAAAAATACGAACAGGAACAAAAGTGAACATACCAATATTAACGGAAGTATTTTCATGGAGATTGATTTCCTGAAGTATTTCACGGCCAGAACCCGGTTTGGCGGCGCAATCGGAAACTCCTATTACCTGAATTTTAGTTACAATGCTTATTATGACCGGGAGGCCCACTACGGCGACAACTCCCTGCGGGAAGAAAATTCCAGATATAAAAGCTGGACCTGGACCAATACCCTGGAATTTGAGAATCAGTTTGGCAAGCATCACGTCAAGCTGTTAGGTGGTTCTGAGGCCATCAGCGGCCAGGGAAGAACCCTGGGCGGCTCAGCAGCCGGCTTTTTGCTCACGACACCCGAGTACCTGACCCTCAGCAACGGGACCAAAAATATCGTCAACTGGAGTCACGGCGATAAAGACAACTTGTATTCCCTTTTTGCACGCCTGGATTATGCCTTCAACGATCAGTATCTGTTCGGGGCAACCGTTCGGCGGGATGGTTCGTCCAGGTTTGGAGCCGACAACCGGTATGGGGTTTTCCCGTCGTTCTCGGCCGGATGGCGAATCTCAAAAGCAGCTTTTCTGAGCCAGGTGGAATGGATTGACGACCTGAAGCTGAGAGGAAGCTGGGGAAAACTGGGATCCCAGAACAATGTGGGGCTGTACAACGCCTATACCTTGTTCAATTCAGCATTCTCGCGCTCTTATTATGACATCAACGGCGACCACAACATCGTTCAGGGATTTTACGCAAGCAGCATCGGGAACACGAAAACAGGCTGGGAAGAAGATATCATCACCAATGCAGGTTTTGACCTTTCTGTCCTCAACAGTAAATTCACGCTTTCGGCCGAGTGGTATAAAAAATCTATAAACGGCTTGCTGTTTCCCCGTCCGTTACCTTCAACGGCAGGAGGAGCATCTGCCCCAACGGTCAATATCGGCGACATTCAGAACACCGGCGTCGATTTTACCGCCAATTACAGGAGCGGGGATTTCGGCAAATTCCGGTTTGATGTCGGATTAAACCTTACCACCTACAAAAATGAAGTGATTGATATCCCCAATCCGGGTTACTTTTATTCAGGAGGAACATCCATCGGGGCTGCAGTCCGCAATGAGGAAGGGCACCCCATCAGTGCATTTTACGGCTATCAGGTTGAAGGCTTATTCCGCGACGCCGCCGATGTGAGTGACCATGCCGCACAGAATGGCGCCGCTCCGGGACGGTTCAAATACAAAGATGTGGTTAAGGACGATAAAATCGACGACGCCGACCGTACTTTTATCGGCGACCCCAACCCCGACTTTACCTATGGGATCAACCTGAACGCAAGCTACGACAATTTTGATCTGTCGGTGATCTTCTATGGATCGCAGGGCAATGACATTTTCAACTACACGAAGTACTTTACCGATTTCTGGGACAGTCCTGCAGGCAATAAAGGCCGGTCGTTATTAAATGCCTGGAGCGAACAAAACCCGGGCGCAAAAGTGCCTGTCGCCGAGGCCGCAAGTTCGTTCAGTACCTCAGGAGTTGTCAATTCCTATTATGTTGAAAACGGATCATTCCTGAAATGCAAAAATCTTACGGTCGGTTATCGCTTTAAGCCGGCCCTGCTCAACCGGATCGGCCTGGACAAAATGAGGCTGTACGTGCAGGTTGCGAATTTGTTTACCCTGACCAAATACTCCGGCCTTGACCCTGAACTGACGCCGAATCAATCGGGCGATCAGGCCAGCGCCGCGTTTGGGATTGACTACGCCAACTATCCGACGAATCAGAAAAGTTACCTGATCGGACTTAATATCACCTTTTAAAAACGTAAAACGATGAAGCATAAAATCTTAATTCTTTCGGCCCTCATCATCATTACAGCGGGATTGCTGTTCAATGCCTGCAAAGAGAGCTTTCTGGAAAATAACCCCATTGGCCCGATCACCAGCGAGGTACTGGCCAACCGCAACGGTGTGAACGGCGTTTTAATCGGCGCCTATTCCCTGCTCGACGGACTGGGAGGCAACGTCACCGAAGGATTTACAAGGGGCATCAGCAACTGGCAATACGGAGAGGTAGCATCTGATAACGCCCATAAGGGATCGACTTATTCCGACCAGATCGAGATCAACCCGATTGAGAATTATTCGGTTTTGCCCACCAATGGTTATATGTCGGGAAAATGGAATTGTCTGTATGCCGGGGCGCAGGCCGCCAATGAAGTGCTCCGCGTGTTAAGCAAGGCTGAAGGCGAGTTTTCAGAAGAAGAGGCGAACGAGATTAAAGCCGAGGCCATCTTTATCCGCTCTGTTTTTCTGTTTGAAGCTGCAAAAATGTGGCGTTATGTTCCTTATATCGATGAAAACGTAACCGTTGCAAACGACAATTTTTATGTTCCGAATGACCAGGACATTTTACCCCTTATCGAAGCTGACCTGAAATGGGCGGTTGAGCACCTGAACCCGGTTCAGGGAGCGATTGGACGGGTTAACAGTTGGGGAGCGAAAGCGCTTTTAGGGCGCGTGTATTTGTTTGAGCTGAAATTCGCAGAAGCAAAAACCATCTTAACCGATGTCATCGACAACGGAGTGAATTCGATTGGCGTAAAGTATGACCTGGTGAATTTTTCCGATAATTTCAACCCGGTGAAACAGAACAACGCCGAAACGGTTTTTTCCGTGCAGATGTCGGTAAACGACGGGGCGAGCGGCTACAACGGCAACGCGGCCGATGCGCTGAACTTCCCGCAGGGAGGGCCCGGAGGAGGTTGCTGCGGATTTTTCCAACCTTCGTTCGACCTGGTAAATGCCTAAAAAACAGATCCGGTAACCGGATTGCCACTTATTGACACTTACAGCGACTCCGACATCACCAGCGACCAGAACGTTGCCCCCGAGCAACCATTTACGCCCTATACGGGTACCCTGGATCCC
>JBCFBK010000045.1:0-48216 GCA_038562555.1 Prolixibacteraceae bacterium | reverse complement strand
TCAGTTTGAATCGAAGTCGGGGATAAGCGACCGACGGATCAAATTTTTCCGGGTCCAGAATAATCTCTGAGGTATTGAACGCGACTTCAATTTCGCGGAATGTTTTTCTGTTTGCTTCATCGCTGTTTTTCCACCGCAGGATCTCCGATGCTTCTGCTTCAGTAGCCTGCCCCGATAAAAACTTAATAATTATGTCTTCGTTGATCGTGGTCATAATTTTCGCCCTCTTACACATATAAGACAAAGGAAAAGGAAACTTCAGTAAAAAGGATTGCGGATTTTTTCAAAAAAAATAATGCAGGACAGCCAAAAGACCTGTCAGGTAATAGCTTAGGATCTCCCGCAACTTAGCGATCGCGATGGAGATTTGCTTCTGAACGGTATTGGTCGAGATGTGGAGCTTTTCGGCAATTTCTTTGATCGAGAGATTCCCGCTCCGGCTTAACAGGAATATTTCCCGGCATTTCTCCGGCAAGTCATTAATAGCCTGATTGATTTGTTGTTCAAGTTCCCGGGCAAGCAAGGCCGATGCTCCGTCTTCTTCGCTGATCGCAGAAAAAAGCCGGGACTGCCGGAGCTTTAAAGCATAATCCTCCTTGTTTTTGGAAAAGGTAATTCTCTGCTTTAAATAATTGATGCTTTGGTTTCTGACAGACCGGTAGAGATAGGCGGAAGCAGATTTTTCGATCGAAATCACTTCCCTGATCTCCCATAACTTCAAAAAGACCTGTTCAACAACTTCCTCCGATTCAACGTGATCCAGGGCAAATTTCCGGGCATAGTAACACAGTGGCCGGTAATAAACCCGGAACAACTCCTCAAAAGATTTTTCGTCGAACATCGGTTAGCTGATTAGATAGCGACTGAAACCGTCGGGCCGACTTTCGCTGTTATGATAAAACTATTTCTTTATGCTCTTTTGCTGCCCGGTAAATGGCCGTAATGATTTCGACCGATTTACGGGCTTCCGTTCCGTCTATTTCAAAAGGTTTGCCTTGTTCCACCGCCTCGATAAACGCGGCAATGTTCCGGGCATGAGGTTCAAAGGGAATGGCCATCGGATCGGATACGCCGCCCCCGCCCTCAATAGCGCTGTATTTTTCCTTGATCTCGTCATCTGCCGGCAGCGGATCGGCAAACTGCCAGACTTTGAAACTGTTTTCCTCCATAACGACCGTAGCTTTTGTTCCCATGATTTCCAGTCGCCGGAACTGTCCCGGATAGGAGGATGTTGACCCGTGAACCAGCCCAAGCGCCTGATTTTTGAACTTCAAGATGGCTACAGCCGAATCTTCCACTTCAATCCGGGGATGCGCCAGCGTGGCCGTGTACGCCTGCAAAGAACTGACAGGCCCCACCATATACTGAAGCATGTCGATCATGTGGATCGACTGGTTCATTAAAGCTCCGCCGCCATCCAGAGCCAGGGTACCTCTCCAACTGCTGTCGTAATAGGCGTCACTTCGCCACCACGGTACATAGACCGAAGCGCTTGTTATGACGCCAAAACGACCGTCGTCGACTGCCTGCTTCAGCAAACGTACGGCGTCATTAAACCGGTAATTGAAAATGCCGCCGAGCCAGGTTCCCGCTTCTTCGTGGGCCAGGATCATCTTGTCAATCCGTTCGGGGCTGATCTCCAGGGGTTTTTCACAAAGCACATGCTTCCGGTACCGGGCCGCTTCAATAACAGGTTCAATATGGGCACCGCTGGGTGTTGCAATTAGCACCATATCGATATCGGCCGACTGAAGCATTTCTGATGAATTTTTAAAAGTCTTGCAGGAATATTTTTCTGCCAGTGCCTTTGTTTTCATTTCATTATGTCCGCATACACCGGTTAAACAGGCATTAGGGAGGCTTTTGATGGCCTTCGCATGAAAGTCGGCGATACTGCCGCTGCCAATGATTCCCAGATTCCAGATTTTCATTCGTATAAGTTTTGTCTTTGCTATTATCCTTTGGTACGTACTCATGGAATAGCCATTTATCCATTCCCCGTTTGTATGAGCTTTAGCTCTTATGGCTATTTCATTTTCAGAATTTAATCGAAGCTGAAAGTTAAGCGCTTTCTGTCAGATAAAAAACAGCCGCCGGATTTTCAGAAAAGAAAAACCTTTATAAATAAATAACAAGGGAAATTTTGAAGTAGCCCTGATAAAAACGAACTTCGTGTTTTCATACCAGTAATATTACCCAGATAGTTGTGTCTTGATACTTAATAAATATGGATTTAGAGAATATTTGCAGTCAGATTGGCGATATTGCCAAACAAGCCGGACAATTTATCCGCGAAGAGCGGATGAAAATCACCCACGATGATATCGAGCTCAAAGGAAAGGCCAGTCTGGTGACCTATGTCGATAAAAATGCCGAAAAGATGATCGTGGAGAAACTCCGTGTCATCCTGCCCGAAGCCGGATTTGTCACAGAAGAGGGAACAGCCGGACAAAACGGTGAAACCTGGCAGTGGGTTATCGATCCGCTCGATGGTACCACGAACTTTATCCATGGTATTTTCCCGCACGCGGTATCAATCGGACTGACAAAGGACAATGAACCGGTGGCAGGTGTTGTTTATGAAGTTGGCCAGGACGAACTGTTTTCAGCCTGGAAAGACGGAGGTGCCTGGTTAAATGGTAAACCCATTGCGGTCTCCAAATCAGCTACCCATGAAGACGTGCTGTTGGCAACCGGATTTCCTTATTATAACTTCGAAATCATGGGCAGGTACCTTCAGGTGCTTGAATTCTTTATGACAGAGACCCGCGGAATGCGCCGTATGGGTTCCGCTGCCACCGACATGGCCTACGTGGCCTGTGGCAGGTTCGACGGTTTTTTCGAGCATGCCCTCAGTCCCTGGGATATCGCCGCAGGCATTATCCTGGTGAAAGAAGCAGGCGGAAAAATAAGCGATTTCAAAGGAGGCGATAACTACCTGTTCGGAAAGGAAATCGTAGCAGCCAACATGAATTACTATCCTGAATTCTTCAAAAAAGTCAATGAATTTCTGGGATAGTTTTTCAATCCTATTGGACATAGGCTGACAATACCTTAACTTGCATGAAAAAGCAAGAACTCCTATGGTTGACAAAGAAATAACGCTGCTCACCCTGCAACGGGAAAAACTTGCAGGAAAGAGTTTCGATCTGGAGGGTTGGAAAAACCAAACCCTCCTGTTGGCCCAACGGATCTTTGGCAAGGACCATCCTGTTCTGAAAATGATCGGCGAATTAAAATATGATTATTCAAGCTGGCACCTGCGTGATGTGACCGGCAACAAGGAAACGGAAGACCCGGTGCGGAACCAGGCCCGACAGGTGCTCGATGCCGCCATAGCTGAACTCGAAGTACTGGGTACGCCTGCCGCAAAACAACAAGCCAACCTGCTTTGGCAGATCCTCGGGGAAGAACTCCCCGGGAAACAACTAAAGGAACTGCAGGATATCCTTTCCCAGGACACCGAAGGGCAAGCTGAAAAGGTCAAAGAAAAATTAAATACCCTGAAAAAAGAAGACCTGATTAACATCCTGTCGCGGATGATGATCAGATGACTACCTTTGTTTTGATGAAACCACAAGTAGCTATTGTTATTCTGAACTGGAACGGTAAGGAACTGCTTCCCCGCTTTTTACCTTCGGTTATTTCCTGCAGCCGGGAAGAAGGCGTGAAAATTATCGTTGCGGATAATGGTTCCAGCGACGGCTCCGTGAGCCTGCTGCGAGCATTCGATGGAATAACCGTTCTTGAATTAGCTGAAAATCATGGTTTCGCCAAAGGATATAATGAGGCTTTGCGCCGTATTAATGCGGATTATTATATCCTGCTTAATTCGGACGTGGAAGTTACACCGGGATGGATCGCCCCGCTCATCCAATTGATGGAAAGTGATCCTTCGTGTGCTGCCGTTCAGCCTAAGATAAAAAGCTGGGCCAAAAAAGATGAATTTGAATATGCCGGCGCCGCAGGCGGCTTTATTGATAAGCTGGGCTTCCCTTTTTGCCGCGGCCGGATCCTGAATGTGAACGAGAAGGATAACGGACAGTATGACGAAATTTCAGACATTTTCTGGGCAAGCGGGGCATGTATGGCCGTAAGGGCAGAAGCTTTTCATGAATCGGGCGGTTTCGATGCCGATTTTTGGGCGCACATGGAAGAGATTGACCTGTGCTGGCGCTTAAAAAACAGAGGATTCCGGATCAGGTATACCCCCTTGAGCACAGTTTATCATCTGGGAGGCGGGTCTCTGCCCTACTCCAGTCCACGGAAGCTTTATTTAAACTTCCGGAACAGCCTTTTTCTCCTTTATAAAAACCTTCCTTCAAAGAAATTGTATAAGGTAATGATTCCCCGGATGTGCCTGGATGGCGCAGCCGCCGTAAAATTCCTGTCGGAAGGAAATTTCGGGGGTTTCGGCAGCGTCTGGAGAGCCCACATATCGTTTTACCGCGCGTTACCTGTTTTGAGAAAAAAAAGGCGACAGTTAAAAAGCCTTTCTTCACAGAAGTGGCATGAGGAAATCCTTTGCAAAAGCATCATCTGGAAGTTTTATATCCGGAAAAAGCGTAAATTCGGAGAGCTGGATCAGAAAAAGACACAAGTATCAGGACACAAGACACAAGATACAAGACATTAGAAGAAACAAGGATACGGGAACAAGGACACCGGAGTTTTTTTTCCATTCCGATTCCCCATTTTCCGATTTCCGATCTTACAACTTACGACTAAATAGTTACGACTAAATTTCCTGGATGAAAAACGCTGTTATCAACACCTTTTATATTGACTCGGCCGGCAAGACTGCGAAGAAAATCGATCCCGATAATTTACCGGCTGTAAAACATGAAAATGACTACATCTGGATGCAGCTTAATTTTTCAGCACCGGAAGTCAGACAGGTCCTTCTGTCATTGGACATTAACGAGTCGACGATCCATGCCCTGACTAAGGCCGAATCACGTCCGCGGGTTGCAGTGTCCAACGAGGAATTATTACTGATTGTGCGCGGAATTAACAAGATCAAGGGTGAAAAGCCCGAAAATATGATTTCAGTCCGGATCCTGGCTGCCCGCAATTTACTGATTACATGCCAGAAAAAGAACCTGACATCCATTCAAAACCTGCTCGCTGATATTGAACAGGGAAATCCGCCGCTTTCGACCGGTGATTTTATTGTGAAACTAAATGAACGGATCGTGCTCAACATGAGCGAAACCATGGAAAATATTGAAGAACGGGCTATTTCCATGGAAGAACGGATCATGGACGATACTCAAAGCGATTACAAGCCCGACCTGCACCACCTTCGCAGGCAAATCATTCAGCTCAAGCGCTTCCTGATCCCGCAAAGGGACGCATTAAATAAGCTTCAGCTCGAAAAGACCGGATGGATGACTTTAAAACAGCAGATCCGTTTACGCGAAGCCGGCGACTACCTGCTGCGTTACCTGGAAGTGCTGGAGGCATCGCGGGAATTGGCTTCGGTAAGTATGGAAACCCTCAACCAGCGTCAAAACGAACAGCTCAACAAGCGAATGTACCTGTTATCGCTCATTGCCGCCCTGTTTTTACCGCTCAGTTTTTTCTCCGGCCTGTTTGGCGTAAATCTGTCGGGAATACCGATGGCTGACAGCCCTTACGCCTTCCCGGCCTTTGCAGGCGTTCTGCTCCTGATTGTTCTTTTTATGTTCCGGTTTTTTAAACGGAACAAGTGGTTATAAAAAGGATGTGTTTGTCCGCTAACGGTTAATTCTTTTTATTATATTTGCTGCGATTTACGCAATGGGGTGTCCTAAAAAATCGGACTGAGATCATACCCACTGAACCTGATCCGGGTAATGCCGGCGTAGGGAGGGCGAATAAGGAAATTACTTCCTACCTCATTGGTTAGTTATTAACCAAATTTTCAAAAAACGATGAGACGATTTTTTTTAGTGTTGCTGTTGCATGCTGCAGCAATTTTTTCGTTTGGACAATTCTCTGTTTCGGGAGTTGTAAAAAATGAAGCGGGAGAAATTTTGCCGGGTACAAATGTCATTTTAAACGGCAATTACAAAGGCATGCCCGCAGATGAGCGCGGGCGTTTTCAGTTTAACCGTCTGAAGGCTGGAAATTATGTCCTCCAGGCCAGCTTTATCGGCTATACCCGGAAAGAGATTCCGCTACACGTCGATCAAAATGTTGAACTGGAAATCAGGCTTTCCCCATCAGGCATTCTGACCGAAGAAGTTTTGGTAGAAGCCACACGGGCCGGTGACCGGACACCGGTAGCAAAAACGACACTCGATAAAGCAGCCATTGAAGAACGGAACATGGGGCAGGACATCCCTTACCTGCTAACCATGACACCCTCTTTTGTGGCATCATCCGATGCAGGAACAGGGATTGGCTATACTAATTTCAGGATCCGAGGCACCGATGTGAACCGGATCAACGTAACGATCAACGGCATTCCCATGAATGATGCGGAGTCGCACGGCACCTGGTTTGTCGATGTTCCCGATATGGCCGAGTCGGCCGAAAATATCCAGGTTCAGCGCGGTGTAGGAACATCGGCCAACGGAGCAGCGGCGTTCGGGGCAAGTTTGAACCTGCAAACCAATACGCTGAATAAAAAAGCCTACGCCGGGTACAAGACTTCAGCCGGATCGTACAATACCTTCAAGAACACGGTGAGCGCAGGCAGCGGACTGATCAATGACCATTTTTCGATGGATGTTCGCTTATCGAAAGTCAGTTCCGACGGTTTTATCGATCGTGGCAGTTCCGATCTGAAATCCTTCTTTGTTTCGACCGGCTATTTTTCAGAAAAGACAATCCTCCGGATGAATGTCTTCTCCGGGATTGAGGAAACTTATCAGGCCTGGAACGGAGTCCCTTCTGTGAAACTGAACAACGATATGGAAGGAATGGAACGTTACCGGGATCACTGGCTTTGGAGCAGCAATTCAGAAAGAGAAAACCAGATCCGTTACGATGACATGCTCAAGTCGGATGCCCGGACGTACAACCTGTATACCTATGCACATGAGGTGGATCATTATCAGCAGGATTATTATCAGCTCCATTTTTCACACGAATTCAATCCTTCACTGCACCTGAATGCTTCTCTCTTTCTCACGCAGGGAAAGGGTTACTATGAGAATTATGACTATGACGAAGATTACGCCGATTATTCGATGAATTCACCGGCCGAAGGGGCTGTTACCGACCTGGTCAAACGGAAATGGCTGGATAATGACCTGTATGGCGGTATATTCTCGCTTCATTATGAGCAGGGCAACTCGTCACTTACCTTTGGCGGCGGGTATAACACTTACGACGGCGATCATTTCGGGAATGTGATCTGGGCGGCCAACTACGGGAATAATGACATCAATCATGAATGGTACCGGGGAACCGGGCTGAAAAAAGATTTTAATATTTACGGGAAATACCTGTATCAGCTATCTGAGTCGGTGAGCCTGTACGGTGACCTGCAGTACCGTCGCATTGACTATGACATTACCGGTATTGATGATGACCTGCGTGACGTTGCCCAGTCACACCGGTATGATTTCTTCAATCCCAAGGCCGGTATCTATTACCGCCCCGACCAGTCGCATGAAGCATACCTGAGCTACGGAAGGGCCAACCGGGAACCTACGCGCGGCAATTTCATCGACGCCGACCCGGCCGGAAAACAGCCGGTTTCAGAAGCGCTGAACGATTTTGAAGCAGGTTATACCTACAAAACCAGTGTTTTCCTGCTGGGTGCGAATCTGTATTACATGGCTTATGATGATCAGCTCATCCAGACCGGAGAGATCAATGATGTGGGAAGCCCGATCATGGTCAATGTATCCGACAGTTACCGCACCGGCGTTGAATTATCGGGAGGCTTAAAAATCAGTCGCAGCCTCAACTGGGATTTACATGCCACCTTCAGCCGGAATAAAATTAAAAACTTCACGGAATACGTCGACAACTGGGATACCGGAGAACAGGATGCACTACAGTTGGGAAAGACCGACCTGGCATTTTCACCCGAAGTGATCGTTAACAGCCAGATCAGTTTTAAACCGCATCGATCGCTAAATATCGCCCTGCTGTCGAATTATGTCAGTGACCAGTACATTGACAACACATCAAGTGAAGACCGGAAGTTAGATCCCTGGTTGGTCAGCAACCTGAAGGTGGATTATCAGCTTAAGAACCCTCTTTTTGACCAGTTGAAACTGCACCTGCTGGTAAATAATCTCTTTGATGAGAAGTACGAAAGCAATGCCTGGGTTTATTCATACAACTTTGGCGATGAACGCTATAAAATGGACGGGTACTACCCGCAGGCAGGAATTCATTTCCTTGCGGGCGTGACGATCGGATTTTAAAAAGTAAGCGAGGTCCGTTGATCCGGCATAAGCTGGTTAACGGGCCTCTATTTGCAATAGTTTCCCCGTTTCAACCTGATAGTATAACGGGGCGACCCGGACTCCGGGGTATCGTTTTTGCAGCCGGTTAACTTCCGATAATATGAATTCAACAGCATCGCCAATCTCAAAAAAAGGCGACAGATTTTCGAAGTGCATCTTCGCGTTTTCCTTCTTCCAGCCGGCGTTTTTTGCCAGCCCGGAAATAAAATCCTGCTTCCGTTCTTCCAGTTTGACCATACCGCAATTGGAATGACCGATCAGGGCTACGCAGCGGACTCCGCCAACACCAATGGCATAGGATACCTGGAATTCATGATAAAACAGGTTGGCGCCTCCGGAGCGGATCACAAAAGCAAAGTTGTCGGGTATCCATAAATTTTTGCGATTATCCATACACATACCAATCAGCATTTGCGGCTGCTGGTAGGTACAAAAAGGCCGGTTCAGATTTTGATACTCCAGCAACATGCCAATCGGTGTCTTCTCATATTCAGGAAAGATATCTTTCGCTGAATTCACTTCAATTAATTTCCTCATTGGTTATTGTTCATCCCCTACAACAAACCAGCTTATGCAAATAAAAGTTCATCTGATACAAAAAAATAAGAAAATAATCAGCCGATTTTCACCTATTTTTAAAGCCTGAAACGCAGAGAGATGTGACACCTGTACGTCATAACTGGCTGTAATTTACGCCAAACCGGATCAGGCAACAACGGAACAAAGGTAAATGATTAAATAATAACTAGTTGTATGGCAAAAGACTGGAAAGAACGGCTGGGTATCGTTTACTCGACGAATCCCGATTTTGGATATGAGAAGGAGGCAGAAAAGGAGGCCGTCACAATTCCTGCGCAAAAGCAGAATCTGATTGTTGCCCTTGACAAAAGAAACCGCAAGGGAAAGGCTGTAACCCTGATCTCGGGCTTTAAAGGATCTGATGACGATTTAAAGGAACTCGGCAAAATGATCAAGACCAAATGCGGGGTTGGCGGGTCGGCAAAGGATGGTGAAATACTGATCCAGGGAGACCTGCGCGATAAGGTCCTTCAGTTTTTACTGCAGGCAGGATACCGGGCAAAAAGGGGAAACTGAAAGGCAGACCGGAAACCGGAGAAAGGACACCGGGTGAGAGCTATTCCGGCTTCCGTTCTTCCCGTCTCCGGTCTCCCTTTTTATTGTCCTGCGTAGATGATCGAAATGATCCCCAGCACAAAGAGTACAAACATGACGGCGAGCATCCGGTTTGTTTCTTTGGGAGCATCTTTGAATTCCTTCCAGATGAAAACTCCCCATAAGGCAGCTACGAGTGTGGCACCCTGCCCCAGGCCGTAAGAAATCGCTGCTCCAGCCTTGCCGGCAGCAATCAGATTGAAGGAGTTTCCCACCCCCCAGATCAGTCCGCCCAAAATCCCAACCCAGTGAATGGAAAATTTTCCTTTAAAATAAGTTCTGTAATTTGTCGGCTCGCCGGTGATGGGTTTCTTCATCAGGATCGTATTGAATAGAAAATTGCTGATGAAAATACCGAGTGAAAAAATGACCACAGCCGTATACGGCGTCATTTTACCGGCAGCAGGCGTTACAAAATTTTCCAGATCCATCGAAGCAGCCACAAAGCGGTAGAAGAACGACATGAGCAAGCCGGCAAGTACCGAAACAAGGATTCCCTTCGAGGTGACTTTCTGCTTTCCGGCAGATGCTTTTTTATAGGCAAGCGCATTCATGATAATGGCAAGCGTAATTAAACCCACTCCTAAGAACAGAAATACGGGATCGCCCTTTTGAGACCCCATGTAATTAATAATTACCCCCAGCACCAGCGCAAGTCCGATACCTACCGGGAAAGCGACCGACATTCCGGCAATGGCTATCGCAGCCGAAAGCAGGATATTGGCAGCATTAAAAATAATACCGCCAAGAAACGCACCGGCCATATTTTTAGGATCGGCCTGCGCCAGGTCTGCAATAAAACCACGGCCGCTGCTGCCCATGCTTCCCAAAGTAAAAGCGAAGATCAGCGACAGGAGCAATACGCCGATTACATAATCCCAATAGAAAAGTTCATAACGCCAGGTCTTCCCTGCCAGTTTCTGGGTATTGCCCCAGGAGCCCCAGCACAACATGGTAATTACACAAAAGATAATTGCCAACGGATAATTGTTTACGATAAACATGGTGTCTATTTTTAGGTTAGTATTTGGACTTACTTTAACTTCAATTCAGAAATTCTTTTCAGAAATTCCAGAATTTCTTTCCCGGTGGGAATTGACGGCTGGGCTCCCATACGGGTCACGCATATCGCGGACGCGGCGGTGGCAAATTTCAAGGACTCTTCCCAATTTTTCCCTTTACTTAGCTGCGCTGCCAGAGCACCGCAAAATGTATCTCCCGCACCTGTGGTATCGACTGCGCTCACCTTGAAAGCAGGTACAGAATAACTCATTTGCCTGTTCTTAAAAAAACATCCCTGCTCTCCCAATGTCAGCACCACTGTTTGGACACCCTTTGCCAGGAGCGAATCGGCCACAACTTCCTTTCCGTCTGTTTCCGTTTTTTTACCGGAAATGGCTTCAGCTTCCGTCTCATTTACAACCAGGATATCGATCTTCTCAAAAAGACTGTGATCGACGGCACGCACCGGGGCAACATTAAGCAGCACCTTTGTCTTATTTTTCCAGGACAGGTCACAAACCGTTTTAATCGTATTGTAAGGTATTTCCATTTGAAGCACTACCAGATCGGCAGCGGCAATAGCTTCCTCTATTCTCAATATGTGGTCCGGACTCAATTTTTTGTTTGCACCCGGGGTGATCACGATGCAGTTTTCGCCCCGGTCATCCACCCAGATCATCGCCGTTCCCGAAGGTACATCATTAATCTGTAATGACAACGAAACATCGAGGCCTTCTTCCTGGTAATATTTAAAGGCATTCTGCCCGTTTAAGTCATTTCCCAGACAAGTCACAAAAGTCACATCGCCACCTGCCCTGTGGGCAGCCATAGCCTGGTTTGCTCCCTTTCCGCCCATCGCCTGCAGAAAATATCTTCCCTCAACGGTCTCCCCGGCTAAAGGAAACCGTTCCACCCGCGCAACTAAGTCGGTATTTGAACTTCCAATGACAAGAATTTTATTCATTTGTAAATAATTTGTTTTTTAATTGCCAAATGGAATAGCCATGGTGAAAGTTTATTCTCATTTCCGGTTGGCGTTTCCCAAATGATGGCTATTTCATCACTTTTTAGTTAGTTTGGTTACATCCATTTGCGCCAGCCACCGCCTGACAGAAAGAATCTGATTGCGTTATAAGAAGCTTCTGCTTTACCCTGGGCGGAATCCGGCACAACTGCGTTTGTTAATACATTTATTGCTAATCAGTCTCTTTCCTCACTCTGTTAAGCGAACCTGACTTTTCCATATATGATAGGTCCATTCTGCATGGTTACTGCCCGAAGGTTGCACATTAGGTGCTGCTTTGCTTACCGTAAAATAGAAAGTGGGTCGTTCCCAATCTTGCAGGTGGCCGAAATTGTCTCTCAGCAATGCGGCATTATGATTTCTGGGATAGCCCGTATCATCGGGAACGATCCGGTAAATCTTCGTCCAACTCCCGCGTTGATTCATAAAAGCTGAAAGATCCATATAATCTAGTTCCAACGAGTTGTTCAGATAAGAAGGATAGTCGGCAGGCATAGGCTGTACCGGTCGGATCATGACAATCTTATCTGCTTCCTTGTTAATGGCAAAATCAGAATTGCAGGTATAGTCCCTAGCCTGATTGTCTGTTGTCTTCAATCCGGTTTGGATAATTGTTTGAGAAGTAGTTATGGTATAATGCTCCATGTTGCTGAAATCAGCTTCAGACCATACAATTCTGGTACCTCCAATGTCACCTATGGTGTAGGTCAGTAAGAGTTTGCCCTTCCCGTCTAAAGATACAACAGAAGGCTGTCCTACTCCCCATGATTTCCCGCTGCCGCCAATTAATTGGTCTCCGTCGCTGGTCCAGGTCTTCCTCACAATCTGATCCGTATATTTTTCCCAGGCATCCGCATCAAGATTGTTACTGAATGCCACGCCGATTTCGTTATAGTAGACTCCGTACCTGTTACTCAAAAAAAACATGGCATATCGGTATGTTGTATTTTTCCATATAAAGTTACCTTCAACAACAGAAGGATCACAGATATGATGGTCATCCCACAAACCGGATGCGCCAGGTTGCAGCACGCTTTTCGGAGCAGTCTTTGACCCGTCGGGATTAATCTTAATATGAAAAATGTTATCGACCATAATCGTATTTTCGGGATTCCCGCAAAAAAACAAATGAATGCTCCCATCTTCCTGTCTCAATACACTCGGACAATATGAATACTTACTTTCTCCCAAAAAGCCAAAGACAAATTCCGGCTTCGAGATTGTTGTGACCGGAGTTTCCGTTTCCGGCGGATCGGGAGGTGCAACGTCTTCTGTTCCTCCATCCGAGCAGCAACACATGAGCCATAGGCTAATAATTCCAAAGAGATATTTAGTCATGATGCCTACTACTTTTTAAAATGAGCCGGTTCTTTGGTCAGTAAATCGATAAAATGTTGTTTTATGTTCTCCGCCTGAACAGAGTCTACGGTGAGATAGTAGCGGCTTTTCTCTGTGTCAGAAATAAATTCGGTTCCTCCCTTTTCGTTTACACTGATCATGCCGGCAGGGGAAATATTAAAATAAGAAGCACCTTCTACCGCATATAACACCGATGTCAAATCCCATGTCGGACGATCATAAGGCATTTTCTGGTAGCTTTTATAAGCTTCTGTTACCGGGTGCATCGGCGCCCATTTAAAGTCATTCTCAATGCTGCTTCCCGGATAGTTAATCGCAATGCCTACCTCAAAAGGAGAAGTTACCAGACGGGTAGGCCATTCGGCGAATACTTTCTTTGCAGAAGGAATGTCCTTCACGATATTATATTCAAATAGTTTCCCGTTATTAAAGCATCCGGCCATCGTGCAGAGTAATTTTACTTTTTTGGCGACCAGTTCCTTGCCTGTCAACGGAGAGATATTGTCGGCCGGAGTATCCAGCAGGCGTGCAAGATTAGTAGAAAAACCCACCGAAATAATTGTAACCGAACTGTCCGGTTGCCGTTGCAGTATTTTCCGGTACAACATATGTGCTTCAGGCAGTTGTTCGTAGTCTTTTAAAGAACGCTCAAACGCCGGATCGCCATTTTCCTTTTGCATAAGGCATACACATTTGGCATAGTTTGTGGCATCATTTTCACAGTCTGCCCCATTATGAACGATCCCTACAGGAACAGATGGATAGCCGTACCAGGTATTCATGATATCAATAAACTCTGCAGAATAGTTGCTTTCCTTATTGGTCATGACACCGATTAAGTCGATGTCTCCGGCATCCATATATTTGTAGAGCATATCCAGGGCCAGGGCATCATCTACATCGTTGCCGATATCTGTCTCAAAAATGACTCTTAACTTTTTGTCATTATGATCTGTTGATTGCTTCGCTGCCGATGAGCAACCCACTGTTATCAATGCTGCAAAAACAGCTAAATAAGTTTTAATCATATCAGTTGTTTTACTTTTAAATTTATCGTCCGGAATCGTCTTTTAGGTTTCGTTTAGCTCGTTTCGTTAACCAGAATGCTTATTTTACATACGCTTATGCTGTTAAAATTAATGCTTCTTTCCTTTTGCTTTATTCATACGCTAATGAATCATTTTCGGTCAGGGGAAAATGATTTCAATAAATCCGGGATAACAGCATTCAATGCCGCCTCATTCCCTTCGGGATCGGGGCGATAAAAGATCGACTTACTTGTGGGGCTATCGACATATTTAAACAAGAAACGCCCGTCATCCCTGATTTCGGTAAACTTACAGGCACGCAGCCCGGCGGGCAGTACAACATCATCCCGACTTCTTTCATTTTTCCTGATGAGTTTGTAATTACCTGCTTTATCTTTAATCAGGATCCTGTTTGTTGCTTCTATCCAAACAGCAGACTCCCAAACATGGAATTCAGCAAACTGGATTTTTGCGCCTTCTTTATACGGGCTTCCCTGTTCCATCGCTTTCAAAAAGTCGCAGTTCAATTTCTTTCCGAATGCAAAATCGAGATAACATTGCAGTTGAGGGTGCATTTCTCTCAGAAACGACATATCTTTTAATTTCCAGTAGGTGTTATTCTTGTCTTTCACAAATCCTCCGTCTTTCCCGGCACAGGGATACAATGCGATCGGCAAAGACGAGCGCAGGAGTCGTGTGAAGGCGAAAACATCCAGCGCAACATTCCATTCCCCTCCGGGTATCATGTTCGCTCCCTGATCCGACCCCATGTCATAATTTGGCGCGGCGGTTCCCGCACTCAGATGAACCCTCTTAATCTTCCTCTTCAATAATTCAGGATCTCTGTTATATGCCACGGCTATTATTCTTGCAGAACCAAACGACAATATTTCGATTGGCTCATTTTCTTGTCTCAAAATATCCATAAGCAGCTCGACTCCCTGAAAAAAATCGGGAGTATCTGACATCTTATCGGTTTCACTTCGCATACATTTTACCGGTCCGACAGCAAACTTAACCTGACGGTTAAAAATGGAGTTAAGCTGCATAACAGGGATAATACCGGCTTCTCTTGGCCCCCGCGGGTCTTTCCATAATGCCGGATGATCAGCTGTATCTTTTCTGAATGAATCGGTGATATCGAGAATAACAGCTTTCAAATCGACACCGGGCAAAGAGAAACCATTCAGCAAGTCTAAATTGTCGCCCGGATCCTGATAAGGGTGATAAAGATCCGTAATCACTATCAGCGGTTTTTTCTTCCCAACAGGCTCCCCGTGTCCTGCAAATACGGGAAACAGCAATGTGATGATCATTAAAACCTGCTTTGTCATATTGTGCATCTTTCTTTTCGCTTAGTTGTGCTCAAAGTAGTTTTTCAGGCCGAAGCGGGCAGAATATAAATCGTACGACCATAACCAGTTCTCACCAGTAACAGCAGTTGTAAAATACATGATCAGTTCATCTTCATTTAACAGATACCCTTTACTATCGGTCAATATGCCGGGATTATGATTCCTCGGGAATCCGGATTGAGCGGGTCCCACGTAACCAATTTCAATCCACTCGTCGACCGGAGATGACAGCTCTTTTTCGCGGGAGATGTACCTCAGTGTCGAATAATTGCCAACCCATGTCGGAATACCCTCGTTGTAGTCGGCTTTCTTCCATTCCTCGCTCACTATAAAAACATAGTTTTCGGACAGCGCAGGATAGCTGTTGGCACTCAATCCGGCAATATATTGTTCCTCACCAAAAACAATATGATCAAGATCATTCAGTTTGATATCCCGGAATACAAAGTGTTTCCCGGGGTTTTGTGTGGAATGATAAAAAAGCCTGATTGTTGCAGAGTCCAGCACCACAGATGTACTTTGCCCTACTCCCCATTTGGTCGTGTCCTGGTAGGCTATTAAAGGATTTCTGTCAAATTTGATATAGGGTCCTTCAATGTTTTTGGAAATCGCCAAACCAATCTGATTATGATTGCAATCCCACCGGTCAACACCTAAATAAGTCATAATCCAATTGTAGGTTTCCCCTTTATAAGTAGTTTTAAATTCACGAACGTCCGGATCACAGATATGACAATTATCCCACCCGCTTCGGGAGGGTTCTAAAATCTGCGTGCCGGGTTGCCATACATAGCCTCTGTCGGTGGGAATTCCCTTATACAAGTAGATATAGTCGACAATCTTAAATGGATCCCGGTTCTCACAGACGAATCCGTACCTGATACCATACTGATCCTGAATGATGCTGGGTGCATAATTGTAATGTCCGGCGCCTCCGCTAAATTCATATTGAACCTGGGGAACAATTGTCGAGGAGATATTGCTATCCTTGTTTTTGCATCCCAGTTGCGCAGCTAAAATAAGACATGTAAAAATTTTTGTTGTGTTCATGGGCTTAAAATTTAGGCTATCCCAAAAGTGCGCTTCATTTAGTCATCCTCATCCGGGCGAATTCGCCTTTCCCGGGTTGACCGGGTAAAAGTGTCTCGCTTTGTACAGGATAACAGCGTCGATTTTGAGATAACCTTCATATTAACATCAATCTTCCACTTGTATGTTTTTAACAGGACGGATCATTGCTGCGCGCACTTTATGTCCGTCTCCCCAACCCCAAATATCCCGATAACCGCCTGAATCTCCCAGCGACATTCCACCATGTGTTTTACTCAACGAGGTACCGCTCCGGACTGCACATAACCATCCGCGATCGACCATTCCGTTTTCATTGCGCCACCCGCTTTGAGGCAGGAACAGGCATCCCAGTTGTTTCAGATTGTCCTTGGTTGCCCGTTGTGCTACCGAAGCAGGAACACCAATGATGAGTCCGTCCGTAGCAAATCCGGTCTGCGCCGTTGATACCCATGTCGCGCCTATATTCCACAGCGCCGCCATTTCGGCAGTGGTCGGCACGCGCCATCCTTCCGGGCAAGGATCGTTTTCGGGCAACCAGTTGGTTTCTTCGTTCGTGTATTCGGCAGGCCAGTTATCAGGTGCCGGGTCTCCTTGTAATCCCGAAGGGTAGCCTGTTTTGCGGTTAAACTGATAATACATTCCCCGATCGTCGGGTGAAGACGCAAATGTACCAGGTGCACCAACATTTTTCGTAGACCAGACCAAACCGTTTATCAGCACCTCATCTGCACCAAGCACCATGGTTTCCTGCAAAACACGTGACTTCAACGTTCTGTTACCGGCGCTTACTTCAATGATAAGCGAACGGAGTTTTACAAAGGATGTACTCGGTTTTACGGTAACGGTAATGATCTTTTTACCTGTACCCGATGTTTCGCTTAAGGTACACCAGTTACTGGCCGAACTATTCGAATCGGTCAGCCCGGCAGTCCAGGATTCATTCCCGGTTATGGTTAGTTCATAGGTCCCGCCATCTGCACTTGCAGGAATTGCTACCGGATTCACGGCAAACTCATTAGTATTGCTTCCGATCACATAATCCGAATCGTTTTCTTTACATCCCCACAATGTAAGCAGCACGACAACCGCTCCTGCCAAATATTTTATGTTGTTCATAGATTGGATGTTTTCAGTTTAATATTGGTCGTTTTGATTTAAATTTGGATTATTATCCACTTCGCTTTGAGGAATGGGCATGCGAATAGATTTTCCTATTATGAAGTTATTGAAGTCGGGATCGCGTTCCTTTAATTTAGTCAGCGTTGCCGCATCATTGATGCCCCATCTCTTTAAGTCAATCCATCGTACGCATTCCAGTGCGAGTTCCAGGCCACGTTCAATTTTTAAGTGTTCACGGAAAGCATCCTGACTCCCGGTTACCTGAGCCCCACCATAGTAAGTACTACTCTCTATATCAGGTAATTTAACACGATTACGCACGCGATTGAGACATTCAATCGCTTTAGCCGGAGGCGTACTATTTAGTTCGTTCAGGACCTCGGCATAGAGTAACAGCATATCCGCATAACGCAGCGAACGGAAATTATTATCGTTCCAGTAATATAACGGAAGCGCATCGGTGCTGTACTTCCTGATAAAAGCACGATTACCCCAGTCGCTGTTCCACGGTTTTCCATAGATCTGTTGATTCGGATAGTCAGGAAAGTCAGCTTGTGCACCGTCATACCACAGCGTGTAGAACAACCGGATATCATTCTTCCCGTCGGTTGTTTGTTCGCGTTTGAAATAATCTACCAGCCAGCGCCTGGCTTCAATGTTATTCCAGCCAATTCCTGCAGGAGCCTGATTCATTTCTATTTGGGTACCTAATTGTGCATTTGGATCCAGGTAATTGTCTGTCTGGTCAAATCCTACCCGGTTCATCAGCGAAAACTGAATCTCATACAGGGATTCCTTGTTGTTTTCCATATGATTACTGAAATTGTCGGCCCAGTTCGAAACTAAATCGTAATAATTTTTCCCTTCTCCGTCAACAAGCCATTCCAGGCACCTTTTTGCTTCTTCCCACTTGTGATGCTGTGCATATGCTTTTGCCAGCAATCCATAGGCAGCACCTTTTGTTGGACGGCCATATTGTTCGTTACTGCGCGTGACAGGCAGCCCGGCAACTGCATCTTCCAGATCCTGTTCAATCTGAGTGAGCACTTCGTCGGCTGTGCTTTGCGCAGGCTGGTCGGCTGCAGAAGAAGTGTGCAATACGAGCGGTACATTATCCCAAAGAGCGGTCATATAAAAGTAATAGAAAGCCCTCAGGAACTTTGCCTGTCCGATTAAATCCTGCTTGTGTGTTTCGTCAGCAAATGTCACATTTTCAATATTATCCAACACCTGGTTAGCCCGAAAAACAGCGATGTAATGCTCCCGCCATATTTTAACGTTACCTTCTCCGAAATCATAATTGGTAAAGATGAATTTTGTGTATTCATTCAATTCCGTCCAGCCGGCATAACTCACGCCTTCGTCTGACATGCCAAACATTTGGGTGTACATATTGCGGGTCCATGTTCCCTGGCGATAAAACATGTTATACACCGCGATCAGACCCGATTCAATATCGGCTTCGGTTTTCCAGAACACCCCCGTACTCAGTGTGTTCTCATTTTGTATATCGAGTAAGGAGTCATTGCACGATACAGACAGCGCGACAACGACGCACAATAAATACTTCAGAAATGGTTTCATGTTCATCTGTTTTTTAGAATGTGAATGACAAAGCAAACTGAGCAGCACGTGGGTTCGGGAATGAGCACCCGTCTGCTCCCATGGTAAAGATGCCGCTATCTGCAAATTCAGGATCCAGGCCGGAGTATCCCGTGAATGTGACAAGATTTTGAAGGGTCACTGAAGCACGAAGCTTATCCACGCCGATCTTGGTGCACAGTCGTACCGGGACGGTATAACCCAACGTAATTTCGCTCAAGCGAAAGAATGAACCGTCTTCCAGCCAACGATTCTGGTCACCACGGCTATTTCGGGTATCTCCGTATACAATACGCGGGCGGTCCTTGACCGGGTGCTCCTGTGTCCAGGGGATCAGGCCGTTGAAGTTATTCTGGTTATTGGCAAAATCGGCGGCGGCAGCAGCCGAGCCATTCCAGACTTTCTGCCCGAAGCGGCCGTAACCGTTGATATTCAAGTCAAACCCCTTATAAGCAACTCCAAGATTCATTCCAAGTTCAAAATCAGGCCAGGGACTTCCCACCAATTGACGGTCTTCGGACGAGACTATACCATCATCATTATAATCGTCGTACATGATATCGCCGGGTAAAGCATTAGGCTGAATCACCTTTCCTTTCGAATTTACGTATCCCTGAACTTCATCCTCCGACTGGAAAATTCCGTTCATTTTATAGAGATACCACATTCCAAGTGGTTCGCCGATCTCCGATTTGGCAAGCGATGTATAATAAACTGTCTGTCCGTATCCAAGGTCCACAACTTTGTTTTTCACGTGCGATACATTGAGTGAAGCCGAATACGAGAAATCGCCTTTATGATCATTCCATCCCAGCTCAATTTCCAGACCCTGATTTTTAAGACTCCCCGCATTGACAGCCGGCGCCCCCCCCTCATTTCCCGAACTCATCAGGATTGGCAGGTAAACCAACAGATCTTCACTTTTTGAATAAAAATATTCGGCCGTAAACCGGAGCCTGTTATTGAATGCTGCCATGTCAAAGCCGGCATTGCCGGTTGTTTTCTTCTCCCATACAAGGTCGGTATTACTCAACCGCGACTGGGTCATACCAATTTGCTTGTACTCCGGACTCCCGAACACAGCACGCGGAGCTGTATTGATCGTCGACTGATAATCCCAATAGCCAATACTGCTGTTTCCAAGGGTACCGTAATTCGCGCGGAGTTTCAGATCATCAATAAACGGTACCTGAAAGAAATCCTCCCCGCTGATACGCCATCCCAGAGAAACAGAAAGGAAGTTTCCCCAGCGCGTATCGTTGGGCAAACGCGATGTTCCGTCGCGACGACCTGTTACCTGGGCCAAATACTTGTCTGCATACGAATAATTGATTCTGCCCAGGTAGGAAATCAAAGCCGATTTTCCATAACTGCCTCCTGCCGTGGTATTCCCCGTTGCAGCATCCAGGGATGTGATATATTTGTCGCCAATCATCAATGGATCCAGCTTGGTAATCCAGCGATATTCCTCATGAAACTTATTATAGGTGATGCCAGCCAGTGCGTTGACATCGTGTTTTTCAAATTTATGCTTAAAATTATACGTTTGCTCGATGAGTATGTCATGATTTTGAGCACTGCTGTAGCCTAAACTTGCAGCGTCATCACCCTGCCCCATCGTCCAGTTTCCTTTCTTTCGCAAGGTATTGCTGACGCCCATATAGCTTTTATAAGCTACATTTAACTTAGCGTCGAACATTTTAAAAAGTGATACCTGTCCATACACATTACCTGTTAAGTATTCTTCGTCGTTATCTTGCGTCTGTAAGTCTTGCATCGCGACCAGGTTTCTACCGTAAGAATTTGCCCGATCAACATTACCATATCCGTATCCTCCCGGGTGCGATTCGTCATAAACCGGGATGGTGGGAGGCATCGCGATAAAATCACTCCAGGGATTACCATTCAGATTCTTCCTGTTAGACTTAGTGTAATAGAAATTCTCACCATAGGAAAATATTCCCTTCTCACCATTTGTATTGATCCGAAATCCATACTTGTCATAACCTGTGCGGTACAATGCGCCATCATCGATCATGCGATTCAGAGATGTGTAATAGCTGACTGTTTTCGAACCGCCCGACAGGGAAACGTTATAATTTTGTAATAGTCCGCCACTTAGCATTTCATCCTGCCAATCTGTATCTCCTTCGTAGTGGTTCTGACGCTTTTTGATACCTCCGACTCCTGCCAGGATTGCTTCATCGTAAGCCCTGTCGTCATAAATTTTATAGGTTTCCGCATCCATCAAATCATAGCGGGGTAGCCAGTTCAAAGTTAGCTGGGAATCGAACTTTACTTTCAGCGCGCCTTCTTTTCCCTTTTTTGTCGTTATAATTACGACTCCGTTTGCCGCACGCGACCCGTAGATCGCTGCGGACGAAGCATCTTTCAACACCTGAATTGATTCGATATCTTCTACATTGACACCCAGATCGCTGCCGCCATATGCACCGTCAATAATAAACAACGGATTGTTGTTTGTCAAGCTGCCCAGGCCACGAATAACAATAGCAGCATTGGAACCGGGTTGTCCGCTTGTTGTAACTTTTACGCCTGAAGTCAAACCGCGCATCGATTCCACCACATTACCGGAAGCGCGTTCAGCCAGGGCATCCTCTTTAACAGTAGATACAGCGCCGAGCAGATCTTTCTTCTTTACTGAACCATATCCGATCGTAACAACTTCTTCTATTCCGATCGAGTCTTCTTCCATCGTAACATTAAACGACGTACCTGAAGCGACTTTAATTTCCTGGGTCTTCATTCCCACGAATGAGCAGACAAGAACTCCATCGGCAGGAACTTCAGAAATCCTGTACTGACCTTCCGAATCAGTAACCGTTCCAATATTCCCCCCTTTTAAATGAATTGTCACTCCCGGCAGAGGAGCACCTGAAGAATCAACCACTTTCCCTGAAATTACTTTATGTTGCTGAGCATAAACAACATTGACCGAAGCAAAAGTCAGATCAATAAAGAAGACAAGGGTTGATATCCATAAGAATTTCCAAAGCATGCCATTACCTTTTGCAGCTCTGGCACCTTCTCCGGTTTGATTTTTTTCCATAACAGAAATGATTTATTGGTTTATCAAATATTCGAAGCAAACATAGAAAATAAAAAATACATGCACAAACGTTTGTGCATGTATTTTTTATTCCTCTTTGAAAAAAAGAGTATTCATTCTGAATATCCTAACATAACTATCTGTTTATCAAGAACAAATTTCTATAAATTTTATCGATTTCATGGTTATGTTTCAATTTGATCCTTTTATTGTTATATTTGCATAAACGTTTGTACATTTCAGCAATGACAGCTCAAAAAGTTAATATTAATGACATTGCCAAAAAAGCAGGGCTTTCCATTACAACCGTATCGAGAGTTCTGAACGGCAAAGCCGAACAATACCGGATTGGCAAAAAATCGCAGGAGAAGATCAAAAACGCCGCCAGGGAACTGAATTATGTCCCCAACCAGTTTGCAGCCAACTTAAGATCGGGAAGAAGCAACACCATTGCGTTGATCGTGCCGTCATTGAATAACCCGTTCTTTGCGGGTATCGCCAGTAAGATTAATGCAGAGATCCGGAAATATGGTTATATCACCATTATCGGTGACAGTGATGAAAACCAGGAGATCGAGAAAATGGAATTGCTTCAGTTGATGTCGCGGAATATTGAAGGGTTAATCATCGTTCCGTGCGGAGACCAATGGGAACATATTAAACAATTATATGACAATGGGTTACCCGTAATATGCATTGACCGTTATTTTGAAAATCTGGACATTCCCTTTGTCTCGACCGATAATTATGACGGCGCCTACTCAGCTACCAAGCTCCTCATTGAACACGGTCATAACAAAATTGCTTGTATCCAGGGCGTTCAAAAATCCACGCCAAACCGGTTACGGATAAAAGGATTCAGAGACGCCATGAATGAAGCGGGGCTTTCCGATTTTAGTATCACGGGTGATGATTTCAGTATTCAAAATGGCTACCTGGAAACAAAGCTCCTGCTCCAGCAGAAAAACAGGCCAACAGCAATATTTTCTTTGAGCAACACCATCGCCATGGGATGTATGAAAGCATTTAAAGAGGAAAATATTTCCATCCCGGAGGATATTTCTCTCATCACGTTTGACGATCATCCTTATCTGGACTATTTAGCAACACCACTTTCCTGTATTGCCCAACCAATCAACGACATCAGCAAAATCGCCGTGAAATTTCTCTTCTCACGACTTGAAAATCAAGAAATCTCCACCAAACAGGTCCTTTTAAAACCTAAAATCAAATACAAGGAATCGATCAAACGGATCACATGATAGTTGTTTTTGAACAACCGAATACACTAACGAGCCTTTTTGAGATGAATTTGCCTGAAATAATAGGAAACCGCTGCACTGTATGCGCTTTCTTTTCCTTCTGCTTTTGCCTTTTCTTCAAATTCCCGGCGGGTAATCGCATTGTTTAAAGCCTCTTTAGTCCGGGCTACCGCTTCAGCAAAATGTTGGCGCGCCCGTTTTTCGTTTTCTGTTGGTGAAGCTTGTCGGGGGGACCGGATATAAACAGTTGTTTTATTACCTCGTCTGCGAAATACCAGGTTCCCGACCTTTCCCGATAAACCGGCTGTTATAATATTGTTTGTAACTGTTGCCATTCTCCCTGTACATCAAATAGGTTTATAACACGCTTATAATACGATAATAATACGAATGGGTTGCAGTAAGACATTCATTTCGAATAACTATATGCCTGCTATTGAAGAATACGCCCTGTTGCCCGGATCCTTCGCCGAATACAGTACGCCGTCTCCGACATAAATGTGGTAACCTTCAGGAACGTGACGGACCTTCAGCAAAATGACATGGTTCCCCTCCGGAAGATCGTATTTCCAGGCTACATCATGCCGGCGTATCCCCGTTTGAGTGGGAAGCCTGACCGTTTCCAGAAACTGCCCGTCAGCATAAACGTCTGCTTCCAAAGTGATATCGGGCAATTGTTGTTCCTTACGGGCGCTCCCGGATATCACGAAACCGCATCCCTGCATTTCAAACGATATTTCCGAATTTGCCGGGGACAGGAGGTTGTTCAGTCTCCTCCGTTCTTTTGGAAACAGACCTTCAAAAGCAGCTTCATAAGCTACCGGCTGCGGAAGCTGGCAGCGAATCGCAAAACTTTCGCCTTCCTCCCTTCCACCATTCCTTTTGATCATTTCAGACGCATGGCGAAAACCGGTTTCATAAACCTTGTTCAGTGACATTTCCGTGTACCTGAAATTCAGTTTCTCCACTTTATTCAATCCTTGTTTCCAATGATCAGGGATCTTGCTGTATCCGATCATCGTGCCCAAAATCCCCGCAGCATTGGCCGGATTACAATCCGAATCCTGTCCGCAGCGGGTGGCGATGTCGGTTGTTGCGCCAAAATCGCCTTTTCCGTAAAGCAATCCGATTACAATGTAGGCTGCGTTAATTTTGGCATCAATGTTAAACGGAACAAAAACGCCATCGGGACACCCCCGGTCTGAAGCCCATTTTTTTTGTGTCTCGAACCAGGTACTTCTCCAGTCTTCAGGATACCGGCTATGCCATTGAATCACATCGGCGATACACTGATAGAACTCACTTTCCTTTGGAACAGTCATTAACGCTTCTGAAACTACCTGTTCAATATCGTTATATACATAAGCGAGAGCGTACATGGCCGCAACATAAACGCCGCCATAAACGCCATCTCCGAAATTCATGATATGCCCGATCCGGTTAGCAATTTCCGCCGCCGAATTCGCCATTCCCGGCGACATTAGTCCGGCAAAGTCGGCCTCAATCTGAAAGTCGATATCGTCGGCATGGGGATTATTTTTCCAGTGTCCCGACGCCGGGGGCATAATCCCGTTCAGGATGTTATAACGTGCAGCCTGATTGGCATGCCAAAGCGGATACTCCGCCCGTGCGAAAGCCAGCGCATGAAGCGAATCTGCTGCTTCCAGTCCATGTTTTTCAAAAACATCTACAAATGTTAAATCCATATAGACATCGTCGTACAAGCCAGGCTCATTTTCATAGTACCACAGCATTCGGCTGTCGTCCCAGGGAATCGGCACACGGTTGTCGATCATAGTTCCGTTCCAGCGGAATTCAGTCGGCCCGCCATAGGTGCAGCCGATGACCTGTCCGGCCCATCCGCCTTTAATCTTGTCCTGCAGGTCTGTTTTGCTGATAATAACTGTATCCGAATCCGCCTTCGATCGGGTCTCCGGCAACTGGCTGGTACAAGAAGTCGCCGCTAAAGCCAGCAGCCATGAAATCATTTTAATAACCATTTTCGTCATGTTGGGTTGACATTAAATGAACGGAAAAATCAAGGATAAGACGACCGGCCGAACTTCCCCGCCGAAATCCACATGACAAATGTAAAAAATAATTTTAGTTGTACAAACGTTTGTTCAACCTGATTATGAAATGTCCGGTGATTTAACCTTGTCCGGTATCCGGTTTCCCCGCTCCGGTTTACGTTCTGTCTACTCTTCCATCTCCTTCAGAATATTTTCCACTTCTGCTCCGGTTTTATGCAGCTTTTCCTTGCAAAAGCGGATTAATACGGAGACCCGTTTTACCTTTTCCGACAGTTCGTCAACATCAAGTTCTTCCTGTTCTATTTTTTCAAGGATTTCGTCGATCTCGGCTACGGCCTCCTTATAGGTCATTTTTTTTGGATTCATGCGCTTTAAAATTAGAAATCTTACTGTTTATATCACCATCATACAGGCGGGTTACGAGCTGATCGCCTTCATGCAGGTCATTCACTGACCGGACGAGTTTCCCCGATTGGTAGGTCAGACTGTAACCGCGTTTTAACACCTGAACCGGATCAACCAGCCGGATTTTTTCGTCGGTAACCGCCAATCGGCTTTGCTCGAGCTTCAGCTTATCGTTCAGGCTCCCCCGGATTCCCTGCTGTGCCCTCATGATGTTGCTTTTCCTCTTTTCCAGCAACTGGCAGGTCAGCGACTGAAGGTCGGCTCCCCGCCGGCGCAAAAAATGGTATTGGTCGCCCAGGGTTCGCAGTCCTGCCAGTTGGAGCCGGTGCCGGTGCTGAACAAACCGGTTGTCGTGCCTGTGGAGGAAAGATGGAACCGAATTCTTTATACGAAATGCCGTCATGTTAAATTGGTGTTCTTCATCTTTTACCAGTTGCCGTACCCCTTGTTTTAACCGGATAACCGTTTGCTGCAACCATTCTTTTTCCTTTTTCATCCGGTTACTGAGTAGTTCGGAGCAATAAAGCTCTGTTTCCAGCAGCCTTTGCTCAAATGCCTCCGCTCCGCTGATGAGGAATTCGGCAACTGCAGTAGGCGTTTTCATTTTGGTATGTGCCACCAGGTCCACGATCGTTTCATCCTTGTCGTGCCCGATGCCGGTAATGACAGGAATCGGGAATTGTGCAACGTGATAGGCCAGTTCGTAATGATCGAAACTTGCCAGATCGAGCTGTGAACCTCCCCCTCTGATGATGACGACCACATCGAACGAAGTCTCCTGCTCATAAACCTGCTCCAATGCCTGAATAACCGAACCCGCAGTTTCTGCCCCCTGCATAGCGGCGGGAAAAAGGCAGGTATAAAAATAAATTCGCGACGGATTATTGGCTAACTGGTGCAAAAAATCCTGAAGTCCCGCTGCCGTTGGCGAAGAAATAACAGCAATTCGCTGCGGAACAAGCGGAAGCTCCAGATCCTTATTCATGTCAAAGATTCCGTCCTGCTGAAGGCGAAGGATGATCTCTTTTCGCTTCAATGCAAGATCACCCATGGTATATGCAGGATCAATATCCCTGATGTTCAGGCTGAGACCAAACAGGGGGTGAAATTCGATCTTCACACTAACCAGAATTTTCAGTCCGTTTGCAAATGATTGGCCGGTAGTGGTTTCAAAATACGGTTTCAGCATCCTAAACGAGTACGACCAGATCGTGGCGCGGGCACGGGCGATAACCTGATTACTCTGCGGATCGGTATCAACCAGTTCCAGGTAGCAATGTCCGTTCCTGTTCACCGTAAGCTCACCGATCTCCGCTTTTACCCAGACCAGTCCCGGAAATTTTTCGTCAAACGTATCCTTGATCAGCAGATTGAGATCAGAAAGTGTCAGGTGTTTTGATTCCATGGAAAAACGTTTCAAACAGCAGGCAAGTTAGCAAGAATTCAGCACGGTAACAAGGTAAAAGGTTGCAAGGTGACGAGGTACACCTCTAAAATCCTGTAACCTTGCAACCCTGAAAATCATTATTCTTCGGACATGGCTTTAAGCAGCGACCGGACAGAGGCCACCGAATCGACTTTATAGGCAGCCGCCGTATTCTTCAAGCCGACTTTGATCGTGATTGCGCTTTGAGGTAATTCCCGGAACATGTATTCATCCGTCCAGTCATCACCTATTGCCACAATACAATCGAAATCTATTCCACGAATAAAGCGCATGGCTGCTATCCCTTTATTGATTCCTCCTGCCTTGACTTCAATCACCTTGTTCCCTTCCATAATTTCAAGATTATGGTTGGCAATCATATTCCTCAATTCATCTTTTAATTCGTTAGCACGCTGCTGGGCCTGTTCCGGTTCCGACTTGCGGTAGTGCCAAACCAGCGAATAATTTTTTTCTTCGATAAATGTTCCGGGAGTCCGGTCGACAAATGTTTCCAAAAGCGGACGGATAAGCGGCTTCCAGTCACTGCTGACATTTTCGATCATTTTCCATTCTTTCCCATAGGGTTTCAGCCAGACTCCGTGTTCAACGATCAGGTTAATCCGGTGTCCGCTTAGCCACTCTTGCAAGGTCCCCCGGTCACGGCCGCTGATCAGCGTCACGGTATTCCGTTCGTCCGCTTCCAGTTTGGCCAGCAGCAGATGAAGCTCCTCATCCGGCTTTGCTGCCAGCGGATCATTATTGAAGGGAACCAGGGTGCCGTCATAATCAAGGAATATCGCCCGCTTATTCGAACCCTTAATCTCCTCAACGATCTCCCGCTGCAATCCCTGTGTAATTTTTTTTGCAAGAAAATTATGCTGGACGTGTTCTACTTTACGAAGTGCTTTTACAAACTCGGCGGCCCATTTAAACACGTCATAACGCTTGATACGCTGCTGAATAAATTCCATTCGTTCACGTTGTTCTTCCAGGGGCATGGACAGGGCCTGGTGAATCGCCTCCGCAATTTCTGACTCGTTGTTCGGATTAATCACAATGGCCTCCCCCATTTCCTTAGCTACTCCTGCCATTTCGCTGATAATCATGACTCCCGTCTTATTAACGCGGCAGGCGATATATTCTTTCGCAACCAGGTTCATTCCGTCGCGGACGGGCGTGATAAGCGCCACATCGGAGGTACTGTAAAGCTCAACCAGGTTTTCAAAAGGAAGGGAACGGTAAAAATACCAAACCGGCGTATAATTCACCCCTCCGAACTGTCCGTTAATCCTACCGACCAGCCCGTCAATTTCTCCTTTAAGCAGCTTATACTGGTCCACCTCGCTGCGGGAAGGGACAACAAGCATAATAAGGGTGATCTGATTCCTGAATTCAGGATAACGCTGAAGAAAAATTTCAAATCCACGCAGCCGGTTGGGAATCCCTTTTGTATAATCGAGCCGGTCGATCGATAAGATCAGTTTCCGCCCGGGAGATCCTAAAAAATATTTTTCCAGCTCACGGTGTAACTCCGATTTCTCGGTATTTTCTTTCCTGAACACCCGCGTGGCACATTCGTGAAACTTTTCATAATCTATTCCCATGGGAAAAGCATCGCCCATCGTAATCCGGTCCTCCAGATGGATCTGATTGAAGGAAACTTCATGACCAAACAGCCTCATGACCGTGCTGAAAAAATGCCGCTCATAATCATAGGTGTGAAAACCCGCCAGATCGGCGCCCAACATCCCTTTTATCAATTCTTTGCGCCAGGGAAGTATCCTGAAAATCTCGTACGAAGGAAACGGAATATGCAGAAAGAAACCGACCGTGACGGCAGGCTTTTTTGTTTTGATCATTTCCGGCATCAGCAACAGCTGATAGTCATGAATCCAAATGGTATCGCCATCCTCCAGCACTTCAAGGGCCTTGTCTGCAAACCGCTGGTTCACCTTCTGGTAAGCCTCCCAGTAACAGGGGTTGTATTCAATATACTGCGTAAAATAATGAAATAACGGCCAGATAATATTATTACTAAAGCCTTCGTAATACAAGTTTATTTCTTCTCTGCTCAGGTGAATAGCCATGCATTGTTCGCCTTCCAGTTTCCTGTCGATATCCTCCCGGTCATCCGCTGTCAGATCGTCAGATGCAATTCCGGACCAGCCAATCCACTGTCCTCCGTATTCTTTGTAAATTGAACTCATTCCTGTTGCAAGACCCCCCACACTGGGAATCATTGTGAGTCCGTTTCCGTCTTTGTGAATACTTACGGGTAACCTGTTCGAAGCAATATAAATCTTGTTCATCTGTTTATTTTTTCAAAATTACCATGCATAATTTCCGTATCAACTAGATCACTTTTACTTAAATATCAACGGATGGAATAGCCATAAATAATCATTTTCGATTTGTATGAGCTTTAATTCTTCTGGCTATTTCATTAATTTGTTTTTAATTTCATCTCAATTGAACAGACTTCTACCCCTTCAATGAGATCCGAAAGCAGATTACTGAACTAAAGCGCCGAACCTGCAAAAAACGGCCGGTCATACTTAACCTGAAGTAATCCGAATGGCTGATTTTAAACCGCATAAAACAAGCCCGGATAAGAGAATAACAGCGTCGGCTTTAAATTAGTTTAAACTTTAAAGTTACCAAAATTAATTTTCCGAGACAGCCGGATTTAAGCAAATGGCTGCCCTATCATGAGAACCTTTTGGGATGAGTCCCTGTTTTCACAGTGTGGATTTGGTTAAAATGAAGAAATAAACCATGGAGAATTTAAATTACGGCGTAATTGGTAACTGTAAAAGTGCAGCACTGGTGTCAGAGAAAGGTGCCATTGAATGGCTGTGTCTTCCTCAATTTGACTCATCCTCTGTTTTTGCAAAGATACTGGATGAAAAAAAGGGAGGGAGCATGGAGATCCTCCCCCGTCATTTGCAGGAAACCTACCAGTTTTATTTGCCGCGTACCAACATTTTGGTTACCCGGTTCACCTGTCTGGACGGAACATTTGAAGTGCTCGACTTTATGCCCAGATACCGGACAGCCGAATCGTCCGACACCTATTACACGCCTCCTGATGTCATCCGTTTTTTCAAATACATCTCCGGAGAACCGGAGTTTGCGATCAGGTATAATCCGCAACTGGAATATGCCCGTCATTCAACCCGGAATATTATTGAAGGAAGTTATATCAAATCATCGACAGAAAAGGGCCCGTACGACTCACTTTATTTCTATTCAAGCTTTGACCTGAATGACATTCTGAAAGAAAAATCAGTCATTCTCGACAAAGATGCTTTTTGCCTGATCAGTTACAACCAGAAATTGCTGATACAGGATGTCAGGCGTGAACTGCTGAAACTGGAACGAACAAAGGTATACTGGCTAAACTGGGCCGAACGCACAACGTCTTATAAAAAATATGATGAAGCCATTATCAGAAGCGCACTGACCCTGAAGATGCTGAGTTTTGACAAAAGCGGGGCCATACTGGCTGCGCTGACTACCTCCTTGCCCGAAACGATTGGCGAAGGACGGAACTGGGATTACCGGTTTTGCTGGATCAGAGACGCTTCGATGGTCGTAAAAATCATGACTTCACTTGGGCATTTCAGAATGGCCAAACATTATCTCGATTTTATCATGGATATTCTTCCCGACAAAGATGAAAAGATGCAAATCATGTATGGGATCAGGGGTGAAAAAAAGCTAAAGGAGTATGAACTGTCTCATCTGGCAGGATATGAAAATTCGTATCCTGTAAGGATCGGGAATGCCGCTTATCGTCAAAAGCAAAATGACATCTACGGCATTCTTCTGGACGTGATCTACCAGCATTTTGAAATTTACTCCATCAGCCTGGAGCACAGCGAAGAGCTCTGGACCATTGTCAGGAATGTCATCAAGGTTGTTGAAGCGAACTGGAAAAAGCCCGATCGGGGGATCTGGGAAATCAGAAGCGAGAACAGGCATTTCACCTTCAGTAAGGTATTGTGTTGGGTTGCAGTTGACCGCGCCGTAAAGATTGCAACGCTGCTAAAACGGGAACCGTACGTTAAACCATGGACGAAGCTGAGAGAGAAAATTAAAAAAGATATTCACGAAAATGCCTGGTCGGAGAAAAAGAAAGCGTTCACCCAGTCGTATACTTCGGAAGATCTCGATGCTTCGGTGCTGCTGATGGAATATTATGATTTTATTTCAGCCAATGACCAGCGGTTTGTTGATACCGTTCTGGCTATCCAGAAAGAACTCGAACACGACGGACTGATGTTCCGCTACCGGAACCGCGATGATTTCGGACTGCCAAAATCAGCATTTACCATCTGCTCGTTCTGGCTCATCAACAGCTTGTTTAAAATAGGACGCAAAAAAGAAGCGATTACCAAATTCCATGCATTGCTCGGGTATTCCAATCATCTTGGTCTTTTCAGCGAGGATCTTGACTTTAAAACAAAACGCATGTTGGGAAATTTTCCCCAGGCATATTCCCATCTGGCCATGATCCAGACGGCTATTACCATTTCCAATGGAGAACTGACTGAAGAAGAAGAAATTAAAGATTATCTGAGTTTCTGATAAAAAAATGCTGATCAAATAAAAACCCGGCCGTTTTCACAGCCGGGTTTTATATGATCAGCCCAAAGGCTTCTTATTTTACTTCTTCGAAATCAACATCGGTCACTTCGCCATCCTGTCCTTTGCTTTTTCCGCTCTGGGCACCACCTCCGGCAGCACCGGCATCAGGTCCGGGCTGTGCGCCGGCGCCCTGAGCCTGGGCATTATACATTTCCTGTGAAGCAGCCTGGAAAACCTGGTTGAGTTCGGCCGTTGCCGACTCGATTGCAGCGAGATCCTGGTTTTTGTGAGCTTCCTTCAGTTTACCCAGAGCAGCCTCAATGGGTCCCTTCTTATCAGCAGGCAGCTTATCTCCGAATTCCTTCAACTGCTTTTCCGTCTGAAAGATCAGACTGTCGGCATGGTTCAGCTTATCCACTTTTTCTCTGGCGGCTTTGTCGGCTTCAGCATTGGCTGCGGCCTCATCCCTCATCCGTTTAATCTCATCGTCGCTCAAACCGGATGACGCTTCAATGCGGATCGACTGCGATTTCCCCGTAGCTTTATCCTTTGCGCTCACATGAAGGATACCGTTTGCATCAATATCAAAAGTAACCTCAATTTGTGGTACACCGCGCGGTGCCGGGGGCAGTCCGTCGAGATGGAACCGTCCGATCGTTTTGTTGCCGGCAGCCATCGGCCGCTCTCCCTGCAGCACGTGAATTTCGACCGACGGCTGGTTATCGGCCGCAGTAGAGAATACCTCCGACTTTTTGGTTGGAATGGTTGTGTTGGCATCAATCAGTTTTGTCATGACACCACCCATTGTTTCAATTCCAAGTGAAAGCGGGGTCACGTCGAGCAACAATACGTCTTTAACTTCACCTGTGAGCACACCTCCCTGAATAGCAGCTCCAACAGCTACAACTTCATCCGGATTAACACCTTTTGAAGGAGCTTTTCCAAAGAACTGCTGAACTTTCTCCTGAATTGCGGGGATACGGGTGGACCCTCCCACCAGGATTACCTCATCGATATCCGACGCGCTCAACCCTGCGTTTTTCAATGCCTTCCGGCACGGTTCCATGGTTGCGTTGATCAATTTGTCGCAAATCTGCTCAAACTTGGCCCGGGTCAGGGTTTTGACAATATGTTTCGGAATGCCGTTTACCGGCATAATATACGGTAGATTAATCTCGGTTTGGGTAGAACTTGACAATTCGATTTTTGCCTTCTCTGCAGCTTCTTTCAGACGCTGTAGCGCCATCGGATCTTTTCTCAGGTCAATCCCTTCGTCTTTTAAAAACTCTGCGGCCAGCCAATCAATAATTTCCTGATCGAAATCGTCACCACCCAGGTGCGTATCGCCGTCAGTCGATTTAACTTCAAAAACGCCATCACCCAATTCAAGGATAGAAATATCGAAAGTACCCCCACCAAGGTCGAACACGGCCACCTTCATATCGCGGTGCATCTTGTCGAGTCCGTAAGCCAATGAAGCCGCGGTTGGCTCATTAATGATCCGCCTCACTGTCAGACCGGCAATTTCGCCTGCCTCCTTGGTTGCCTGACGCTGAGCATCACTAAAATATGCAGGAACGGTAATAACGGCTTCGGTCACTTCCTGTCCCAGATAATCTTCGGCGGTTTTCTTCATTTTCTGAAGCACCATTGCCGAGATTTCCTGCGGTGAATATTTCCGGTCATCAATCAATACCCGTGGTGTATTATTGTCTCCCTGAACAACTTTATAAGGGACACGGCCAACTTCCTTAGACACCTGAGCAAAGGTTTCACCCATAAAACGTTTGATGGAAGAAATCGTTTTCTGAGGATTAGTAATTGCCTGACGCTTGGCCGGATCACCAATCTTACGTTCTCCGTTCTCAACAAAGGCCACAATGGAAGGAGTGGTACGCTTCCCTTCGCTATTCGGAATAACAACAGGTTCGTTACCCTCCATTACAGCAACGCATGAGTTTGTAGTACCTAAGTCGATTCCAATAATTTTTCCCATTTTATCTGATTTTAAAAATATTTCAAAATTTTCATTTCGCGTATTCTATGATCAATGATTATGCCACGCACAATTCACTGCTGCGAAGTGCAAAATTGGCACATGCGGGCACCGGGGTAATTTTGCTTTGACAGGATAGGTGACAAAAAGACATGATAGTCACGAGTAACGAGCCGGGAGAAATCAGACTATTTGCCTTCGTCCGGTCTCTGGTCTCCGGTCTCTGTTTTTTCTTTATCTTTGCCGGCATTAAATCAAATTATCATGTCAGTACACGCTGAAGTTAAAAGAGTCACCACCCATGTTTTATCAGAAATGAAGATGAGAGGTGAAAAAATATCCATGCTGACCAGTTACGATTACAGCATGGCCCGACTGGTGGATGAAGCCGGGATCGACGTTATTCTCGTAGGTGATTCGGCCTCTAATGTGATGGCAGGAAATGAAACCACCCTGCCAATTACCCTGGATCAGATGATTTACCATGGAACATCGGTGGTAAAAGCCGTAAAACGGGCACTGGTTGTCGTAGATCTCCCCTTCGGCACCTACCAGGGCAACAGTAAGGAAGCATTGAATTCCGCCATCCGGATTATGAAAGAAACTGCCGCCGACGCCGTCAAGCTCGAAGGAGGAAAAGAAATCCTGGAATCGGTTGAACGTATTCTGTCAGCCGGCATACCCATTATGGGCCATCTGGGACTGATGCCACAGTCGATTCATAAATACGGAACCTATACCGTGAGGGCCAAAGAGGAAGAAGAAGCCGAAAAACTCTATGACGATGCCCAGCTTCTTGAAAAGGCCGGTTGCTTTTCCGTGGTGCTGGAAAAGATTCCGGCAACGTTGGGAAAGAAAGTGGCCGAATCGCTGCGTATTCCGGTAATTGGCATTGGAGCCGGCAACGGGGTCGACGGACAAGTCCTGGTGATTCACGATATGCTCGGCATCTCTCAGGCGTTTTCTCCGCGCTTTTTACGCCGGTACCTGGATCTGGCAACTGAAATTAAAGGTGCCGTTGGCCGGTATATCGACGATGTGAAGTCGCGCGATTTCCCGAGTGATAAGGAACAGTATTAGGCATAAGACCTGGATCGGAACATGGAGCATGGAAACCGGAAAAGTTTCAGTTGAGTTCTTCCGGTCTCCCGTTTCCCCTGTCCGCTCTCCTTTTTAAATTTTGGCATTTTAACATTTAACAACTTATTCCATTGCAAGTCATCTACGAAGACAACCACCTAATTGCGGTCAACAAGGCCTGTGGTGAAATTATACAGGGCGATAAGACCGGTGATGAAACCCTGATCGACAAGGTCAAGGCCTACATCAAAGAGAAGTACAACAAACCCGGCGACGTGTATCTGGGATCACCTCACCGGCTCGACCGGCCTACAAGCGGCGTGGTTATCTTCGCGCGCACCAGTAAGGCGCTTGAACGTCTCAACGAAATGTTCCAGGATAAGGATGCCATGAAAAAGACTTATTGGGCGGTTGTGGACAAATTGCCCGAAGAGGAGGAGGCAACCCTGGAAGGATTCATCCGGAAAGATGAGGGTAAAAATAAAAGCTTCGTAACAAGCTCCCGGAAAAAAGGCTCCCGTTCCTGCAGTCTGAGCTACAAACATATGGCCAGCCTTGACCGCTATCATTTACTGGTGGTCGACCTGCATACCGGCCGTCATCACCAAATACGGGCGCAATTGTCAAAAATTGGCTGCCACATCAAAGGCGACCTGAAATACGGCGCTGCCCACAGCAATCCAAATGCGGGGATCCACCTGCATGCCCGGAAAATCGAATTTATTCACCCGGTAAAGAAAGAACCGGTAAAAATCGTTGCGGCTCCGCCCAAGGGCGACCCGATCTGGGATACCCTGATCCAGCTAAAACAGATCAAGGATTAGTTTCAGCGAGGTGCTCAAATTGGGATTAACTTCTTCCTCCAATTTATACCATCATTAAAAGCCACTTCTATCGCCATAAGCTAACACTCTATTTTATTCATCCGGATATCAGCGAGTTACCATCGAAACTCAGCGGCACCAGGCTTTTAACATCGTCAAGCACATCGACATGCTCACGGGTATCAAGCAAAACACGTATGGGCTGTTTGAAGCGCATTTCGGCTTCAAGCAGTGACTGGCGACATAAACCACAAGGACTAAGGCACGCCGCATGCACACCCGACTGGTCAATAGCGGTCACTGCAATGGACAGAGGGGCTGTATCGGGGAAATTTGCACCTGCCCAGAAAAGGGCTGTGCGCTCTGCACAGGAGCCAACCGGAGAGGAGGCATTTTCCTGATTGCTCCCGCCGACAATAGTTCCGTTGGCCAAACGCAAAGCAGCGCCCACTTTAAACCCGGAGTAAGGGGCATAAGCCTTTTTCGCCATCTCCCTGGCAGCTTCTATTAACTGCAAGTCCGCTTCAGCTAATTCTGTCAGATCAGTATATCGGGCAACCGTAATTTTTATTTCTTTTTTCTCCATGCAAAATCCTTTTCACAAAGTTAAGCCATTCCTTTCATTTCCCCGGCAGATTTCTCTTTTACAAAAATTCTTTTGGTGTGTTTCTATACTTGTAAAACGAAGGGCGGAATTTATAACAGCTCTCAATAGTGATTTATCGTCGCTCGTTTCGATGCTTTTTTTATTTTTGTTGAAAATTCAGATTTATGACTAAAAAAGCGCTGTACGCAATTATCTTCCTGCTGTTTTACCAGGTGAGTTTTTCACAACGTATTTACTCCCGTTCCGAATATATTGAACTCCACCGGGAGCTGGCAATTCTGGAGATGCAGCGTACAGGTGTTCCCGCCAGTATCACCCTGGCACAGGCCTGCCTGGAATCGGGTAACGGGAACAGCGAACTAAGCCGGAAATCAAATAATCATTTTGGTATCAAATGTAAAAATACCTGGACCGGCAAACGCGTTTTTCACGATGACGACGAGCGGAACGAATGTTTCCGCAAGTATAATTCTGTTGATGAATCCTTTATCGACCACAGTAATTTTCTCTCGGCCAGTCCCCGGTATGCAGAACTGTTCAAACTGAAAATTACGGATTATCAGGGCTGGGCGCACGGACTGAAGCGCTGTGGTTATGCCACCAACCCGCGCTATGCCTATGAACTGATCCGGATTATTGAAGAATTCCAGCTTTACCGCTACGATCTGGTGACCGATGTTGCAAAAATAGGCCGGTTTAATAACGGAACCTCCACCGAAGCTGCTGCTGAACTCATCAATCCGTATCTCACCCGGAAGGTTGTTTTACGCAACGACCTGAAATCGATAGTCGTAAGGGTGGGTGATACCATGGAAAGCCTGGCTGCCGAATTTAACCTGAAAGCCTGGCAGTTGTACCACTTCAATGATTATGACTACGGCCGGCAACCGGTGGAAAATGAAATTCTCTACCTCGAAGCGAAGGCGCGAAAAGCATCAAAAGGACAGGAAACCCACGTTCTTGAAAGTGGAGAAACCATGCATTACGTTTCGCAGGCCTATGGGATCAAACTTAAGCCGCTACTCTCCCGGAACAGGTTAAAGAAAGGCGAAAAACCGCCTGTGGGAACGGTGATCTATCTGAGAAATAAAAGCCCAAGATAGCTTTGAGCAATTAGCTGTAAGTAAAGCCTATCCGGAGAAAGCAGTCAGAAAGAACAGACGAGAGAGTCTCCTACCACTCATCGCTAAGAGCTAACGGCTAACAGCTTTCCATGAAACCCGCGGAGGAATTCGGTAGTCCTCATTCTCTTTTTTCCGGCAAGCTGCAGGTCGGTCAGTTCCAGCCAGCCGTCGGCTGCGGCGATTTTCAACGTGGTTTTGCCATCCGTGAAAACAGTGCCCGGCACCAGGTCCGCCTCAGTCTTGAATTCAGCGAAGAAAATTTTCAGGACTGCTCTTTGTCCGTCTTCTCCCGTCACTTCTGTCCAGGCTCCCGGGTAAGGGGAAAGTCCACGGATCAGGTTCCTGATCTTTTCGCCGGGCCACGACCAGTCAATATGACAGTCTTCCTTGAAAATACGGGGGGCATGTTTTAGGGGCTCTGTGGAAAGCTCTTCCTGCCCCACAGTCTTGTAATCTCCGGATGCCAGGGCATCAACCGTCTTCAGAACAAGCCCGGCACCAATTCTCATCAACCGGTCGTGAATATCGCCAACGGTATCCCGATCATCAATTGAAATTTTTTCCCTGAAAAGGATCTTGCCGGTATCAATTTCATGGTCCAGGAGAAAAGTGGTTACCCCGGTTTCTTTCTCCCCGTTAATAACCGCCCAGTTTAATGGCGCAGCGCCACGATACTGGGGAAGGAGCGAGCCATGCAGGTTGAATGTCCCCAGGGGTGGCATCGCCCACACCATTTCCGGCAGCATCCGGAATGCCACAACCACCTGCAAATCGGCGTTCAGGCTTCCCAGCTCACTGATAAATCCGGGATTTTTAAGTTTTTCAGGTTGCAGTACCGGCAAGCCTTTTTCGAGGGCATATTTTTTCACGGCCGATTCCTGCATTTTCATTCCCCGCCCTGCCGGTTTATCGGCGGCCGTAACCACACCGACCACCCGATAGCCCTCCTCAACCAGCATCTCAAGGCTGGCCACGGCAAATTCGGGGGTCCCCATGAATACAATTCTCAAATCTTTTCCGGTCATGTCTGCACTTTCGGGCAAAGATAAGGAAGAAAATGAAAACCGGAGACCGGAAAAGGGAGACCGGAAATGACATGAATAAAAGGCTGGCAGCTAAATAAAATTCCTGTCCACAAACTCCTGAAACTTATCTTTGTAATTGTCGCTCACGGGAATATAGACTTTTCCGAAAATAATGCGCCCGCGTTCGATCATGTTGACCCGGCTCAGGTTGACGATAAATGAACGGTGCACACGCATGAACCGATCGTCGGGAAGTTTTTGTTCAATCGATTTCATGGAGTTGAGCGAAAGGATCGGTTTTGGCTCATTATCCAGATAAACCTTGATATAATCCTTCAATCCTTCCACATACAAAATATCCTGAAAGTTAATCCGCCTGATTTTGTACTCTGACTTCACAAACAGAAACTCATTACTGACCTCGATGGTCGGTAGGGCAGCATGCTCCAGGTCAATCAGCTTGCGTGCTTTGGAGACTGCGGTCAGGAATTCCTGGTAACTGAAAGGCTTCAGCAGATAATCAACAGCATTCAGCCTGAATCCGTCGATCGCGTACTTTTCAAAAGCGGTAGTAAAAATAATTTTGGTATCGTCCTGAAGCGTTTTCGTAAATTCAATCCCAGTCAGATCGGGCATCTGGATATCGAGAATAATCAGATCGACCCGGTCTCCGCCCAGAAAGTCAACAGCATCCAGTGGATTATCGAATTTGGCGACAAACTCCAGAAAAGGCGTCTTTTTTATATAATCTGCGACCAGTTTCAGCGCAAGTGGCTCATCGTCTATCGCAATCGTCCGTATCATGGCAACATGGATTTTGTTTCAAGCGTTAACGCGACATTAAATTCATCGCTGGTTTGTCCGATTTTCAGGGAATGATGCCCGGGAAACAACAAGTTCAGCCTTTTCTTAACGTTTTCAAGTCCGATCCCCGAGTTCTCATCGGGAACATGGGTTCCTGCTCCTATACTGTTTTTTGTATAAAACAAGATCCTGCCGTTCTCCACATCCATCCTGATCTCAATAAAAGAGCGCTCCCGATAGCTTACCCCATGCTTAAAGGCATTCTCAACAAACGAAACAAAAAGCAGCGGAGGGATCCGGAGATCAGGAACCTTCCGGGGCAGGGACACCTTCAACTCCACTTTGTCGTTCAGCCGGAGTTTCATCAGATCGATGTAGTGGGAAAGAAATCCGATTTCATCGCTCAGTTTCGATTCTGCCTGGTCTGAGTCGTATAACAGGTAACGCATCAGTTTTGAGAGCTGTAAAACCGCATGCCTCGCTTCTTCGGCGTTGAACCCGATCAGGGAGTAGATATTATTCAGCGTATTGAAGAAAAAATGCGGACTGATCTGATTCTTAAGAAAGGCCAGTTCCGAATTAAGTTTTTCCTTTTCCAGTTCCTTCCGTTGTTTTTCATTCTGGTTCAATTTCTCCAGAACGCCCAGCCCCAAAGAAAAACCGCATATCAGAATAGCGCTGTAGAAATTATTAAATATCCGCATCTGCCTGAATGGCGGTTTTTTCAGGTCCGTCCCCTTATTCAGTTCCTTCATAAGCTGATCGATCTGCTTTTCCCGCTCCAGATCAAAAAAAAGATAATTATTGATCACATACAGCAGCAGGCCTGAAAGGATAATAATGCCCGCAACCGTAAGGAAATACCTGGTTTTACTCTCCAGGAAAAAGAATTTCGGGACCAACCATAAATAGTTCAGGTAGAAAAACGAGCCGTAAATAAGCGTATTGGTATAAAACTGGTACAGGAAATGGTTATCCCTTCGTCCGCCATAAACACTCATCAGATATTGCGGGATAATGACAATGAAGGCCCAGGCCAGCACATGCAAGCCAATTGTCAGTCGTTTACCGGAAAGAAAAGAAAAACTCATGAGGGAATTGTTTATAATCAAATATAGTCTTTTTCAGAAACTTTTAAAGTTAGCAAACTGCCTGAAAGTTTCTACTCATAACGCAGCGCATCGATCGGGTTCAATCCGGCTGCCTTCCGCGCCGGATACCAGCCAAAAAAAACACCGATGAGAGTACAAACAACAAATGCGAACACAACTGATGCGGGCATAACCACAACCGGCCAGTTCAGGAACGACGATACCATTTGAGAAGAAAACAGACCAAGGAAGATCCCGATAATTCCGCCGACGACACTAAGGAGGATCGATTCAATCAGAAACTGTGTCAGAATGTCGCTTCCGCGGCCGCCGACCGACAACCTCAGCCCGATTTCACGGGTCCGCTCAGTTACCGAAACGTACATGATATTCATGATACCGATACCGCCTACAAGCAAAGAAATCCCTGCAATTGCACCCAGCAGGATCGTCATCACATCGCTGATGGATGAGAAGGTTTGTACCATTTCCGATTGCGACATGATCCGGAAATCGTCGGTGCTGCCTTCTCTGATCTTATGCTGCCTCCTGAGCGTTTGTGTCATCTGCCCGATGGCAGCATCGTTTAATTCTTCTGACGCTGCCGAAGCAAAAATGCTTTGGATGTGCGTGATGGCCAGTACGCGTTTCTGGACACAGGTATAAGGAGCCAGGATCAGGTCGTCCTGATCCTGCCCCATACCATTTTCACCTTTCCCCTCCAAAACACCAATGATCCTGAACGGAATGTTTTTGAACCTGACCGACTGCCCGATTGGATCCGCTCCGTCAAGAAACAGGTTCTCAACGATCGTCTGACCGATCAGACACACCTTTGCGTAGGTTTTAATTTCCTGTTCTGAAAAGTTTCGTCCGGAGGCTATTTCATATTTCCGTATGCCCGGATATTCACTATTGACTCCATAAAGAGTTGTTGGCCAGTTGCTGTTTCCTACAACAGCCTGGCCACCTGAATTTACAACAGGCGAAACGGCACTGATCGCGGGGCATTCCTTCCGTATGGCATCCACATCCTCCAGTTTCATGGTTTGCATATCTTCCCGGCTTAACTGAATGCCTCCCCTTCTTTCGGACCCAGGTGAGGCAAAGATCATGTTCGTTCCCATTGACGACATCTGATCCTGAATACTTTTCTTGGAGCCTTGTCCGATTGCAAGCATGGCAATTACCGACGCAACACCGATAATGATCCCGAGCATGGTAAGAAAAGACCTGACCTTATTCCGCTTCAGGGCATTCATCGCTATTTTGATTGTATTTGTGTAGTTCATGATCGCTTTGTATTGGTAAAGTTAAATTCCGGATGTCGTCAAATCCGGCTCAACAGGGAGGTCCCTGAGCATTTCAAGGGCGTTAAGCCTGTCTGCAACCAGCTGCTCCCTGACCAGATAGCCATCCTTAAAAACGACATTTCTTTTTGTAAAACGAGCAATATCAGCTTCATGTGTCACAAAAATAATCGTCTTCCCCTTTTCATTCAGTTCCTGAAATAAGGCCATGATCTCATACGACGTTCGTGTATCCAGATTTCCAGTGGCCTCATCAGCCAGAATCACCATCGGATCGTTGACCAGGGAGCGGGCAATAGCCACCCGTTGCTGCTGGCCACCCGACATCTGATTGGGCATGTGCTGCATCCGGTCGGCAAGACCCACCGATTCCAGAGCGGCCATAGCCCTTTCCCGCCGTTCTTTCGACCTTACCCTGCTATTGTAATATAAGGGCAATTCCACATTTTCCAAAGCCGTGGTCCTCGGAAGCAAATTATAGGATTGGAAAACAAATCCCAGCTTCAGGTTTCTAAGTCCGGCCAGTTCATTTTTATTGAGCTCTCCCATGCTGATCCCATCGAGCATATACTTCCCCGCCGTCGGTTTATCAAGGCAACCAAGAATATTCAACATGGTCGATTTCCCGGACCCGCTGGTACCCATGATCGCCACGAACTCTCCTTCTTCAATCTCCAGGTCGATCCCCCGAAGGGCGTGCACGGTAATCTCTCCTACCTGGAAATCTTTTTTCAGTCCACTTACCTGTATCACTTTTCTCGTCATGTTCTTTCTTTTTACTTTTTTGATCCTGGCCGCGCTGGCATAAACGGGCTTTTTGCCACTACGGCGTCCTCTTCTGATTTTCCCTGGCCCGACGCAAACGACATGGAGATGATTACCTCTTCGCCTTCCTGAATACCGGAGATCACCTCATAATTGATTTCGTCCGTTTCCCCGGGAATAACCGTTCTGGGAAAGATAGCGCCGGGCGCTTTGATCCAGACGGTTTTTTCCGAATCCGACTGTGCTTTCGCCGCCGGCCCGGGCATAGTCACCTTTGCCTCAGGATTTGCCTTCTGGTAAGCAAGCAGGACAGATGCATCCGGAGAAAAATCAAAAGCACGGTTAGGCACAACAACAATATCTTTTTTTTCTGTTACATAAAAGACTGCATTGGCCGTCATTCCCGGCATCAGTATCATTTCGGGGTTAGGCGCATTGATGACCACAGTATAGGTGATCACACTGGATTCTTCGACCGCCAGCAAACGGATCTCCCTGATTTCACCATTGAAGGTTTTTCCGGGGAACGCGTCAACGGTAAATTCCACGCGCTGACCAACGCGCAATTTTCCTATATCGGCTTCGTCGACATCGGCCTCAATTTCCATTTGAGTCAGATCATTCGCAATTGTAAAGAGCGTTGGTGTACTGAAACTGGCCGCCACAGTCTCTCCCTCTTCCACCGCACGTTCCAGAATAATACCGTCGATCGGCGAATAAATATAGGCATACTCGAGGTTGGTCCTGTTCTTGTCGTAACTTGCTTTGGCCGATTTTAAACTGGCAATCGACGATTTATAGCTGAAATTCACTTCATCAAAATCTTTCTGTGCGATCAGCTTCTTTTCTATCAGCTGGCTGTACCGGTCGTAGTTTGCTTTCCGGTACTCATATTCCGCCTGGGCCTGGTCGTACGAAGCCTTGCTTTGAGCCAGGGTCGAACTTAACGCCTGCGTATCCAGGCGGGCAATAAGCTGGTTTTTTCTGACAACCGAATTGTTATCCACATAAATTTTATCGATCCTCCCTGAGACCTGTGTCCCTACTTCAACGGTCACATTTGCCTCCAGCGTACCGGTGGCCGTGACCGTATTGCTGATTGTTGCCCTGCCGATTTTTTCTGTCTTAAGCTGAACAGCATTCTTTTGGGGCGAAAATAACCCCGCAGCAACAAATCCGGCTGCTATCACGCCAATCGTTACGATGGCGACTATGATTTTTTTCTTCTGCATGATATGCTCTTTTAATATTATAAACTGATTGGAATTCCTTTATAGAAATCAAGTATCTTATTACTGAAAATGAAGTTATATTTTGACTGGGTCAGTTCGCTTTCGGAAGTGATCAACGCAGTTTTAACCGTTAAAAAATCGACCGAGTTGAGGAGGCCCAGTTCATATTTTTCAACCGCTACCAGATAAGATTCACTGGCTGCCTCGTAAAGTTCAACACTTGCCTGGTACTGTATTTGCGCCGTTTCAACGTCCACACAGGTTTGCTCGATATTCTTTCGAAGGTCGTTTTTTGTATCAAGTTCATCAAGTTCGGCATCACCGGCAGCGATTTGAGCCTGCTTAACGGCAATTTGAGTCTGTCTGTTCCGAAAAATGGGTACCGAAAGGCTCAGCCCGACTGATGGTGTGACAGCATTTTTTAATTGCTGCGTATAATTGAATCCGTCAGTTTCGCTGGACGATCCGGTGTTTAGCCCGGCATTCAGCGACAACTGGGGAAGCAGGCCCGCCTTTGCGATTTTCTCATTCAGCCGGACGCTTTCAAGCGTCAGAGCCGCCTGCTTAATTTGAGGCTTAATCTCGAGTGCTTGCCGGTAAACATCGGCAGCCTCGACATTTTCTTTCAACTCAAGAAGATGCGACAAATCGGGAGAAACAATTTCAAACTCGCCATTCACCGGCAGTTCCATGAGTTGCATTAAGTTGACTTTGGCTATAGAGAGCGTGCTTTTTGCATTGGCGAGTGTAAGGTTCTCCGATGCCAGTTCAGATTTGATCTGTAAATAATCGGCATTCGAAATAACCCCAAGCCGGAGACGTTCTTCGGCAAAGGCCAGTTGTTCGGTCGTGGAACTGATTTGTTCCCTGGCATTGTTGACATTTTCCTGAGCATACAGGATCTGAAGATAGGCGTTGAGTATATTTAGTTCAACCGACTCTTTCACGGCTTCAGAATAATACCTGCTGCTTTCAAGATTCAGCCGGGCCTGCTCAATGGAGTTTCTTATTTTAAAACCATTAAACAGCGTTATTCCTGAGCTGAGCGCATAGCTGGTATTGTTCGACCCGTTCAGCTCGCCGTATTGTCGGGTTTCGGAATTATATGACTTGCTCCAGCTAAAATTTTTGCCGGCCGACCCGGTGAGTGAAGGCAGACTATTTGCCCTGCTTTGTTCCAGGCTTAGTGCATTCCCTTGCGTGTTAAGATAAGATTTACGGACATCGATATTCCTGCTCAGGGCGTGCTCCAGGCAGTCGCTCAACGTCCAGGATTTCGTTCCGGCGTCGGCTCCGCCAATAGAGGCGAACAGTATCAGTGTGGTCAAAAAGAGTTTGAATTGTCTGGTTTTCATTGTCATCTTTTTTTGACAACGAATGTATTCCAACAATACTCCCTAAAAAAAACAGATGGAAGTTTGGCCGTATTTTACCGACGTTTAGCCCTGTTTTCGGTTATCCTGTCTTTTTGCGACGTCGGCACGAAGCGTCCGGTTCCCTTTTTGTGCTTTAGGCATATACGGACAATGCCGGCACCCGTTGGCACAACAGTATCCGCGCTTTACCAGGTAACTTTCTGTCATCACCCGGTAACCCTCCTTACTCAGATAGTAGTCTTCTCCTTCAATAAAATCATCGTAGCCTGCGGGAAAGAGATCATCAAACATAACCACAGCCTGTTAGTCGTATCTGAACTTTTGCAGGAAGTGCCCCATGCGGTCCCGCTTGGTTTTCAGATAACGCTGGTTATATTCGTTTGGCTGTATTTCGATTGGAATGATCTCCGTGACCTCAAGGCCGTATCCTTCGATACCTACCCGTTTTACCGGATTATTGGTAAGCAGTTTCATTTTCTTTACCCCCAGGTTGCGGAGGATCTGCGCGCCTACTCCGTAATCACGCTCATCAGCTTTAAAACCAAGGTGCAGGTTGGCATCGATGGTATCCAGGCCTGCATCCTGCAATTTGTAAGCAGCAATCTTGTTCATTAAGCCGATACCCCGTCCTTCCTGCATAATATAAACCAGCACCCCTTTGCCTGCTGTTTCGATAAGCTCCAGTGCTTTATGCAACTGATCACCGCATTCGCAGCGTAAAGAACCGAAAATATCTCCCGTCATACATGAAGAATGCATACGGACAAGTATTTCCTCGTCATGTTCCCACGTTCCCTTGATCAGGGCAACATGCTCTGCCCCGTTTGATTTCTGCCGAAAAGGCACAATATTAAAGTCGCCGTAATGAGTAGGCATATGCACTTCCTCACCCTGCACGATCAGGCTTTCTGACTGAAGACGGTAGGCAATCAGATCTTTTATGGAAACAATTTTAAGATCAAATTTTCGGGCAACTTCCATCAGTTGGGGTAAACGCGACATCGTGCCATCTTCATTCATCACTTCAACCAAAACGCCTGCCGGTTTCAAACCAGCCAGCCGGGCGAGGTCTACAGCTGCCTCGGTGTGTCCGGAACGGCGCAGCACGCCACGTTCTTTGGCTTTAAGCGGAAAAATATGTCCGGGGCGGCCCAGATCTTCGGGCCGCGTGTCTGTATCTGCAAGCGCGCGAATTGTTTTTGCCCGGTCGGCGGTGGAAATTCCTGTTGTGCAACCGTGTCCGATCAGGTCGACAGAAACAGTAAAAGGAGTCTGGTGCAGCGATGTATTCTGCCCCACCATCAGATCAAGTTCCAGCTCTTCACAACGGCTTTCAGTGAGCGGCGCGCAGATTAATCCCCGTCCGTAGGTCGCCATAAAATTCACTTTTTCGGGGGTGATCAACTCTGCTGCAGCGATAAAGTCGCCCTCATTCTCACGGTCTTCGTCATCCACAACAATCACTAAATCACCACGTTTAATGGCAATAATCGCTTCGGGTATTGTATTCAGTTTAAACTCAGTCATTTCTAATTTTCCGGTTTTCAGATGCCGCTGCAAAAGTACAGAAAAAAATTCAGATATAAAACGAACCGGCTTTAGCTGTTGACGCCGGATCCGGGTCGTCCGGAGGCGGCAAGCTGTTGCTGGTAAAACTCGATCAATGAACCTACAATAGCAAGGTTATCAAATCGTTCCCGGATAAAATCAACTGAATTTTTACACAGCCGGTCAAAAAGGGAGCGGTCGGACACCAGGGCCTCGATCGCGGCGATGAAGTCGTCGGGCTTATTGGCGATCAGGATATTTTCACGGTCAATGGCAGGAATCCCCTCGCAACCAATTGACGTGCTGACAATGGCTTTTCCAAGGGCCATTCCTTCTATGATCTTGATACGGATACCGCTCCCCGAGTGCAGCGGCACCACCATAACGGCCTTTGAATTCATGAAATGATAAGCGTCTTCCACTTCGCCAAGGAAGATAATATGTTCGCTTTTGAAGCGCGTTTCAATCCAGGCCGGAACATTCCTTCCTGCTATATAAAATTTAAGCTCAGGATGTTTTTCATGAATCGCCGGCCAGCAGTTGTTCAGGAACCAGATCAATCCTTCCTGACTGGGCGGCCAGTCGAGCGCACCGATATGGAAGAGCGACGGATACTCGAGGTTTTTGGCAGTTGGAACCAGTGATGACAGGTCAATCCCGGTTTCTGAGGTATGCCTCGGCTTACGGTTTCCCAAACGGTCAAGAATAAGTCCGTCACGCTCGGTAATGGAAACCAGTACGTCATACTTGTTTAAGAAACTCAATTCAAAGCGCTTCAGCCGGCGTACGAGTCCGCTGAGATAAAAAAACCGCCAGATTCCGGCCAGCTGGGCTGTATGCTGCCATATTTCATGTTCAATATTATGGGCACGGTAAGCAATGAGCGCGTCGCTGCACTTTCGGATCAGCGGAATATACGGGCATAAATAAAGTCCCTCGAGCTGAATGACGTCAAATTTTTGCTCACCCAGCAAACGGACAAGAGCCTGACTGTATGAATCGCTGATACAACGTTCAGCATGAAACGGTAAATCTGATAAAAAGAAGTTTTGCAAGACCTTTCCCAAAGACTTTTTCCCGGGAATATCAATCAGGCGGAAATCAATTTCAGCAGCCAGATGTTCCGGCAATTCATCGTGCTCCAGATGATGTTCTTCTGTATTCATAGCCAGCACCGTGACCCGATGACCATGCAGAAAAAAACCCTTTGACAAGGTCAAAATTGCAATTGCTTCGCCATCTTTGGGTGGCCATGGAGCTTTATTGGCCAATTGAAGAATTCTCATTTTTGATAATTTCAGATTTGTTCTTTTCCGGGAAAATGGCCCTCAGCAACCGCTTCGCTTTATATTGATAGGTTTCCAGGTTCAGTAATCCGGAATCGTTAACTGCCTTATAAGTCAGGAAGAGCCCTAAAGGCAGAAAAAGAAAGGTGGAAAACCACATTCCGTTAAACATACCCCACACGTCTTCGCGCGCAAATTTCTCGCCGACAATGGAAACC
>JBCFBK010000044.1:0-48391 GCA_038562555.1 Prolixibacteraceae bacterium | reverse complement strand
GACCCCCGGCGTGACAGGCCGATATTCTAACCAGCTGAACTACCGCACCAAATTCTCTGCAAGCCTTACAAAATGCTATTTTCAAAAGGCTTTGCAAAGATAGAGTTTCTTTTTTTCCCTGCAATACCAAAGGTTAAAAAAATGAAAGAAAAGAAGCAAACGGGGAAAGGAGACCGGATACGGGAGGATATCACGTAACCGGTAATAAGGCTTCAAGGTTATTTGTTTTAAGTTTTGCTAACAACTAAAAGCTAAACCAGATTCTCCGGCCTGAGCTTTTCTTCCCCGCTCCACCGGTAAGCCGAAAGCCTGCCTTTGCGGCTCACACATGAATCCAGGCAACACAGATTGTCAGTCAGAATATTGGCGCCGTTTTTCATGCAGTAATGACCGAAGAAAACGATCGGATCGTTGGGAGAATAGGGACTCCCCGGGCCAAGAATTTCTTTTGGAATAGTATAATCCGGCAGGTCAAAACGGCTTTCAAACGACAATTCCTTAAAAGTCATTCCCACAGGGTCAACCCACCATTTTGTGCGAAAAGAGCGATGAGGCGCTCCCCTGCTGTCGAATATGAGCAAATCGCGGGGAAGCTGAAAATCAACCCCCTTGCAGGTCATCCAAAAGGCGCTGGCCTGCGCCGAATTATTCTTTCCTACTGTTTTTAAAAAGTTTCGGGTCAGCTTTTGGTCGGGAAGATTTTCCCGCAACAACTGAATATTCTCGTCGCGCCAGCAGGCATGGGTGATGCGAATCTTTCCCAGATCAATGAACATGGGCAACCGGCGCATCCATTTGATATGGCTTTCCCATTCGCCCGTCTGACCGGCAAAATCCCGCAGTGTTGAATCCAGATCGAGCCCGAGCCGCGACCATTTCTTACTCAGATGTTTGCCTTTTTTATCGAGTAAACTGAAATAGATTGCGTTGATTTCATGATTCCCCAAAATGGCCATTGCCCGGTCATTTTCGACCATGTCGCGCACAAGTTTGAGTGTGACTCTGGGCATCGGCCCCCGGTTAATATAGTCGCCCAGAAAAATAACCTTTCGCTCGGGATGAGCATAACTGCCGCCTTTGGGCGAATAACCAAGTTTTTTCAGCAAATCTTTCAGCAAACCAGCCTGTCCGTGTATATCTCCTATAATATCATACATACAAAATTGCCTGGGTTAACACCCAGGCAATTTATTACTTTTTTATGAAATAGTGCAGTTGGTGTAACTACTTATTTCAGGTGAGTTCCTGTTCAATAAAACTCCCTAATTTGAGATAATTTTCGTAGATACGCTGATATATTGCTGCATTTTCAGGAATCGGCTGATATTCAGTCTCGATACCACTGCCCATTTTTTCCTGAGCCTCTCTTATGTTTGCATGAGCTCCCGCGGCAACTGCAGCTGCCATAGCGGCACCGAGCGCGCAGGCTTGTTCCGAACGGGCAACTTTGATGGGCATATTCATGACGTCAGAAACAATCTGCATTACCAGCGGTGATTTTTTTGCCACACCACCAAGGGCTACCACCCCTTTTATTATGACTCCCTCACTTATAAAACGGTCGGCGATGGCTTTTGATCCGAAGGCGGTGGCTTCAACGAGGGCGCGGAAGATCCGGGGAGCATCCGTACCCAGGCTCAGGCCGGCTATAGCTCCTTTCAGGTTTTGATTGGCATCGGGCGTGCGACGGCCGTTCATCCAGTCAATAGCCAGTACCCCGCTTTCTGAAATTGGTATCTGAGCAGCTGCCTGCGACAGTTCGGCAATCATTTTATCGCCCATTTCTTCTATTAACTTCTGACGCGTGGGCTCATCAACGAGCGTCGTCTGACCGAGGATATGCGTTGCCGGCCACATCAGTACGTGTTTAAACCAGGCATAAATATCACCAAAAGCCGACTGTCCGGCTTCCATTCCCAGCATGCCGGGAACAACGGATCCGTCCACCTGACCGCAAATTCCGGCAATAAGCTTATCACCCACTTCATCCATTGGGGCCACCAGCATATCGCAGGTTGAAGTGCCCATTACTTTGCTGAGATAATAGGGCTTAATTTCGCCTCCCACAGCACCGACGTGCGCATCAAAAGAACCTACACCAACGGCAATCCCGGCAGGCAGGCCCAGCTTATCCGCCCATTCCCGGCTTAATTTTCCGGCAGGTACGTCAAAGGTATACGTTTCCTTATACAGGCGGTCACGCATACCACTCAGCAACGGATCAAGCGAACTCAGAAACTCTTCCGAAGGCAATCCGCCGAATGCTTCGTGCCACATGGCTTTATGGCCCGCAGCACACCTGCTCCTTTTTACAACGGCAGGACGGGTATTCCCCGTCAGGATGGCCGGTATCCAGTCACAGTGTTCAACCCAGCTCGAGGCAGCCCGAAAAACGCCCGGATCATGTCTTGAAACATGCAGAACCTTTGACCAAAACCACTCAGAAGAATAAATCCCTCCTTCATATTTCCTGAAATCAACCGCATGCCCGGCCGCCTTTGCGTTAATTTCATCGGCTTCTTTTAGCGCCGTGTGATCTTTCCACAGGATAAACATGGCGTTTGGGTTTTCCTCAAACCCTGCCGTTAATGACAAGGGGGTTCCGCTTTCATCGACGGCACAGGGGGTCGAGCCGGTAGTATCGGCTGAAAGGCCAATTACATTGCCGGCAACCGCTGCAGGAACTTTTTTTAATGCTTCTTTGATCGTATATTCCAGCCCTTCAAGGTAATCCAGCGGATGTTGCCGGAACTGGTTCCGTGCCGGATCACAGTAGAGGCCCTTCTTCCAGCGCGGATAGGCAAAAACAGCAGCCGCAACTTCTTTACCGGTCTGCACATCCACAATCAGTGAACGTACCGAATCAGTGCCGTAATCCAAACCAATCGTGTATTTTTTCTCAGTCATTTATCGTTTCGTTTAAAGGTTATTTTTGTCCATAATAGGCGTCTTTGCCGTGCTTCCGAAGGAAATGCCTGTCCAGCAGCGTTTGACTCATCTTTGTATCCGGATTAAGCGTAAGGGAACGAAAAGTCATTTTGGCAACTTCTTCAAGAACCACGGCATTGTGCACCGCGTTGTGTACATCTGTTCCCCAGGAAAAAGGCGCATGGTTATTAACCAGCACTCCCGGAACCCAATCCGGATTTAACTCTTTAAAGCACTCCACAATAACCTTTCCGGTTTCCAGTTCATAGTCTCCGTTGATTTCCTCGTCAGTCATTTTGCGGGTGCAGGGAACCTTCCCGTAGAAATAATCGGCATGCGTTGTTCCGACGGCGGGAATGGACATGCCTGCCTGAGCCCAGCTTGTCGCCCATTCAGAATGGGTGTGGACAATTCCGCCGATGTTTTCAAAGTACCTGTATAGCACCAAATGAGTAGCAGTATCGGAAGAAGGCTTATACTTCCCCTCTATGATTCTTCCTTCCATGTCTGCAACAACCATATCAGCGGGAGTCATCCCGTCATAGGAAACCCCGCTGGGTTTAATGACAACCAGGCCGCTCTCCCGGTCAATGCCGCTCACATTTCCCCAGGTAAAGATAACAAGTCCGTGCTTCACCAAATCCAGATTAGCCTGACAAACCTCTTCTTTTAATCCTTCCAGCATCTTTGCCTAATTTTAAAGTACGTAAATATACAGCGATATCGCTATTTCTACCAGAAATAAAGATAGAAGGCAACGGTAAACCCTAAAATAACGACGGTATGGATTACATCCCACTTGTTCCAGCTGGCCCGCGTATGTCTCTGTTGAGCGGGAGTTGACGACGCGAACGTGAGCCCTTCGATTTGGGACGCAGGTGCACTTTTCGTAAACCGGCTCACCAGCATGATTACCAGAATACTAAAAATCAGCATTCCTCCGCTGAAAAACAACCAGTTGACTTCATAAAAGAGCGCATAAAACCAGTTGTTGACTCCAGTTTCGGCAGCCCAGAGCTTCACGTCCGTATAACCCGCATTACCGGCCAGTGTTGAGTAAAATACTTTCGCCCCGAGGCGCACAACCCCGATAATAAAGCCTGCGATCATGCCCCACATGCCTCCTTTTGGCGTTGGCCTGGTCGAAACCACCCCCAACAGGAAAGCCGCGGCAATACCCGGAGCCAGCACCGACTGTACGTCCTGCAAATATGTATATAAAACGCTTCCAATGCTGCGCATGATCGGGATCCACAGAATACCGAGAACGACGACCACGACAGTGGCTGCACGTCCTACCCGTAGCAGGTTGGCCTCACTGGTTTCAGGCTTATATTTTTTATAAAAATCGATCGTAAAAAGCATCGATGACGAGTTAAAAAGCGAAGCGAGTGAACTCATCAAAGCCGCAAGGATGCCACAAACAACCAGTCCTTTTACACCGGCAGGAAGCAGTTTGGCTACCAGGGCCGGAAAGGCCGCATCGGATGAACTCATTGCAAATACTTCACCGTTAATAACTACGCCCTTTTGTGCCATGGCAAAAGCGATCATTCCGGGAATCATGAACAGGAACACCGGGGTCAGCTTCAGGTAGGCCCCAAAAATGGCTCCCCTTCTTGATTCGGTTTCGTTTTTCCCGGAGAGCACGCGCTGCACAATATATTGGTCGGTACACCAATACCAGAAACCGATCACCGCAGAGCCAATAAACACGCCCAGCCATGGAAAATCGGCATCGCGGTTGCTGCGGATCAGGTTAAACATCGAATCGCCGTATTCATTCACCTTGACAGCACTGGTAACGGCCACCACTTCGTCCCAGCCTCCAACCGCGCGCAATCCGAGGACCACGATGATCAGCGATCCGAGAAGAAGGATTGGCGTCTGCAGAACCGAGGTATATAAGACCGATTTCATTCCGCCAATAACCGTGTAGATAGCGGTAAGCAGAACCAAGCCGATTGCCGAAATCCAGAAAAAATCGATTCCCCAGATGCTCTCAATGCCAAATACCTCTTTGAATACCAGCCCGCCGGCATAAACCGTCACCGCAACCTTCGTCAGCACGTAGCTGACCAGCGAGATCAGGGACAAGATGGTTCTTGATTCTTTATTATACCGCCGCTCGAGGAACTCAGGCATAGTCGAAACCATGCTCCTCGAATAAAACGGAACGAAAACCCAACCCAGGATCAGGATCATCCAACCCTGAATTTCCCAGTGAGCCATGGCCATGCCGCTCGAAGCGCCGGCGCCGGCCAGTCCGATCAGGTGCTCCGACCCGATATTCGATGCAAAGATGGAAGCTCCGATAGCCAGCCAGGAAGCATCGCGTCCGGCCAGAAAATAATCTCCGGAGCTGGACTGCTTTTGTCTGAAAACCCATACGATAATGCCGATCAGTGCCAGGCCAAAAATCCCGATTACGATCCAGTCAAGTGAAGCCATTCTTTTCTCAGTTTAAGTGTTACCAATCAGGTTAGATTATAGTCCTTTCGCCAGGCGGTAATACAGGTCATTCCATTTCAGCTCTTTCTTGAATTCCGGGATCGATGTTTGCTCATCGATGACGACAAATTCAAGCTTCAGCATTTCAGCAAAATCTTCCAGGTATTCCCGGTCAAGGGCCATGGAGAAACTGGTATGGTGAGCGCCACCCGCAAGAATCCAGGCGGTTGCACCTGTTTCAAGGTTAGGCATCGGGATCCAAAGGGCCCGTGCAACAGGCAGTTTCGGCAGCGCTTCCGGAGTGATAACCTGAACAGGATTGACGATCAGACGCATGCGGCCGCCCATATCGACCAGTGTGGCGTTAATCCCCTTACCTTCAGGCACATTGAATACCAGCCGGGCCGGGGCATCTTTTCCGCCGATCCCAAGCGGATGAACTTCTATTTTTGGCTTTGACGAAGCCACGGAAGGACAAATCTCAAGCATATGGGCACTCAGCACTGCCGGCTGAGCGGGGTCGAGATGATAGGTATAATCTTCCATAAAAGAACAACCTCCTTCCAGTCCGGTAGCCATCACCTTCATGATATGCACCAGAGCCGACTGTTTCCAGTCGCCTTCGGCACCGAATCCGTACCCCTGCTCCATCAGGTGCTGGCAGGCCAGGCCTGGAAGCTGTTTCAGTCCCGTCAGGTCTTCAAAATTCGTTGTAAACGCCCTGTACCCGTGAAGATCCAGAAACTTTTTGAGCCCCATCTCGATTTTTGCCTGGTAGCGAATATTTTCGTGGTTACGATCATTCAGCTCATAACTGGCGGCATACACCTCCATCAAACCCGCTATTTCCTGTTCCGTAACGGTTTCCATGCTCGCCACCAGTTCGCCTACCCCATGTGCATTAACCTGCCAGCCCAGTACCCGCTGCGCCTCTACCTTGTCTCCTTCGGTTACAGCAACATAGCGCATATTGTCGCCGAAACGACAGATTTTAAGTGATTTAGATGTATGAAAGCCAACGGCTGCACGCACCCAGATTCCCAGTTTCTTCTGTACCTTTTCATCCTGCCAGTGTCCTACAATCACCTTCCGTTCCAGCCTCATGCGTGAACAGATAAAGCCGAACTCCCGATCGCCGTGAGCCGACTGGTTCAGATTCATAAAATCCATGTCAATCTCCTTCCAGGGAATATCGCGGTTAAACTGAGTATGGAGATGCGCAAACGGCTTATTGAGCACAGTGAGTCCCTGTATCCACATTTTTGCCGGAGAAAAGGTATGCATCCAGGTAACAAGGCCGATACACGAGGCCGCATTATTCGCTTCAAGGCAAATCCGGTAAATTTCGTCCGGAGTGGTTACAACCGGCTTAAAAACGAAACTGACAGCAACCTCAGGTGATGCGTCCAGCGCCCGGGCAATTGTTTCCGAATCGCGGTCAACCCGCTTGAGGGTTTCTTCACCATACAGATTCTGACTTCCGGTAACAAACCAGACTTCCAGTTTTTTTAAATCTCTTTTTTCCATATCAGTTCTTTTAATTGTTTTTTATATCTTAATGATGCGGCCGATATCCCGTTCGGAGCATTCCTCTTCGTGAAAGCCATAGAGGTAAGCCCCTTTTTTTGACTCGGTCGAATCTTTTTTATTGGATCGTTTTAACACGTCGAGTGACAATACTTTTTTCCGGAAGTTCCCCGGATCGAGTGTACGCTGAAAAATAGCTTCATAAAGCCGGCGAAGCTGTGTCAGGGTGAACAGTTCGGGTAGTAATTCAGGACCTATAAGCTGATAGCCTGCCTTTTGCTGGAGCCGGAAAAGCGCCTTTTCAACCATGTCATTATGGTCGAAAATCAGGTCAGGCTTTGCCGTAAGTGAAAACCAGTCCGCCCCGTACCGGTGAACGATTTCCTCATCATGCTTGTCCAAACGGATCAGCGCATAATAAGCAATGCTGATGACGCGGGCTGCTGCTTCCCGGTCGGGAGCTGTAAAAGCGGCTAACTGCTCCATATAGATCTGATCCAGGCCTGTTGTCCGCTTCAGAATACGCGCTGCAGCCTGATCGGATGATTCGTTCTCCTGCACGAAACCGCCCATTAACGACCAGTTGCCTTTAGCCGGTTCAAAGCTCCGCGGGTAAACCAACAGTTTCAGATCACCGTCCAGGTAACCAAAAATAACACAATCCACCGCCACGTAATGCCGCGGATGTTCGCCATACATTTCATTCAGTAATTTTCTCTTTGCCTCGTTCATACGAATCAAAATTATAAAAGTATATTTTACTTTTATTTATAATTGTTATTTATTTTCAGACTTATGCTATAAAACATACAAATAAAAAAGCCACCCGGAAAACGGATGGCTAAAATTAAACAACTTATTATTTCGGAAACCTTAAAGTTTTTTATAATGCACAAGCGGCAGCGCAAGCAACCGTGCGGCTGCACCCTCAGCGGTGATATCGCGCTGGGGATTGGCCAGCATTTCGTAGCCAACCATAAATTTCTTCACGGAAGCCGACCTCAGCAGAGGCGGGTAAAAATGCATATGAAAATGCCATGCCGGATGTTCCTTTCCGTCGGTCGGCGCCTGGTGAATCCCCGAAGAATAGGCAAAAGACACCTGAAAAAGATTGTCGTACATAATGGTCAGCCTCCGGTAGATATCGGCCAGCGCCATTTTTTCATCTTCATTCATTTGTCCGATGTGCTGAATGGCCTTGCGGCTGATCACCATGCTTTCAAAAGGCCAGACGGCCCAATACGGGACGAGGGCGACGAAATGATCATTTGCTGCCAGGATCCGTACCTTATTGTCCAGCTCCTTTTCCAGGTAATCAGCAAGCAATGTACGCCCGTGCTTCTCAAAATAGGCCAGTTGCCGGCTGTCTTCTTTGAATGGTTCATTAGGAATTGAACTGGACGACCAGATCTGCCCGTGCGGGTGCGGATTACTGCAACCCATGATACTGCCTTTATTTTCAAAGATCTGAACGTAGTTTATAAAGTCTTTTGACCCGAGTTCCAGGTATTCCTTTTGCCATACGTCCACCACTTTTTTGATATCGGCCGTTTCCATTTCCGGAATCGTGAGGTCGTGCCTGGGTGAAAAGCAGATCACCTTGCAGATCCCGCTTTCGCTGCTCGCCTGAAATAATTCCCCGTCTGTTACGGATCCTTTGGGAGCATCGGCCAGCAGGGAGCTAAAATCATTGGTAAAGACAAAGGTCTCGGTATAAGCCGGGTTTTTCATCCCGCCTGCCCGTTCATTCCCCGGGCACAGGTAGCATCCAGGGTCATACTCCGGGCGTTTTTCTTCCTGCACTTTTTCCACCTGCCCCTGCCAGGGACGTTTTGCCCGGTGCGGAGAGACCAGTATCCAATCGCCGGTCAACGGGTTAAACCGGCGATGGGAATGGTCTTCCATATTAAATGTTGTCATGAAAATATGCTTTAAAATAACTTTTTCCCGCCGTCACCAATCTCGGCAACATAAAATTCGGGGGTTAATCCTGTTTTTCCGGTGTATTCTTTTCCTACATTTTCGATAAAGGTATCAATGGCCTCATCCTTCACCACCGAAACAGTACAGCCTCCAAAACCGCCACCGGTCATCCGCGAACCGATCACACCGTCAATTTTCCAGGCAGCCTCGGCCATCGCGTCCAGTTCGGGTCCGGTTACTTCGTAGTCGTCGCGCAGGGAAACATGTGACGCATTCATCAGTTTACCAAATAATTCCAGATCGCCTGCCTTCAGGGCTTTTACGGCGTCGGTCGTACGTTCGATCTCAGAAACCACGTGACGGGCGCGGGCACGTACCACTTCGTTTTCAATTTTTGATTCAACTGCCTTAAACTGTTCAAGTGTCAGATCGGCCAACTGAGTGATCGCATTGTAAGGTTTAATGGCCTCCACTGCAGCTTTACACTCACTTACCCGCTCGTTATATTTTCCGGAATCGAGTTTATGCGGACTGTTGGTATTGCTGACCACGATCTTGCATCCCTTCAGCACAACCGGGACCAGCTCGTAATCGAGTGTATCGCAGTTCAGGAAGATCGCATGGTCTTTTGCTCCAAAGCCCGAAGCGAACTGATCCATAATCCCGCACATAACCCCGGCAAATTCATGTTCCGCCTTTTGTCCCATTTTCACCAGACTGATCCGGTCCAGGCCATACCCGTACTGATCGTTGATGGCTACGGCCGTCACAACTTCAAGCGCAGCAGATGAAGAAAGTCCGGCACCATTCGGCACATCACCATAAAACAATAAATCGGCGCCGGTTTCAGGCTTCAATCCTTTTTTTATGAACTGAGCAATGACTCCGAGGGGATAATTGGCCCAGGCTTTCCCACCAAGCGGAGCTGTGAGCTCATTGAGCGACAGTTCATACTCCTGCTCCATATTCACAGAAGCAAAACGAAAGGAAGGACGATCCACTTTCCTGATCAGGCAGTAATTCCCAAAACTGAGGGCACATGGAAAAACAAATCCTCCGTTATAATCGGTGTGTTCGCCGATCAGATTAACACGTCCGGGAGAAAAATATCCGGAAACCTGACCCTCACCATACTTCCCGACAAACTTAGCTTGTAATGTTTGAATATCCATTTTTGAATGATTTATATATGAGTTAATCTCTTTTTTCCAACCGGTGGGTACTGGTGGGTACCGAGCGATAAAAATATAAAAAATAATATCACGGACAAATGGGAAAAAACCGGAAAACTACGAAACCTGTTAACCTGTTGTAAAACTGCGAAATTAACCACAGAACAATTGAATTGCCAACTGCCCGTTGTTCTTCCGTATTCCCGCCTCCCTGCTCACCCATTATTTTACATGCACTTACAGCGATTTTCGCCGGATCAGGGTAGCCGGATTGGCAATCTGGTCCCGGCGCTTTTCAACGATCATTTCCGCAAGGGTTTCTCCCATGCGGATAAAATCGGTTGAAATGGTCGTAATGCCTCCGGCTACAACTTCTTTTAAAACGGTGTCATTAAAGGAGACAATACCGAAATCTGTTCCCAATTCAAAATGCTGTTCGGCCGCCATTTTCACCAGCCGTACCAGATTACGGTCGGACGGTATAAAATAAGCTTCTCCTTTTTTGATTTTCCGGTTCTCCAGACTCCGCAGAATCTCGAATGTGATACCGCGTTCTTCGCAGAATTTCCGGAATCCGATCATCCGACCGTCCGGCTCTTTCCCTCCCGGAAATACCATAATCAGTTTATTGTATTTACCGATCAAATCTGCGCCTGCCATGAGGGCCCGATAGACGTCCTGCTCAAAATCCTGATAAACCACAGGGTATTTTTTCAGATCGTGTTTCAGCCGGTCAAGAACGTAAACCTTTTCCTCCGGAAGAGCAGAAACAATGTGTTCGGTATGATCAAAGGTTGCCGGCATAATGACATACGCCGTGTACTTTCCGGAGCTTTGGCTGATCAGATCTTTAAAAACCTGGAAATTAAAATGATGAAAATAAATATCGACCGTAGTGCGGGTGTCCAGTTTATTGAGGAAAGAGGTATACAGATCTTCCTTGAATGCATTTAATTCATCAAACAAAACAAAGATCCGCTCATCCAGATGAATTTCAGTACTGTTGATATAGTATCCTTTGCCCGGAATGGAGTGAATAACTCCTTTCGCCTTTAGTTCATTGAACGCGACCATTACCGTATCGCGCGAAAGGCCGAATTCTTCGCAAATCTGATTCAGAGAGGGAATTTTGTCGCCCAGCTCAAGATCGCCGTTCGAAATGGCGTGGTAAATCGAATTAATGATTTGCCGGTACTTGGGTACTCCCAGCGTATCGTCGATCTGAATATTCTTCATTCATCAATATTGTAAGGTCCGGTTTGGAAGAATCAAAATTATAAAAAAAATAACAGATTTGGCTACCGGTACCCACCGGTACGCACGATAATTTGTAACTTGCTGCCTGAAAACAAATGCAAAACACAAGTATCAAGACACAAAATCGTAAAAGCTACAGGTTGCCGGGGGAACGGCGCCGGATGGCGACCAAAATAAAGTAAATCAATAATCAGCTAGAGGCTAACAGCTAATAGCTTAAAAGCTAACACATATGAATATAAGCAGTAAACCTTTCGGAACGGCCAGGGGTGGTCAGGAAATCCGGTTATTTACACTTTCGAATGATAACCGTGTCACGATTAAAATCACCAATTACGGGTGTATTATCACAGCGATCGAAATGCCCGGTAAAAACGGTCAGATCGACAACATTGTCTGTGGCTTTGAAAAACTGGATGATTACCTGAGTGATGCCTATCTGAGCAATTATCCCTATTTCGGCAGCATCATCGGCCGTTATGCCAACCGCATAGCCAAAGGGAAATACAGCATCGACGGGGTGGAATATACAGGGGTTGTGAATAACGGAGAAAATCACCTCCATGGCGGGCTGATCGGATTTGACCGGAGGATCTGGAATCCTGAAGTTATTGAAAAGCCCGGCGTCGTTGGTGTGAAGCTGACTTATTACAGCCCGGACAAGGAAGAGGGCTATCCCGGAAATCTGCATGTTAGCTGTACCTATACACTTGATAATGCCAACAAGCTGACGATTCAATATGAAGGGGAGACCGACCAAGCAACCATCGTCAACCTGACCAATCATAGCTATTTTAACCTCACCGGCGGCCGTGAAAAGATCCTTGACCATGAACTGGAACTCCGGGCCGACAAGATAACCGAATCGGTCGATCTGATCCCGACCGGGAAAATTATTCCCGTTGAAGACACCATGTTCGATTTTACCGCAAAAAAGAAGCTGGGCAGGGATATCGCCTCCCTGAACGATGGTTATGATGTAAACTTTGTCCTGGACAATGAAGAAGGACGACTTGTTGAAGCAGGTCGTCTGTCGGAAAGCACCAGCGGCAGGGAAGTCACCGTTTATACCACCCAGCCCGGGATGCAGGTGTACACGGGCTATTGGATTCCCGAACTAACCATTGACGGCATTAAAAAATTCGGAAGCTATTCGGGAGTAGCTTTGGAAACCCAGCATTTTGCCGATTCCCCCAATCACGACAATTTCCCGTCGACCGTGTTACGGCCCGGTGAAAAGTTCAATCAGACCACCGTATACGAATTTGGCGTCGGGTAAGCCGATATGCAGAAAACGAGATGACCGCGTTCCGGTCATCTCGTTTTTACGGTTGTCTTTCAATTTTCGTATTTTTGAAAAGGCGTGTGAAGAAACCAGACTTATGAAACGAACATGTTGCTCCGCAATGACCGAGGATATAGTTATTTTTTTCAGCAACATGGAGTTCCATACGGCCATTAAAAAACAAATTATTAACGTATGAAGACTCTTATTGAACTCTTTGAAACGAGTGTGAAGAAGTATCCGGAGAACGTTTTTCTGTGGGAAAAGAAGATAGGGGCGTTTCAGGGAACAACTTATCAGGAAGTACATAAACAGGTATTGCAGTTCGCTGCCGGTCTGCAGGCTGCCGGAATAAAAAAAGGTGACCGGATCGGACTGATCGCTGAAGGACGGAATCAATGGCTGATCAGTGAACTGGGCATCCTGTACGCCGGGGCGATCAACGTTCCCTTGTCGGTTAAACTGGATGCCGGGTCTGAATTAAAGTTCCGGCTGGAACATTCCGGGTGCCGGATGGTGATCGTCTCCGAAGGACAGGCTTCCAAGATTGAAGAGATCAGAAACGAGCTTCCCCTGGTTGAAACGGTGATTTACCTCGACGATAAAATATTCCTGGGAGACAAGGACGTGTCGTACGACCGGGTAATGGCTGCGGGAAAAATTTACCTTGAAGAAAACCGGGACTTCGTTGAACAGACCTACCGGTCGGTCAGGCCGGAAGATCTGGCCAATATTTCCTACACATCCGGGACAACGGCCGATCCGAAAGGCATTATGCTGTCGCATTTGAATTATACCGCCAATGTGATCCAGTCGAATACGCTCATGGAGATCACCTCCGAATGGAAAACGCTGGCCTTTCTGCCGTGGGATCACGCTTTTGCCCACACGGCCTGCCTGTATTGCTTCATGTACAACGGGGCCAGCGTGGCTTCGCTGGAGAACGGGAAAACCCCGTTGGAAACCCTGAAGAATATTCCAAAGAATATTCAGGAAATTCAGCCCACTATTCTGATGAGCGTGCCGGCAATCGCCAAAAATTTCCGCAAAGGGATCGAGTCTGCCATCCGCGCGAAAGGCAAAACAACGCAACAGCTTTTTGAGCATGCGCTGAAGATTGCCTACCACTATAACGGCACCGGATGGGATAAAGGAAAAGGATTCCGGGCCGCTTATAAACCGCTGGTGGCTTTATACGATAAAATCCTGTTTTCAAAAATCAGGGAAAGCTTTGGCGGGAAACTCCGGTTTTTCATTGGCGGCGGGGCATTACTCGACATTGAATTGCAACGCTTCTTTTATGCCATTGGCATACCGATGTGTCAGGGCTACGGTCTTTCCGAAGCTTCTCCCGTCATTTCTTCCAACGCGCTGCATGCCATCAAATTCGGATCATCCGGAAGACTGGTCAAGTATATGGAGCTGAAAATTATTGATGACGACGGACGGGAGCTTCCGGCCGGAGTGAAAGGAGAGATCATCATTAAAGGCGACAACGTGATGGCCGGTTACTGGAACAATCCGAAAGCAACGGCAGAAACGGTCGTTGACGGCTGGCTGCATACCGGTGACATGGGCTATATGGATGCTGACGGGTTTCTTTATGTGCTTGGACGCTTCAAAAGCCTGCTGATTGGCAATGACGGAGAAAAGTACAGTCCCGAAGGCATTGAAGAGGCATTAATCGAGCAGTCGCCGCTGATCGACCAGTGTATGCTGTACAATAATCAGAATCCGTACACCACCGGACTGATTGTTCCCAACGTGCAGGCCATTAACCGGAAGCTGACTGCCGAAGGGTTTAAACCGGGGACGGCTGAAGCAAATGCTGAGAGCCTTAGGCTGATTCAGGCAGAAATCGATCACTATAAAAAGGGTGGAAAATTTGAAAATATGTTTCCCGAGCGCTGGCTTCCGGCAACCATTGCCGTTTTGCCGGAGGCGTTCACCGAACAAAACCACCTGCTGAATTCGACCATGAAAATTGTCCGCGGGAAGATTGACGAACGTTTCGCAGAAGAACTGGTCTTCCTGTACACACCTGAAGCCAAAAACATTGTAAATGAACGCAACCTGAGCGCCATGGCTGCCTGGAATACATGACGCAGGCTCAGTCTGAATACCCTCAATGAGAACTGAATTCTGTCTGGTACGAAGACCTCCTTAATGAAGGTCCAGCAGATCGGACACCCTCATTTCTTTTCCGTTGATGCTGATTGTTTTGTCCCGCACAAACGCGATCAGCCTGTTCCAGTTTTCGTCGGTGCCGTCGTACCACATCTGTTTTCCGAATTTACCGGGGTACCGGGCGAATCCGGCGTCAGTACCTGTTATCTCCCCTGAGTAACGGTTATTCGCGATAAAGGTGTTTGTAGACCGGCCATGATCAACAGTACAGTACGGTTCTTCGGTAAAAATAAAGTTATCCCTGAAAAAGGTGCTGTCCGGGTATCCTTTCCAGTCGGTCAGGCTGATCAGCGTCCTGTCAATTTCCTCTTTTGGCTTTTTCAGAAGAATAAAAATATTCTTTTCGATAAGCGAATTCCTGATCGGTCCGGTGCAATGAATGACCGGCGAGAAAAAATCTTCTTTCAGTTTATAGTTCCTGAGTCCGTCATTAATACTGAGGTTATAGCGGGCAATGGTACCCTTGTTGCCGATGTTCCAGTCGGGAGTCCACCCGCCCGAATTGCACACCAGTAAAAATCCGCCGTCGTTGTTATAGCTCAGGTTGTACTGAAAAACAGAATTGTTGCTGTTCCAGTCCGAATCAAACCCATAGGCATCGACAGGCGATTTATGGTCACTGACGATGTTGTACTGAACCAGGGCATTGTCGCAGCTCCACGGCCAGATCCCGTCGGCGGCTTCTGTAACCGGCAGGGTCCCGGGACAATCCCTCATCACGTTATACTCTACAAGCACGCCTTCGCATCCCACCGGGACGATCCCGTCGCCCGGCACGCCTTCCAGCAGGTTGTTACGGATCACCACGCCGGTGCTGGGCTTCCATTTGCTGCGGATCCAGTTTCCCCAGAAGATGATACCGCTCCGGCTGCAATCTTTGATGTGGCAGTTTTCAACCGATAAACCCTCAAAGTTTGACAAGATCGTATCCGGGTCGTTTTCGTGGTAATTCTGGATCAGGATCGCATGGCCACCGTCTTTTTCTTCACGCGTGCAGGAACCGGTCACATCATGCACAAACAGGTTATCGATCCTGATATCTTTTGCTGTTCCATAATTTCGCAACTCGACCCATAACCCATGCAATCCCGCGACCGGCTTACCCGCGTCGTTTGAGATTTCCAGGTCTCTGATCATGACATGTTCCGAGTTGAAAACATGCACGGCGGCCTCACTCCTGCCCTGCCCGGCAATGACGGGTCGGACAGCCGACCCGTATTGGCCGATGACCACCGGCTTCTCAGCAGACCCCTTACAGCTTAGCTTCAGGGATTCCTGAAAAGTTGTGCCGCCTTTGAGCAAGATGCTGTCGCCCGGGCGGAGTACCAGTTGCTCCATTACCGAAAATGAACGGAACGCCTTTCCTGCACTGGTACCGGGATTAGTGTCGTCGCCGGTAACCGGATCAAAATAGTAATTTGTTGTAGTCACTGGATCATTGCACGAAAACAGCCACCCTGACAACAGCATTCCCCTCAAAAATCTTATAAAAATTGGATTATTCATGTTTTTATTTTTCAGTTAACGCCTCCGCAATTCATATTCACCCATCTGTATTTCAATAGTTAATAGCCTGTGAAACCCGGCATTACTTTCATGTTTCTGCGAGGTATAAGCTTTTTGGTTTGCCGCCATCATCTTCATTCATTTCCATTTATCGGTGCGGAAGGAAGAGACCGGCAGGCCCCCTGTCCCAAACAACTCTGCCTGAACGTAATTTTTAAATGCGTAACGCACAGCCACCGGCTTTTCAACCAGTGTTGACGAAACGACCACTGTTCCTTTTTCACCGTCAATATACGCCTGAGCTTTTACAAAAACTTTGTTTTCACCGGCAATTTCAAACAAGTCAAGCCTTTTGCCGTAACCGGTCAATCCGTTAAACTGATTTTTAAAGTGGATGACGGCTTTATTTCCATCCACTTCCATCCGGTCATATTGCGGACTTTCAGCTTCAAATCCTTTTATTCCGTAAGTTTTCGAAAGTGCCAGCAATCCAAGTCGTTCTCCCGCCTCCTTTTTACGCGGGGGATGGATCTGGTGCGGATCACCGATATCAAGCAGTACAGCCATTCCGGCATTGGGAATTTCCGATGCGCAGGACAACTGCGCCTCGCGGACATAGGCGGAAATTTCAGGAAACTCAGGCGTGAAAAAATTCCATTCCTGGTAGTTATAAGGAGCGATCTGCGCATAATAGAAGGGAAAGTCACCCTGATCCCAGATTTTTCTCCACCCCTTTACCAGAGCCGAAAAACGCGGGGCATACCGGGTAACATCAAACACATTCGATTCGCCCTGATACCAGATCATCCCCCTGATGCCGTACCCGGCCACCGGATTAATCATCCCGTTAAAAAGAACGGTGGGGACATTATTAATCCATTCGGATGTTTCGTTTCCTTCAGGAGGTACAACAATGGCCGTATCCGCTTGACACGATTCGGCAGTCATCCATGCCTCCACATTTGATCCGCCATAACTGGAATTGATTATTCCAACCGGCACGTGCAGCTGATTCTGAAGAAAGGAGGCAAAAAACCATCCTACGGCCGAACAATCGGCTGCAGTAGCCGGTGATGCAACGGTCCACGTGGCACCAAAATTTTCCAGGGGCCGGTAAGCTGCCATCGGCGGAATATTGATAAAATGGATATGCCTGTTTCCGGAAGAAAGAATAGCCTCGCGCGAATCGGTGACCGGCTGACAGAAATAGCCTTTCAGCGGCATGCTCATATTCGACTGACCGCTTGCCAGCCAGACTTCTCCGGAATAAACATTCCGGAGAACGATCTTTCTTCTCCCGCTTATTTCCAGAGTAAAAGGACCGCCCGCAGGCGGGGTTCCGACCGACACACGCCACCGGCTGTCGTTCCCGGCCATTGCCGTGTATGATTTTCGTTCCCACGAAGGCGTCACCACGACCTTTGATCCAGGTTGCGCCGTTCCCCAGACCGGGACCTTAGTTTCTTGCTGCAGCACCATGTTGTCCGTGAAAATGTCTGCGACAATCAAATCCTGCGAAAAAACGTTGCCAATCCGGATCAACGCTAAAAAATAAATCAGCAAATATCTCATGATCAATAATCTAACATGATTTTATATTCGGGTACGGCTTTAAAGCCCAGTATCCGGGGATTTTCAAAAGCATCCGGACCGGGAGGGATGTCGAAAAATATTTTTTGCTCCGGCGACGCCTGGTGAATTCTCAGATCCAGCGTCCTGCCCTCCGCCTTCCGTTCCTGGCGGCGCAGGCCGATCGTCCAGATCTGGTTGTCATTAAAATGATCGGCCGAAAGCATAAAGCCGTTGAACAGCTCGGCCCGGTCGCCGGTATAACGTATCTTCAGATAAAGCTGATTCAGCCCGTCGAACGCGCCCTGCGGAACAGCAATCTGCCACTCCCGGACGCCGGCTGAGCTCAGCGTGTCGGCCACGTCGGGGGTAGTCAGGACCTCCGGCGGCGCTACACCTTCCAGTTGTTTCATCGGAGTAGGATTGGTGTACATATCGGTCATCAGCCACGATTCGCCGGTTAAAAATTTAAGACGGTCGTAATTGGAATACTCCACGTCCATACGGGCCGCAAAGCGTTTTATCCCCGATGTCCACGGAAAATCGAGACAAAGCCTGTTCTCGCCTTTCGAAACATATCCCGTCAAATCGATCACGTTCAATTGTCCTCCCTTTACAGGTTGCCGCACCCAGGTGTCGTTCAGGTTAATCCGGCAACCGGATTCCGGATAGATGTATAAAGTTGCCTTTCTGAACGGAGAAGGATTATCCAGGCTGAATTCCTTTAAAAAGAACCGGTGAAAGCGCTGCTGCGCAGGCGGTATTTCACCAAAGCCCGACGCTTTCAGCCATTTGGCGCCGCCTAACAGCGGCTGCGACCGGATCTGCACGGCAGGATTCCGGGGCACGGCCACCGAAAGAATCGTATCCGCGTATAAACGTTCTCTGCCTGTGGTCAGCCGGCTCACCTTCATATCGGCCTTCGTTGAAAAGACCGCAATTTCTCCCTTGTCAGCATACATGCCGGCATCGGAAATAAAGAACTCCTTTTTCCCGTGGCGGTCGAGCATCCAGCCATAATTTGCTTCTTCTTCCGAAAGAATACTGAGCTTCACGGTTCTCCCGTCTTTCAGTCGGGCGGTCACCACGCAGTCTTTTCCGGGAATAACATCTTTGATCACAGTCAGTCCGTCATTCGTCACAACCCTGCCATTTACCGCCGTCACCTTTTCCACACCGGCTGCTTCAAGAGCCACTTCAACCGGTATCTTCCTGTTCTGAAAAAACACGAAACAGTTTCCTGATTTTCCCAGCAACTGGGCAGTGGCGTATTTCATTCTGATCCCTTCAAGCTCATAATTAACCGGCCAGATAAACACAGCGCTGTCGGGGATACTTATTCCTTCGGACGGGAATGTGACGGTTTCGTGCTTCAGTTTAATCTCGAAGCGGACGTCTTTACGGGTCTTCTTCGGCAAGTAGCGGGCATAATTGATGCCGAACAAAAAAGCAGAGCGGTCGCCGGCCCGGACAGCCAGTTGAAAGTCGTCGTCCCCGGCAGGAAAAATGACGGGCATCATCGACGCCAGATTTTCTCCGGCCTCCGCGATAAAATAGTGAAGTTTTTTCACCTCCTGATAGGCCTTCGACAATTCGCCCGATTCCCTGACGGCTGCCTGAAAGTCGTACGACTTTAACGGAACCCGGCTCCAGTACCCGGTTTCTTCCTGTTCTTCTTCGGTTGAGTGGAGCTGACCCCTGAACTGGGTGGCCCCGGCAAAGATATAATAACCGGCGAGGTTGCTTCCCGAGCCCAATTTCGCGACCATCATCGCAAGCCCGTCGATGGAACCGATTACCGGTCGCCGGTGCCAGGTATTCTGAATGCCGATGCCCATTTCGCAGGTGAAATAAGGATACAGATCGTAGCTCATGTAGGTGCCCGTCGAATCGGCCCTTTCGTTGCCTATATTTTTATTGTCGCGGAAAGAATCGAAGCGGTAATTTCCGGGCTGAAAGATTTTTCCGGTATGTTCCGCCCATGGTGCGTCGGCATAGGCTCCCCACAAAGGGATGACCTCAAAGGGCGGCACTGATCCGTTACCCCAGCCGGTAACGGTATAAAGCGGCACATCGATACCCAGACTGAGGGTCAGATCCTTCAACCATTTGATATGCGCTTCACCCGCCTTGCCGTACCAGTATTCATTTTCAAGCTGAATACCGATCACGGGACCCCCATCCTTATAATAAAGGCCGGAGAGCTGAGCGGCGATTTCGCCAAAATAGCGTTTCACGTAATTTTGATAAACCACATCGTTCGAGCGGTCCCGGATATATTTTTTCCGCAGGATCCAGTCGGGAGTTCCCCCGTTGCGGGCTTCTCCGTGCGACCATGGCCCCAGCCTTACGATCACATCCATACCGTGCCGGGCGCACAGCTTCACAAAACTGCGGATATCCTTCTCCCCTTCCCAGTCAAACTGACCTTCAATCTCTTCGTGCTGGTTCCAGAACAGGTAGGTTGAAATGACGGTAACTCCGTTTGCCTTCGTTTTCAGGATCACATCTTCCCATTGGTCACGCCCGATCCGCGAAAAATGCAATTCGCCCATCACCGGGAGCACCGGTTTTCCTCCTCTTGTCAGGTAAAGGCTGTTCACCTGTATCTCTTTTCCCTCAGGGCCTGCATGTCCCATTTTAAAATGCCCGGCCTTTGGCTCCTGCATCACTCCCGAAGCGTCTAACCGCCAGGTTTTCTGTCCCCAAAGTGCTCCTGAGACGGAGAAAATCAGCAAAACAACCGGTATAACGCGCAAAAAGCGGATCATGTTGGCAGATTTAGTGATTGGTGTCATTTGTTTTTGAGTTCGACCGGCGACCAGTTTTTTCTCCAGGCAACTTCGATCGTCCCCTCCCCGAAAGTGACCGGCAGCCAGATATACCGCGAATCATCCAGATCGGTTTTGTTCCACTGGTCGAACAGGACGATAAACTGCCCGTTTGCGCCGGCTACCGGCAAAACAAACGTGCATTGTGACCGGAAGGTTAATCCGGCATCCGGACCCGTGCAAGGGTTCCCGACAACGGTCCATTCTCCCAGCATCGAGTCGGCAACCGCATATTCGGCCGGGTTGGGATCCCATCCGGTACATCCGGAGGTGATCATGTAGTACTTTCCCCGGTGCTTAAAAACAGCCGGCGCCTCCCTTGAACGGTCAATAAAGATCCTTTTATAAATCCCTGAGGGTTTGGTGTACGCATCATTCAAGACACTAATATACATCGTTTTGTTCCATTCGGAAGAAGCGATGTGATAGGCACGCCCGTCATCGTCCAGAAAAAGCGTCTGATCACGGCTGTCCTGCCCGTTTGGCTTCATCGAGCCCAGATAGGTGAACGGCCCGGTGGGCGTGTCACTGACAGCCACACCCGCCTTTGCTTTTTCATAGTCAGGACTTTCAATGTGCAGCCACATCACAAATTTGCGGGTTTTTTCGTTATAAATGACCTTTGGCCTTTCGATAACCTGCGAAGGATGCAGGTCGGAAGCCGGATCACCGGGAACGGGAGGCAGCACAATGCCTTCAAATTTCCAGTCCACCAGGTTTTTCGATGAATAGCAGGAAACACCTCCGGCCTCCGTGCGCCAGCATTCCCAGCCCTTTACCCACTCCAGGCGGTAGGTGGAATCTCCCTTGAATTCGCCGTACCAGTAATAAACGCTGTCGTGCAAAAGTACACCCGCGCCATGCGCGTTGATCACCTCGCCACGGGTGTCCCGCCATACTTCCCCGTTCATAATGACTTTCTCCTTCACAGGTTCACAGCCAACGGCCAAACCGGCCAGGATTAAAAAAGCCAATCCGCAAGCCTGAAAAAATCTTCTGTCTCTCATCTCCGGCTACTCTTTATTATTGCGTGGTTAATATTAAATCTGTTTCCGGCAGACCTTCTGCCCGGACACGAAGCCTGATCTTACCGGCCATTCCGTTCGGCCGCACGATAGCGAGAGCCCTCCCGCGGAAAAGCTTTGGTGACAGCGAACGGAAGCTTTCCATATCGGCCGGAGAGGCATTTCCTGCCCCTGCCAGCGTACCTTCGCCTGAAATTCCGAGCCAAACGCGGTTTTGGGCACCCGGAACAACATTCCCGTCCTGATCCAGCGCTTCGATTTTTACATAAGCCAGATCGTCGGTCGATGCCCTGACCGGATTACGGTCGGCAAGCAGGCGAAGGGTAGACACCGCTTCGGCAGTTCTGAGTTCAGCCGATACCTCACTGTTCCCTTTCCTGACTGCTTTCAGAACTCCCGGCTCGTAAGGAACGGTAAAAGATGCCGAATAGCGGCTGGTTGCGCAAACAGGTTTCTCCCCGATCATCTTTCCGTTCAGAAAAAGGAGCACATCTCCCGGTCTGCTGTATACCCGAACGGTTAACGGCTGTTGCTCAAACCCTTTCCAGTTCCAGCTTTGCTGTTCACCGGACCATCCCCAATAACTTGTTTTCTCAAGGCTGTCGGGGTGAACGGGCGTTTGAACGGCTATTGCAAGCTGCCGTTCGTTCCAGAGCACATCCCTGAAATAGGATTGCGGTTTTTTATCGCCGCAGATATCGAGATCTCCGCACCAGGCGTTAAACCACGGCCATCCCATAAACTGCGGGGCCTTTTCATCCCTCCCCCGTACCGAGGTATGGCCGATCCCGGCTTCACCCAGATAATCCATGGCCGTCCAGACAAAATCACCGATGATATACGGGTGCTCCTCCACCAGATCCCAGTTCCGGTCGGCCTCCTTTGGCACCGACTCGCTGCCGTACATGACCCGTTCCGGAAATCGGGCATGGTCCTTCTCATATTCATACCACATATAATTGTAGCCCGCGACATCCAGCATGCCAAAAGCCGCTTTGGAGTCGGCCCACGTTTTTCCGGGATTGTCCCAGAAGTCATTTACGGCCGCGGTAACCGGGCGCGACGGGTCAAGTCGCCTGATCACCGAAATCAGTTTGCGCGCAATTTCCACGCCCGCAGGATCGGCCCGTTCAGGGATTTCATTCCCGATACTCCACATGATCACCGAAGGATGGTTCCGGTCGCTGCGGATCATTGCAGTCAGATCCTGCTCATAATTCTCCTTGAAAAAGCGATGGTAATCGTCCTGATTTTTGGGCTTTTGCCACTGATCAAACGCCTCATCGATCACCAGCAGACCCTGCTGATCGCAGGCATCCAAAAAAGCTTTTGAAGGCGGGTTATGCGCGCACCTCACCGCATTAAAGCCATTTGCCTTCAGAAGTTCCACCTTCCGTTCTTCCGCGCGGCTGATTGCTGCCGCCCCCAGCAAACCGTTGTCATGATGGAGGCATCCTCCTTTTAATTTCAAGGATATACCGTTCAGTTGAAAGCCTCTTTCGGCGGAGACGTCAATGGTACGGATGCCGAACGGGACTTCTTCCTGGTCTTCCGTCCCATCGTCCGAACGAAGATAAAACCGCGCTTTATACAGAACGGGCGAGCTTACCGACCAAAGCTGCGGATCGCTGACGTTGACGGGCCTGATCAGGGGGTACGTCTCTCCCGCAGACAAAACAAAGGTATCGGTGATCGCTGCGATCTGATGGCCTGTCGGTGAAATAATTTCTATCCGGATTTCTGTCTTTCTTTTTTCACCTGTTTTGTTGCAAATCTCTGTGCTGATCTGTGTTTCTGCGATTCGGGTACTGATCTTTTTGGTATGGATCCAGCCCGCGTGGCTTTTAAAGTACACGTTTCCCGTATGGATCAGCCACACCTTCCGGTAAATCCCTGACCCGGAATACCAGCGGCTGTTTCTTCCCGGATTGACCACCCGGACTGCGATGCTGTTCTCCTCCCCCCGGCGAACAAAATTGCTGATGTCGCACAGAAAGGGTGTGTAACCATTCACATGGGAAGTCACCATCCTCCCGTTTACCCAGACCTGGCTTTCCATGTAAACACCCTCAAACAGCAGTTCATCATGTCCGGAAACTTCTGCAGCAGCAAAACTCCGCCGGTACCATCCTTCTCCTCCGCTGGTAAATCCCGTTGCGCCCTGACCGATACTTTCCTTTGAAAACGGGCTTTTGCCACCGGCGCCGCGAAGCTCTCCGACGCTCCAGTCGTGCGGCAAACATACGGTTTGCCAGGCCGAATCATCAAAATCCCGGAGGTGGGCGTTCACTGCTGGACCCTGGTGGAATTTCCAGCCTGAATCGAGCGGTATCCCGCGGAGCGAACCGGTCTGAGCCTCCGCTGAAACCGAAAGGATCAAGGCCAGGGCATATCCCGTATATCTGACTTTATGAAGCATTTTCTCTTTTTAAGTTAACGATTCGCGAGCGGGTAACACCATCAGGCAGAGCATGTCCCCGGCGGTAATTAAACAACAAAGCCGTTTCACAAGACCCGGCACAGAGGCCGGGTCTTAATTGAAGTTCGGAGAATTTTGCTTTAATTATATTCGGGATTCTGTATTAAAGCCGTGTTTTTCTGCATTTCATTGTAATCGACCGGAATAAAATAATGGCTGTTCTTCCAGGCGTGTTTTTCAAAGACAAAGGAACTGAAGGTGTTGTTCCCGTATTTTACACCCAGTGCATCACCATAAGCTTCGGGAGCAATCATCCAGCGGCGGACATCAAAGAACCGGTGCGATTCCCAGGCCAGTTCAACCCGCCGTTCGTTCCGGTACCGCACCTGCAGGGTCTCACCCGTTTCGCTTTCCGGAATGCCGGGCATTCCCGCACGTTCGCGGATCAGGTTCATCGCATCGCGGGCCGGACCATCTTCACCCAGGCCCAGACAGGCTTCTGCATAGTTTAACAACACCTCTGCGTAACGAATCTGGATGTATGGCTGCGGCTGGCGGTTCCCGAAATAATAGTCGTTTTGTCCGGGAGAAATGAACTTCTTGATGTAATAGCCGGTGGTGTTGCCGCCATTGCTGTCGGTTCCGTTTATATCGATCGTTACCGGACTGAGTGATCCCCAGGAGTTGTAATACCAGGATGCCCCATGATGAAGGATCGTGGCATAAAAACGGGGATCGCGGCCGGCATACGGATCATTTTTCTGCGCCTGAAAATTAAAGGCTGTTCCGTCGGCATTTTCAAAGGCGTTTGCCAGATTTGCCGTGACCTGATTCAGCCCCCAGCCACCATACGACGGCGTTCCGCACACCCAGGCCAGCCAGTCGGTGGCCCAGTAAGGAGTGGTCACTTTATCATATTGAGTAATAAAAATTTGCTCATTCGATGACATTTGCAGGAATAATTGGCGGAAGTTCTCGGCGGGATCTTCAAAGCCCTTGTAAAGGCCGGCCGTGCCAAGGCTGATCATAGCTTCGGCTGCGTTTTTGGCCGCACGGTAACGCTCCGTCTGACTTCCGTCGGTATAGGCGATCAGTTCCGGATGGGTATAGCCCGACGCCCAGGATCCCTGATGATTATAGAGGTCGCTGGCAGCGTACAGCAACACCCGCGATTTAAGGGCTAAAGCCGCCGCTTCTGTTGCCCGGGTCTTGTCGGCCTGTTCAGCCAGCTTATTGTCTGCGATAGCCGCATCCAGATCGGCCACGATAAAACTGATCGTCTCCGCGAATGTGTTCCGGGGAATGTTGTAGTCCTCGCCCACATTGATCACCCTGTCGATGAGCGGAACGCCGCCGTACTGGGCCATCAGCAGATAGTAAAAGTAAGCGCGCAAAAAATGCACCTCTCCGATAAGCTGCTGTTTGTAAGCTTCGTCGGCAAATTCGGCCGTTTCAATCCTGGAAAAGAAAAGGTTGCAGGAGCGGATGTTGGAATAAACTGCCTCCCACCACCAGTTCTCCATGCAGGTAGCCCAGTTATTGGCAAATGCCCCGTGTTCTTCAGGCGTCATCGTGCTGGTTAATACCCGGGTTACGACACCGTCGTTCTGGATCGGCACTGCTTCGTCGACAAGTGAAGCGGTCATGTACCACTGGTACGGGTACGGAATGCCTTCGTACATGTGAAAGACAAAGCTTTCGATCAGCGCAGGACTGCTCCACACGGCCGCATCGTCGTATTTGTCGCCGGGAACCGTATCGAGGTAATCATCACATGAAGAAAAAACCAGGGTAAAGGATAACAGTATAAGAGGAATGATGCGTTTCATTTGTTTCTGTTTTTTTAGAATTTAACGGTTATACCGGCTGTTACAATTTTCTGAAGGGGATATCCCTGGCCTGCAAAACCATCGCCTTTGGCTTCCAGTTCGGGATCGAGATCTTTCATATCAGGCGCCCAGGTGAACAGATTCAGTCCGCCTACATGGACGCGGAGGCTCTCCAGTCCGATCTTGCCGGCCATGGCCGAAGGAATGGTATATCCGGCTTCCAGGTTTTTCAGGCGTATAAAATCCGTCTTTTTCAGCCAGAACGTGTTCGGGTTTTCCGAGCTTACCCAATACTCGTCGTTCCGGTTGAAGGTTCGGGGATAGGCAGCGTCGGGATTATCTTCCATCCAGCGTTTGTCATAAAACGATTTGAAGTAGTTCTGCACATCCTTTCCTCCGAGCTGCTGCACATACCTCACGGCGCCGGCCTGGCCCTGAAACAAGGCAGTGAGATCGAAGCCCCTGTAACCGGCCGACAGGGTCAATCCGCCGGTCAGTGTCGGCACTACATTTTTGTAGATCCGCTTCATATCGTCGCCGGTGATCTGCTGATCGCCGCTTACGTCTTTGAAAATGACGTCACCGGTACGCGCTTCTTCCAGGTGAGGATATTTTTCCAGATCGGCCTGATCATGAAAAATACCGATCGCTTCATAATACAGACCCGACTGCATGGGATGGCCGGTTTGTTTCTGCCAGTCAAGCGCGCCTTCAGCTTCGTCAAAGAACAGGATTTTGTTTTTGGCGAACGCGCCGTTTAATCCGATCCTGTAATTCAGTTTACTGATCCGGTCGGACCAGGACAGTTCGAAATCAAAACCTTTGTTCCGCACTTCTCCCAGGTTAATATCCGGGAGGATCCCGGCCATCCCCGTCATTGAAGGCACCGATGCGGTTTGGGGGATCAGGATCTTGCTGCGCAGGTTGTTAAAATAGTCGACCGTGACCGAAAGCCTGTCGCCGAACAAGGTCATATCCAGTCCGACATCGGTTTGCCGGGCTTCTTCCCACTGGGCCTTCACGTTACCTGCAAGGCTTTCGTAATACGCGGCATGTGTGGCCTGGTCGGCCGTGACAAAATAACGCCAGAACAAGGAGTACAGCGAATAAAACTGGTAGGGGTCGATCAGGTCGTTCCCTGTTTTGCCCCAGGAAGCGCGCAGTTTCAGATTGCCGATCATGTTCCCGGCAACACTTTCCTTCCAAAAGTTTTCCTCCGATATCCGGTATGCGACCGATGCGCCCGGGAAAAATCCCCAGCGGGTGTCGGACGCAAATTTGCTCGATCCCTGATACCGCCATACGAATTCAGCGATATACTTGCTGCCATAGGCATAATTGACACGGCCGAAGTAGTTGAGCCACCGGTTTGTTCCCGGATTGGAGCCGTTCGCATATTGTGCCCCGGAATCGCCAAAATTAAGCTCGGCAGGGAAATTGCTGGTGAAATTCCTCCGCTCGGCCGAAAACCAGTTCGAGTTGTTCTCGATGGCCTCAACACCGGCCAAAAGATTTACGTCATGGACTTCATTAATTGTCCGCTGGTACGAAATGAGGGCGTTAACCAGGTATTCCTTGCCGATATCGAGCTGCTGGGTCAGCCGTGACGACCCGTACGCCCCCTTTACGAGCGAAGGAAGGTTATCCGGTCCCAGCGTGGTTCCGTCCCACGTGTACAACTCATAGAGCTTTGAAAAATATTTCTGATAGTTCAACCCCCGGTCGACAGCGCCGGTTGCGGTGAGCGAAAGTCCTTTCACCCAGGGAATTTTGATATTCAGTTTGGCATTGAGGTTAAACACGTAATTGTCGCTTTCATTGGTGCCTGCAGCCCGCGTAGCCTGAACAACAGGATTGTCCTGGGTCGTGACATCGAGCGGCGGGCCGGGAAGCCCGTTTGGCCATACCGCAACCTGAGTGGGCAGGCCCGTCATCAGGTTCCGGAAAATATTGGCCGACGAAGCCGTGGGAAAATCACGCTGCTCCAGGCGCATACTGGCATCGACCGACAGGCTGATGTAGTCATTTATTTTACCGTCGATGTTGGCGCGAAGATCGTGCTGGTCGTACTTACTGGCACTGTTTTTGAAAAAGCCGTCCTGATGGCGCGTCGATAAAGACACGAATGTTTTCAGATTCTCGTTTCCTCCCGACATGGAGACGTTGGCATTGCTCTGCATGGACCAGGATTTCAGCACCTGACCGAACCAGTCGGTATTTGGATAACGCCATAAGTCGCTTCCGTCGGCAAACTTCGCAATTTCCGCATCGGAGTACGTCGGCGCTTTATCATCGTACGCATCGATCTCATTAACCAGCGTGGCATATTCGGCCGAATTGGTCAGTTCAGGTATTACTGTTGGCTTTGACCAGCCTGATACAAAACTGGCTGTAACCGCCAGTTTTCCGGAACTGCCGCGTTTGGTGGTCACCAGGATGACGCCGTTGGCAGCCTGGGAGCCGTAAATGGCCGCCGAAGCATCTTTAAGCACCGTCACGCTTTCGATCGTTGCCGGATCGATCCGTTCGAGCGAACGATTCGGGACGCCATCCACGACGATCAGGGGTGAGTTGTCGTTCAGCGTACTCCGGCCCCTGATAAAAAGCGTGGCATAGTCGGATCCGGGCTCGCCGCTCTGCGCCACCGCAACCAGCCCCGGCAAAGTTCCGCCAATGGAGTTGGACACGTTCATGGCAGGCGACCGGGCGATCTCGCTGCCTTTTACCGACGCGACAGCGCCCGACAGGGTCGCTTTCTTCTGGACACCATAACCCACGATCACCACTTCGTCAACAGCCCGGGTTTCTTCGGCCATGCGAATGTTCAGATCTTCGGCCCCGGTAACGACTCTTTTCTCAGTCTTGTAACCAATAAATGAGATCTCCAACGTCGAACCTGTTGGAACAAGAAGTGAAAAACGGCCGCCGGCATCCGTAATAACACCACGGGTAGTCCCGCTTAGAAGGACGGTCGCGCCCGAAACAGGACTTCCGTTCGATTCAGTCACCGTGCCGGTAACCGTCACTTCCCGCTGTTGCTGAAATTCATCCACACCCGGATCCGTTGCAGCCGGAATGTACCTGTTCCCGTAAACCGGCGACAGACCGGATATAACCAATAAAAGAAGAAAAAAACACAATTGTTTCATAAGTTTGGTTATTAATAATGATGTTTTCTAATATGTGTCTGCCTTTTTCTCCTTCCGGGAAGGACCGGAATCCGGACCATCTCACGAAAAGGAGAAGCTTTTCTGCGAAATTACTCCGTACAGCATAAAGCCGATGACACAAAAAAACCGATTCATAACAAATTCGTGCGGAAAACCCGTCAGGCGATCTGTTTCTACATAATTTAGCTAATTTGGCATTAAAAATCAATGAAGAGCCGAAAATGAAACGAGCCCTACTCAGAATTTTTACGCCGGTGGTTGATTCTTTTTTTGTCGTCCTGTTGCTGTGTACGGTTTCAGTACAGGCTCAGGAGTTCAATCATTACGATATTACCGACGGCCTTTCCAGCATCGAGGTGACCGACATCCGGGAAAATGATCACTTTATGTGGATTGCCACCTGCGACGGGCTCAACCGGTTTGACGGGGAAAACTTCAAAATATATAAGCGGGAAAATGATTCGCTGAACTGCCTCACTGAAAACAATATTGAAACCCTCTTTTTTGATTCGGACGGGTTTTTATGGATCGGACTGAAAACCGGGGGAGCCGATATTTATGACCCGCGCCGCGATGAGTTTATTCACATCAGCAAAATCGTCGAGGGAAAAACACCCGCCAGGGTTATTTCCATCATGGAAGATTCCCGGAAAAACATCTGGCTTGGAACCTGGGAGGAAGGGGTTTATAAGCTCAGTGCAGCAGGGAAAAGCAAAAAACATTACGTCAGCGAGGTTCATTATCCCGGGTACATCGTTTCTTCACTGATCGAGAAACCCACAGGATTTATCCGAATAGGAACTTATTTCGGTTGTTTCGCTTATGATATTCAACAGAATACCTGGATTGATCATGACGAGAAAGACAAAGCGATCACGCAATTTCTCGACACGGGCGAGGAGCATACCTTATGGGCTTCGACCTGGAACTCAGGCCTGCTGAAAATCTCATGGCCTGCGGATCGTCCGGAGCAAATAAAAATTTCCCGGCGGTCCGAAGGACAGGCATTCAAATCGATTTACCGGATTATCCGGAGCAACGGGAAAATTTATCTTGGTACCTGGGGACAGGGATTAAAAGTCACCGACAGCGAAGATCCCCGACAGGCAGTTCCGTTAAACGACGAGCGTCTGGATGCGACACTGATCAACTGTCTTTTTCGCGACCGTTACAAAAATATCTGGATCGGCACCTATGGCGGCGGAATTTTCAGGTTCATGCCCGAGAAAAAAGGGATCGAACACTATCCGCTCAGCGAAAAACTTCCTGCTCCGGCCATCTCGCTCGCTCCCTTCGGAAAAGATCACGTGCTGATCGGCACTCAGGGGGCGGGGGTTTTCCTGTGCAACCTGAAAGCAAAAACGCTCATTCCCAAGTTTTCGAATCGGCAAAACGGAGAACTGAATAACTACATCCTTTCCATGTTCTCCGATAAAAACCTCGTTTTTGCGGGTCACGACGGGATTGGGCTCCCGTTTTCGGTTCTTGGTAACAGAACAGATCCTTCTTTCCGTTTTAAGGAGCATTTTTCAGCTCCTCAACTGGAAAAGGTCACCGCGGTTTACCCGGCTGCAGATGGCCGGATATGGATCGGCACCAAACAAAACGGGCTGATTTCGGTGAGAATTGACCCGCTGACCGCAAAGGTTGAAGATTACCGGCATTACGATTCGTTCGGACGGGACGAGATCACGGGCTTTGCGCCGTATGACGGAAATCACCTTTTCATTTCCTCGCACAACGGGCTTTTTCTTTTCAACACCGAAACAAAGCGCATCGAAGAAAACGGACGGATCAGAACCAACGAGATCGTTTACCGCATTGTGAGGGACGACGTCAATAGCTGTCTCTGGATCGGAACGTCGACAAAACTGCTGAGGCTGAACCTGGACGATCCGCGCTCCGTCAGGCATGCATTCCCGGAGGATCTGCTGCCGCAGGGTGCGATCAGGGCGTTGATGACCGATAAACACAACAACCTCTGGTTTGCCATTGGTGAACGGTTATTTTGCGCTGTCGGCACCGAAAAAAAGATCCGTGAAATCAATCCCGGGCTGCTGGGAAATCATGCCATACTCTCCAGCGCATGTGTTTCGTGTGAGGATGGTGAACAGCTTATCTTCGGGACGACCGATAATCTGATCATGATCGATCCGGCCCGCGTTTTAAATCAGCCTGACGAGTCGAAGATCATTTTTACCAACCTCGAGGTGAACCACCGGAAAGTGGGCGTCAACGAAAAAATTTACGGGAACGTGATCCTGAAGGAGGCCACCGAATATATTTCATCCATCTGCCTGTCGTACCGGAGCCGGTGGATCTCACTTTCTTTCACCGAGAGCGGCCGTGATATCTACCGGAACAAATACCAGTACCGGATCGCGGGATTCAGCGATACCTGGCAGTACCTGAACCTCTCCTATCCGATCATCTTCTCTCAGCTTGATCCGGGGGAATATCGTCTTGAGATCCGCAAATACGACGGGAGCATTGAAACGCCGGTTTGCTGGTCGATGGATATCCTGATCACCCCGCCCTGGTGGAATACCCTGTGGTTCTATGTACTGGCGACCGTTCTGGCCCTTGCGGGGGCTTCGCTGACGGTATTCCTTATTGTCAGGCATTACCGGAAAAAGCAGGTTCTGAAGCTGCAAGCCATTGAGAGGCAAAAAGAGGAAGAATTGCTCCGTGAGAAGGAAAGCTTTTTCACCGGGCTGTCGCACGATCTGTTAACGCCTTTCTCCCTGATCCAGGCACCCGTGAACGATCTGATCAGGGAAAGCCGGAGAGAGGACCCCAGCCGCGAAAAGCTGGAGATCATCAGCAGGAACACCTCTTTCCTTTCGGATATCTTCGGAACGATCCTCGATTTTAAACGGGTAGAGCTTTCAGACGTCGAACTGAAGGAAAGCAAGGTCGAAATCGTTTCCTTTGCAAGGCTCGTGGTAAACGCCTTTGAATACCTGGCCGGATCAAGGAAAATTGTCTTATCCTTTACGGCAGACCCGGGCGAGCTCCACGTTTTTACCGACAGTGTTAAACTTGAACGGATCCTGTACAACCTGCTGAGCAATGCCATCAAATACAGTCCCGACGGAAGTCAGGTTACCGTAAACCTGAAATGGAAAGAGCAAAACCTGCATTTGTCGGTCCGGGACAGCGGCCCGGGGATCGATGAAAAACATCAGTCGCGGATATTTGAGAAGTTCTACCGTGGCCCCGAAAAACCCGATCAGCAGAATCCGCGGGGTTTCGGTCTGGGCCTTTACGTGGTCAAAAAATTCGTCCAACTGCTGAACGGTTCGATCCGGATCCAGTCAGCGCCCGGCCACGGAACGCAAATTGAGCTCATTCTTCCTGTAAAGGCGGTCAAACAGGACCAGGCAGAACCTGAACCTGCACCCGGCTTCTCAGACGACACCTCCACGATCCTGATTGTCGAAGACAATGACCAGATGCGGAAGTACCTGAAGGAAAAACTTTCAAAACATTTTACCGTTCTGACGGCGGTCAACGGAAAAGAGGCCATGGAATACCTGGACGAATATCTTCCGGAGATCATCCTCACCGACGTCATGATGCCCGAAATGGATGGTCTGGAATTATGCCGGCTCATTAAGGAGAACCAGCGGTATGCCGATATTTTCGTGGTGATGCTCACTGCCAAAACGTCGGCCGGTGATGAATTGCAGGGATATAAAACAGGAGCTGACATTTACATCAGAAAGCCCTTCGATCCGGAGGTCCTCCTGAACCAGATGATCAACATTCAGCATACGCGGCAGCACCGGAAAACCCAGTTGTTGTCGCGGCTGGTATCAAAAGAAGGGAATGAGATCGAGTTCGACCCGAAGGAGACGTTTCTAAAACGATCGATGCAGGTCATTGAAGAACATTTGATGGATGCCGATTTTAAGATCGACGAATTCGCAGCCCGGATGAATATGAGCAAAACCGTGCTGCACCGGAAATTCAGGTTACTGGTTGGCCAAACCCCCAACCAGTTTATCAGGCTGGTCCGTCTGCGCAAATCGGTGGAACTGTTACGGAACAGCGATCATACCATTGCCGAGATCGCTTATCTGACCGGCTTCAATCAATCCCATTACTTCATTAAATGCTTCAGGGAAGTCTACAACGAGACGCCCAAAAGCTTCCGTCAACGAAAATAAATGCCAACGCGCAGGAGGCTGCAGGCTATTTCAGAAAGTCTTCGCGCGCCGGACTGAAGTTGTCGACGAGAACGCCGGCCTCAACACAGACAACCCCATGTTCTTCGTTGGACGGTACAAAAAAGGAATCGCCGGCCCGGAGAATTTGCATTTGGCCGCCAATGGTCACTTCAAAAACCCCTTCGGACACGAAGCTGGTCTGGGAGTGTACATGGCAGTGCATAGCTCCGACAGCCTTTTGCTCAAATTTCACCTTCACCAGCATGATTTTTCCGTCATAGCCCATAATCTGCCTTGAAACACCCGCACCGAGGTCTTCCCATTCCGCTTTTTCCGATTTGAAAAATACCTTTTTCATTTTAACCAACAATTTTTTATATAAAAAGAGAGGTCAGGAAGTCCCAGCCTCTCTTTCCACAGTTATCCGGATTATTAATCGATATTTTCAATCTTTTTAAACCTGGGCACAAGTAAATGCATCACGCCCCAGGCAAGCAAATAAGCCACCGCACAAAAGACAAATACAATCGTATAGGCGGTCGTCATGTTACCCTGAACAATCCCGTACTGGATTTCTTTCAGCGCATCAAAAGCCGCCGGATTAATTGACTGCAGTTGACTAATGATTTCACCCGGAAGGGACCCCAGCTCCACCTTGTCAATATTGATCACATCGCCATGCTTGTTAACCAGTTGCAGCGAGCGGATCTGATCCAGGTAAGTCCCCAGATTGGAGGCCCGCGCTGCAGTCCACGCTTCGGCAATACCGGAGAAACGATATGCATCAAAAAGCCATCCTGCACATTTGGTTATGACAATACCACCGATGCCACCTGCCATTCCGCCGATGCCGGTCACGCTGGCAACTGCCTTTTTCGGGAACATGTCCGAAACCGTGGTAAAGATATTGGCCGACCATGCCTGATGGGCAGCCGTTCCGATCCCAATAATGATCACCGGCATCCAAAAGCTGATCTGTCCCAGGTATTGGGCGCTCAGCACAATCAGCGGGAAAAGGGCAATCATCAGCATCGCCTTCATCCGTCCCCGGTAGGGCTCGTAGCCCCGTTTTATAAAATACATCGGGAACCAGCCACCGGCCACACTGCCAATCGTCGACATCGAATAAAGGACGGCCAGAGGAAGAGCAACATCCATCCCAATCATACCGTATTGGGCCTTCAGATAGGCTGGTAACCAGAATAAGTAAAACCACCAGACGCCGTCGGTCATAAACTTGCCAAAGCTAAATGCCCAGGTCTGTTTGAATTTTAAAAGCTTAAACCAGCTGATCTTGTTATTTTCAACCTGTCCGGCTACAGGCTGATCCTCCACGTCTGAGTGAATATAATCGATCTCTGCCTGTTTTACACGCCTGCTACGTGTTGGAATTTCATACAACCAGAACCAAAAAACTAACCAAAGCAGTCCGATTCCGCCGATGATCAGGAATGCAGCTTCCCAGCCCAGGTGAGATGCAATCCAGGGGACCGTCAGCGGAGCAGCGATGGCGCCGACATTTGCTCCTGAATTGAAAATACCCGTGGCCAGTGCGCGTTCCTTTTTGGGAAACCATTCGGCCGTTGCCTTGATGGCAGCCGGAAAGTTCCCTGCCTCGCCAAATCCGAGTACACCCCTGGCGAACATAAAACCTCCGGTCCCCCGGGCCAATGCGTGAATCATGGCTCCTACCGACCATACCGTCAGCGATGCAGCATAGCCAATTTTTGTTCCAAGCCAGTCGATAATGCGGCCTGCAAACAGCATGGAAATAGCGTAAACGAATTGAAAGACGGACACAATATTGGCATAGTCCGAGTCGCTCCAGTTGAATTGCACTTCAAGCTGGTCTTTCAGCAAGCTAAGCACCTGCCTGTCCAGGTAGTTCACTGTTGTTGCAAAAAACAACAGCGAACAGATGGTCCATCGGTACTTGCCAATCTGTTTGTTTAGATCAGTCATACTTTTTTGTTTAGTGGGTTATTTATTACTTCTTAATTTCTGCACAATATCAAGGGCGGCCCGGCACTTGACTGCAATTTCATTCCAATCTTTGGAGGCAAGTACATTTTTCGGGAAAAGCTGCGATCCCATTCCCACACAATGTACCCCGGCCTTGAACCAGCCGGTCAGGTTGGCTTCGTCGGGTGAAACGCCTCCCGTCGGCATGATACTCGCATAAGGCATTGGTCCCTTCACGGCCGAAACAAACTCCGGTCCCCCGACCTGTGAACCCGGAAAAATTTTAACCACCTCGCTACCCAGTTCATGAGCCCGTCCTATTTCAGTGACCGAGCCGCAACCCGGACTCCAGGCAATCTTCCGCTTATTGCATACCCTGGCCGTTTCTTCATCGATCAGCGGCGAAACAATAAAATTAGCCCCTAACTGAATATACAGGGCCGCAGTGGGCGCATCCACGACAGACCCCACACCCAGGATCATTTCCGGACATTGAATGGCCGCCCATTTATTTAACTCACTGAAAATTTCATGGGCGAAATCACCCCGGTTGGTAAACTCAAATACCCGTATGCCGCCTTCATAACAGGCCTTGACGACCGATTTGCAGGTTTCGGCATCCGGATGATAGAAGACCGGAACAATCCCGGTTTCCTTCATTTTGATTGCAACTTCTATTCTGGTAAATCTGGACATATCATTTCAAATTTATAAGACACAAGTAAAAAGCTTTTAGCTTTTAGTAACGAGTCGGAAAACCGGAGAACTATTTGCTCCATGCTCTATGCGCTGTCACCGGCCCTACTTCCCTTCTCCGGTATCCGGTTACCGCGCTACGCGCCCGGAGGCGTCACCCCCCATCAGTTTTTCCACTTCATCGACAGTCGCCTGATTGAAGTCACCGTAAATCGTGTGTTTCAGACAGGAAGCCGCCACAGCGAAATTCAATGCTTTCTGGTCATTCCCCGTATAGCTGAGCAAACCATAGATCAGGCCGCCCATGAACGAATCACCCCCGCCAACACGGTCAACAATATGGGTAATCTGGTACACCGGCGATTCGTAAAGTTTTTCACCATCCCAAAGTACACCCGACCAGGAGTTGTTATTCGCATTAACCGATCCGCGCAAGGTAGTGATTACTTTTTTACAACGCGGAAAACGAGCCATAATCTGCCTGGAAACGGACTCATAAGCGGCGCCTTCAACATGGCCCCCGGTTACATCGACTCCATCGGGCTTTATGCCCAATACCATCTCGGCATCTTCCTCATTTCCAAGAATAATATCAGTTCCTTCAACAAGGGCCGGCATGACTTCTCCTGCCGATTTCCCATACTTCCAAAGATTTTTCCGGTAGTTCAGGTCACAGGAAACCGTAATGCCTTTTTCATTTGCCTTTTTTATCGCCTGCAGGCAAACCTCTGCCGCCCCCTGCGAAATAGCGGGTGTTATACCGGTCCAGTGAAACCAGTTCACTCCTTCGAGTACCTGATCCCAGTCGATCATCCCCGGCCGGATTTCCGCGGCAGAAGAATGAGCCCGGTCATAAACCACCTTGCTTCCCCGGCTTACAGCTCCCGTTTCCAGGAAATAAATCCCCAGACGCTCTCCGCCCCAGATTATTTTCTCAGTTCCAACTCCGTATTTCCGGAGATCCATCTGACAGGCACGCCCGATATCATTTTTCGGCAGGCGTGTGACAAAATCGACCGGAATGCCGAAATTAGCCAGCGAAACGGCCACGTTGGCCTCTCCGCCGCCGAAAGTTGCTGTAAATGACTCAGCTTGAGAAAACCGCATATACCCCGGTGTTGCAAGCCGAAGCATGATTTCCCCGAAGGTAACTACCCTATTGTTCATGTTTTTATTTTTTATTTTGTGCAATCGATTGCAAAAATATAAATCTATTTTCATTTCACCAAAAGCAATCTTGCCTGCCTGAATTACACCTTGCTCAAAAGTTAAAATAATTTTTTGCATTATTGTAGCAGATGTTTTCGACCATACTGCCCAGCAGCTCCATGTCAGGAGGAATTTCGCCATTTTCCACGTCTGTTCCGATCAGGCCGCATAAGGTGCGTCGGAAATATTCATGCCGGGTGTACGACAGGAAACTGCGCGAATCAGTGAGCATCCCCACAAACCGGCTTAACAGGCCCAGGTTTGAAAGCGCATTCATCTGCTTTTTCATACCGTCGTGCTGGTCCAGGAACCACCATCCGGATCCGTACTGGATTTTTCCCGGAACCGAGCCGTCCTGAAAATTCCCGATCATCGTCGCATAAAGCTCATTATCGCGCGGATTTAGATTATACAGAATGGTTTTGCAAAGCCTGTTTTGCAGATCCAGTCGGTCGAGCAGGCGGCCCAGTGGTTCTGCAACGGGTTTATCGCCGATCGAGTCAAAGCCGGTGTCTGGCCCAAGCTTCTTAAACAACCGGGTATTGTTGTTGCGTTGCGCCCCGATATGGAATTGTTGTGTCCATCCCCTCGAATGATCCATGATCCCAAATTCGTACAACATACACGACTTGAATTTCAGGATCTCTTCTCCGGTAAGGTGTTTTCCTCCCCTGACTTTCTGAAAGACCGCTTTAATTTCAGCATCGGTGTAATTTTCGGCAAACGCCGTGTCGAGTCCGTGGTCCGATAACCGGCATCCGTTTTCATGAAAGAAACGGTGGCGATCGTCGAGGGCAGTCATCAGATCTTCGAACGAACGGATCTCCCGTCCTGCCACCTCGGCCAGCCGGTCGACATAGGCATTATAGAAGGCCGGGTCTTCCGCCATCATCGCCTTATCGGGCCGCCAGGCCGGTAAAACAGCCACCTCAAAACCATCTTCCCTGATCTTTTGGTGGTATTCCAGGCTATCGACAGGATCATCGGTGGTACAAATAGTTTCCACATTGGCCATGCGAATGATGTTCCGGCAACTGTAGGCAGGGGTAATCAGTTTCTCATTGCATCGGTCATAGATTTCCCGGGCATTTTCAGGACTCAATACCTCATCCACGCCAAAAAAGCGCTTTAGTTCCAGATGTGTCCAGTGATAAAGCGGATTCCGCAACGTATGGGGCACTGTTTCGGCCCATTTCTCAAATTTTTCCCAGTCGGAAGCATCGCCGGTGCAGAATCGTTCGTCCACACCGTTAGTTCGCATGGCCCGCCACTTATAATGGTCACCATAGAGCCAGATTTCTGTCATATTCCTGAACCTCCGGTCGTCGGCGATATCCTTTGGGTTGATGTGGCAGTGGTAGTCGAGTATCGGCATTTTTGCCGCATGCTGATGGTATAACTGCTGAGCTGTTTCTGTCTGAAGCAGAAAATTCTCATCCATAAATTTCTTCATTTTGTATCTTAAATTTGTTGTCACGCATCAATGGTAAATGGTAAATCGGAAAGCGGCCAGGTCTTTTTATAAGTTAAATAGTCGTTTGAGGTGGCGTTCGTAGATATTTTCTTCCACGCACTGTCCGACAATATCAGCATGCTTTTTCAGTAAATTCGTATATGTTTCACCCATTTCAGCAGCTACCTTATACCCTACATGGATAAGTTGCCGAAGGTTCGAATTATAATCGGGATGCCCCGGGATATGCCGGAGCGTGTTGGCAAATTTTTCGCTGCTCCAGGAGGAAACTTCTTCGGCGGACGGCAGCCTGGCATCATCAATATCAATGACATCAGCGTAGGGTCCGCAAAGTTCCTCTTTACGCTCCAAAGCCTGTGAGTATATGTGTTTGGCTGCCTGAAGCCCTTCTCCACCCGCGAGCGCGAGGCCAATGACCTCTTCCAGCCAGGTCGTACCAGCGGTTTTCACGTGAATACCCTTATCGTATTTCTCAATTATGGCCGCCATTAACGGATAAATGGTAAACTTGTCACTTCCGGAATGAATGCTCAGTTTGAGGTTTTCGGGAAGTCCAAAGTGTTTTACCGCATAGTCAATAACCAGCACATCTTCCTCAAATTCCCTGGCAAACTGAGCCGCATTGCCAACATAATCCACTCCTTTATTAAAACGGCCTGTAAATTTTGGAGCTATGGTTTGCGCAGGAATCTTTTCGTCAGCAATCATTTTTAAAATAAATAACATATCAACAGGTGTTTGCGGCGATTCCACCTCATCCATCGATATTTCAGTAATAAAATTACCTGTGCCTTTCACTTCTTCGATATGCCTGTAGATCTTTCCGGCTTCCCTGACGGCAGCCAGAAATTTACCTGCCACGCGATCGAGCAATTCGTCGGATATCACAACCGGTTCTGCAATACCCGGAATAGCCAGCTGCCTTCCCATAGCACGGCAGGACGAAATAAATGCGGCTACCTCTTCATAAGGCGACGGGTTACCAATGTATGCAGCTACATCAAGGGTGAAAAAATCAGCGTGGGCTATAAAACGATCAACCGTAGTCAGATTAATATGGTCAGCATCAACATGGTATTCTCCCGTCCACCCCAGTTGCTTTACAGCTGCGTCGGCCTCGCTCCGGGTTCCGTCGGGTTCTGAGTGAACAATATTATGCTCGCGGTTCGACTTGTTCCAAACCGGAACAATTTCAACGCCTTTTGCATTGGCTTTCATGAGTGCGTGCAACTGAGCTTCCCCTTCGTGATTAAAGCGGTCGCCTACCCCAAAACTGTATTTCCCTATTTCCATACCTGGTATTGATTAGTTAATTTAAATTTCTGACAGTGAAAAACGTAACCTATTCCGTGTTCGCACACGAAAATAAAGTTATTTCCGGTGCCATCCAATATATTTCACTGAAATATTCACGAAAATGTTATAGAATATATTTTTCCGTGTGCGAACACGAAAAATCAAAAAATTGATTAGCTTTGTTTGCATTTTAATATTTATTTTCATTAAGAACTTAAAACTTACATCTATCAAACCAATAAAAAGAATCCGGATAAAAGATGTCGCCCGAAAAGCAGACGTGTCTATTGGGACCGTTGACCGGGTAATCCACAACCGGGGGGAAGTTTCGGCGGAAACGAAAGCGAAAATTCTGCACATTCTGGAAGAAATGGACTATCGTCCGAACATTCTTGCAAGTACGCTGGCCTCAAAGCGTGTGCATACATTTGCCATTCTGGTGCCGGAGCCGCAATCGGAAGAGGCCTACTGGAACAAACCGATGACGGGCATAAAAAGGGCGTTTTCGGAATTGCAGGAATATGGCATCCAGATTACCACGTACAGGTATTCCCAGACCAATCCTGATTCGTTCCGCGCGAAAGCCGATGAAATCGTCAAAAGTGCTCCCGAAGGCGTGGTCATGGCTCCTTTTTTTTCGCGGGAATCAAAAATGCTGATCGAAAAGCTGAATGAACTGAGCATTCCCTACGTATTCATCGATTCAAACATCAAAGAGTGCAACAAGATCAGCTACATCGGACAGAATTCGTTTCAAAGCGGGGCTTTGGCAGCCAAGCTGTTTGACTTCTCCTTACCTTCAAAAGGCAACATTCTGATCGTTCATTTTGCCAAGGAAATGGACAACCAGAATCACCTGGTTCAGCGGGAAAACGGTTTTTACGATTATTTCACGCGATCGGACCCGAAGAATTTAAAAAAACTGGTCACCATTGAAATAGAAGACCCTTCAACCAAATCGTATTATCAACTCCTGGACGAGCAATTCACAAAGCTTAACCCGATTGGCGGCGTCTTTGTCACCAACTCGCAGGTTTACCGGATGGCTGAATACCTTTATGAAAGAAAACAGATACAGGTGCGTCTTATCGGCCATGACCTCATCCGGCAAAATTCCGAATGGTTAAAAAAAGATGTGGTCGATTTCCTGATTTGCCAGCGTCCGGAAGAACAGGGATATAAGGCCATTGAAACACTTTTTCAGCACGTTATCCTAAAAAGACAGATCCCCGCTGAAAATTATACCTCAATCGATATTGTCACCAAAGAGAACCTTGACTTTTATAAAGAATTTAACCTGATTAATTATGGAACCAATTAGTTTTAAAGATCTTTCGGGAAGAGTATGCGTCATCACCGGCGGAGCTGGTGTGATCGGACTGGCACTGGTGAAGGCGCTTGCGTCGGTCAATGTTAAAATTGCCATAGTCGATATTAATAAGGAAGTGGCAGAGCAGGTTGCAGCCGAGGTGTCGTCGGCTTCAGGAGCTACCGTTATTGGTGTTGAAGCCAATGTTCTGGAGAAAGCGTCGCTGGAACAGGCAAGAACTGTCATTCATGAAAAACTGGGAGAAATCGACATCCTGATCAACGGTGCCGGAGGCAATAATCCATCAGCAACAACAAAGGTTGAACAGATCGACGAAAGCAATATCAACAATCCTGAGGATACCTTCTACGGACTCCAACTGGAGGGATTTGACAAAGTTTTTGCCCTTAACTTCAAGGGAACGGTCCTGCCAAGCATGGTATTCACCACAGATATGCTCAAAAACCGGAAAGGCGTGATTTTGAATATATCGTCCATGAATTCCTATAAACCGCTTACCAAAATACCGGCTTATTCTGCGGCCAAAGCGGCGGTTAATAATTTTACAGAATGGCTGGCTGTTCATATGGCAAAGGTCGGCATCCGTGTCAATGCCATTGCTCCGGGTTTCTTCATTACCAATCAAAACCGTTTTCTGGTTCTTGATGAAAAAACCGGAGGATATTCCCCCCGCGGAAATAAGATTGTCAGCAACACCCCAATGGCTAAATTCGGGGAACCGGAAGACCTGCAGGGGGCAACGCTGTTCCTCCTTTCAGATGTCTCCAGCTTTATAACCGGGATTGTGATCCCTGTTGACGGTGGATACAGCGCATTCGGAGGCGTATAGGCCTGTTCAGACATAAGTATCAAAACACAAGACTATTGGTCTTACGACTTACGACTAATTACTTACGACTAATTTTTTCATCATGAATCTGCAGTTAAAACAAAATTGTAAATATTCCCTGCTGGTACCCACCAGCATGGGAGTCCGGATTACTCCGGTTAACGGACAACCCGTACACAGCAGCTCGCTTTTTGAAATGCAGGCGACAAGCGCTGAAACCAACGTAGCCAGCATTGCCTCATACCTGGGCTTACCGGTGAAAGTGCTGACAACCTTCGTGAAAGGAAGCCCCATTGCGGGTCTTATTAAGAGCAACCTGCGAAGCAGGCACATGGATTATGAAGGACCCGAAGTGGAGCAGGGAGGTCCGTGGGGATACCGCCATCAGTTCAATATTGCCGACAGCGGTTACGGTTCGCGCGGCCCGCGTGTACAAAACGACCGCGCCGGAGAAGTGGGCCGTACCTTGAATGTGAAAGATTTTGACCTGGAACGGATATTCGGACAGGAAGGGGTTCAGATTGTCCATCTTTCCGGTTTAATCGGGGCACTATCGCCTGAAACCAGCAATTTCTGCCTTCAGATTGCCCGGTTTGCGAAGAAATATGGTACCCGCATTGCATTTGACCTGAACTTCAGGGCCTCCTTCTGGAAGGGACGGGAACAGGAACTGCACGATATTTTTACCGAAATCGCGTCGGTCGCAGATATCCTGATCGGGAATGAAGAAGATTTTCAGCTTTGCCTGGGTATTGAGGGTCCCGAAGCCGGCGGAAAAGGCATAGAAGCAAAAATCGATGGTTTTAAAGGTATGATTGCGCGGGTAAAAGAAACATTTCCGAACGCTTCGGTGTTTGCAACTACATTACGGGAAGTGATCAGCACCAATGAACATCTCTGGGGTGCAATCATGCTGGCAGGCGATGAATGGCAGGTTATTGAACCACGCCGGATCAATGTTCTGGATCGCATCGGCGGAGGCGACGGATTTGTGGGCGGACTGCTGTATGGGATTCTAAAAGGATGGGCTCCGAAGGACTGGCCTAAATTCGGATGGGCCACAGGCGCTCTTGCAACAACATTCCTGACCGACTATGCCCAACCGGCAGATGAGGAAATGGTCTGGAGTATCTGGCATGGAAATGCCCGTGTAAAACGATAAAAACCAAAACATATGATGTATTATGAAATCGGGTCGCCAGCCCATGAACTGACAGCAGACGATCTGCGGAACGGCTTGTTCAAGGCTTTTGATCAGCAAAAATACATAAAGAAGGTACTGGCTATTCCTCCCGATTACACCCGGCTGCCAAGTCGTGCGGGCGAACTGACTGAAATGACCTGGCAGTATTACCGGGAAAAGCTTACGGATGTGCTTCCGGCTCTGGGCACCCATACCCCTATGACGCAAAACCAGATCGCCCACATGTTCGGCACACTTCCGGCATCACTGATCCGGGAACACGACTGGCGCCATGATGTCGTCACCGTTGGGGAAGTCCCCGGCGAATACGTGAAAGAACTATCAGAAGGCGCCGTGGAATTTCCCTGGCCGGCCCAGGTCAACAAGCTCCTGATCGAGGGAAATTTCGATCTGATCCTGTCGATCGGACAGGTGGTGCCCCACGAAGTGGTCGGGATGGCCAATTATAACAAAAATATTTTTGTAGGGACTGGCGGAGCGGAAGGGATTAATAAGAGCCACTTTATCGGGGCGGCCTATGGTATGGAACGGATGATGGGTCATGCAGATACGCCCGTGCGTAAAATTTTCAACTATGCTTCCGAGAATTTTACCCGCCATCTGCCCATTTTGTATGTTCAGACGGTTGTGGGACTTGACAAGACTGATGGTAAAATCAAGACCCGCGGACTGTTTATCGGCGATGACTTCGAGGTGTTTGACAAAGCCGCAAAATTATCGCTCCAGGTAAATTTTGAAATGCTCGACAAACCCTTGAAAAAAGTGGTCGTGTGGCTTGATCCCACCGAGTTCAAATCGACCTGGCTGGGCAACAAATCCATTTACCGCACGCGCATGGCGATTGCCGACGAGGGTGAACTGATCGTACTGGCACCGGCACTAAAAGAGTTTGGCGAAGACAAGGAGATTGACCGTCTGATCCGCAAGTATGGCTATTTCGGAACACCTGCAACATTGAAAGCCGTAGCCGAAAATGAGGAACTGAGAAATAACCTCAGCGCGGCGGCCCATCTTATCCATGGTTCGTCCGAAGGCCGCTTTTCGGTAACCTACTGTCCCGGGCAGGAGCCCGTGAATCTCACCAAAGCAGAAATTGAAAGCGTCGGATTCCTTTATGGCGACCTGAAAGAAGTCACGATGAAATATAATCCTTCCAAACTGAAAGAAGGAATGAACATTATGCCTAACGGAGAAGAAATTTTCTATATTTCCAATCCTGCTTTGGGATTATGGGCTTTCAAGGACCGCTTTAAAGAGTAACATGGCGTTAAGTAACGTATAATGAAATTTATCATCGACGACAAGATACCCTATATTCAGGGAGTGCTTGAACCTTTCGGAGAAGTCATCTATCTTCCGGGGTCAAAGACCACGCCTGAAGTGGTTAAGGATGCCGATGTCCTGATCACCCGGACAAGGACGATCTGTGATGAAAAATTACTGAAAGGCTCGGCTGTGAAATTTATTGCAACAGCTACGATCGGTTTTGATCATATCGACACACGCTATTGCGAAGAGGCAGGGATTGGCTGGACAAATGCGCCGGGATGCAACAGCAAATCGGTGGAACAATATATCGCCTCTGCCCTGTTTGTGCTCGCGGGAAAGACGAATGTCTCATTAAACGGCAAAACGATCGGGGTGGTTGGAGTTGGACAAGTCGGATCGAAGGTCGCAAAGATTTGCGAAATCTTTGGGATACGCGTATTACTCAACGACCCACCCCGCGCCAGGGCCGAAGGTGTTGCAAAATTTGTAAGCCTTGAAAAAATACAAAAGGAAGCTGATATCATCACCCTGCATGTTCCGCTCAACCGGAAAGGAGAAGACGCCACTTTTCATATGGCCGATACTGCATTTTTCAGCGGTCTGGAACGCAAACCAATTGTAATTAATTCCTGCCGCGGAGAAGTTGTTGACAACCAGGCAGCAAAGGCTGCATTAAAAGAAGGGAGAATAGCTGCACTGGCGCTCGATTGCTGGGAACATGAGCCGGATATTGATCCGGAACTCCTCGATCGGTGCGCCCTGGCTACCCCGCATATCGCCGGATATTCAAAAGACGGGAAAGCCAACGGAACCACCATGAGTATCCGGGCGGTCAGCAGGTTCTTTCGTCTGGGCATCGATCACTGGCAGGCAGAAAATGTGGAACTTCCCCCGGAAACCACTCTTCGTCTGGATGGCACTGGCCTGAGCGAAGAACAAATACTCGCGAAAGCAGTTTTATTTACCTATGATATCCGGGATGACGATCAGGCCCTCCGGAAAGCTCCGGCAGACTTTGAAAAATTACGGGGAGATTACCCGGTGAGAAGGGAATTCCCTGTTTTCACTCTTCTCCCGGAGAAAGTGAAACCCCTGACTATCGCAAAACTGAAAAGCCTGGGATTTAAAATAAATAAAAAGTCGTGAGTGGTGAGTAGCGAGTCGTGAGACAAGAAGCTATTAGCTGTTGGCCTTATGTCTCTTGCGTCTTGATACTTGATACTATATTACAATTTAACAATTCCTAAATAAATGATACCATGACAAAATTAGCAGACATTGGATTAATCGGCCTGGCCGTGATGGGTGAAAACCTGGTACTGAACATGGAAAGCAAAGGCTTTACGGTAGCTGTGTATAACCGTACCGTAGACAAAGTGGAAAAATTTGTGAACGGACGTGGCGCAGGTAAGAATTTTATCGGGGCTCATTCAATCGAAGAGCTGACCGCCTCGCTTAAAAGACCCCGTAAAGTAATGATGCTCGTCAAAGCGGGACAACCGGTCGACGATTTCATTGAACAGCTTATTCCCCACCTGGAAGAAGGGGACATTATCATTGATGGCGGAAATTCGCATTTCCCCGACACCATCCGTCGCACCAAGTACGTGGAAAGCAAAGGTCTGTTATACGTAGGAACCGGTGTTTCAGGTGGTGAAGAAGGCGCATTATTGGGCCCCTCCATGATGCCAGGTGGTTCGCCTGCAGCGTGGCCTCATGTTAAGGAGATTTTCCAGGCAGTTGCGGCCAAAGTGGAAGACGGGTCACCCTGCTGCGAATGGGTTGGCGAAGGAGGTGCGGGCCACTTTGTGAAGATGGTGCATAACGGGATCGAATACGGCGATATGCAGATCATCTGCGAGGCTTATCAGATCATGAAAGATCTGCTGGGAATGAATGCAGACGAGATGCACGAGGTATTTAAAAAATGGAATACGGAAGAACTGGATTCCTACCTCATCGAAATCACCCGCGATATCCTGGCGTTTAAAGATGTTGATGGTACGGCAATCGTCGAAAAGATCCTGGATACAGCCGGACAAAAAGGCACAGGTAAATGGACTGGTGTGGCCGCCCTGGATCTGGGAATACCCCTGACCCTGATCGGCGAATCGGTATTCGCACGTTGTCTCTCCGCCCAAAAAGATCTTCGCGTGGAAGCTTCAAAGGTCATTCAGGGTCCTAAAGCCGAATTTAAAGGCGATAAAGCCCAGTTCATCGATGATATCAAAATGGCGCTCTATGGGGCCAAGATCATTTCCTACGCGCAGGGATACAACCTGATGATGGAAGCCGCCAGCGAATACAAATGGAACCTGAATTACGGAGGCATCGCGCTGATGTGGCGGGGTGGGTGTATTATCCGTTCAGCATTCCTGGGCGATATTAAAGCAGCGTTTGAAAAGAACCCTGTCCTGCCAAACCTGCTGCTGGATCCGTTCTTCAAAGGAAAAGTGGAAGAAGCCCAGCCCGGATGGCGGCGGGTTTGCGCGACCGCGCTGGCCAATGGCATTCCGGTACCCGCCTTGACAGCAGCGTTATGCTACTTCGACGGATTCCGCAGCGAACGCCTGCCGGCCAACCTGTTACAGGCTCAGCGCGACTATTTCGGCGCCCACACCTACGAACGCATTGACAAACCACGGGGCCAGTTTTTCCATACCAACTGGACCGGGCGTGGCGGCGATACCGCCTCCTCAACCTACGTAGTCTGAAAATCTGATTTTTTGATCGTCAAAGCCGGCTCCGGATTAGGGGGCCGGCTTTTATTTTTTGACCACTGTATTCGGCGCAACGAGAAGCTATTACAAGAGATTCGCCCCCCGAAAAACCGACCGGCAAAAAAGACTGGTACACAAATTGCAAGATGTTGAATTAAAATACAGAAATGATGAAACGAGCAGCAATTTATATCCTACTTTTTGTCCTTCTGTTATCCTGTACCTCCTCTCAGTATATGACCAGTGGAGGCAATTATGATATCAGTGACAACCTCGATCTGGAAGCAGTGGCCTATCTTTTTGGTGAATCGGCTGACTTGAGAGAATTTGAATACAGGCTGAATGACCCGGAAATTCAGATCTCCAATCTGGATTTGAACCGCGATGGTTATATCGATTATCTGAGGGTGATCGACGCATCCCGCCGGGGGAATTATCTGGTAGTCGTCCAGGCCGTCCTCGGAAGAAACATTTTTCAGGACGTGGCGACCATTGCTGTCGGACGCGATGCATGGGGCAGACAAGCAGTTGAAATAGTTGGCGACGATTATATCTATGGCCCCAATTACATTCTTGTTCCGGAATATGCTCACCGCCCGGTCATTTTCGGCTTTTTCCTGAGTTCCCGTTATGAACCCTGGCGCTCTCCATACTATTGGGATTATTATCCATCTTACTATGTGCACAGACGTCCATGGCCGGTGCACCGGTATCACGAGCACATTCATCACCATCATTATGTGCCCCGTTCTTCCCATTATTCCGACTCCAGGAGGATAAGCTCTCCGGATTATGAGAGAAGGAATGACTACGGATCCAGGCGTCCTGAAAATTCATTTATCAACCGGAACGAGGGCGTCCAAAACAGGGAGGAATTAAACAGGAGAAGGTCGGAATCGCCTGGGTCCATACTTCGGCCGTCGAATGCCCGAAGAGCAACGGAACAACCAGTCGCGCAACCGCAAACGGTTCCCCCTTCCGGGCAGGAAACGCCGGCAAGGCGAGAGCGGCCAGCTCCTTCCCGGGTAAATCCGGTCCAGAATCCGGTACAGGAACAGCAGAGCAGTCCTGCAAAATCAGGCAGACGATCCGGAGAGAAAGTCAATTCGTCACCCTCGCAGAGGGTTAACACGACAAAAACGAACGATAAA
>JBCFBK010000043.1:0-48698 GCA_038562555.1 Prolixibacteraceae bacterium | reverse complement strand
GAAACAAATTCCAGATGCAGGTCGACCGGACCGCAGGCGAATGCATATTTGGTCTGCGTAGCGGTAAGTTTAACGCTTTTTTGAACGGCCGTTTGCGCGAAAACAGGCTGTTGTTCGCTTTCCCTGAAGATACCGAAATCGACATAAGCCAGTCCGCCGCGATCAAGACAATGTGCGGCAATTGTGTTTTTACCACCGGCATTCAGCAGGCTCTTGTCCAGTTTGAGAACGACGCCGCTTTTGGCGCGGTTGCCGGTGTTGACGATCTGCGTGCCGTTGAGATACAGTTCAAAATCGTCGTCGTGCGAATAAATGAGATAAAGTTCGCGGCCTTCTCCGGTTGCCGGCATGTCAAATAGGCGGCGTACCCAGATTTCCCTGGTTTTCCATGGAGTATTTGTTTGCGCCGAATTCGGGGTGCCAAAAGCCGCCTTTCCGCTTTCCCAGGAGGAGTCGTTAAAGTCGGGCTTTTCCCAGCCTTTTGCCGGTTCGCTGTTCACGAATTTACCTTCCCAGGCTTCCTCTTTTGCATTGGGTATAACGGCTTGCAGCGGAATTTCTTCCTTTCCCAGGAATCGGTAGGTCTGCCCGTCAACACGAAGGGCGCCGATTAACGAGTGATTCGTGCCGGTCCAGTGTTTTACCGGCGTGTCAAATAACTGGTCGGAAGTTGACCATGCGCTGGTATAAGGATCGATTGTGACTAAAGGGTAGGCGGGGGCCCGAAAGGAGGTAGTTGACGCATGGAATGCTTTCACTGCTGTTCGGGTACAGGCAGCAAACACGAATGCAAAAAAAGAGAATGTCAAAAATATTTTATACATAGTTAGAATTTCTAATTGGTTACCTGAGTTGGTTCTTACCTTTAGCTTTTGCTGGGGCAAAAATTTTGAAAGGATCTGTCTTTTGCCCGGATTAATGATTAATTAGGAACGTATTTAAGGACCACAGGTCCCAGCAATCCTGATTTTTGCAGCGGTGAAGCAGGTTTATACGGATTTTCACCGGCCCATGTCTCACGTTTTTTCTTCGGCAGTGTCTGGTCCCCGATCATCCGGTTCACCCAGGTATTGACAACATCGATGCGAAGCTTATTCGTGCCTTTTTTCAATGCAGAAGAAATGTTCAAACTATACGGCGGTGTCCAGACTCCTCCTACATACTGATCATTTACCCACACTTTGGCCATCTTGTTTACTTCACCAAGATCGAGATAAATGTTTTCCTTTTTAATATCTTCCGGATCGAGGTCAAATGAAGTTGTATAAATGATGCTCCCGGAAAAGTATCTGATAAGATCAACATCCGATTTGGAAAGATCCTGAAGCTGATCCAAACGGATAGAAGCTGGATTAGTCAGCTTACCGTTGAAACTGACATCCCATGCTGACTTCAGGGCGATTACCGTTGTCGGTACGGGAAAATTTTCAGATCCGGGAACAGGGTTACCTTTTTCCCGGAACACGATGAATGCACTTTCATACCTTTGCAGGCTTACAGGAACAGTAGTGGTCTCACCATTAAAGGAAAACTCATGGAGTTTTCGTGTGGTTCCGGTAACCGGGTCGAATAATTCAGGCTGCATGCCTTTGCTGCGGAACGTTAACGTCGCTTTTTGAACATTTTCGTCCTGGTTTGTTATAAAATAGATATCGGTTTTATCCATTTGGCGGTGTCCAAAGTTTATCGGTGCATTGTCAGAAACTTTGCAATCGGGAATACAGCCAATTTTTGAAAATACTTCTTCAAGACTGAGGACATTAAATATCATTCCTTTGCCGACTTTTGCCGACGTTATTTTCTTTCCATCGACTTTACCCCATAATTCCACAGCCATTTTTTTAACCAGAGAATCTGCCTCGGGTTGGTCCTGCAGACTTGGTGAGCAAACAGGGGCAGGGCCTAATACGACCGCTCCATCGAACACCAATTGTTTAATTTTTGTGAGTACTTCAGGACGCATTGTCAATAATTTAGGCAAAACCAACACACGATAGGTCGTGCCATGAGGTAAGGTGATCAACCCGTTTTTTACTGTGGCATCGCGAACGATAACCTCGGCATTGATGTAGTCGAACTGATAACCAGCCGGAAGCTTAGGGTCCTGGATACCCGTCATTTTAGGAGCATCTTCTCCGATAAAGTAAGCAATATCGGCCACATTAATTCCTTGCTGCAGCATATAATTACAACGTTTTGTATAGTCGATAAAAAGGTCCGCATGCGAAAACCAGGTGTTCATCCGGTTGAACTCCGTTCCGAACCAGGCGTTGGTACCGGGATATTTATCAGAGTCTGGCTGCTGAATGTATACGTGGAGCAAAGTGCTGTTGATCCCTTCGGCAAAGTATTTGTCCGTTCGTTGTTTGGCGTCTGCAGGGACGCGGGAAAAAGCAGGTCCTCCGCTGGTGTTCGATTCGGAGGTTACGATTTTTTTACCATATATATGAGCACAGGACGATGCCGCACGGTTTTCGATCGAACCTAACTCATTTTCCCAGGAAGGGAACACGTTTGGCAACCAGTACTCTCCTGCAACTTCATCCGATTGTCCGCCGTACATAAGAAATTCCGACGGAAATCCCCAGTGTCCGTAGTTTTCGAGCCACGTCCTCAATCCGTTTCTATGGCAAATTTCCCGAAACCCACCCACATAGTCGTACGCGATTCTATCGGCAATCAAACGACGCAGATCCCACAGGAATCTGTCGGATTGGGCTTTACTCCCTACAACTCTTCCAAAATAAGCCGGAAGAAACGGTAACGCATCATACCCGTAACGTTCTTTGAAAAGAGACAAAAAGTCGTCTGTAAAATTTTGACTGCCCGCCTCATAACTATCCTGAACCACAATTTTAAAGGTTTTGCGATCTTCCGCAGGGATTTTTTCAAGTATTTTTCCAATAAACGCATCAAAGTGAGCAGAGAGATGTTCTTTGTTCATTTTATCGATTTCCAGGCCTGTTCCATCAGGACCTCCGGGGAAGTTCATTCTGCCGGTGGGAGTCATGCCTGTACGCAGAATAACCCATTCACCTTCAGGAGCATTCCATGTAAGGTTACCGTCAGGTGTCATATATTGGGATATATCCAATACTTGTTCTGGAGCAATGTTCAAGGTTAAATCAGCTACTTCAGGTTGTCCTCTCCACATGTAATAATCCCATGGGGGCATTGGCCCTTGATACATTTTTGCCATTGTTTTCGCTGCGTAGTTTTCAATCAAGGGTGATGCCGACAATTCGATTTCAGCAATACCGCCCGTGTGAAGGTCGTTTTTCATCAGTATTCTGAATTCTTTTGCTGTTGTTTCTTCAAACGATATGACAGTGGGGGCGAAAGGTAAAAAGCCATTTTCCACGTCCAGTTTATACCAATGAATGTTAAACTGGGAAATAGTCTTAAAATTATTGCCGGCTTTGGCCTGCAATTCAAACGAGGCGTTGATATGGGAATGGGTCGGGTAAATCGTCAGGCTTCGTGCTGTAAATGGCTCGTATGCGGTAATACTCACAACAACTTCGGTATCCCGGGGTAACGATGCTCCTTCCACTTTGTAGCTATCAAACATCTTTTCCTGATTTTGCAGGAATGGTGATATTTCTATTTTAGAATTGGAATGGTTAAGCACCAGCAAATCTTCTTTATGTGCTGGGTAAGCAATTACCTTAACGTCCTGAAAGGGATCGATCGGCTTTTTGAGCAGCAATGAAACTCGGCCCGGGCCTTTCACTCTTGTCTCTGACGAAGTCAAATAACGCATCGTCTGATCTGATTTAACCCAGGGACCACCGGCAGTGGTCCAGCCAGGGGAATTGAAGATCCCTATTTCGATTCCCAGTTCAGAAGCTGTCTTCAGGGCCGTGTGAGTAATATCCCACCATTCCTCGCTCATTAATTTGACATTACGGCCTCCTTCGTAAGGATCGAAATAGTTATTTCCAATGAAAGCCCGGTTAATACCCGCTTTTTTCATTGCTTCGAGATCCTTAACAACTCCTTCTTTGGAGATATTTCCGCACATCCAGTACCAGTAGACACCTGTTTTAACCGTACCAGGGGGAGAAGCGAATTCGCGATCAAGTTGTCTTTCCTGAGCCCCAACGTACAAACACGCTATGATCAGGATTAATATATTTAAAATTTTCATTCGTAGATTAATTTTTAATGCCTGGAGGGAAGAGATGTTAATAAGAACAAAGCATAACGGCCCGTTATGCTTTGTTCAAAAGAAAATTAAAAATAAGGATTAAGCGCCACTTCCGATGCCGGGATAGGGAACAACAGCCGAATGTCAGTGTATGCAGACGGCGAAGGTCCTATGCCTTGAGGAAAGTAGTAATTCTGTGGATTAGATTTCACCCGTACTCCATGTGCTTTCATCACATTATCCGCGATTCCGAGACGAACCAGATCAAGCCATCTTTTATTCTCAAATGCCAGTTCGATACGCCGTTCTTTAATGATCGCATTCCGAACTTGCACTTGTGTTCCTGTGAAGGTGGGAAGTCCGGCCCTGTTCCGGACTTGGTTTAAATAAGGCAGAGCTTCTGTTGTCTTATTTTGTTCATTCAGCGCCTCGGCAATAAGTAGCAATACTTCTGCATATCGGTATACCGGCCAGTTATCATCTGTGTTGCCCGATAAAATATGCGGGTGCAGGTATTTCTTTATAAAAGGATAACTGACACCGCCGGCTGTGATATAACCAATTGAAGCCTCTTTCCGCATATCCCCGGGTTCGTATGCCGCAATAATGTCGGGCGTGGGAATATTATAGCCTTCGATGGTCCGGCCGTTTTCAGGGATGCCTGTAACGACAGTTATTTCTTCGGCAGTGATAGGTTGTACCAAAAAGGTATAAAAAAAGCTGCTTGCAAAACCTTCCGTGCCTTGCTTGTATTGAATCTCAAAAATGGATTCCTGATTATTCTTATTGGTCACATCATAGATGTCTTCATAGTTTGAAATTAACGAATAGCCTTTTACATCCTTTAGAATTGTTTCTGCTTCAGACCAGCGTTTTAAGATAATATATACGTTACCAAGCAACGTCTTTGCCGATCCCGAAGTAACTCTTCCCGGTTCCTGCGAAGCTTTATCAGGCAATAGTGAAGCTGCTAATTGTGCATCAGCAATAATCTGAGTGTAAATGTCCTCCACGCTGCTGAGAGGTAATGCTGTCTCTTCCAAGATAGTTGCTGGTTTCAAATGCAAGGGCACACTTCCGAAGTACTGAACAAGGTCAAAGTATGAGAATGCTCTCAAAAAACAAGCCTGGCCTTTAATATTATTTTTTGCTGCGGTGTCAAAATCAACCTCGTCGATCAAAGCCAAAATCTGATTGGCCCTGGCAATAACCTGGTAATCACAATTGTATTTATTATATGTCGTTCCGTTGGTGTTGTCATCAAGGAAATCACAGATGTATTCGCCATTAATTGTACCACGGTCGTTTGGATTGTATTTATAAGTTGTATTGTCCGAACGCAATTCGCCCATTGACCAGGCTCCATTCCATCCGTCGTAAGCACCGCGTAAAGGGGCATAGGCACCATTGATGGCCTGCTGAAAATCGCTTTGTGATTTAAAATACAGCGGAGTACTTAATGCGGTTTTGGATGGCATGTCGAGAAAGCTTTCGTCGCAGCCATTGACTAAGCCGGCAAGTACCATTATAACTATTAACTTAATTTTCATAATCATCTTTTTTTGAATGATAAATGGATTTATTTTAGATTCAAATTGAGTCCGAAAGAAAATGTCCTTGGAACCGGGTAAGCGCTGTAATCCAAACCTTGCAGGAGGGCATTAGGCATATTGCCGTTAGAGTCTGTCCCGATTTCGGGATTGGCACCTTTGTATTTTGTAAATACAAAAGCTTGCTGAACACTGCAGTATAGCCGAAGACTTTTTACGACTTTCCAATTATTAACAGGGAAATTATAGCCTAACGTTATATTTTTGATTGTCAGATAGCTGCCGTCTTGTATAAAACGTGTATGTAAAAAAGAACGTTCATCGGCAGTGGATCCCATCGTTTTTCCATATTTCCCTTCACCTGGGTTTTCAGGCGATCTCCATCGGTTCTTTACCTCCTTTAGTACATTGAACACCCCATCAAGGTTAGTCGTGCCGGCATCAACAACCGATGCAATATCATTACCATATGCGCCTGTAGCGACAACCGAAAGGTCGAAATTTTGATAGGATAAACTATTGGTAAGGCCGAAAATAAATTCAGGATAAGGATTCCCGATTATTGTTTTGTCCCCGTCGGTGTCTCCATACTTAATTACTTTATCACCATTCAGATCTTTAAATTTAATTGTACCGACCTGAGAATTTACGCCTTTAGGCGAGTTATCATAATCTGCCTGGTCAACATACACGCCATCCTGTATAAAACCATAGAATTGTCCTACTCTGTCTCCAACTTTAGTAACTGTTTCAGCAATAGCGGTATTGGTATAAATAGCATCACTCAGACCGGAGAGCTTCAGCACCTTATTATTACTGAAAGAAATGTTAAAGCCTGTGTTCCACTTAAATTTACCAACCATGTTATTGCTATTAATGGTAAACTCATGCCCCCAAAACTTAATTTCACCAATGTTCCCTGGGAATGAAGAAAAACCTGATTCAACCGGTACCGGAAGTGAAAAAAGGAGATTTGATGTTTTTTTGCTATAATAATCGTAGGTAAACGATATCCGGTTCTTCAGAACTCCGATATCAACTCCTAAATCGAGCTCTTTTGTCGTTTCCCATCCGAGCTCGCTGTTTCCCAGATTAGTTACCGCAACACCACTTGCTGTATTCGAACCAAAAGGAGAATTAACTGCACTTGCAACGGTAGCGTATTGGGTATAATTACCAATGTTATTGTTACCCACGAGACCATAACTTCCCCGAATTTTTAGAAATGATAATGTCGGAATGTTGTCTGCAAAAGATTCTTCGCTTGCCACCCAACCAACTGAAACGGCCGGGAAATTTCCCCACTTGTTGTTGGCTCCAAAGCGGGAAGAGCCGTCTCGTCTCATACTGAAGCTAAAGAGGTATTTTTGGTCGTAGTTGTAGTTCAAACGCGTCAAATAGGAGATCAGGCTCCATTCCTGGATATCAGACCTGGGTTTATCCTTTACGAGGGCAGCATCAATTGTCCGGATCCTGTCATCAGGGAAATTCGATCCACTGACATTGGTTTCATTCAGTTTGTACTTTTGTACGGTATATCCCGCAAGAATGTCGAAGTTATGTTTTTTGATCTGTCTGGAATAAGAAGCTGTATTTTCCGAAAGCCATGAATAGTAATTTTTATTGTTTTCTCCCAGTCTGGCGTTAATCGCGCTAGGTGTCGATGCGAAACCCAATGAGGCAGTTGATGGTTGAAAATAATTAACAATCATTTCACCCAGTTCAAAATTGATTGCCGACTTTAATATTAATCCGGCAACAGGTTCATATTCTACGTATAAATTGGAAAGCAACCTGTTTGTTTTAGATTTGAAGCTGATATCCCGAATAGATCTTACCCAGTTAGGCGTATTGAAAGCAGTGATACCAGGTGTCGTCACGGTAACAGGTAATGTTCCATCCGCATTTTTATAGTTTAAAATGGGAGGTGTAAGCATTGCATTAGCCAGCAAACCATCGCTTCCACCAAAAAATCCATCTGTCAGCGCATTGTTGCCATAGTTATAAGTAGGCGCTAAATTTACGCCAACTTTAACGTTATCAGCGGCTTTGTACACTGCATTATTCCTGATAGAAATCCGCTGATAATCAGAATGGAGAACCACTCCTTTTTGTGTAAAAAAACCAGCTGTAAAGGAGTTGCTTAATTTATCCTTATTCGTGCTTATAGATACGTTATAATCGCCAATTTCACCGGTTCGAAGCATAGCGTCATACCAGTCGGTTCCCTTTCCGTATTGAGAGGGGTTTTGAAAAGCTTCAGGAGCGGTTTGCCTCAGATCCTCGTAATATTCTTTTTTAAATTGAGCCCATTCAGCACCGTTCATCATATCCGGCCGGCCCTTTTGGGGAACTTGCTGAAGTCCTGTATATGCGTTTACAGAGATATTTGTCTGACCGGCTTTCGCACTTTTGGTGGTAACCAATACAACACCAAAAGCTGCCCTTGAACCATACAACGCAGTAGATGCGGCATCTTTCAAAATAGTGATGGATTCTATTTCATTTGGATCAATATTGTTAATATCCCCAACGATCGGGAACCCGTCAACTACGTACAGGGGAACCGAGGCTGTCGAGATCGAGGCTGATCCCCGCACCCTGACCTGTATGCCCTGTCCGGGTTTACCTGAATTCTGGCTTATTTCAACTCCGGCAAGTTTGCCCTGGATTTTTTGCGTAAACTGAGCGGCCGGAATATCCTTTAGCTCATTCGAATCTATTTTTTGCATTGCTCCCGTGGAAGTTCTCTGGGTGGTCTTTCCATATGCAATCGCCACAACTTCATCTATTCCTACCGTTGTTTCCTTAAGTGTAATATCGTAGGTGGTTCTATCGTCAACAAAAATTTCCCGGGTTTCCATACCTATAAAGGAAAATGCAAGGACAGCATGAGCCGGCACATTAACTAGCGAATAGGCACCGCCTGCATCGGTAATCGTTCCTTTAGATGTACCTTTTATTGCCACAGTCACACCGGAGAGAGGCTGTCCCGAAGAGTCGGAAACCCGTCCGGAGATGGTGATGGGTTGCTGCTGAACTGCTAATTCTTTAGCGGCCTCAGAGCGTGCGAGCAATATAAAGTGATCTTTTATCTTATAATTGACATTAGTTCCGGCAAACAGCCTGTCAAGAACCTCTTCAATGTTCTCGTTCTTAATGTTAATCGATACTTTCCGATTTACATCAACAAGCTTTTCGCTATACATAAAGTAATATCCGCTTTGAGCCTCAATGCTCTGAAGCACCTCTTTTATCGTGCTGTTTGTAATATTGAGATTTAGTACTTTTGTTTGCGAATAAGTCTTACTGGCAAATACGCCAATGACAGAAATCAGTAATAAAAAGACAGCTAGTTTCATTGTTCTCAATACTTTTTTCACCTCAGGAATTGCCCATTCCCGAAAAAAACATTCATTTTTTTTCATACCTTTGTATTTGTTAAGATTCGAAATTGCCCGGTTCCATTCTTCCGGGATAATTTTATTAATCTCTCAAGGAAGTGTTGGAGCACTTCCTTGTTCGTTTATTATTTCAGCTTATTTCAATTCTTTTTTTATGCCATAGGCGTTATTTTATAAATTAGATTTATCGCTTTTCTATTTTTATTTTTTGTTTTGAGAAGGTGCCGTCAGGCTGTTTCTTTCGGGGCAAAACAGTGTATCTTATGGGAGCTGTTTCTTCCATTAAATCAAGAATAAGTCCGAGCGGGTCGTTTGAAAAGGTAACCGTATAAGAGAAATCCTTTACATTGTCTGCTATTTCAAATTCAACATTAAACATTCGTCCAAGTTTTTCAGCCATCTTAGCAATGGGCTCGTTATCAAAAACCAACTTGTCATCTTTCCATGCGATATATTTGCCTATATTACCGTTGGTTGATGAAACTGCGCCGGATCTCCGGTCATATGTCAGATGCTGCCCCGGGGCCATCGTCCTTACAGTTTCACTTTTCTCATCCTGTACTGCCTTTTCGATGACGACCTTGCCTTCTATCAGGGTTGTTTCTATCGTCTTGTCATCAGGATAAGCGCATACGTTAAATTCTGTACCCACCGCTTTTACATTCAATTTTCCTGTTTTTACGATAAACGGTCTGCTGGGATCGTGAGCAACATCAAAATAGCCTTCACCTGACAATGTAATTTCACGTGTATCTCCAAAGTTTCGGGGGTACTTGATTTTACTGCCATAATTGAGATTTACTTCTGTTCCATCTGATAATTGCACTACGGTCCTTGAGCCGATGGGGGCGATAATTTCCAGGGAATCAACTGTCATGTCGGCATATCTATTTACCTGAAAATTGCCGTTTATAAGCATATAGGAAACAATGCCCAATAAAGGTAGAACCAGGATTGCCGCTACACGGCTTAACCAATTTTTAACCCTTGGTAGGATGCGGGTATTGTCTTCAACATTTCTGTTGTTCAGATTTATTTCATAGTGGATTTTGTAGAGCAATGCGTTGTATTTTTTCTCATCTTTCATTTTCATATCAGGCTCCAGCGATTTCCATTGATCGTAGCTCCATCTTTTTGCGTCATTACTTTCCGCTTCCGTTTTAATCCAGGAGACAATTTCATCAAACTCTTTATCAGTACATCTGTTATTCAGATATTTTATAAGTAATTGTTTTTTCATTGATAATTTGTTTTTATGGGTCTATGAAACTCCATATTGCTGGAAGTTATGATCATATCTGAGGGCGTTTCGGCGTAACATGTTCTTCACCTGTCTTATTAAAAAAAAACGACATCAAAACACAGGGGTATCCCAAAACAAACCAAAGCAGATCAATGAAAACCCAATCGGTTATATTACGCTTGATAAAAAAAAGACAACTAATAAAAATTGAAATTTCTTTCTTACAAAAAAAGGCAAAAAAATAATAGATTGACCGAAAGGTTGTTATCAATGTGAGATCTGAGGTATCTTAGGGTTGTTACCAGGTGGTTATTTACGGTATTTTCAGAAATTTTTAGCTTTTGCGCTATCTCTTTGTGGGACAGGCCGTCTTCCCTGCTTAAGAGATAAATCTCTTTCTGGCGAGCGCTTAAGTTGGCTAATAAGGACTGAACTTTTTGATTTAACTCTTTAAATTGAATTTCATCAATTACCTGGTCTGCGGCGTCGAGTTGCTGTAAGGATTTTAAATATTCCTTTGATTTTTTTTCACTGACTCTCTTGCGTAATAAACTGATAGTGGCATTGTATGCAATTGTAAACAGGAAAGATTCGAAGGAAGAATAAACATCAATTTTATCTCTGGACGCCCAGATTTTCACAAAAACTTCCTGGACAATTTCTTCTGTATCTTCTTCCTGCTTTAAATACATGAACACAAATTCATGTATTTTATAGCAGTATTTATTATAAATGGCATTGAAAGCAGCCATATCTCCTTTCTTTAGCAGAAGCAGGAGTTCAATATTTGTTTTTATTTTCTCCATCGATTCAAATAATCTGCAAAGATATATTTAAAAACAAATAGCATTTTGCGATTTATTAACCGGGAATCTAAAATTAATTCCGATAACTATGAAGCTTCAGAAAGGCGCATTATTCAAATCTTTTACAACCGGAGACTGGAACTGCTTTTTATGGGCCTGTATATTTTATCGAATCGAAAACCTCCAGGAATCCCTGTCCGTTACTCAAACCTAAAAACTTGCTCCTGGTTGTTAAAATATCAAAAGGTTCACCTAAGGAATTTAGCTGCATTAAAAAAGCACTTAAATCATTGAATTTAAGTGCTTTTAGCTGAAATTAATTTCTTCTCTGGTAGTCCCACCGGGAATCGAACCCAGATCTACAGTTTAGGAAACTGTCGTTCTATCCGTTGAACTATGGAACCCGGTCTTAATTTGGGATCATGGTGATCCCGAAACCGGTGCAAAAATAGGAAAAACCCGGGTTATTCAAAAAAAACCATCTATTTTCTTCCGGGAATCAACTTGTTGGTTCAGCGGGAAAAACAAAACCAAAGAAAATTCGCTTCTTTGGTTTTGTCGTAATATCCCTTTCTGTTTAACAGACCCTTGCTTTGCGGGGTCGACATATTCGTTCCGTGTTGTTCAGTATGTCCTTCAGGCAGGTTAGCTGTCCGCCAACCTGTCAGATCATATTAAAAGGCATACCGAAAGGCAACACCAAACCTTGCCGCATTAAAATCGGTTTCGTGTGTCACAATAAAAGCCGGCCGCCAGTCAAAAACGATATTCAGCGGGACGTCTTTTACCTTATAATCCAATCCCGACATCAGGCGCAGCAAAACATCGGTCTGGTCATTCCCGAAAGCAAAACCGGGACCGAAACCGAAATACCACTTCAGCCCGGCCGCATTGGGGATATCCCCGTGATACTGGTATTCAACTTCGACTAAAGTGAAGCCGTCTCCAAAAAGTATCTGAGCTTCTGCCGCATTGATCTCGTCAAAAAAATGCTTTCCGTTCAAGCCGGCCAATGTGCCGTATGTACTGCCAAATTCAATACGCATACCCGCGGAGTTGACGTAAGAACTGCCGCTTGTGGCCTGGGCCTCCGATTTCTCGGGAATAAGAAACAGTAGAACCAGTACCGATAACACATAAATCAAAGATTTCTTTTTCATCTGCATAAAATTTATAAATGATTAATTGTCAATTTCCTTTGCTATACAAAATGACGGGATTTTGCAGATGAAAGCAATCCTGTTATTCCGTGAAATTTTTCTACTGGTTTTCCGGTATTTCATGTAACGCGCTAATGCACTATTTTAGACGAAACAGCCTGGAGGAGAAATACCCACACGGCAATACGGCAAAAATTGATATCAGTGGCATCAAAAATAATCATAAGAATCGGTTGTCTGCTCTTGTTGGCGGGTCTTGCTTTGAGCAGCAACGCGCAGCATCCGGTCGATGACCGGCATTATCCCGACAGCCTGCAAGGCTTATTGCGATCGGCTCAGACGGATACGGCAAAAGCAAACCTTCTTTTTTTACTGACCGATTACTGGTCGGCCAGAGATACTGCTACAGCCTTGCAATATGCCAGGCAGTCCCTGCCCTTATGCGGCCATGATAACTTTTATCTGGGGCTATACCATTTTTACCTTGGTGGAGTTTATTTTGATTTTGATCCCGCGTTAAGCCAGAGAGAATATATGCTTGCGGAAAAATTATTGCAGGCATATGTTACTCCACGTGCATTTTTATACCGTGCGCGCCTCTGGAATAACTACGGTGTCCTTGAGCAAAAGAAAGATGATGATAAGGCCTATGCCGATATTTTGCTGAACAAGGCCATCCCCCTGGCCGCCAGATCGGGCGACAGCACATTAGTGGCGATAAATCTGATGAACGTAGGCCTCATTTTCATGAATCACAAGGAATATGATAAAGCGCTGGGATATTACCACCGTGCCATTACCACCTTAACGTCGGCCGGAAAAGACTACGCCGAACTGGCCGATTGTTATATCCATGCCGCCAAGACTTATATTTTCATCGAAAACTACGAGGCGGCAAAGTCTTGCCTGGACAGTGCAGCCCGAATCCTTTCCCCTAATCCGGAGTCGTCGTACCTTCCCGCTTACTACGAGGTGGAAGGAATGTTCTATGCGAAGCTTGAGCAATGGCAGGCGGCGATCAGCAGTTTTGAGAAAGGGATCGCACTTGCCGGCCGCCTCAATATGCCTTACCAGGAGGTCGTCATCCTTTTTCAGGAATATAAAACCTACAATAGGCAACGGAATTATCAGGCTGCCAAGCGGGTACTTTTAAAGGTGAACGACCTGCAAAGAATCATGCCGCTCACCAAAAACAGGATGACAATTCTCTATGAACTCGCACAGGTCGAGGCCAGGCTTGGTAACCCGTCGGCAGCATACGACTGGTTAAAGCAGTATACAACTGTGGCCGACAGCTTCTTTATAGCCAGCACCAAATCCGAAATTGCGGCGCTTGAAGTTAAATACCAGACTGAAAAAAAAGAAAAGGAAATCTCCTTTCTGGAAGAAAAAGCGAAACAACAACAATTGATCCTTGAACGAAATCAGATCTTTAAGTACTTGTTAATTAGTGGTGTGCTCATCCTGTTTCTGCTTTTGCTGATTGTGTATATGCTCTACCTCAGCAAAATGCGGAAAATGAAAGAACAGGAGAAAGAGCATGAACAGAAACTGAAGGAGATTGAGCAGGCACAGCAACTGCGGGTTTATAACGCCATGCTGGAGGGACAGGAGATCGAACGCAGCCGGGTGGCTAAGGATTTGCACGATGGATTAGGCGGCATGCTCGCCGGAATAAAATTGAAACTTTCAACCATTGCAGGTAAAGAAGAGCAACAAAAACCAGATATGGAACTGTATAAAGTAATTACACAACTTGACCAGTCGGTCAACGAATTGCGCCGTATTGCGCGTAATATGATGCCCGAAACGCTTCTGCAATTCGGCCTCGAACCGGCATTGAGAGACCTTTGTGCTTCGCTTCAGACGACCGGACTGAACATCGAATTTCAGGCGTATGGTCTTCAAAATGACATCCTGCAAACCGAACAAATAATGATTTTTCGCGTTATTCAGGAACTTTTGAGCAATGCTATCCGGCATGCAGACGCCGGTAATATTTTGCTGCAATGCAGTCAGAACGGAAATATGTTTGTTATAACAGTCGAAGACGACGGGAAAGGCTTTAATCCGGATGCACCCGGAACTAAAAAAGGGACAGGCCTTTCCAACATTCGAAACCGGGTTGAGTTTTTAAAAGGAAAACTGGATATTCATTCGGTACCCGGTGAAGGCACCATTGTTAATATAGAGGCGTTAGTAAATGCAGCAGGATCATAACATAAGTATCATCATCATTGACGACCACCCGCTCGTTTTACAGGGTTTTCGTTACTTATTGAAGGACCTTAAGGGATTGACCGTCACAGGTTGTTTCACCAGTGCGCAGGATAGCCTCGACTTTTTGTCCGGCCATGACGCGGATATTGTCCTGCTCGATATTAATCTGCCGGATTTGAGCGGGATTGATCTTTGCAGCGAAATAAAGAAGATCAGTCCGTTTTCCCGGATCATTGCCATCAGCAATAATAATGAGCGCAGCATGATTACCCGGATGCTGCAAAACGGTGCGTCGGGTTATATTTTAAAAAATGCATCGACCGAAGAATTAATGCATTGCATCACCGATGCCCTGAGCGGGAAATTGGTTCTGAGCCGCGACGTTCAGCAAGTACTGGCGCAGCCGGACCTAAGGGAATTAAAAATCACACCACGGCTCACCCGGCGCGAAAAGGAAATTCTTAAACTTATTGCCGCCGGAAATACGACTACAGAAATGGCCGATCAGCTTTTCATCAGCCCGCTTACCGTAGAAACTCACCGGCGTAACCTGATGCAGAAATTCGAAGTGAGCAATGCCCCGGCGCTTATCCGTATTGCATCGGAACACCAGTTGCTTTAGACCACCTCAATCACCAGGATCGGGTCAGTTAAATCGAACAGTTAACGAATATTTTACACGGCCCGCCTTATTAATGACAACATGTCCAATGTTTTGCCTGTTTTTTATCTAAAAAATGCTTAGAAACATTTTAAATTAAGTAATTTCGGGTGTGTTTTGTTTGTTCAAAAGAGGCATAGACCTACTTTTGTGGTGCTTTTGAAAATAGTTAATTTATTAATATAAACGGTTATCCTATGAGCAATTTTCTGACTGTCGCTATCGGAAGGAAATTCATCGTAAGCATCTCGGGAATCTTCCTGATGCTGTTCATTTGTGTGCATCTGGGAGTGAATCTGTTGTTGATTTTTGACGACAGTGGTGAATTATTCAATCAGGGTGCAAACTTCATGGCAACAAATCCATTTATCAAAATCATGGAGCCGGTCCTGGCCCTGGGATTTCTGGTTCACATTATCTGGTCTTTTTATGTGAGCTACCAAAATTACAAAGCGCGTCCTGTCCGCTATGCTGCGTCTAACGCCTCCTATTCGAGCAGTTGGGCTTCACGTAACATGTTAATTTTAGGAGCCCTGGTTCTGGTTTTTCTGGTGATTCACATCATGAACTTTTATTACGTCATTAAATTTAATTATGAAACGATGCTGTCGACCGAAATAGACGGCGTTGCCATGCACGATACCTATATGCTGGTTTCAGGATTATTTAAATCGAGCACCTTATACGGTATCGTGTACATACTTGGAGGGATTCTGCTGGGTTTGCATCTCAGCCATGGTTTCTGGTCGTCTTTTCATACCCTCGGGTTCAGCAATAAGAACTGGATGCCCCGGCTGCAGGTTATCGGGCAGATTTTTGCCTTTATCGTCGCTGCCGGCTTTTCGATCATTCCTTTGTATTTTATGATTAAATTTTAATGGAAACACAGAATATGAGCCACATCAATTCAAAAATACCTGAAGGGCCATTGGCTGATAAATGGTCAAATTATAAGGCTCACCAGAAACTGGTGAACCCCTCCAACAAAAGAAAAATCGACGTTATCGTGGTCGGTACCGGGCTGGCTGGAGCTTCTGCTGCGGCATCACTTGGTGAAATGGGCTTTAAGGTAAAGAACTTTACCATACAGGATTCCCCGCGCCGGGCGCACTCCATTGCCGCGCAAGGCGGGATCAATGCGGCGAAGAATTACCCCAACGACGGGGACTCGGTCTACCGCTTGTTTTATGATACCATTAAAGGGGGCGACTACCGCGCCCGCGAAGCCAACGTGTTCCGTCTGGCCGAAGTGAGCAATGCCATCATCGACCAGTGCGTGGCACAAGGTGTTCCCTTTGCCCGTGAATACGGCGGCCTGCTCGACAACCGGTCGTTTGGTGGTGCGCAGGTAAGCCGTACATTTTACGCACGTGGCCAGACCGGTCAGCAGTTGCTGCTGGGCGCCTACCAGGCGCTGATGCGCCAGGTAAACGCAGGTTCTGTTGAAATGCACACCCGCACCGAACTGGTCGATATCGTTTTGGTTGACGGGAAAGCCCGGGGTATTATCACACGCGACCTGGTCACCGGCGAATTGAAACGCCATTTTGGTCACGCGGTTGTCCTGGCTACGGGCGGCTATGGAAATACATTCTTTTTATCGACCAACGCTATGGGTTCGAACGGATCTGCAGCAGTGAAAGCTTTTCACCGCGGCGCCTGGTTTTCCAACCCCTGTATGGCACAGATCCACCCGACTTGCATCCCTGTTCACGGCGAGTTCCAGAGCAAGTTGACCCTGATGTCAGAGTCGCTGCGTAACGACGGCCGGATCTGGGTGCCCAAAAAGCAGGAAGACGCCAAAGCGATCCGCGAAGGTAAACTCAAACCAACCGCCATTAAAGAGGAAGACCGCGATTATTACCTCGAACGCCGTTATCCGGCTTTCGGCAACCTGGTTCCCCGCGACGTGGCTTCACGTGCTGCCAAGGAACGCTGCGATGCCGGGTTTGGAGTGAACTCAACCGGACTGGCTGTTTTCCTCGACTTTAAAGATGCCATTGAGCGCCTCGGCAAAAAGGTGATCGAAGAACGCTATGGCAATCTTTTCCAGATGTACGAGAAGATCGTCGATGAAAACCCCTATGAAACCCCGATGATGATCTACCCGGCTATCCATTATACGATGGGCGGTCTTTGGGTCGATTATGAATTGCAAACCAATATTCCAGGCTTGTTCTGCTGCGGTGAAGCCAACTTCTCCGATCACGGTGCAAACCGTCTCGGGGCATCGGCATTGATGCAGGGACTGGCCGACGGCTATTTTGTACTTCCGAATACGATTCAAAATTATCTGGCCGACGAAATCCGCACGCCAAGGATGACCACCAACGAGGTGGAATTTGCCGAAGCCGAGAAAGCTGTGAAAGACCGTTTTGAGCGATTGATCAACATTAAGGGACAACGTTCGGTCGACAGTATTCACAAAGAACTGGGGCTGATCATGTGGGATTTCGTAGGGATGGCCCGAAACTTGGAAGGACTTAAGGCCGCCATTGAAAAACTGAAAGCCATTAAAAATGAATTCTGGACCAACGTCCGTATTCCGGGTACCCTGAACGGCATGAACATTGAACTTGAAAAAGCCAGCAGGCTGGCCGATTTCATTGAAATTGGCGGATTGATGGCACGCGATGCACTCGACCGCGCTGAATCGTGCGGCGGGCATTTTCGCGAAGAATACCAGACCGGCGAAGGTGAAGCCTTACGCCGCGACGATGAATTCGCCTATGTTTCGTGCTGGAAATACAAGGGTGAAGGAGCCGAACCGGAGCTACTCAAAGAGGAGCTGGTTTATGAAAGTGTGAAAATGGTTCAGCGTAATTACAAGTAATGGCTTAAAAGGAGATCAATCATGGAAAAATCAATAAATCTCACGCTTAAAGTTTGGCGTCAGAATGGCCCCAAAGAAAAGGGCCGTTTCGAAACTTACAAAGTCAGCAACATATCGACCGAGTCTTCCTTCCTTGAAATGATGGATATTCTGAATGAACAACTCATCAGCGAGAACAAGGAGCCTGTTGCATTTGACCACGATTGCCGGGAAGGGATTTGCGGCATGTGTTCGCTCTATATCAACGGACGTCCGCACGGGCCCGACGATGATGTGACAACATGCCAGCTGCACATGCGTAAGTTTAAGGATGGCGAAACCGTAACCATCGAACCCTGGCGCGCGGCTGCTTTCCCGATTATCAAAGACCTGATCACCGACCGTTCCGCATTTGACAAGATCATTGCCGCAGGCGGTTATGTCTCGGTCAGCACCGGTGGTGTTCCCGATGGCAATACCATTCCGGTCCCTAAGGAAGATGCCGACGAGGCGATGGATGCTGCTGCCTGTATCGGTTGCGGTGCCTGTGTGGCTGCCTGCAAAAATGCATCGGCTATGTTGTTCGTATCGGCTAAGGTGAGCCAACTGGCTTTACTGCCCCAGGGAAAGATCGAAGCGAAACGACGCGCCCGAAACATGGTTGCGAAGATGAACGAACTCGGATTCGGCGGTTGCACCAACACCCGCGCCTGTGAAGTGGAATGCCCCAAAAACATTTCCATCACCCACATCGCCCGCCTCAACCGCGAGTTCCTCAAAGCAAATTTATCGGAGTAAAAAAAGTCCGTGCAACAAGCCGTACGGACCTGTAAAATAGAAGAGCCTTTATAAAGAGAGCGATATCGCTCTCTTTTGTTTTAGCCCGTATCGATCAGAAACCAGATCGTGTGCATGCCGGTAATTGGAGAATGGCACTGATTTTTGGCTTTATCTGCCGGGCCATCCTTACCTGCCCCAGATCCGTCAGGTGCGTCCCGTCAATCGTTGCTTCATGATCCGAACCGGTAAGCTTATCGGCAGAGAGGTAATAGATCTGCTTAAAGTTTTCAGAAACCAGTTGTTCATAAACGTCTTTAAACGACTTGTTTTGTTGACGGACGCGAGCACCAACGGCGTGATCCCAGTTTCCATGTTCCCGGAAGATACTTTCTACCATGAGGATCGGGGTGTCGGGTCTTAATTGCCGCAATTTCCTGATAAAGGGAAGCGCCCTTTCAACAAGTTGTGCCGGAGAGGTGTTGGGCACGCAGTCGAGTATGTATGAATCGGCTGGTATTTTGGCCATAATGCCGGCCATTTCGATTTCCATCTTTGCCGCTCCGCTAAATCCCAAATTAAAGGTTTCGACGTTCAGTCTACGGGAGATGACCGAAGGATAAGCCATCCCTGGTCTCGAAGCTGATGCTCCCTGGGTGATGCTCGATCCGTAAATCACAACTTTTTTCACTGGCAGATATTCCGGATCGGCCGGTGCTATTGCGCTCCCTTCAGTGACTCCGATTTCAATCCCGGTCAGTTCCGCGTAAAGGGGCAAATAAACCCGGTAATGGCGCATCTCCCCGTCGAGATTATTAATCAGGGTTGCGGTGTTATTCTCCGATCCCGGGACCGGGGCCGCAGAAGTCACAAACTGCCATGACCGGCCATTCCATCCGTAGAGGTCCAGTCCGTTTACCGCGATGGGGGTCATATTCGCTCTTGTGTTATATTTCCGAAGGTTCCATTTCACGCCGATGCACCGGGAGTCGGTTTTAAAAATGATATTCAGACCAGCCGAATGGGAGGAGGAATTCTTTACTCCCTGAGGCAGGTTTGTGAAATCCAACGAATCGATGCGGTGAAAATGACCGGGTCTTGTAAATGGAGGCCGCCCCGAAACCGTAAGGCTTTCTCCACGCGTATATTTTAACGGCGTCTTTACATCCTGTCCGGTGGAATCGAAGCTAAAACAAGAAACAAGTAAGAATGCCGCAAGGATGATTCTTTTTGTTTTCTCAGTTCTCATCTTGTGTGATATAAAAGATACTCTTCACGGGGCGTTCGGTCCCGTCGGACGGGACATTGACCACGCCGTTATTTTTTTCGCCTTTCACGTAGAGGGTGGTCGACCCGCCGCCATCGAGGTTGATCACATCGGTGCAGCCCAATTCCCGGGCGAATATCCTGATTTCAACGAGGCTCATTCCTGCGGCCCGTTCCGGTGCTCTCCCGTCAACCGCAACCAGCAGGAGGCGTCCCTTTGAAAATGCGGCGAACGAACGCGGATGCCGGGCGTGGACAAACGAGTTGTCCCACATGGGCATATTCTCACCCTCGTCGACAACCAATGGTCCTGAAACCACCGCATGTTCGGCGTTTCCGCCATCCTGAATTTCTTTCTCTTTGTTCCATGTTGATATGTCGATACGATTACGGGTCACGGTGATGACGCCGGTTGCCCGGGTACTGAATTCCCGCTCCTCCGTTTGGGCAACAACCTTGCTGTCTATTTTAACAAAATGCCGGCTGTAACCTTCCTGCATATGAAAATAGGAACCGTTGACGGCAACAACCGCATTTTGAATGACTGCCTGGGAGCTGGTCGCTGCAAGGTTTTCGGGCATGCCCACAAAATAGCTGACATCGGCTTTGGCCGTGTCAATTTCAACCATGAACACGGACTGGGGTGAATCAAAAAGGTTAAAGCTGGCAGTTTTTAGCTTGATTCCCTCCCTGATCTCCTTTGTTTTCCATTCGATTGCTGCTATTCTTTCCGTATCGGTCAATGATTCCTTTTCCGGCAGATCGTCTTTCCCCAGACAGCCTGTCGAGATCATACCTGTCAGGAGCAACAGGGAAGCTAAATGATTAATAAGGTTCATCTGTTTGTCATTATAAATTAGCTGGATACAATTTTGCGTCTCATCGCCCCCGAAAAGGGGGCGATGAGACGTTTTTTCAATTATGACGCGTTATTCCCATCCTGGATTCTGAACCAGATTTTCGTTCAGGTTCAGATCTTCGACCGGAATCGGGTAATAGTAATCCTTGTTTTCGACAAACGTTACCGTTTCACGGAAGGGATTCAGGTTACCCGACGTTCCGCCGGTTAACGGCCGTTGCCGGATATCGATGATGGTCGGCGTACCTGCCGGTGCCCCCGAGGCATTCCCGTTATGAAGATAGACATCTGTTTTCCCGTCGTTGTTGAAGTCGAACGAACCTAATCCGGAGAAATAAATCCCCAGCATGGGTTTTTCTAGTTTTTTCCCTTCTTTCCAGCGCATCAGATCGTCCCACCTCAGACCTTCATTGAAAAGTTCAATCCGTCGTTCCCGGCGAATTTCCAGGATCACGCCCTTGTTCGCACCCTGATCCACATTTGGATACTGAGCGGCCAGGTAAGGATCGGGTGAAGCGTTAGCATCGGTGAGCGTCAGATGAGGCATTGCTACCCGGTCGCGTAATTTATTAACCGACAGGTCCAGGTCTGTCTGTGTCAGCGTGTTGAGTTCTGCCTTTGCTTCAGCATAAACCAGCAGTGTTTCTGCATACCGGAAGTAAATGATGTCGTTGTAAGCGCTCATGGTGGCCCATTGCCTTCTTTCGGGAAGGGCTTTGATGACCCGGTATCCGGTTGTGGTAGCACTCAGGTTAACAGGCTCGCGCACCGTTTCGCCATAAGCCGTAAAATCGGGTCCGGCAGTGGTTTGCGTCAACCGCGGGTCACGGTTCTGCATTTCGTCGTAAAAGCCCATTTTGTCATATCCCGGAATATCGGTAAAGCGGCTTCCATCTTTCATCAAATAGCTGTTTATTAGGTCTTTGGTTACACCCCAGGCCCCGGCTGTCGGAGCCGTCATCATGTATCCAAGGGAGTGCCTGATAAACTCGTTGTCGTAGTCGCGGGCCAGAATAGTCTCCGTTGTTGTCTGGTTATTCCGGGCAAACAATTCACGGTATGAACCATTCGCACCGCCGGTGGTGAAAACCCTGTATGCTCCCGAATTAATCAGTTGTTCTGCTGCCGAAACGGCTTCGTTGAGGAATTTCTGATGGTCTCCCAGAGCGTGGTACTTTCGAAAGGTTCCTTCGAACAGGCAGATACGGGCCTTCAGTGCCAGAGCCGTGTATTTGGTAATGGTGTTTAGCCTTACTTCTGCAGGGATGTTCTCTACCGCGTAATTCAGATCGGCGAGAACCGAGTCCATCACCAATTTCCTTGTGTCACGGGCCTTGTAAAGATCTTCATCGCCGGCTTCGAGTACTTTTCCATACCAGGGGACATCACCATAGGTTTTTACCTTGTTGTAATAGAAGAAGGCCCGGTGAAAGCGGGCAATACCGCCATATTTCTTTTTGGCCTGCAGGTCTTCGCACCGATGATAATGCTGCAGGAAGAAATTGATTGAGCGAAGTTCGTTCCACGACCAACCTTCACTGCCGCGGGGAACGGGAACGATTCTGGTCCCTTTTACGCGGTCCCTTACGATCAGCGGTACGATATTATCGTCAGCGTCATCGAGCGATTCGTACGAGTGAGGGGCAGGAAACATGTTCTGATAAAAACCATTCGTGTAAACTTCGAGGTCTTTGGCATTGACGAAAAAAGTTTCGGCATCTAACCTGTCTTTTGGTGGCCTGTCGAGATAGTTATCTTCACAGCCCAGGAAAAGGACGCCTGCCAGGGCAACTACCAGAGGGATATATTTTCTTTTCATCTTTTTTCTTTTAATAAATTCAAATACACTGTTTATAACGTTACGTTCACCCCAAAAGAGAAGGTTTTTCCCAGCGGATAATCGGTCCACTCATCTCCGGTATTCATGTTGGCCGCACCTCCCGGGTTCGAGAGATTGATCCCCGAACCGGCCTGTTCAGGATCCACGTACCGGGTCAGATTTCCGAAGCTCCAGGTTAAAATGTTCTCGCCACTGAAATAAACCCTGAGGTTATCAATGTGCGCTTTTCGCGTTATCCGTTGAGGAATGGTATACCCGATGGTCAGGTTTTTTATGCGCAGATAGCCCAGATTGGTGAGATAATAGTCATTGATCTCTCCTAACGATCGGTTTGCGCCCAATGCGGCATATCCCCTGTATTTTTGCGGATACTTACCTCCGGTATTTTCGGGGCTCCAGGCCTCATCCAGCAGGTCTTTCCGTATGAATGACAAGTAGGGACGGTAATAGAATCCCCAGTACAAATCGCCGTTCGGGTACCAGTCCTGACGCATCACACCGGCGCCGGCCAGCGAAAGATCAAATCCTTTCCAGTCGGCTGAGAAACTAAACCCGAAGGGGAACTGAGGCAGGGCATTCCCGATCGCCTTTAAATCGCCATGATCTTCTAGCGTGTTGTTTCCTTTACTGATTTCTCCGTCATTATCCGAGTCAACATACTTGACATCACCGGCTTTTAAGCCTTTCCATTCGTTGTTTTGAACGGTGTTAACGATATATTTATACACCTGTCCGAGACTTTTGGTGGGATTTGAAAAACTTGCCTGGTAGGCCTTGGCTTCTTCGTCGGTCTGGAATTGTCCGTCAATGTGGTAGCCCCAGATTTCGCCCAGGCGCTGTCCTTCCCAATAGTCGCTCATAACCCCCTGCGGGTTCGGGTATTTTGTGATTTTCGCGATGAAGTTGCTTACGCTCACATTCGCTTTTATTTTCAAAGGCGAGCCTTTCACATCGAATTTTGTTTGGTAGCCCAGGCTGAACTCAAAACCTTTGTTGCTCAACCCGCCAATGTTTTCCTTAGGTTCGGAGGCTCCAAAAACAGACGGTAATGGTTCTCCCCGCAGGTACATTCCCGTGGTTTGCTTTTCATACCAGTCGAACGAGGCTTTCAGCTTATTATCCAGGAATCCGAGGTCAGCGCCGAACCCCAGTGTTGATGTTTCTTCCCATGAAACGACGCGGGGGAGCGGAGCAGGTACGCCCACATAATTGGGTTTGTTTCCGTCGATCAGCCAGTTGCTCAGTGAATTATTCATGGTTTGGGCAAAGGTATAGAGACCCACACTCTGGTTGCCAAGCTTCCCGTACGAGCTTCTCAGCATCAGCGAGCTGACGACGTTTTTCATGGGTTCCCAGAATTTCTCGCGACTCATCCTCCATCCGGCCGACACCGAAGGAAAGAAGCCCCAGCGGCTTTGTCTCGGAAAACGGGAAGACCCATCGCGGCGGCCATTGACTTCCAGTAAATACCGGTCTTTATAGTCGTAGTTGAATCGTCCGAAAATACCTTTTACGGCCCATAAGCTTGCAGAGCCACTGGCCCTTAACAGCTCCGTGCCCAGACTGAGATTACTTAGTTCCGATGAGAGCAGATTGCCCTGTTCCCCAAGTATGTTATCTGCTTCATACTCTTCCTGGTTATAACCGGCCAGGAGCTTAAAATGATGGTTTTTCCCAACATTTTTGGTATAGGTGGCATAGAGGTTCATGGCATTGTAATGGCTTCGGCCCCGGCTTTCAGTAAGCCTGTTCAGTCCCACGGTCTGCGCCGTCAGCCTGGCTCCGGTCATGTAATCGAAGTTGGTGAGGCGGTTCGTGCTTTGCGTGTGATAAATTTTGTTGCTGTAGTCAAAATTCACCACCAGGTCTTTGACCGGGGTGAGCGTTGCGCTGAAGGTGTTAACGATCTGTTCGTTGTAGTTTCGCTTCCAATAAGCTTCCGATTCGAGCGCTGCCCCTGCACCCGCTCCGTTTTTATCGAAAGGAATACCATTTATAAAATTGGGTTCAAAAGGAAATAAAAAATACATGGTGACGCTGCTGTTGAAAAGATCGTACCAATCACCTTTATAACCTCCGTAAGTCAGCTCGTCGTTGGTACTGAGCTGTATTTTATCTGATATTTCGAGCCAGTCGTTTACCTTGAAGCTCAGATTTCCATTCAGGTTGTAACGAGCTAAATGTCCGTCGGCAATGTCTTCGATCGTCCCGGTCTTGAAGTAACGTCCCGACAGGTATCCTTTGAGTTTTTCGTTACCTCCCGAAACGGAGATATTATGGTTTTGTGTGGGTGTCCATTTCCTGAAAAGATAATCATACCAATTGGTTTTGTAGAAGAACTTGGCATTTCCGTTTGGCATGATTTCGTGAAAAGGTTCTATTTCACCGGTCGAAACTTTTTTAATTTTCTCCCAGTCCTCCTCGTCATATCCGGTATAGGTGGTTCCGTTATATCCCCACAGCGCATCGTCTACAGTCTTTCCGTAGAGGTAGGGGTCTGAGATGTAGTCGGTTCGCGTGGTCGGGGTGGTCCACCCGAAGTTATTGGAGTAGTTGATTTTAATTTCGCCTTCTTTCCCCTTTTTGGTGGTTACCAGGATCACACCGAAAGCACCTCTGGCCCCGTAAATAGCCGCCGACGCCGCATCTTTCAGCACGGTGACACTTTCAATGTCGGAGGGATTAACACGTTCCAGTTCTCCCTCTATCCCATCTACCAGAACAAGGGGGCTTCCTCCGTTTATCGAGTTAAAGCCCCGGATGTTGATGTCGGGAGTGGCCCGGGGATCTCCGGTATTGGGCTGAATATTGAGGCCAGGCATCAAACCCTGGAGCGAAAGAATAATATCGGGTGATGGGCGGATGGCAATATCATTGGCATTTATTTGATCGATCGCCCCGGTGAGGTTAGCCCGTTTTTGTGTTCCGTAACCGATTGCAACCACCTCTTCCAGTCCGAAGGTTTCCTCCTCCATCAAAACAGATAGCGTTGTTTTGCCTTCCGGCAAAATTTCCTGTGTTTTCATGCCCACAAACGAGAAGATGAGCGTGGCATCATGTGAAACCCTGCTGAGGAAGAAATTCCCGCCGGCGTCGGTCACCGTTCCTCCCGCTGTTCCCTTAATTACCACCGATACTCCAGGCATGGGCATTCCCGCTTTGTCGGTGACCTTTCCTGTGATCTTCTGCTGTTGTGTTGACATCTGATTTTGCTGCAGGGCCGGTGATTGTTTCGAAGCACTGATGGCAATGTACTTATCAAAGACCTGGTAGGTGAGATTTGCTTTGGGCAGAATGTCATCCAAAATCTCAAAAACAGTTCCACCTTCAACATCAATCTTAAAACTTTGCGTCAGATCGATCTCTTCGCTGCGGTAAAAGAAGTGGAAGTCGGTCTGATCCTCGATTTTCCCCAGGATCAGTTCCAGTGTTCCGTTTACTTTCAGATCGAGCCGGCTTGTTTGTCCATTGACCGTCCCTGCAAAAGCTTGCACCAGGCCCAGAAAAGTCAGTATAAGCGTAAGTTTCATCATCCTCAATAGTTTGCGTAATTGTTGCCAATTACAATAAATCATTCTTTTTTTCATAAATTTGTTCTGTTTAGGATTAATAATTGTCTTCCGGGGGGAAGAAATAAAATTCTAAATCGTTAAAGGAACATGCTGTTCTTTTAGTGCAGGCCGGGAAATATTCGACGTATTTTCCGGCTTTTTTTAATCTTTACTCTAAAGCCACGCTCCTTATTCTTTCTTTGTCTTGTGTCTTGATACTTGTGTCTATTCTATCTCATAGGCATGCTTTTTAAATGAATCATATTGGGTTGCTGTTCGCGGATATCGATCGAATAGTCTACCCCGGAAGTATATTTTAAAATTTCCATGATCTGATCAACAGGCTTGTTTTTAAGAATTGAGCCGGTAAATTTCAGATCCCTGACCTGTATATCATCAAAAACAATTTTCACACTGTACCACCGCTCAATTTTTTTTGCAATGTCACCCAGCTTTTCATCCTTAAAAAAAATGATCCCTTCTTTCCACGAGGTGTAAAGACTTGTATTGACTTTTGTTATTTCAACTTCTCCTGTTCCCGTATCGTAACTCGCTTTTTCATGGGGTGAAAGAACAGCCAGCACGTCTCCCTGAGGGTTTTCCAGCTTTACCTTTCCCGCTACCAGCGTCACGTTGGTGAAGCTTGACTGATCAAAGGCCTCTATGTTGAAACTGGTCCCCAGCACATCTACGGTGAGGCCGGGTGTTACCACATGAAATGGCTTTTCTTCATCCCGGCTTACCTCGAAAAAGGCCTCCCCGATCAGGTTTACTTCCCGGGTCTTTCCCCGGAAGTTCGAGGGGTAACGCATCCGGGCTCCCGAATTCAGCCAAACATGCGTCCGGTCGGCCAGGATAACTTCCGAACTTTCACCGGCAGGAACAATGATTTCGTTGAAGGCCGTCTTCCCGTCGTCCGGATTATTCCTGAGCATAAACAGCGAAAAACCTCCCAATAAGAAGGCCAGGATAAAGACAGCCGCATACCGGAGAACCCGAAGGCCGATGGTTTTCCGGCTTACGGGCGGATGCAGAGAATTATTCTTCCAGGCTCCACCCGACAAATTATCAAAGTTTCTGAAGCCAGCGTAGATTTCCTGATTCTTGATGCGGCTGAATTCCTTTTGATGATCGGGCGACGCTTCGATCCAGGTAACGATCTCTTCGATTTCACGACGTTCAGTGACCAAATTGGCAGCAAACCGTTCTAATTTTTCTTTGTCCATATTCCGGCATTTGCTAATAAGTACGGTTGAAAGGAAAATACCCTATGGGAAAAGTTATAAGTCGTAAGTCGTAAGACATAAGAACCAGGAGCCAGGACAGGGTTCTCTGCGCTGTGCCCCATGCTCCATGCCCTCTGCCCTATGCTATAAACAGCGGGAGATAGTGGCGAAGAGCTTTGCGCAAATCTTTTAACGCGCGGGTAATGCCGGCCTCGACCGTCTTTATTGAAATATTAAGTTCCGATGCTATCTCAGCGTTCTTTTTATGCTCGTAGCGGCTAAGTTCAAAAATCCGCCTGCTTTGCGGCGATAATTTTTCAAGGGTGTGATCAATGATCCTGGTCATTTCATCAAAAATGACGGGAGAGGTATCCAGTTCGTTCAACGAAAGCTGAATCACAGTTAGCTGCCGGTATTTTAAAAAGTCGGAATGCTTCTGCTTTACTTTCAGCTGATCGATTTTTTTCAGGCACAGATTTTTGGTTACCGAGTATAACCAGGACGATAGATTTTTTACGTCAGCGAGTTTTGCACGATCTTCCCAAATAGCCGAGAACACATCCTGGACAACATCTTTAGCCGATTCCTCATCGTTCAGGTAATGAAAGGCAAAATGATAAAGGCGGGAATGATAGATGTGAAAGACCAGTCCAAAGGAAAATTGATCGCCTTCAGCCAGTTTTTGTAATATTTCCCGTTCATGGAAGTCCTTCACACCCGAATTATTTGCAGAGTCTAAAAATAAGGCATTTATTAAGGATTGCAAATAAAAACGAATTCAGCCTTCCACAAAGATGTTGTGAAACCTTAACGGGGTGCAGGCAGGGTTAGTCGATAAAAAAACCGACGAACGATCGTTCGCCGGTTAAACAGATTCAGGCTTTTTTGTTACGATATAAAAGGGTCAGTTTTTCTGGTAAACCCGCACGTAGTCCACCTCATACACCGCGGGCAGGAACGATTCGTCCACTCCCTGGGCTCCGCCCCAGTTCCCGCCCCAGGCCAGATTCAGCTTCAGGTAAAACGGAGCATTGAACGGCCAGGTGTCTTTGTTGCCTGTTCCGTCGTTACGAAACTCAAAGTACAGTTTTCCGTCGGCATAGCCTTTTATGTATTCGTCCGTCCATTCCACGGCATAAACATGGAAATCGGTCTGCGCTGTGGCGATATATGTTTCAGCCGTTTTCTGCGTGCCAATGGAATGATAATAGGCTTTGCAGTGAACGGAAGAACTGACGTAATTCGGACGGTAACCTACTTCTTCCATAATGTCGATCTCACCGTCATCGGGCCAGGCTTTGAAATTCTTAGGCATCATCCAAAAAGCCGGCCAGGTACCCTTCCCGACAGGCAGCTTCAGCCGCGCTTCGAAGTAGCCGTAAGTCCAGCTCTGTGAACTGTTCATCCGAACAGACCGCACCTCGGTTCCCGATTTGCGCGCAATGATTTTCAGGGTCCCGTCCGAGATCATGGCACAGGTGTCTTTTCCGCTGGCCGCAGCGATGTAATTTTGCAGTTCGTTGTTGCCCCATCCGCCGGCGCCGGTCTCGTACCACCATCTTGAGGTGTTCGGCAGCGCCGCTTTTCCGGGGGCGGGACGAGCTTCATTGAACTCGTCCTGCCAGACCATATTGTAGCCGGCGGGAACATAATCCTCTTCTCTCCCGGCCTCCTGACCTATGGCAAAGGTTTTGGTATACGATCCGGCTTTAAACGTCAGCGTGGCATTGCGAACAACTGCTGTCCGGTTTGCCTGAGCCATTACCTTTAAGCTGGTTTCACCGTTATATCCGGACGCAGGCGAAACACTGCACCAGGCGGCGTCGGAAGCAACCGACCATGGGGCATTGGCCGAAACGACCACGCTGCGGGTTTCCCCGTCTGCAGAAACGGAAAGCAGTCCCGGATTCACAGTAATTTCAGTTTCCGGATCCGGCACAGGCGGATCGGTATTCGCCTCGCCGTTGCCGCTGCATCCCATAAAACCCAGCAGCGCGATCATACAAAAAGGGACCATCATTCTCATTGTTCTCATTCGTTATGAAAACCGGACAGCTGCTCAGCAACTGTCCGGTCAGGTTGTAAATTATTCCGAAAAGCTGAAATCATCCAGGAAGAAAATTCCCGGGGCGGCATGGCCTTCAGCGCCGAACTGGATCACAATCTTATCGTAATCGGTACGGTTGCTGACGCTGCTGAAGTCAAATTCCAGTTCCAGCCATTTGTCTTTCTGAAGATCAGCCTTGACAATTTCTGTTTGCGTTTGCCAGGCATTCCCGCCCATGCTGCTGTTTTGCAGCTTGACCGACACCTGCGGCAACAGCTTTTTGTTGGTAATCCAGTCGCCGGCCACGGCAAACTCGTCTGTATAATTATTGTATGAAGGAATAAACACCTTCATCCGGACTTTATTCACGGTGGTCAGGTCGAACAAATAGTCGGTGGTGGTGTACGAAAGATTCGAATAAAATGCTCCTGTTTTTTCATATAACAAGACCTTGGCCGAGGTGTTGACCGGGACGGGGGCCGGGTTCTGGTAGAACGATGAGAACAGGCTTCCCATATCTTCACCGGTAAAGGCCACCGACGGTGTCTGGCTTTCAAAATTTTCGCCGAGCGGCATTGCCCGGGGTTCCTTGATAATCGGGGGTTCGGCCACATTCAGCTCTTCCAGGCAATAAATGAAGACCCAGTCCTGCCCTTCAACGGTGTTGGGGGCGCGCAATGCCATGACCTGATCGGTCTGGTAGATGATATCATAGGTCTGAGAACCGACGTAGTAGCCCATGAAGGCATTTCCCGACAAGGTTAGCTTCGGGTGTTCGCCCGATTCGTCGATGGCAAAGTTATAATTGCCTCCCGCATAATCAAACGTGGCATCTTCGCCGTCGATGGACGTTGGTGTGAAGCCGCCGTTGGCGGCCTGTTGCTTCCGGCCGTATCCTTGCCCCGAATTGGCTATTTTCAGCTGAACGCCCTCCTGAATAAAGGTGAATTTAAAGCTGTACATGGTCCACATGCTCTTTTCATTCGGGCCTGCTCCCCACCACGACTGGTTATAACTGTTCAGCGGACTAAGTCCGAGATGGCCGCGGATATCGTCCGACAAGGCGTTGGCAACCTCGGCAGTGAAGTTGTTGTACTGGTCAAAAACCCATACTTTTCCTGCCGCATTTTCAACCCCTCCGGTCAGGTTACGGTAAACCGGGGTATTGATCAGACCGAAATCGTCGTTGGGGAAATGGATGATCTGGCTCTTGGTTGCCGCTGTTCCGTCAGCGGTATAAATAGTCAGCGATACGGTATACTCGCCCTTCAGCGGGTATTTTCCGGTTGGACTGGCCGCCTTACTCGTCGTACCGTCGCCCAGGTCCCATAAGATGGAATAGGGTGCCGAAATCGCCGACGTATTGGTAAAGGTGAGGACATTGTCACTGGTCGCAGACGCCGTGTAGCTGAAAGTCACCTGATCGGGAGTCACCGTATCGGCCAGACCCAGCGAATGGTCGTCATTTTCGAGGGGTTCACAGGCAATCAGGAAAGAGAAAGCAAGGATCGCCAGGAGGCCCGATTTTATTTTGTTAAGTTGCATATTGATTCAAGTTAAGTTGTTAATTCCACTGTCCGTTTTGTACCAGCTCAAATTCGGTACCTTTGGTTACCTCCATTTCAGCCTGCGGAATCGGCAGGTATTTCATCCATTCCTGGAAAGTCCGCACCGAGTTATAGGCCGTATTATTCTCGGTCAGCGTAGTAACCGCATCTCCCCAGCGGATCAGGTCCCAGAAACGCATGCCTTCACCGACAAATTCGCGGCGGCGTTCCAGTTTGATGTTGCCCGCAGTTACCGCGATTGAAGCGCTGGCTCCAAAGGCCCGCTCACGGATCTGGTCGAGACAGGTCTGGGCCGATACACCCCCTTGTTCCGATTGCCCGTGCATGCCCACCAGCTCGGCATAATTCAGCAGGGCTTCGGCATAACGGAAAATCCGCAGGTTATTGGTGTAATTCAGGTCCTGGTCGCCCGGAGGAGGGTTATAGCCCACACGGGCGGCATATTTGCGCATAAACAGTCCGGTATCCTGAAACCGGACGCCATAGGAACCTGCCGGCCAGGCATTGATCGACCCCTCGCGGCGGGTATCCCCTTCTTCGTAAATGGCATAGGTTTCCGGACGTACCGGGCCAAATCCCCAGCCGCCCTTGAACACCTTTGCCGGATCTTTTAATTCGGAAGGAGAAATAAAGGCGGGAAGATTCGTTCCGTATCCCTGCCAGGATGCACCCCAGGTTTTCCCTTCAGGAAGCTGGTTGCTCTCAAAAACCGACTCGGCGCAAAATTCGTTTGCGTCGTCCCACATGGCTCCAAAATCGGCCATCAGGCTGTATTCACCACTGCTGATGATGTCGGCCATATCCCTGGTGATTTCGGCATAGCGGGTTTCGTCTTTTTGGTAAAGTACCACTCTTGCTTTCAGCATCAGCGCTGCAGCCCGCGAAACCCGACCCGTATTGGCGCCTGTGGTTTTCATTTCCAGTTTTCCGGCCGTGCAGGCAAAATCAAGATCCTCGAGGATCTCTTTGTAAACATCGTCGGCCGTGAATTGCGGAGCCATATAGGGCGCATTGGTGAGCGGCTCTTCGAAGTAAGGGATGTTTCCCCAGAACTTCCAGAGCAGATGCACGTAATAGGCCCGAAGAAAATGGGCTTCGGCCCGATATTGTTCCAGCTTGTCAGCTTCAACACCGACCGCATTTTCACAGGCAAGGATCACATTGTTGCAACGCGCCAGGCCGGTATAATAGATACTCCATAGTCCGGAAATGTTCTCTGCGGCCGATGAGGTAAAGGTCGATAACCGGTAAAGCTGTGCCTGATCGCCCGCATCGCCGCCGCCTTTATAAATATCGTCCGAACGCAGATCGGACATGAATAACACAGCATTGTAATTGCTGTTCGCATAACTGTCGAACAGAAGAATCTGGTATGCCGATCCGAGGTTGGACAGAATTGCACCCTCCGTGGCCGCCCCTCCGGCTTCCTGCTTTTCGGTAGAGGAAGCACTCAGGAAATCATCGGTGCAGGAAGTCAGAAGCAGAGATCCTGCCAAAGCAGTCAGTACCGTTAAATGGGATAAATATCGTTTCATTTGCTGTCGTATTTAAAGAATTAAAAAGTAATGTTGGCTCCTATGGAAATCGTCCGCGATTGCGGATAAACCCCGCGGTCAACACCGATCCGGGTATATTCGCCGGTAGCAACTTCCGGATCAAAGCCGTCATAGCCGGTCAGGGTGAACAGGTTTTCGGCAGCTACATAAAGCCTTAGCCGCTGGATGCCTGCCCTTTTGCTCCACTGGTCAGGGAAGGTATAACCCAACTGGGAGGTTTTCAGGCGCAGGTAAGAGCCATCTTTGATATAGAGGTCAGACGAACGCCAGTTTGAATTCGGATTGGCAGCGGTCATGCGCGGAATCTTGTTCGAAGTGCCTTCTCCGTGCCAGCGGTCCAGAATCCAGGTCGGCCGGTTCATGGCCGGAATATCGCCGCGCTGCGAAAAATCGAAAATATCATTGCCGGTCGTTCCATAGAAGAATAGATTCAGATCAAAGCCTTTCCATTCGGCGCCCACCGTGAGGCCAAAGGTCCAGTCGGGCATGCCTTTGCCAATTTTCGTCTTGTCATTGTCGTTGATGACACCGTCACCGTTGAAATCGACAAAACGTACATCACCGGGCCTTGCACTGGCCTGCATCTTTGCTCCTTCATCGTTGACATAGGCATCAATCTCTGCCTGATTCTGGAAGAGTCCGTCGGTCCTGAATCCATAGAAATAGGGCCACACCTCACCGTTTTCGCCTTTAATAAAACTTCCCACGCCCGAAGCGCCTGCCGTTTCATAGATCTGCTCGCCCGAGGCGTTACCCAGCCGGATCAGTTCATTTTTAAGATAGGAGGCATTGGCCGAAAGCGAGTAGCTGAAATCGCCCACCGTTTGGCGCCAGCCTGCTTCAAATTCGAATCCCCGGTTTTCCATATCACCCACATTGGCAATCGGAGCGCCTTGTCCTACGTAACTCGGGATGGGCTGGTCCATCAGCATGCCGTTTGTTTTCTTTTCGAAGTAGTCGAAGCTGAAAAGCAGTTTGCTGTCCATGAAGTAAGCATCAAACCCCAGGTCGGTTTGTTCTGATTCTTCCCACCTGACATCCGGATTGGGAATGGCTGCAGGGGAGGTGCCATACTGCATCGATCCGGTGGTACTTCCGTTATCACTGCCATCGGCCGGAACCTGGTAACCTCCTCCGAAATAATAGTTTTGTCCGCCGTCCATTAACGAGGTATAGCGGAAATTCCCGATATTTTCATTTCCGTTTTTACCCCAGCTAAAGCGTATTTTAAAGGCGTCAAGCCATTCGGGTGCGTTGATATACGGTTCATTCAGCACATTCCAGCCCACCGATACGGCAGGGAAGGTAGCCCATTTATTGCTGGGGCCGAAGCGGGATGAACCATCGCGCCGCAGGGTAAGCTGGAGCAGGTAACGTTCATCGTAGTTATAACTCAGCCGTCCGAAATACGAGGCCAGCGAAGCGAAATTATAACCGCCGGTGCCTCCGTAAACCCGCTCATCGTCGCGGGGTGCAATGGCCGAATTGATATTGGCTTTCGAAGGATCACGCTCCAGTAAATCATAGTCGCTGCCGCCCAACTGACGATAAATGTATTTCTGGGCCGACTGTCCGGCTACCAGCGTAATGTCGTGTTTTTCACCAAGCAGGGCATGGTAGGTCAGGACATTTTCGAGCTGCCATTTGTATCCTCTGTTCATCTCGCTCCACACGGAACTTTGGGTGACATTTTTTCCCTGGGTCGCAAGGAAATATGGAAATTCATAACCATCTTTTCCCCAGAAGGCCAGGTCAAAGCCATAGCTGCTTCTGTACTTCAACCCGGGAAGTACATCCAGTTCTCCCCAAAAGGTCCCGACAAACTTATCATCAGCCGACAGTTCAGCCCGGGGCTGATTCAGCATAGCTACCGGGTTGGCGATTTCCTGGAATCCGGAAGGAGGAATGGAAAACACCCGTCCGTCCTGATCAGTTACTGCATAAGGATATTGAGCCAGAATAGCCGCTGAGGTCGTTTCGTCGGCATATACGGGAACCAGCGGATTAAAGGTCAGGGCACTGCCCAGAATCGAGCCGAATTCCGAATTGGTTTCGATCCCCCGGCTCTTGTTCCTGCCATAACTGACATTCATCCCGACCTTCAGGTTATTTAAAAATTTGCGGTCGGTCGCTTCGTAAATGTGGTAAGTCGTGTTCGACCGGATGCTCAGCCTTTTATAGTTCGATTTATCGTAATTACCGCCTACGATACCGTCCTGGGTATAGTAGCCCAACGAAAGAAAATACTGGGCTTTTTCATTGCCTCCGCTTACGCTTACCTGGTGCGTCTGTACCGGAGCGTCATAATAAAAGGTCTCATCCTGCCAGTCGGTGCCTTCGCCCTGAAAAGCCTCCATGTCGGCTTGTGTGTAGCGTGGTGCATTCCCGTCATTGATCTGGGCTTCGTTCATGATCACCATATATTCCTGTGCATTGAGCACCGATTTTTTCTTCCAGGGGTTTTGCCAGCCGTAATTCACATCGTAGTTGATTATCGCTTTCCCCTGCTTCCCGCTCCTGGTCGTGACCAGGATCACCCCGTTGGCGGCACGTGCACCGTAAATGGCGGCCGAAGCAGCATCCTTGAGGATTTCGACCGACTGGATGTCGACCGGGTTCAGGTAGTTGATCCCTCCGTCTACCGGCATTCCGTCTACAATATATAACGGATCACTGTTGTTCACGGTGCCGATCCCCCTGATCCGTACTTTCGAATCGGAGCCCGGCTGACCGGAGCTTTGGGTAATCTGCACACCCGATACTTTTCCCTTCAGTGCGTCTTCCACGCGTGAGGGTTTTGTTGTGTTGAGCTGTTCTGCCGTTACCCGGCTGATGGCTGCCGTTACAACACTTTTCTTCTGTACTCCGTAACCGATGGCAATAACTTCTTCAATGCCAATAGTTTCTTCTTCCAGGCTGACATCGATCCGGGTTTGGCCGGCTACGCCGACTTCCTGTTCGCGCATGCCGACAAAAGAAAAAACCAGGACCGCATCGGCCGCAACATTTCTTAAGGTATAGCTGCCGTTTGCGTCTGTAATTGTTCCGTTACCGGTACCCTTAACAAGCACAGTCACCCCGGGAATCTGGCTGCCGTCAGCATCGGTCACACTTCCCGATATGGTCCGCTCCTGCTGAGCGGCAGGCTGGAAATAGTCAGGTTTTCCATCAGGCGAAAGCACTATCTGGCGATTGATAATCTCATACGAAATGTTTGTTCCCCGGAGCAGGTTATCCAGGATTTCCCCGATGCCTCTGTTCTCGGCCTGAAGACTCACGGCCTGCGACACATCAATATCCTCGCCCTTATACAGGAAGAAGTAGTCACTTTGATCTTCAATTTGTTTCAATGCTTCCCGCAGCGTGACACTGTTTAGTGACAGGGAAAATTTAGTTTGCTGGGAGTAAACGCTTGCACTCAGGTGCATAAAGGTGATCAACATGATCAGAAAGGTTAGTTTCATAATACGTAACCATTTTAATAGGGCATCAGACGCCCTGTCGTTAAACCATTTTTTTTTCATAAATTTGTGTTTGCAAAGGTTATACAATTAATCCCGTCCTGACGGGCTTGATTAAAACCATGATCCGTGTTACCGCACGGGTTTGTAAAAGGGAGTGTTACCGCACTTCCTTTTTTTTCACGGTCTCGCGATGCGTACTTTTTTTCCGTTTATTTCATATTTCATAGGCGTTGTTTTTGACAGTACATTCAGCATTTCCCGCAGGCTTTCGGTTTTGATGGCCATGGTATAGCTTTCTTCAGTGTCGATCGAGCCATCGAGCGTGATGTCGACATCGTACCAGCGTTCCATCTTTTTAATGACCTCTTTGAAAGGAGCATCCTGAAACCGCAGCAAATCTTCTTTCCACGACGAATAAAGATCCGTGTTGACCTTTGTTTGCGTAAGCCGGTTTGATTTCCTGGAAAAAACGGCCTGATCGCCCGGCGAAAGAATCAGTTCTGTCCCGGTTATAAGAGAACTGGTGTGTACCGACCCTTCTTCGAGCGTTACTAAAAACTCGTCGTCGGCATGGTAAGCACAAACATCGAAACGTGTGCCCAGAACCTTTATTTTTAACTGGTCGGCCTGAATAATAAAGGGCTGATCCTTCTTTTCGGAGACATCAAAAAAAGCTTCCCCGTCTACATACACGTTACGTTCTCCCGGTTGAAAGGTAACCGGATATCTGAAAGTTGTCCCGGAATTCAGCCATACACGGGTCCCGTCGTACAGGGTAATGATCGATTTTTCACCGTTCGGTACCTGTATTTCATTGTATGCCTCATTCAAGGGGGCGTCCTGATTCCGGTTGAAAAGATGCAAGGCGAAAGCTCCTGAGAGAAATGCCAGAAAAAAGACAGCGGCATAGCGCATCAGCCCGTTAAGCGTCAGGGAAACGTTTTTCGCCGCGGCGGCTTTAAAGAAATTACCGGAATGTTGTTCCCTGATCTGTTTCAGTCCGGTCATCACCCAAAGTGCTTTTAGCGCGTTGTACTCTGCCCGGTTGTTGTCAGAGGCTTCGATCCAGTCCAGTACCTCGGTCACTGCTGCTTCCGAAGTTAATTTCCCCTGAATATATTGAATTAATTTTTCCTCGTCCATCATAAAGGATTTGTATGTATATAACCTCAAGGTTGCTGTTTACCCTAACGAAAAAGTAAAATTTTTGTAGCATCTGATCCTTCGACCATCTGCCTGTGATCTACCTAAGATCCTCCTGCCGCCCTAAACGCGTATGTTTTTATTTTCTTGCAGGATGATCAGGTTAAAAAAAACAGCATATACAGCAACGGGAGGTAATCTTTCAATTCTATTCGGAGTAATTTAAGCGCTTTGGAGATATGGGCTTCAACGGTTTTGATGCTGATGCCGAGTTCTTCGGCAATTTCCCGGTTCTTTTTGTCTTCGAAGCGGCTTTTTTCAAAAACGGCGCGGACCGGTAGTGAGAGTTTTGCCAAAGCCAGTTCCACCTTTTGCTGTAATTCTTCAAAAAGAAACCTATCCGTGTTAAAGCCGGCGAGCGACTGGTAACTGATATCCAGTTGCCTTATTTTAACGTAGTCGGTGTATTTCTGTTTCGATCGTTCCTTGCTGATTTGTTTTAAGGACTTGTTTTTGGTGACGGTAAACAACCAGGCCTGGATGTTGGTATCGTTTTGGAGGGTCGCCCGCTTTTCCCAAAGTTCGGTGAAAACATCCTGGGCAATGTTTTTTGCAGCATCTGCATCCAATAAATACTGGCCGGAGAAATACGAAAGTTTGGGATAGAAAGAACGATACAGGTTTTCAAATACGGACTGGTCACCCGATTTGATTTTCCTTACTATCTCTGTGCTGTCTATAATCACCCCTTCCAAATTTGAGGGAAAGTTAAGATTTTCTGCGATTAAAATTAAACAGAACGATCATGATGATAATCTTTTTTGAAAGTTGTTGACATTTCGCATACCGTCGTCTGCGGATCATTTTGCACCGTCGATCGTGCTGGACTTAACAGCAGGAGACGGGTCCTCATCATTAAAATCGACGTTGTCAATTTTCAGTACAATGGGGTTTGGCCATTGATAATTGGTATACATCCGGTGCCCGTTAACTGCGCTGACGATCAGTCCCAGCGGAGTAGAACTTACCTGTATTCGCGGGTCGAACCCTTCTTTGTATTCTACCAGTTCACTGCTGTAACCCAGTATAGCTACCTTTGTTTGAGTATTGCCTTTCAGGCTTCTGAAAACAAATTCCTTCCTTTCGCCGTATTTCCATTCTTTTCCTCCCTGAACAAAGGCATAAACAGTCTTTCCGTCTTTTGAGGCGGTAAACCAGGTTTGATCTTGCTTAATGATCTTCCAGGGCCGGACCTGATGAATTCCTTCCCGGTTGACCAGGTTCCATAAGGCAATTTCCCTTAGCAGCGCTTCCTGTTCGATCTGGATCTCGCCGTCCGGCTTGGGACCTACGTTTAAAAGAAGGTTACCTCCCTTAGCTCTGATCTCAATAAGCATATTGATGATTTCGGTCCCCGTTTTATGTGGGTCATTCGTTGGTTTGTACTGCCAGTCCGTGCCCATCGTAAAACATGCTTCCCAGGGTCCCGGTACCGGCTTGTCGGGAAGCGTCTGCTCCGGGGTTTGCATTTGCCCCCGCGTCACTACGATCCCGGGCTGCAGTTGCCAGGCATACTCTTTCAGTCCTTCAGCGGGGCCGTCAAAAAAAATGAGGTCAATCTTTCCGTAACCGGTAAGCAGTTCCTCGAGTTGTGCCTTATCCAGCGCCATTAATCCCGGATTATTTGCCGGATAATGCATAGGGTGCTGAAGGCGGCCAATGGGAATATTATGCTGGTAGAGATAATGAAAGTCTTCAGGCGAAAAATATAAGCCAACGGCAATTCCCTGTTTCCTGAAAGCATCCAGTATTTCACGAAGCGCATCCCGCTTAAACGGGGTATTCATCACATTGAAATCGACTGTCCGGGTGTCCCACATACAAAAGCCCGAGTGGTGCTTGGTCGTGAAAACCATATATTTCATGCCGGCAAGTTTGGCCAGGACCGCCCAATCGTCGGGATCAAACCTCTTTGGATTAAAGGTAAGCGGCAGTTCACCGACAAAACGGTCCAGGTAATCAGACGAAGCTCCGGCCATCGAATGGCTGATCACGGCTCCGACCTGCGAGTCGAAGCTCCAGTGAATGAACATGCCGAATCCGAGGTCCATAAACCATTGTTCTTTCTCCGGCTTATTGCCTGGCTGTTGGCTCCATGAACAGTATATTCCCGTTAAAGAAAGAAGGATCGTTAGCGCAATTGTCCGGATAATCATCTGAGGGTTTGGTTTTATGGTTCGTATTCAAAGATAATGATATTGCCTGAAATTATTTTTTCCCCGAATTGCTCACAAATGCAATGTGTTTGCTGTCGGGCGACCAGGAATTGACGTTGATCGTGCCTTGTCCGCCATACAGATAAGCGATTACCTTTGGTGCGCCCCCCGAAGCGGGCATCAGGCGCAGCATCACCCGTTTGTATGAAGGATGTGAATTGAGCTCGATATCCGGTTCGAACGAAATGAAGGCGATCCACTTCCCGTCGGGCGAAATATGCGGGAACCAGTCATTATATGCGTCAAAGGTGAGTTGTTCCTTTCCGCTTCCGTCGGCTTTCATCCGCCAGAGTTGCATGGTACCGCCATTCCGGGAACCGTTGTAGTAGATGTACCGGCCATCAGGTGAATATTCGCAGCCATCGGCGTGCTCACCTTTTTGATTGCCGGTCAGCCTGACTTCCTCGCCACCGTTGATGTTTTTCCGGTAAATATCATACACGGGCACACCATTGCGTTGAGCCACGTATACCACTTCCTTGTTATTCGGCGCCCAGCCGTGCAAATAGGAGGGGGCCTGACCGGTGATTCTCACCGGTTCGCCGCCTTCCAAAGGCAGATAAAATACATTAGAACCTTTGCCGTCATTGTGGCTGATCCCGAGCAGCTTTCCGTCAAAAGAGATGCAATGATCATTATTCAGATCGGCCGCGCTGCCGGTGTTTAGTTTAACCGGCTTACCGCCTTCAACCGGTATGGTGAACAACGACCCTTCCATATTGAACAGCAAACGCCTGCCATCGGGCATCCAGTTCGGCGCTTCAAAACGTCCGTCAGTTTCGTAGATTACCTTGCGCCTGCCGTCAAACACACTCATGGTCTCCATGCGGCAACCAGTCCAGCCCTCGTTGCCCGGATTGTACCCTTCGGCAACAGGCTGGTCAATACGCGTATTCCACACATAAGCCGTTTCAAGCAAATCTTCATCGTGCGAACAGCAAACAACACCGGCCAGTACTTCTTCGGGCATAGCATCGGGTACTTTCGAGCCGATCACCTGCAGCGGTTCACCCCGGTGCGCCGCCCGCATAATGAATTCCTGCCCGCGCCGCTCCAGCTGAATGACTTCGTAATGACGTTTGGGCGCCTGTACCTCGTTGCCGGGATTGACCATTTCCTGACCCGTCTCTTCCCGCCATTGCAGGGCCGTCAGTCCGTCGCCATGCAGAAAGGCGCCGCACATCACCGCATTGTCATCCTCCGAAGCGCGGACCATCCAGCCCGTTTTGCGGTGTATTTCATTGACGCCTTCGAACCGGAAGTTTGCCGTCAGGATAAAATCTCCCTTCAACTTGTTGTAAGCATACTGGTGTTCGTCTCGCCGGCCCCAGATGTTCGATCCGGCGCCCTTCATGGTATAGGTTTGGGTGTCTGCATCATATGAAACCGACCCGGCCAGTTTCGGATTGCCGATGTCTTTACTGAAGCTGAAAATACCGGTTGGATCCTGGGCCGACGAACAGATCGCCAGCAGACTGAACAAAAGGAAGGTGACTCTTCTCATACCGGTTGCGCTTTAGTCGTTTTACATGTTATAAAGCTAATCAATTCACCGGTATCAAAAAAGGCCCCAACGTGATGTTGCGGCCTTTTCTTTCCTTCTGTTTACACTTACCTGAGCAAGGCTGTGGCGCACCAAAGCAGCGGGGCCTGACCGTGCAGGTCGCCGGTAATGCGTTTCCGGTTCAGGTAATGCTCACGGCTGTTTTTGATATTGGTTCCTTCACAAACGTCCGTGAGTTCATCTTCTGCATTCAGGTACTCCGTCAGGGCCAGCCAGCCCTTGCGGGCAGCGGCTCCGTACGATGCTTTGTCGAGCCAGCCGTTTTTAACCCCGGTGATCATGGCATAAGTGAACATGGCTGTCGAAGAAGTCTCCTTCCACGATTCCGGGTCATCGACGATCTGGCGCCACATGCCATCGTTGGCCTGGTGTTCCAGCAGGGCGGCCATCATGCGCAGATAGCCCTGCATGATCCGGGCCCGGTGCACATTGTCCCGGGGAAGGATCCGTAGCAGTTCGGCCATTCCGACAGCCATCCAGCCATTGCCACGTCCCCAGCTGAAATGCGCTTCAGGCGAATGATAAAAGAGCCCGTTCTCCAGTTGGATCGTATCGAGGTAAAGCTCCATTTCCTTTGCCGCACGGTCAATGTATTTTTGATCGCCGGTGGCGCGGAAAGCCTGGGCCTGGACAGCCGTAATCATGAACATGTCGTCGATCCAGATGCGGGTTTGCCACGAATACCCCTGGCCGTTCCATGCTTTTTCCTCTGCCTTCGCATTTTCGGGAAGCAGCCACTGCGCGTCGGCATACCCTAATCCCAGGTCGCGGTAGGTTTTGTCGCCTGTTTTGATATAGATTTCCAGGGGGACTGCCCCGAATACGTTATTGTCGACGTGGTTCGGTTTGGGCTGCAGATGCTTTTCCGAACGCAGCAAAGGCTTGAACCGGTCTTCAAAGCGTTGAAACAACGAATCATTTTTGGTGACTTCGGCAAACCACATCCCTCCCAGCCAGGTGCAAACATCGGGATAGGTGATCTGAGTCGGGGGAGATGAAGGGCGGGTATTTCCATAACGTGAGTGGGGCGTTTTCAGAAATTTCTCTGCCACCCGCGTCCCGATCTCCCGGGGCGATTTTCCTTCGGGCCACCGGCTGAGGTCATAATCTGCCGATGGCGGAGCGTAGCTTACAGGACTGACCATGGCCGTCTTTATTTCGCGGGGCAGGGCCGAAATGTTCCCTTCCTTGTCACAAATATAGAGAACCGATTCAGACGGCATCCGGCCATTCCCGTCGGCCCAGATCCCGTAAAAACCGGGACGGGCATTCACCGGGCGGCGAACATAGCAATGATTCCGGGGGCTGTTTTGAGTCATTTGCTTTTCCATGTTCCAGCTTTCGCCTTTATCGGTGCTTTTCCACATCACCACCTCGCCTCCGGTGTTCCATGTCTGTGGTCCGTCTACGCTGGGGCCGATGATCTTCCACGAATTCTCTGATTCCAGGTAGACCGATCCCATATCGTAATTATTATCGGAGGTCGTTACCAGGCTGTTTTTCCAACCGCTTTTCCCATGGGTGAACAGGTGCCATTCACGCGGACTGTTTTCAGGGCCCGACTCATAGCCTTTGCTGGCGATAATGAGGATGGCCGGCTTACCTTTCCGGTCGAGCTGGATATCGCTCAGGTAACAGTTTCGTTTTTCCTTTTCAAAGTTGTGGATTAACGCCGCGTTTTCCATTTCCTCCAAGGGGAGCCTGACCGGATCTCCCGAAGCGGTTTTCCAGCTTTTCCCGAAGTCTGTTGTTTCGAGGTACTGCAGGTTTGTGCGCCAGTTCAGTCCTTTTCCCTTCGGGTGGTAATCAAAGGCCACGCCTACTTTTCCATTGGAGCAGTCACTCACCTGGTAGTGGCCTTCCCCGTAATTGGCAATTTGTTTCCATTCGTTCCATTTTACGCCGTCAGCACTTGTGTTAAACCCGATCACGCGCCGGTTTTTGATGTACTTGGTAAACAGGGCGATGAAGCCCTTCCCCTTGACATGATAAACCTGGAAATAGGAAAAATTGGTGAAAGGCACTTCCTGCCCGTTCACCAGCTCGGTCGGCTCCACCAGTTCAAACGATTCAATGCTGTAGGGCATCCGGCTGCGGCTGATATAGGAAGGCCGCCCTGTCCCGTGTGAGGTGGAGAAAATCCAGATATAACCTTCGTCGTCGATCGAAATGACCGGATTATCATGGGCATCGTTCGTATGCTTGTCCAGCACGATAGTTGGGTTGGCAACCTGTCCCGTGTGATGGTCAAAGTACGAGACATTGTGCAGCAGGGTACTGTTTTCATCGTTCGTTCCCCCAAAACAGAAAAAGGTTTTATTGACCTTTTCCGAATAAATGGCAAACGGACGGTGATTGGCCGGGTAAACAGCCATTCCGCCACTATACTTATAAGCGTATTCATCCTTCGACGGCTGGTTCATATACCAGATCCCTTTAAATCCGTTTGCCTTTTCATTGACCAGTTCTCCTTCAGCATAGCGGGCATCGGGATGCACCGTGTTCTGCGCCTTCAATCCAAACGGGAAAAGCAGGATAATTAAGAAGATGACGGCCGGTTTTAATTGATTACACATCCTGTTTCTTTTTTGCATGTTACTTATTCTTTAGCCCACCATACCTTTTTGGTATAGATCGTCACATTGTTAATATCGGTTGGGGCGTTGGCGTTGGTTGCCAGTTCGCCGGTCGGGTAGGGCAGTCGTTTTACGACGCCGTCGGTTGTGTTGTACAATGCCGGTATACCGGTGCGCCGGTAGTCATTAAACGCCTCGATGGGTTGCATCAGGAAAAAAGACAGGAATTTTTGACCCACAATCGTGTTGAGGGTGAGGCCTTCATCATCGGGAAAGACGTTGCCCTGCGAAGTATACGATGCCACCTGTTCCGCTGTCAGCCCTGCCCTTGTACAGGCTGCTGTAACGGCTTGCCGGTAAGCGGCATTTGCTTTGGGACGGTCTCCCAGCCGGAAATGCGCTTCTGCCTCAATGAATTTCATTTCATCGTAGGTCAGTATCGCCTGGGGAGCGGCTCCGTATAATACATTTACGGTCGAAATCCCCGAATAAACCGTGTGGGTTTGATCGGTAATGTTGTCGCCGTTCGGGGCACCGATAAGGATTCCGTTAATCTTCTTAAACCATCTTTCTGCCCGGGGATCCGCATAGCCGGGTCCATTAAAGCTGTTGATTACCTGAAGGATCGTTAAGCTTGCGGCATAGGTTTTTTGCTTTTGTTCGTAGATCGAAAAAGGATTGGTATTGGTTGAGCCATTCGTATAGTCTGAAAAGATCAACCCTTCGGCCGGCGAAGCAAACGAATGGGCAACAGCCGCCAGCGCCTGCGTAGCCGAACCTGCCGGATCAACATTGCTGAGACGATTCAGGTAACGGGCCTTCAATCCCCACGCCACTTTCAGCCACATGGCCTTATTTCCCTTCAATAACAGATCGTTGGGTCCCGGATTGGTCACCGCGGTTTTCTCCAGGTCGGCGACGGCTTCGTCAAGCATGGCAAACAGGGCATCGTAAATCGCTTCCTGCGAATCATACCTGGGATTCCGGTTGGCGCTGCCCTGCAAGGCTTCGCTGTAAGGCACATCCCCAAAAATATCGGTCAGGGTGCCCAGAACAAAGGCGTAAATTACTTTTGCAGTTCCAACATGCTGCCAGTTCCCTTCGGCGGTTCCTTTTTCAATGATGATCTTCAGGTCCATCAGAATGTCGTACGACTCATTCCACAGTGCGGTATTGGTGTCCTCGGGTAACATGGGGTTCAGGTGGACATTCGCGGTGTGCTCCACATAAGTCGTGATATACCTGGCCGAGGTGCCTGCAAAAAGATCATTGACCAGATTGATCTGAACCTGGGGTAATAACAGATTAATGGATACGTCAGTGGGATTGTTGGGGTCGGTGTCTATCTCATCAAGGGCGTCCATCGAACAGGAGGCGAGGATGACGGCCATGGCGATCAACAGAAACAGGTTATAGCTTAAATTCTTCATTTTTGTATCGATTTTCAAAAGGTACTACAATTTCGGTTAAAACGTCAGGTTGATTCCAAATCCAAAGCTCGAAATCTGCGGATAATCGGCGTAGGTTTCACCAATGGCATTCGCGGAGGTGTCGCTCATTTCAGGATCATAATGCGGCAATCCCGATTTAATAAGCCACAGGTTGCGGCCGATCACGTACACCGAAGCGTTCCGGACGTACATTTTGCGCAGCAGGCTTGCCGGAAGATCGTAACTGAGTTTGACTTCCCGAAGCCGGATGAAAGAAGCATCATACACATTCGATTCGCGAATGGGGTCCATCACTTTCGCGTAATACTGGTATCCGCGCTTAATGACAATGTCATTTTCGCCATCGATCACGAGCGTGCCATTGTTATCGTAATGGCCTTTCACAGCATCTTCCACATAATCCTCGTCTCGGAAGCGGGTATCGTAATGGGTCCCGTAAAGTTTCGATAACCGGCTGTTCCCGGACGAAATTTTTCCGCCTTGACGCCAGTCAACCTGGGCGTAAAGCGAAACCTTCCGGTATTTGAAGGTGTTCAAAAAATTGACCTCAAAGTCAGGATTTGCTTTTCCCAGGTCAATGTCACCGGTCGACTGAAGCGGCATTCCGGCACTCGGGCTCGACTGATCGGACAACACGACAATTTTGCCGCTTTCCGGGTCACGGGCATATCCGGTGCCCCGTAAAATCGGATATTCTTCACCCTCCTTGGCGACTATGCTTACCCGGTTTCCTCCAAGCCGCAGCATGTCAATTCCCTCGGCAAGTTTTACTACCTTACTCACATACGTAGTGAAGTTGGTGGTAAAATCCCAATTAAAGTTTTTTGTGACGACAGGTTTAATGTTCAGCACGATTTCATGTCCTTTATTCAGCATCTCTCCGGCATTCCTGATTTCTGTGGTAAAACCGGTTGCCGACGAAACAGGAACGGAAAAAATCTGTCCGTCCGATTTCGAATGATAAAAAGTATAATCCAGGTTCAGCCGGTTCTTCAGAAATCCGAGGTTTACCCCAAATTCCACCGACCGGGTATTCTCAGGCTGCAGATCAGCGCTTTTCAGACTGTTTGCCAGCGTGAAGGCATTCACCCCGTTAAATGGAAAAGAAAAACCGCCGGCACTCCCGGGTGCATAGGTGGTGTTGGTGGCGTAAATGGAACCGGCCTGGCCAACTTCAGCATAGCTCATTCTGATTTTGCCGAACGAGAGCAATTCCGGTTTCACCTGCATCGCTTCAGTAACGACAAAGGCGAGCCCTGCCGAAGGATAGAAAAACGAGCGATTATCCCGGGGCATGTTCGAAACCACGTCATTCCTGCCGGTCAGCGTCAGGAAAAGCATGTTGTGATAAGCCACATTGAGGTTGCCAAAGAAAGCATAACTTCGCTTTCTGTTCCAGGTCTTCGAGGCGTTTACCTTGTTTGCATTCGATAGCTGATGAAATCCGCCGATGGTAAAGTCATTGCCGGTCGCCGACAGGCCTTTGTAGTCATAGTCATAATATTCGTGACCCAACATAAAGTCAAACTCCAGCTTGTCGCTCAACTTTTGACTGACGGAGGCGATAAACGTTGAGTTAAAACTTCGCCTTTTTTTCATTGCTTCCGTTAATTCGCCGCCCGACGGCGGATTCGTCCTCCCGCCGGTATTTCCGGATCCCAGTTCATAAACGGTTAATTCGTCAGTGGCCACATCCTCAATCCCGGTCCGGTAGTTCAGATTAAGCCATTCGGCCGGGTTGTAATCGAAACTGACGGAGCCGATCAGCGATGAGATATTGTATTTCATGATGTTGTGTGCTACCGCCCAATAGATATTGTCGTGCGATCCTCTAAAATTGATCTGCTGGTATTCGTTTCCCTCCACATGAGTCGGTTTGCCTTTCAGATTATAGGATGGCGGCGTGTCGAACGCGGCATAGAATACACTCGAATTGCCTCCCGATTGGTTCGTTCCGTTGGTCGTGTGTTTTGAATAGTTTACCAGAGTGCCGATTTTGAACTTATCGGAAATCTCATAATCGCCTGCCAGTTTCACCGATATGCGCTCCATATCCGTGTTCGGGACAATTCCGGTCTGGTCGGAATAGCCCACGCCAATCGAATAGTTGCCTTTGTCAAACTTGTTGGATACATTGATATTCGAATTAAGCGTACCGCCGGTCCGGATAAAGTCACGGGCATTGTCGTACACCCTGGCCTCTTCCTGTTCACCCAACTGGTTGGTATAGGTGCCCATCTCAGAGATCTTTAACCCCCAGGCGTAAGCAGAATAAGCATCGAATGTATTAATGCCCTGTCCGTATACCTCCTGCGTTTCCGGGAAAACCGAAAGCCGGTCAAAGCTGTAGTTGGAACTGAAGGTTACGGTCGGTTTATTCTTTTCGTTGCCTTTTCCTCTTTTTGTCGATATCAGGATCACGCCGTTCGAAGCCCGCAGACCGTATAAGGCAGCAGCAGTTGCGCCTTTCAGCACGCTGATGTTTTCGATCTCATTCGGATCCAGATCAAACGAAATACTGCCGTCAACCGGAAAGCCGTCAATAATATAAAGCGGGTCATTACTGCCGTTAATGGAGCTGCTTCCCCTGATCGTTACTTTCGTCTCCGCCCCCGGCGAGCCGTTAACCTGCCGGATGGTTACCCCGGCAATTTTCCCCTGCATCCCTTTCATGGCATCGTTGTTGCCCGTGGCCGCCAACTGTTCGCCCGCTACCTGCTGGGTGGCATAACTGAGTTGTTTCTTCTCGCGGTTTATGCCGAAGGCAGTCACGACAACTTCTTCCACACCAATCATTTCTTCTTCCATAATGATGGTTAATGAGCTCTGACCCGATAAGGGAAACGCTTGTGTTTTCATCCCCATAAACGAAAATAAGAGGACGGCATTGCCGGGAACATCGGTGAGGGTGAACCGGCCGTTTGCATCGGTGATGGTTCCTTTTACGGATCCTTGCAACGTGACTGTCGCGCCTGGTACAGGCTCATTGGCGGTATTTGTAACCAGGCCGCTAACCGTTCTTTGCTGTTGCAGGGAAAAACCGGAGTTTCCGGGTTGCCCCATTTCGTTTTTAGAGATCACAATTTGCCGTTCCTTAATGGTATACTTCAGGTCCGTTCCTTTCAGTACCAGATCCAGGGTTTCTCCAATAGCAGCATTGGTCAGGCTTACCGAGATCTTTTTATCCGAATTGATCTGTTCATAATTGAATAAAAAGTAAAAGTCCGTCTGATCTTCAATCTCCTCCAGAACATCAACAATTTTTACATTTTTCATGTCCAGGTTCAGGACGGCTTTTTGTGAATAAGCGCTGGTAGCCCATCCCTGCGCCACCAGAATTAAGAATAATCCGAACGTTAGTTTCATCATTCGCAGGCATTTAAACGCGATATGGCTCGCCCATACCCTGTCTGTTTGTTTTTTTTTCATAAATTTGAACTGTTTAAGGGTTAAATAACACGTTAACTCTATCTTGATCAGGGAAGCGCTGCAATCGCTTTCCTGATTTTTATTTATAGCACAGCGCAC
>JBCFBK010000102.1:0-4256 GCA_038562555.1 Prolixibacteraceae bacterium | reverse complement strand
GCTGTCGAAACAGGGCTGTTTATCGGGCTTTTGCCCACCTGGGGCGATAAGGTTACCCTCAATTCATGGGGAAAGGGACCTGAAATATTCAATGCCGAAAACGCTTTGGCCTACGGAAGGTACCTCGGCAACCGCTATAAAGGGCTTGAGAATATCATTTGGATAAACGGGGGCGACCGACAGGTGGACGACCGCACCTTCCCGATCTGGAATGCACTGGCAAACGGGATAAAGTCGGTGGATCAAAATCACCTCATGACCTTTCATCCGCCGGGTGAGAATACTTCCTCCCGCTGGTTTCACAATCAGGGGTGGCTTGATTTCAACATGAGTCAGACGGGCCATGCACAACGGTCGTATTCCATTTACAACTTACTGCTGAAAAAAGATTATGCCTTAAAACCTGTAAAACCTTGCCTTGATGGTGAACCGCGTTATGAGGATCATCCGGTAAGATGGATGCCCGGTGAGTTTGGCTGGTTTTACGATGTGGACGTGCGGCAGGCCGCATACTGGAGTTTATTTTCCGGTGCATTCGGCCATACTTACGGCTGTCATGCAATCTGGCAAATGCTTACCCCTGACCGGGAACCGATTGGCAGCGGGCGCAATACCTGGGAAAAAGACCTGGATTTACCGGGCGCACAGCATATGCTGTATGTCCGCCGGCTGATGGAATCGCGGCCTTTGACCGACCGGATACCCTTTCAGGAAATCATTAAAAACGAATACATGCCCGAAACGGACTACCTCGTAGCCACCCGCGGAAAAGATTATGTATTTGTTTATATCCCCACCGGACTGACAGCAAAACTTGACCTGGGCTTATGCGCATGGAAGAAAGCCGGTTGCTGGTGGTACAACCCCCGCACGGGCGAGGCCACTGCTGCGGGAAAAATCGTAACCGCCGGGTTAAAGGAATTTGCTCCTCCCACAAGAGGCCTGGGCAATGACTGGGTGCTGGTCGTTGACAATGCTGAAGCCGGATTCGGGGCACCCGGAAAATAAAAAACGCCGTACGGGTGCAGGCAGAGCTGTCATCAGCCAAAATAAACCCGGCTATTTGACAAGGGGCGCATCGCCGCTGAACTTAAATGTTTTATACAGGTATCCCACGTAAGGAAAGATGATCAGCACACCCACGATCAGGGCAATCAGCATGTAGTACTGGACCTGCGGCGGAGCAGCGGCACTCTGCCAGGTGAGGTCGTTGCCATCGCTCATACGTACCATTACGGGTAACTGAATGGCAAACCAGCCCAACACAATCATCGTTGTCTGAAATCCGGCCACGATCCGCAGCAGATTCCGGCTGTGCCGCTTAAGGCCCGCCCACAGCAACGGCAGGGCAAGTGTTGCCAGCGCCACGCAGGCCATGCTTACCGGCGAATGATAAAAGGCATTGAACAGGTGGAGCCCGTCAACCTCGGCAGCCAGGAAAACCACGAGCCCTTCGGCCACCAACGCCAGGATCAGATACTTCGCCCAGCGCGTAAACCGGGTCACATGCCGCGGTTCATGAAGTTCGCCGATCGTGTAAATGTTAGCCAGAAAGGCAAACAGAACCACCAGGAAAATACCCAGGCTTAAGCTGAAAAAATTAAACCAGGGGTGAATGTAAACCCGGAAAAAACCCAGCGTATAGTCTGTTGTCATCTCACCCAGGATCAGCGCTCCCATGGTCACACCCAGGAAAAAAGTGGTAAGCAGGCTGGAGATCCGGAACACAGCGGTATAAATGGCCATCGGCTTTTCTTCGTCAATATCGTAATGCCGGAAGGTGAAGGCCGACCCGCGCATGACGATTCCGATGAGCGCCAGCAGAACGGGAATGTGCAGGGTAGTCAGGATTATCGCATATACCGCAGGGAAAGCCACGAAAAGGATCACCACCACCAGGATCAGCCAGACGTGATTGGCCTCCCAGACAGGGGCAATGGCCTTTGCAACAACGCCGGAGTCTTTGCCACCGGTGATCAGCTCCAGGATCCCTCCTCCAAAATCGGCGCCTCCCAGCACGACATACAGCAGGAGGCATATTCCCATAATTGCCAGGATCAGTTCTGTCATGATTTTTGATATTTAGCGTGTAATATTTTGATCTGACGGCCAAACAGCCAGACCACAATAAAACTTAACAGCAAATAGATCGCCGTGATGAGGTAAAACGTGTACTGGATCCCGGGCATTGGTGTGAGGGAGTCCTTTGTTTTCATAATTCCGTAAATAATCCAGGGCTGCCGCCCTACTTCGGTTACAATCCACCCCGCCTCCACGGCAATAAACCCAAGCGGCAAGGCGATGATCAGCAATTTTAGCCACCATCTCTTTTCCAGCCAGTGCTTCCACTTAAAAACCGCCAAAAGAAAAATCACCCCCAAAAGGGCCAGAAACATACCGATAGCCACCATCAACTGAAAGGAATAGTGCACGATGGGAACAGGAGGCCATTCGTCTTCAGGGAATTCTTCAAGTCCTTTCACTTCAGCTTTAAAATCACCGTAGGCCAGAAAACTCAGGAATCCCGGTAACTCAAGGCCATATTTCACCTCCCGCTTTTCAACGTCGGGGATACCTCCGATCAAAAGCGGGGCCGATGTCGTAGTTTCAAAAAGGGATTCAAATGCAGCGAGTTTGGCAGGCTGGGTGTCGGCCACATTCTTCGCGATATGGTCGCCACTGAGGGGTTGGATAATCGCCGCCACAGCAGCAAAAGCCAACGCAATGCGAATGGCCCGCGCGTGGATGTCGAGCCCGTTCCGAAGGTATAAAATGGCATGCACGCCGGCAACGGCAAAACCGGTCGCCGAAAAAGCGGCAATAACCATGTGATGCGCCTGCGCAAACCACGACCCGTTGAACATGGCCTTCACCGGATCGATGTTTTCGGCCTGCCCGTTCACCCAATCAAAACCTGTTGGGTTGTTCATCCACGAGTTGGCTGAAATAACGAAAATGCCCGACAGTACGCCGGCAATCCCTACGACCATACCGGTGTAAAGATGCGCTCGCCTGCTAAGCCTGTTCCAGCCATACAGAAAAAGTCCCAGCGCAATGGCCTCGACAAAAAAGGCCGTTCCTTCCCACGAGAAAGGAAGCCCGAAAATCGGACCGGCATGTTCCATAAAGGTTGGCCAAAGCATGCCCAACTCAAATGAAAGTACCGTCCCTGAAACAGCGCCGACAGCAAAAAAGATTGCCACTCCCTTTGCCCAGGCCTTCGCCAGATCGAGGTAAACCGGATTGTTTGTCTTCTGCCATTTCCATTCGGCCACAAACATAAACCAGGGCATCACCATGCCAATACAGGCAAAAACAATGTGAAATCCCAATGAAACGCCCATCTGGTAACGGGCCGCGAGTAATTCATCCATCTTCCTTCGTTTTGTCTAAAGCATTTCTGTTTATCTATTGAACGTCTGAAAATGCTTTCTGTTTGCGACAGATGAAAGAATCATACGAAAAGGCTGCACGGTCGCTGGTTACCGGTCTCCGGTCGCTGTGCTCCGGCTCCATGCCCTGTGCGCTGTGCCCTTTACTCCAGATACGTATACCCGTACAATCCGCTCCGGTAGTTCGACAGGAATTCCTTGCCTTCCGCGGCCGTGATCCGGCCGGCTTTGACGGAGGTTGTCACCCAGGTTTCGACCGACCGCACCATTTTTTTCGGATTGTACTGCACATAATCGAGCACTTCGGCCACGGTCTCACCGTCAATGATCTGATCAATGGAATAACCGTGTTTGTTAACCGACACGTGGATCGCGTTGGTATCGCCAAAGAGGTTATGGAGGTCGCCCAGGATTTCCTGATAGGCTCCAACCAGGAACGCTGCGATATAATAGGGTTCTTTCGCTTTCAGCTTATGGACCGGAAGGAAATAGGATAAATTTTTGGTTGAAATAAAATTATCGATCTTACCATCCGAATCGCAGGTAATATCCTGCAGGGTAGCTCCCCGTTCAGGTTTCTCGTCAAGCCTGTGAATAGGCATAATCGGAAAAATCTGGTCAATGGCCCACGAATCGGGCAAGGACTGAAACAAGGAAAAGTTGCAGAAGTATTTGTCGGCAAGCAATTTCTCGAGCAGGTGCAGCTCTTCGGGTATATGCCTCATTTTGCCGGCCATTTGACGGATCTCATGTGCCACCGACCAGAACAGCCGTTCAACCTGCGCCCGGGTTTTCAGGTCAAGCATCCCCAGACTAAACCGGTCGAGCGCCTCTTCCCTGATCTGCTGGGCATCGTGCCAGCTT
>JBCFBK010000042.1:0-49420 GCA_038562555.1 Prolixibacteraceae bacterium | reverse complement strand
CTTAAACGCGCTGCGGCAACTTCAAAGGTGAGAGACTTGTTTTTCAGAATGCTCTCAGGGTTCCAGTATTTTCTGACCGTGTGGCTCCCATCGGCAGCGAATGAAACACCGTGCCCCGGAACCACTTTCAGCACCTGCTTAAACACAGTTTGTTTGTACATCTCCCCCTGCGAAAAGAAGCGGTTAATGAGCTTTTTTTCCGAAAGGTCTGTTCGAAACAAACCCGACTTTACCAGCCCGAATTCATGCGAAGCGAAGATCAGCTTGTGTTCATCGAACCGGTAGCTCAGGGGGCGCGCCCCGATATGGTCCCGGATCAAATGTGCCTGCTCACTGCACCGGTCGAAAATCAGGGCGGCAAAATCGCCGTTTATATGGTTGGCAAAATCGGTTCCCCATAGCCGGTAAGCTTTTGCAAAAGCTTCTTCCGGAGAAGCGTAGTCGAATATTTTTCCAAGTTCTTCGTTGTTGTAGATCCGGATGTCGCCCAAAACAAGCAGATCTTCACCATGAAATAAGCCGGCTTTTGGCTGTCGCTGTGGGTGGTGGCAATAGCCTAACGCGACGTTCCCGTAACCTTCGGTATGTACAATAAAGTTTTCCCATTTCACCCCGTTGCCCAACAACCGGATTTCTTCCCGGCTCACTGCTTTTTGATCGAAGTTGACAATGCCGAAGATAAAGCTCATAGCGTGAAAATCTCCTTGTAATTCATGTTGCCTTTGGGAGTGATATATAGATCTCCTGATTTTAGCCAGGCATGTGCAATAAGCTCTTTGCCGTTCTTAAACTGCAGGCCAAGATACATCACCGAGCCGATATTCCGGCGCTGCAGCATCAACCGGGCGGCAATCGATTTGACCAGGCAGATGTTTTTCCACCAGGCCAGCTTATTGGCGCGGCCAATGGCGTCGCGGATGTTTCGCAGGGCACGTGTATCGGCCTCCCCACCAATTTTATTGCCGGCGGGCTTCAACCGTTTTACGCAGATCCGGAAGGGCAGCAGCAGAAACACTTTCGCGAAAAAGAGGAAGAAAACGGCCTCTGCAAACAGTTTTTTCTCTCCTGCCGGAAGCCGGATGAATTTACGAACCCGCTTCACTTTTGACGATGATAGCGCTTGCAACGGCCTTATCCAGAAAAGTGCGCACTTCCTGCTCACATTGTTCCTTCGTTACGTCAAACTCTTCAAGAAGAATATCCGTCAGTTCCCTAAAGCTTTTCGGTGCCTCGATCAGGTCCCAAATGCGCTTGCCCACCGGATTTAATCCGAAGTATTTTCCTCTTTCGAGGTGCATCATGACCTGATGGTCATCCAACTCCCCGTCAATAATTTGATCGTTTCTGCTGTATTTTTCCATAAGTATGTTTTTAAGCCGGGAGAATCTCAAACAGTCAGCTTTCCCTCGGCGTCAAGGTATCCGAATTCCTTCATCGTCTCGCGGTTGTAATCCACGATACGGTTGATCTGGTCTTCCGAAAGATAGTCACGGTAATTTCCTGTCTTGCCTTTCCAGAAGAAACTTCTGCACAACTGCATTTTTTCGCGAAAGCCTTTTTCCTGCTCCATTTGCTGCAACAGTTTAAAATCGCTGTTGATGATCGAGCGTTGCAACCGTGCTTCATCATACGCCAGGCCCAAAAACCGGATGATACCCCCAAAAGCTTCCATCGGTTTTTGCTGCATATCTTCGTAACGAACGAAATGTACCGGGATTGATGGTTGCATTTTCCAGCTTTCTGCATGGCTTTTCCACGACATCAGTTTCTGCCGGAGTTGTCCGCTCTTTTTACCTGCAATACTGGCTTCTTCATTCAGCAGCAAGGCAAATGTATGATTAATTTCTTTAGCGCTGTGGTTGGCATACGACACACAAACATCCAACGGGTTGCGCACAAAATACACGGCGCTTACACTGACCTCTGCCGGGAAAAGCGGTTCGCCCTTCATGTTTAGTGTATACGCGTCGTGTGTCTTTTTGTAACTGATTTCGCCTGCTTTTTCAGCTTCTTCCGACAAGGCCCGGTACATGTCAGGACGGTACAAATCGACTTCATCGGCATCCAATTCGAATGGATTTAAGGCGATGATCTCATCAAAATCAACCGCATTGCTTGAAATAGGGGTTAATTCGATTTCTTCTAAGCTTACCGGTTCTGGTGTATTTTTCAAATAGTTGGCCAGAAACATCCGGAACCAGGTGTTGCCAGACTTAGGGTACGATACCAGCCAAACAATGTTCTTCATCGGTTAATCGCTGTTTCGATGACACGCATGGTTTCATAAATATCACAAATCTGCGGCCGTACAACCTGTGTTACCCGCACCTTAGCTGCCAGTTGAAGCAATTGCTTAAAATACTTCTTTCGTGTTTCGGGCATGCCTTGCAGATAGACCTTCCGGTAGATCTGTTTGCGCAAAGCGTTGTATTTCGCTATGTCTGTCAGTTCGTTCACGGCAAATTCATCTTTGTTGTGTGTGGCAAGAATGAATAAATGGGTCAACTGCAGTTCGTTTGGGCAAAATTCCTGCTCCTGAAGATAGAACTTGTTCAACATCGGTCTGATCTTCTCCAAACCGCCACGCTCAATGCCTAACTTCTGTAAGGAATCATCCCAGAGTTTAGTCCGGGTTTTGATCGGCATGATCGTAGTCCTTGTTTCATTAATCTGCACCGGTGTAATATCATCGCAGATAAACCTTCCTCCGTTCTGGCAAAAGGCCGTCGTAACAGCCGACTTCCCCGTCCCGGAATGCCCGCAGATAATCACGCCGCTTCCCTGATATTCAAAGGAACTGCCATGAAAAGGAAGGATAGCGCGTTGGTGCAGCAAGGCGCCTAAAACCGAACCGTTCAGAAAAAGATTGATGGATTCCTGGTCCGCATTTTTGTACGGATAAATCAGGATCCTGTTTCCGTCTTTGACACGGTAACCGGCCGTATGCTTTATGTCCAGCAGAAAGTCGGTTTCGTTTATTTTGAAATGAGGCCGTGAATAAAGGCAACCTTCAAAATCTCCCGGATCCCTTCCATCCTTAATCGTGTCGATCGTAGCCGAACCTACCGGAAAGCTCATGATCATGTTCTTAATCGATAATAATCTTTAACTATTTATTCTATAATATGTTAGCTGGGTGTGCCAAATACCAACGTCGTTTCACGAACTTCCGAAAAAAGTCCACCTCTGGTTTTTTCAATATCCAAATCAACGACTTCCGGTGTTTGCCATGCCTGTTTGGCGAATTCCTCGTTTTTCATTTAGCGTTTTAGTTGTAATTAATTATAGCCGCCAAATATAGGTAAAATGTAATAAAGTTTGATTTTGGCGAATAGGTTTTGCATATTGTTAAGGATATCAGGTTTGTAAGTTGTTCTTCACTGATTCGCTTTTTAGCAGCAATGAAGTGATCCTCTGCCGCATTAAACCATCACTTGCCATGTGTTGATAGGATTGAATAAAGGCTTTAAGTGTATTTTTCTTCGAAATTCTTTAAAAAAAGGCCCGCATTTAACCCACGCAACAGAATCGTTGCGATATCGCCAGGTGCCTCTTTGTTAATTTCGCGTAAGGCATGGTTAAAGACTGCTTCCATCTTGGAGAGATCCAAAAACTGGTTGGCAAGGTCGGATTTTCTCAAGTCGCATAGTGTTTCGGAAATTTCTGCAGCTTCGGCCCTGACCCGATAAATATTATCTGCTCCCTGTAATCCTCTTTTTTTATTTAACCGGACGTTGTCCGGAAGCAATCCCCTCATCGCTTCCCGGATCAGGTATCTGTCCATGGCCTCGTTTCGATAAAGACGATCGGGAATGCTGATGCAAAATTCAACTAATTCTTTTCCTTTGGTCGGGTCTCTTATTTCCACACCGTACTGAAATCCATTTGCTTGCCAGTTAGAACCGGAATGGCTCTTTCCCGGCTGAAGAATTTTAAATCGGGTATCTAAAGGTGATTTGCCGCGCAGGAAGTGGGGATCATGTTCTTCCCGCTTCATTCTGTCTCCTATTGCCAGGTGGTCTGAACAGGAACGACTTAGGGCAGAGTAGTTTAACCAGGGTTCTTTTTCGAGGCCCAACCGCCGGTAAAAATCGATGACGGGATAGGGGGCGATTTGAAATACTAATTTTTTGAGAACTGAAAAGGAAGGATGCTGAATGATGGAGGCCAATTGCTGAGATTCCGGATAACCAGGCCATGAAATAGTGCCATTCCCATTTTGCCCGGTGAGAAGAACGTTGATACCGTCTTTTTGGGCTTGTTTTAAAATGGCTTGAATCCAGTAATAGTTCCCCGCGGCATGCCCGGGCTCCGCATGACTGAAAAGACAGTTTTTAATCCCTGAAAGAAGTGAAATTTCTTTTGCGTCGATGTATGTAGCCTGGATATTTCCTGAAAAATCAACAACACGTTGGGCATATGGAAACTCATTGCCAAAACGATTTTTTAGCTCAAGCTCATTTATTGCGTACAACGGAACGGATGTGTAACTCTGAAGCTTTAGCCCCTTGGCTGATAATTCACGGGCAGCTAAAACGGAAACGGAACCTGAGTCAAGGCCCCCGCTCAGGGTGGACGCGAAAGGCCCAACACCCTGCAAACACGATCTCACTGATCTGGTATACAACTCAAGGAATCGTTCGAAGTATTCCTCATCCCGTTTGAAATGCAGGGGCAACGTTCTTTCTAAAAAATAGTACTGGGTTATTTTGATTTTTTGATCCTTAACCTCCAGATAATGTGCGGGAGGTAAACGGAAAATTCCTTCATAAGCCGTTTCTTCACCTGCTCTGGGCCAGGCGACCAGGGTTTTGACTACAAAAAGCTCATTTAACCTTTTGGGGATTTTTTTCAGTGCCAGCAATTGGCGGATATCGGAGGAGAAAACCAGGAAACCGTCGTTATGATAATAAAACAGTCCGGTATTTCCAAAGTGATCTCTCGCAAGAAAAAGCTCACGGATGTTTTTGTCATAAAGAAAAAAAATCCAATCTCCTGTAAGATAATCCACACAGTTTTTGCCCCATCTTCGATAGGCGGCTGCTATAAAGATCGTGTCCGGCTCCTTTTCGGATAGGTTTAGCAATCTCCCTAATTCAACTTTGTTGTCAAGTCTCGAACTGGTCAGTAAAGTTATATTCAAATCTGTATAGAATGGAGAAGGAATGATTGGAGACCTCGCATCTTCCGGACGGAGCCATGCCCACCTTAAACACAGATTTTTATCACTAAATTCATTCCATTGATCGGTTGACCCTGTAGAATTCGAAATGTCCTCGCAATCAACCGAAACAACAGGAAGTGTTAAAGATAAATCGGAATAAAAACCGAGGAACTGAATCATACAAGGCAACCAGCTGTTTATGACACCGATGACGGAGTGATTCCATCGGTACTGCCACCAAACCCGAGTGCCGTTGACTTTTGATCTAACGCTGTCAAAGTCGGTTTTGACCATTCTTTTTTGACTTGCGGTTCGCCTTTTTTTTCTTCTTTTGTTACCATCGTGTTGATTATGTTTGAGTTTTATTGATGTCGTTTTGAAGCCGGATTATTTTCAGATGGAAGGTATCTGGAGTGATAGGATCCATAAGTTTTTTACTGAGGTTAAATATAGATATAAAAATTACAAATAACCAAATTTTCTCATGCGTCCCGAAAAAGGACGCTAAATGTGGATGAACACCTATGGGTACTCCTTCGGTTAGTCCCGGTATCTCCCTTGTCGGTTGTCGGTAATTACAGCGTCCATCCCCTTTCCGGCGGGCTGGTCGGCAATAATTATGTCTTGAATCATTTCAGTTATGAAGGAACAGGCCCCCATACCGTCCCGGTTTCAAACGTAGTGAATACCCCGGAGGCTGTCTTTTCTATATCCATATCCACAATTTCCGGTGTTTGCCATTCCTGTTTGGTAGGTGCTTCGTTTTTCATATCTCAGAGTTTTAGTGTTAATTAATCATAACAGTCAAATATAAGTAAAATACAATAAAGTTTGATTCTGACGAATGGATTATGCTTATTTTTATTCTGTAAATCGGTCGCCTCGCTGAAATCCGAGGCATTTAGCCTGATACGCCGGGACAAAGCTGTCCTGAAAAAACAGCATATTTACAGTCAGGTTTTTCCCGTCTTTGCAACAGATGCGCAGACACTCGTTATCGTCAACAATACTGCCGGCATCAGCTCCGGTCTGGTTTTCCTTTGGATTGATCAGGCCCGCATCCATCAGCTTTACTTCCTGATTCTTAAAAAAGCAGATGGCCCCCTTGTTCCAGGGATTACAGGCGCGCACCAGGTTGCAGATCGCAAGCGCATCCATTTGTTGCCAGTTTATCTTCACATCGTTTAACCCGGGCCGTTTTTGGTAAGCCGGAACAATTGAACTCCGGTCGATAACCGGAACAGGCAAACCGGCCATCATCAGTCGCAGGATAAAAAACACACCCTCCACACACAATTGGCTGAACAGCCGGCTCACCAGCTTGTAGTTGTAATGCGGCTGGTTGTTGACCTCTTTCATCCAGACTACCGGTCCGTCGTCAAATCGTTCAGTTAACCGGTGGATCGTCAACCCAATCTTTTCAACTCCCCGCTTCAGTTGCCAGAACAAGGGGACCGGCCCTCTGAACGAAGGCAATGGTCCGAAATGGATGTTGAACACCGGGATGGGACGGCTGATCTTGTTTAGTTTGATCAGATACCGGTACCCGATTACAAAACAAATATCAAAAGCGCCTTTGTTGAGCCACGCATACAAATCATGGTCTTTGTTTCGTTCTTCGGTCATGGGGATATGGTTCTGTCCGGCAAATTCCCGTACGCTCTGATTGGTAAAAGCATCCTGTGAGGCTGAGTAAAAAAGATACACCTGCAGCTTTTGGGCTGCAAGTGTATATACTAAGGGTATGAGAGAATCCGAATCTGAAATGATGCCTGTCCGCATATCATGTTCCTTAGGGCTGCGGCGGGAAAACTCCTCCCTGAACGCAAATAATATAATTAATGGCAACACATGGCATCACATTCCAGTGAGACTGGCTACCTCCTTCCGGCTGGATCGTCGAGGCATCCAACTTCACCGAAGTGGTACCTGTTGTAGCCCCGGGCACATAAACTTTCGCCGTACCCGAAGAAGCAGTGACCGAACCCATGTAAGTTTCCGCGGAAGGGCTGTTCACACTTCCTGCAGTTACAGTACTTACTTTAACATGGTGTGAGTGCGCGGGCATTTGTGCTTCTGTAAGGGTTACCGCTTCCGAACCGCCGAATGTACCAATGGTTTTTTGTGTCAGGTTTGGCCCCTGTCCCTGCCCGATGGGAAGTCGTCCCCTGAGGTCGGGCAAAGCAAAATTGTTCATACCATTTCCGCCATAGGTGACACCGATCAATGCAAATAAAGCATTATACTCGTTAATGGGCAGAAGGCTCCCATCACAAATTCGCCAGTTTACGGGGGCAAAGTTTCCGGCAAAGGCCCGTATTTCTCCTAAAATTCCTTCCATCGTGTTTATTCTTAAATGATTTGATATTAAATGATTTATGGCCTCGGAGGAAAATAACCCTGTGTGGCAATGCAAAAGTTAACCGTAAGATAAGGCTGCATATTGTTATGCCCGGCACCACCCCCTGCGGTGCTGACTGTGTCGGGGTTTAAGACGGTATTTTGGGACGCATCCGAATTATAGGCGTTAATCTGAAGGTCCGGAATTGTTGCCACCTGTGGAATGGACAAAATGTTTGTATTAATACCTGCATTCCCTTTGGCATTCTCAACATGCATGTCATGCGTGTGCAGGGGCATTTCGGCAGTAACCAGATTTACAGCTTCTTTTCCGCCGTTGTTCCCCCTGAGGTATGCTGTTCCTTCGGGGCTCAGCCCTTCATTAATCATACAACGGCCTCTCAGATCGGGCAAAGCGAAGGTTGTTTTCCCATCTCCGCCAAAGGCTGCGCCGATTAATGAAAAGAGGGCTGCGTTTTGCTGAATGTTCAGGATGGCCCCGTCACAAAGGTGCCAGCCGTTAGGGGCATAATTAAAACTAAATGCCCGGATTTCTCCTAGATAATTATCTGTCATAACTGTTGCTTTTATGTGAGAGGTGTTTACGGACGTTCCGGGTAATACCCGTCGGTTGCACAAATGTAATAGCCAATAACCAGAAAAGGTTGCCTGTTCTCGTGGGCGCTGGCGCCTCCCGACGGAACAACGGTACCGGCGTTGAGGAGGACAGGCGTTTGCGACCGGTCAAGATAGGCCGGCGCACTTACCAATGCAGTGCTTCCCTCTGCCTGGTACAGGAAATTGGAGATATGGGAAGTGGCATTATCAGCGGTACTTTGCCGCGCAGTAGGAGCGCCACCTGCAGCTCCGCCAAAGTCATGGTCGTGTACCGGCATCGCACTCGTTGTGAGGAGAATTTTTTCGGTACCATTAACATCTCCGAGATCAAAAGGAATGGCGCTCCCGGGCGCCGGGCCGGTGCCAACAAGAGCCGAGCCCCGCAGGTCAGGAAGGGTAAAATAGCTCCGGCCATCGCTGGGGCCATAGTAAGTGCCAATAAGGCTATAAAGCACTGCGTACTGTTGCAGTGGGACCTGTTGACCGTTGCAGGGCAGCCATCCATCCGGATAAAAACTGTTCGCAAAGGCGCGGATTTCTCCAAAAAATGCATCCATAAGCTAAAATTTAAAGGTTAGTGATCGTGTTGGTTGTTATGTCAACGAAAACATAAGCACTTAGTATCAGGGGTATTCAGTGGCGGTATTCGCCCTTTTAACCCGTTCCTTATGTCAACGAAATATAATAAATGTTTTAAATATATAAAACGTTTGATCGAAAAAATTTTTAGTAAAGCAGAGACTCAGCAGAAATCGAACACCAGTACCTGGCAGGAGCTCAAGACGCAGATGGAGACGAGGGTTGATAACCTGCGCGGATTGGCAAATCACGAATTGCGGATAACCGCCAGTTGCGAGACAGGAACCTCGACCATAATGGTGTACTGAACCTGCTGAATGCGGATGCCGACCTTGTGCTTGCCTTTGATTTCGACCAGCTCGCCGCGGATACCCATCAGCGGACCGGAAAGGATCTCGACCTGCTCGCCGGGAACAAGGTCGTCGCGCGTGAGCTCCACTTCAATCTGATCCTGCTGCAGGATCTTCTTCAGCGCATGAATGTCGGATTCGCGCACCGGCGCGGCTTTACCTTCGAAGGTAATGTAACAGACCACATGATCGGTCTTCAGGGCCGGATCATATTCCCTGCGGCCAACACGCACAAAAATGTAGCCGGGCAACAACGGCATCTCGACAAGCTTCTTCCGGTCACTCCACTGACGGAGCTTTTTTTGCATCGGCAAATAGGCTTCGATGTCCTTCGCGATCAGGTCCTGCAGCACTTTCTTTTCGGCCCTGCTCTTCACATACATCACGTACCACTGTTTCCCCGAATCGGTCATTGCTTATGTTGTGTTGCTTCGGGGCAAAGATATAAAAAAACCCCGACAGGATGGCCAGGGTTTAGTTAAACGCGGATTCAGGATTCGCGCGAATTAGTTGATTTTTGTGAACGTGACAGTGTTTTGTCCTTTTAGTGCAGGTTTGCTGAATACCAGCTTTACCCGGGTGACGCCTTCGGGCCAGTAGCGCTTCAGGGAGCGGTCGGTGACTTCAATAAATTCGGTTTCCGGGCTCACCACCTTCGGATTGTAACTCATGTGGAGGCTGAACCCGTCGCCGTCGAAGCGGAGCAGCCCGGGCTTCACTTCGCTGACTTTACAGCAGGTGATCAGGTTGGAACGGGTCGCGCCGGTCAGTTCGCTCAGCTCAAACGTGTCGCTGATCACAAAGCTTTTTCCCCGGTTGAGGGTATAGCTCCGCACCCAGCTTTTTACCCCGGCCTGCTCCGGGTATGCCCCGGCTATTTCGGTCGAGAAGACAGCCGCTTTGCCGGTTGCTTTAAAGGTGGAGTTGCGGGCCTTGTATGCAGAGCCCTGCATCTGATCGACGCCGTTGATCGCAGGCAGGTTATGGTAGCCCGACTGCATGGTCCAGATCTCATACCGCCTGGAACTGAATGTTTTGGCCACATATTCTTCACGTCCCAGATCGATCAGGCAGGGCTTGCCGTCGTAATACAGGAGGCAGGAACCCACGTCGTTGTGGTTATGGCTCTCGGCATTGAATCCGCCTTTCGCACCGAAGAAGAATCCCAGATAGCTTCCTTCCCGGTCGCGCGCGCCGGCCACTTCGGTGTCGGGGAACCAGAAGTCGGGCACCAGCGCTTCTTCCGCTTCAAATGAGCGGATCTCTTCAATGAGCCCCAGCCCTTTGATCTGGTCGCCGATCTTGCCGCCCAACGCACCTTCGCCCCAGTTGTTCAGATCGGCCAGGTAAGCGCCGAACTTTTGCATGGCCGGATCCTGAATGGCTTTGCCATAGCGGTATACAATGGAGGCGTTTCCCCCGGTTTTGGCATCGGCATCGGCAAAATTGATGAAATAGGGGGCATGAATATTGACCTGGTAGAAATACTTGCCGATATTTTGGACCAGCGGATCATCGTACACGTCGAACTTGCCGGCAGTGGCATCGCTCAGCACTTCGAGGCATTCATACAGCAGGGCGCCCGCAGCTCCCCAGTACGAGGGGCCTTCGTCGCAGCCGCCGTCGTCGGAATAGCCGTTCAGGAATTTATCGAGCGAATGGATGATCTTCTGCACCTGGGCGACCTTCTTTGCGGGGTCGGTCTCCACGAGCAGAAAACTGGTGAGCATGTTGTAATTGACCCAGGGGTTCCAGTTGTTGGGACGCCCGCCGCGAAAACCCATATACCCGAAATCGTCGCGGGTGAAGTAGGGGATCAGCGCTTTTTGGTTGATGGCCTGCCGGAGCCGTTGGGCAATGAGGGGGTGAACCTTGTTGAACTCTTCCTCAAACAGGTATAAGGTCCAGGAAAGGTTGGCCGTAACTTCGCCGACACCCAGATCGACAATGGGGTCGTTGATGTCGGGCAGTCCGGCCTTCGCCTTTTGCGGACCCAAATGGGCCGACCATCCCCACCAGGTTTGTTCGCTGTAATACCACACGGCATTGATGATCTGATCCGTAAAACGGCCTTTCCCTTCGGCCAGCTCGCCCATGACCAGCGAAATGAGCGCGTTGCTGCAGGCCGAATAGGCGCTTTGCCGGCGGTCGCCCGAACGGATAAACTCGAGGTAATCGGTGGCTTTCACAACCGGCCACTCGTAGGTAAGGTAACTCTCGGCTCGGGCGATGTACTCCCGGCTGATGTCGGCCGGAAGTCCGTCCCAAAAGGTTCTGGTTTTATAAGTTGGAAGCTTGTTCCACGAATGGTCGGTAATGAGCGATTTGGCCAGATCGATACGCCGGGCTTCTTTGTCCAGGATGTTGCGTTCCTTGTTGGTGAGCTCGGCCCGCGAAAGAAAAGCGGCGAGGATAAACAGGATTAAAAACGATTTCTTCATAAGGCTCAGATATTAGTTGGTTAGGGTTTTGCCCTGAGGGCTTAGTGGAATGGCAATAAACCAGCTTTTGTTGTTTTTTTCGGTGACCTTGATTTTCAGTTCTGTTGGAGTTTCTGTAATCAACTGTGCCGTGACACCCGGTCTGGCCGCTTCGGAAGGGAACAGGACCCAGGCAAAGGTGCTGTTTCCTTCAATCTGTGTGGTATAGACCGAAACCGTGTTGGGCTCAAACTGGTTGTACACCCTGCTGTACCATCCCTGGATCGCGGGCGTCTCCTGTCCCTTAATCTGCTTAAGTTCCCACTCGTGGCGGCCCAGCGGAATGATCTGCAGGTTTCCTCTTTTGTTTTGGGTGAAGACGGTCTTTCCTTCGGCCGAAACGTCACATGCCGGATGCCAGTGCCACAGGGCTTCTATTTTCCGGGGACGGTCGGTGGCGATCTGGTCGACGACGATCCAGAAGTCGCCGCGTTGGTAGGCCAGGGTCCGGGTATGTTTGCAGCCTCCTTCCAACTGGTTGAACCGGTCGAATGAACCTCTCGCCAGATCGTTCTGCGGCAGAATGAGGCAATCCTTCTCCGGTACAGGCTCTTTGGTTACCGGATCACCGGGGGCCTGTCCGTTGCCGTCGATGAGCAGCACGTTATGTCCCTGGCTCCCGGTAGCGTAACTCCTGAACTTTTTGGCCACTTCGCCGCGGTAGGCGAAACGTCCGGCATCGACCAGCAGGTCGCGGCCGTAAGCCGAAACCGACAGATGCAGCTTGTCGCTGTGCTGGTGTCCGCTGCCCCAGGGTCCGATGTCAAAGAACGACCAGTGGGCATCCTCGTCGTATCCGCTGCGGGAAACGAGTTGTCCGGCCCAGGGGAAAAAGAACGACGGCCCTTTCGCGGGCTTTTCTCCGGCCTTCCCGTTCGACGCCACGTATTGCCAGTCGGGCCTCCCGTATTCCTCCGCCATTTTCAGGATCGCATCGCGGTTGCTGTCCAGGTCGCTGTCGTTGTTCAGGATGCCGTGGCCATCGGGACGCATGGTGCAGGCCAGGTAATGCCACATGTCTTCGATGGTCTGCGTAAAATACGGGGGAAGGCTGATTCCCGCTCCCTTGCAAATTCGGTGGAACAGCGAAAAGTTGCTCAGGGCCACCCGGTGATAAGCGGAGCTGAGCTCGGTCTGAACCCCGTCGGGATAAACCTGGCCTTTCATGCTTTCGGTCATGGCCGTTATCGTATAATCGAGCCAGCTTTTCGACTCGCGGAACTCGGGCCAGGCGGTGGCCAGGGTCGCCAGTCCCGACATTTCCATGGTCAGCCAGTTATTCTGGGCATGAAAGTTCCGCGCATAATGGGCGTGGTCGGGCAGGCTGCTCAGGATCAGCAGCCGGGTCGCCGGTGAAATGAAGCCGGTACCGGCGAAATCATAAAAAACCTGTGCCCACATTTTGACCCGGAAGCTGACTTCCAGTCCGCGCCACATGGCCGTGCTGCTCTTTTTGGCCGGGTAGGGCCAACTCCGGATGATCCAGTCTTTGACAAACTGATCGATATACCGCGCGTAGGCGGGATTGCCGGTTTTGAAGTAAGCCGCCAGCAGGGTGTTGACCGGATAGTGCCGGTTGAGGGCCCAGGCCCATTCAATATCGTTTTCCGGCCCTTCGAACGACCAGTCGAGGTGGCCGTCGTCACGGCGGGGCACCCGGCCGGCGACGCGCTGAAAGGTGAAGCAGTCGTTCAGAATGGAGTCGGCCGAAGCAATGGTCTGCTCCGACACCGGGGGATGTTCTTTGCTGTGCGATGCGGGGCGCGAGTCGTAGTACCTGAGCAGCAGCCGGCAGGCCCCCGCCAGGTCGCCCGATTCATAGGCCGCCTTCACCCCCTGCAAGCCCTCCTTACTGAGGTCGAGCTGCTGAAAGATGGTATTCATCCGGGCGGCCCAGGCGGCACAGGCTTCTTCGGGGGTGGTGACCGATTGCCACGGAAGCTGTCCGTGGAGCAAAACAGACCACAAAAGGCAAAGCGTAATGATCAGCGTTTTCTTCATAATAGATCGATGCAGATTAACCGGAATAAAATTACGAATAAAGAAAACAAAAGCAATCGATTGCACAAAGAAATTAAAAAACAGTCGTAAGACCGGGAACCGGAAACCGGAGACCGGAAATGCTAACCCGCCGCCTGCAGGGTGGGTGAGTAAGTTTCCATGACGATGCCGCGGTCGCGGATCACCAGCACATCGGTGGCGGTATACGTATTCCCGTCCTTCGAGATCGTATAGGTCAGCTCAATGCCATCACGCTTTTTGTTTCCCCATTCCCAGGTTTTCGGCTTAAACGTGCCGGTGCCGGAAATGGTGTAGGCCGATCCCGCCGGAGCCGACACGGTGCAGGCATTGCCGTTAAAGGTCAGCAACAGCCCTACGCTGCCTGTCATGACCGCCGACTTGAGGTTGATGCTGGTCGATACCTGGTAACGGGCGGAGGTGGCCAGCCTGACGGTCTGGTTGTTTTCGACGTATTTTTCACTGTAGGTTGTGCTTTCAACTGCGGCATTGGAGGCATCCTTAACCTGGCTTGCCCCGTATTGGAAATAGGTGCCGTGAAATTCGTTCACATACTTGACGGCAAACATCGTGAAATTTTTGGGAGCTACGTTCCATTGCGAAGCGATGCGCTGGTCGGCTGCAGGATTGGGTGAGCTTCCGGTGAGGATGGTGTCGACATCGTTGGAGCTCTTCAACTGCAAGGGAACCACATAGCCCAGGGTAATGGCTTTCGGGTCGCTGAAGAAGGCATCACTTAACTGAACTTCGACTCCGCCGTTCATTTTCCCTGCCGGGATGACCAGTTGGGTGGCGGAACTCAGCGTATAATAGTTCGCTGGCATGGCCTCGATTTGTGGTCCGGCAGCGGTGAACCAGATGTCGTTACAGAGGCTGTTGTCGACTTCGATCGTAAATGCGCGGTTTCGGTCGTTTTCATAAACGCCTCCCATAGCCGCGGAAATGACAAACTTATGGGCGTTGTCGTTGGCATTGTCATAAATATAATCGCCCAGAACCAGCGTCCTTACCGGAAACTGGTAGGGGAAGAACCCTGATGTGTAGTCGAAATCGGGATGATCGATCTCGAAATTGTCACAGGCAACAAGGCCGGCGGTCAGAAATAAGATGGAAATAAGTCGTTTCATATCGCTATTTATTTTTAGTATCAACACACAAGAATCCGGACATCCGGAAAATTAATTCCAGCCCTGGTTTTGGACCAGGTTAAATTTGAGTACTTCCTGACTGGGGACGGGGCCGTAGTGCATATAGCTGTTGTCGTACGCCCGTTCCTCGACAGTGAAATAGGTGTATGTCCCGTTATCGATGTACACGCCCCGGGCAGCTTCGGTCAGGTCGGCTTTCCAGCGGCGCAGGTCCCAGAAACGAAAATCTTCGAAACACAACTCCAGCCGGCGTTCGTTCCGGATGAGCGTGCGCATGCCTTCCTTACCGGTAACTGATGCCAGATACAGGTCGGGCTGTGTAATGCCGGCGCGTTTGCGGATGGCCGCAATAACCTGCCGCGCCGTAAAGGCATTGGTTCCGCCGGCATCGGGGCCCCAGGCTTCGTTGGCCGCTTCGGCGTAGTTCAGGAACAGTTCCGTATAGCGGATATGGGTGTTGAAATGCTTCTGATCGGATGTCGAGTTGGGATTCACATTCACATCTTCGCGCAGCAGCTTTTTCAGGTAATAGCCGGTCCGGGTCGACTTTTGCACCGCATCGACCGCGTTGTCACCGCCTCCCGCACCGGTGTTGATTGTTGCCCCTTTCATTTTGCTGCCGTCGTAAACAATATACAGGGCCAGGCGCGGGTCGCGGTTGGCATAAGGTTTTGACGGGTCGTACAGCGAGAGGGCGTCGGTGATGGGGAAGCCGTTTTTCATCGGGAACGCATCGACCAGGTTCTGCGTGGGATTAATCTGTCCGCTTCCGTACAGGGAAGGCGGAAAATTGTTGGTCTCGCGCGTCCGGTTCGTGTAGATGGGCCGGCGCCAGAGCATCTCGGGAATGTCTTTCTTGTCGCCGCCGGTGATGTCGGCATTGTCGACCTGGGCCTTCAGATAGAACTGGTTTCCTTTTGGGTCCAGTCCGCTTACGCCGCCAATGTCATTGAGAAGCTCGGCAGTATAATTGGCCGCGGTTTGCCATAAGCCGGCATTGTTGTCGCTGTTGAAGGCGGCGCTTGCAGCCAGAAGCGCCAGGCGTGCCTTAAAGGCTTTGGCATGGCGTCCGCTCATCCGTTGCTGGGTGTAGTCGCCAAACACCGTATTGTAATTGTCCAGTTCCATGTCGCTGAAGCCTTCGGGCAAAACCGCCACATTCCCGTAATCAAGGGGAAGGTATTCCAGCGACTTGTCCAGATCGGCATAGGCGCTCGCCAGGAAGTCGGTGAACAAGGCGCGCGGCGTCTGAAACTGCTCCTGGGTGCGGACCACTTCATTGTAAACGGGGGTGCCCAGCAACTTGCCGTCGGAGCCGATTCCGCCGTGATTCCTCGCCAGGAAATATTTAAATAATCCTCTCAGTGCATAGGCTTCGCCTGTTAAGCGCCGGATATAAAGATCATTGAGCTCTTCGTTGGTCCACTTCCAGGGAACATCTTCAACATACTCCAGGAAATTATTGATGTACAGGATGGCCCGGTTGCCATCGTCCCAAAGGTTCTGCGGGTTGTAAACCGACGACCATTCGCCGGTCGCCATGCGCAGGAAATTGCTCGATTTGACATTGGTCACGGCATCGTCGGTGGCCACATCGTCAAACCGGTAATCGTTGGTGGGAATATAGGCATACGCTCTGATCAGCAGGCCTTCGGCATAGGCGGGATCTTCGTAAACCCGGTCGAGGGTGCTGTGGTTGTCATCCTCCGGCTCAAGCAACGATTCGCAGGCAGGAAGCAGAATGGTCAGGGCCAGCAGTTGCGAAAACAGTCTAGATAGTCTCATCGTTAATCTTTTTAAGAATTAAAAATTAGCTTTCACACCGATTGAAAATGTGCGGTAATAGGGTTCGCTGCCTACGCGCGTTTCCCTGATTTTGCGGTTCTTTGCAAACTGCCAGACATCGGAGGCATCTATATAGATGTCGAATTCCTTCATCTTCAATGCTTTTATGACCGGTTGCGGCATGCCATAGGTGAGCTGGACCTTCTGGATCTGCAAATAGTCGTTGTTGTAAAGCCAGTAACTCGACCGGCGTGCGTTGTTGCTGTTTGCCTGCGAACTTAAGCGCGGATAGGTCGCTGCGTTCCTCGTTTCAGGCGTCCAGCTTCCCAACACTACTTCCGAATATTTGTCGTTCCCGTCTACCCAATAGTAATTACCTTCCATGAAGGTTTTGGAGCCTGAGCGGCCTTCTCCCAGCACATACAAAGTGAGGTTTTTATAGGACATCCGGAGCTGTATCCCGCCGGAGAACGGCGCCTGCCAGCGGCGCAGGTAAACTTCGTCGTTCGCATCGATCAAATCATCGCCGTTCTGATCTTTGTATTTAATGTCGCCGGGCCTGACGGTTCCGAAGGTTTGCTTCGGGCTGCCTTCAATCTCGGCCTGATCCTGGAAAAGCCCCAGCGCCTCGAGTCCGAAAGTGGCATCTTTGGGATGTCCTTTCCGGTATTGGTAGTCGTTCTTCCAGATTTCATTGACTTTAGTCCTTTCGGAGGTGACGTAAAGAACATTGACACCGGCAAAGAACGACCAGTCGCCAACTGTCTTGTTCAGGGTTAACCCGGCTTCAACGCCTTCGTAACGGTCGGATTCGAAGTTTTCGTAAGGCAGGAAATCATTGTAAAAACTGGGGTAGGTCGCGTTAGGCCGGGTGACCAGATCGTCATAAACATCATAGAACACATTGGCTTCGAAGCCCAGCAAGCTGTTGAACAGCAAACCTTCAATGCCCAGGTTAATTTCCTTGCGTTTGGCAAAGGTCAGGTCCCGGTTGTCACCCCAGCTCGAGGCAACGCCCGAACGGCTGCGGGTGCCTTCGTACCAGTTGTAGCTGCCCGATCCGGCATAGCGGTTGTCGTAGTAGAAGAAACTCCCGATGGGCAGGTCCGACTGCAGGATGCCGCCCGATAAACGCAACTTGAGGTGGTTGATGAATTTCGACGACGAAAGGAAATCTTCTTCGCTGATCGTCCAGCCAACAGCGGCTGAAGGAGAAAATCCGCCGCGGTTGCCATCGGCCAGCTTAACCGAATTGACGTAGGCCGCACTGAAGTCGGCCATGTATTTCCGGTTGTAAATGTATGACGCCTGGAAACCGGCATGGGCATGTTTCACACCCTGAAAATCGCCTCCTTCCTTAAAACTGCTGCCATACGCCAGCAGGTTGCCGGTGAGGTGATGCACATCGTTAAAAATACGGTCGTAACTTAACTGTCCGAAGAAGCCAAAACGCCGGCGGAAAGCAGTGCCGCCCACAACCTGGGTACCCGGCCGGGCGTCTTTGCCATGCTGTGTCAGGGCAATGATCTTATCTTCAGTGTCAGACCAGGTGGGCTCGTAAACCGAATAGTCATTGTCGATGGTCTGGGTATAGGCGGTGTAATAATCGAAGCTAATGTTGGTGTGCGCCGATAAGCCTTGGGTGATCTTGTTCAAATCGAAATTGATCCGGTTGTTAAAGGAGAAATTCCGGTAGATGAGTTCGAAGATCCCTGCGGCATATCCGTCGCCAATCGGGTTGGACAAAAAACTGGCATTCCCGCCCAGCAGGTATTTGCCCTGCACGTCGTTCTTCCGGCCTTTGAGCAACGGGTTTTCAGGGTCGATGAGTTCGAAGGGCAGCAAAGGCGTATATTCGTACGGCCGGATGGTGGCCGCGCTGCTCCAGTAATTTCCCTGCTGACTCCTGTTGTTTAAAAAAACGGCCGTCCCATCGATGGAGGTATTGATCCAGTCGTTGATCTTCAGATCGATGTTACCCCTGACGTTGAAGCGGTTGTTGCGGGCGTTTTTGCCTTCACCAAAATCGAGCAGGCCGCCGCTTGAATACCAACCCGTGTTCATGTAATACCGGGCCACGTCGTTCCCGCCCGAGAATTCGCCCAGCAGGTCGAAATAGCTTCTGAACGGTTTCAGGTATTCATCCGAATAATAATCGACATCGGGATAACGGTATTTGTTGCCCGTGCGGTAATTCTTTATGGTCTGGTCGTCGTACATGGGTTCAAGACCGTCGTTTTCGCGGGCCTTGTTAAACCAGGTCATGTAGTCGGCCGAATTCAGGAAGTCCGGTTCGTTGAGGGGAACCGAAATCCCGTAATTGACCGACAGGTCAGTTCGCTTTTTAAAGGCTTCGCCACGTTTGGTGGTGATGAGCACTACGCCGTTGATGGCTGCACTTCCGTATAAAACGGCGGCATTGACATCTTTCAGCACGGTAACGGTCTCGATGTCGGCCATACGCAGCGACTCGATTTCACGGGGAAGTCCGTCGACAATAAAAAGGGCATTGCCGGAGAAGGTTCCGCTGCCGGTAAGGTCGGCTACATCGATGCTGATGCCGATCCCCCTGATGTTGTTGCTTCCCATCATCCCCAGGGTGCGGCCGTTCAGAACGCCGGAAGCCCAGGTTTGATAATCGTATTTGGCAATGTCGGCCGCATTGATCTGACTCACTGCACCGGCAAGATCTCCCTGTTCCGATTTACGGAAAGCCAGTTGGATGCGGGCGTCGGAGCCGTAAAAGAGTTTAGATCTTTTGAGCCTGATTTCTTCGGTATTGGCGGCTTCATCAAAGGAAAGACTGATTTTCCCGAAGCCGGCGGCTTCAACGATCAGGTCTGAACCGGCAACAGCATCGATGGTGAATTTGCCGGAAGCGTCGGAGCGCGTGAAAGCGCTGCCGCTGAAGATTTCAGCATTGGCGACCGGATTGCCGCCATCGTCTGTGACCACAGCGGAGATGGTGACCAGGTTTTCCTGTTGCGCAATTAACTGATACGGAACAAGGAGTATCATTGCAGTGATGAAAGGTAACAGGATTGTATAAGTGTTCTTCAATTTCATTTTTCAGATTTTAAAGGATTAATTTAAACTCACCATCCGGGATTTTGAGGAAATCCTTCATACAACTTGGTAAAGTCAACCTGTAAGGGCAGCCAGTTGTGTTTCTTTTCAGCAACCCGCCGTACAACAAGCCTTTCATTCAGGTTAATCGGCTTGCCGTCGGGACCCCGGTCAAAATCGATCGCTGTTTTGTCGAGATACCTGGGGTCGCCATTCCTGTTCCAGCGGCGCAAATCGCAGAAACGGGCGCCTTCGAAAGCCAGTTCAACCGCACGCTCGCGGACGATCTCTTCAAAGAAGACATCGTTGCCGGATGTGAACTTTGCATCCAGGTCGGGAAGCTGTGCCCGGTTCCTGACAGCGTTGACGGCATCGGCCGCGGTCATGGTATAAGTGGACGAGCTGGCATTGGGTGACCCGCCCGGACTGAATAATACCGCTTCGGCATACATCAGGTAAATGTCGGCCAGGCGCAGATAAGGCACGTAAGCCTGCAGTCCGCCCGCCTTGGAAGTGGTAAAATCAGCACCAATAGGGGAATACCGTTTGGCGTAGTAACCGGTAACGCTCGGCGGATTGATCTGCGAACGGTGGCGGCCACCGATATATAACTGGGCATATTGATCCGCTCCGGATGCATTGTGGATGCGGTCGCCATCGACCGCAATGTCTTTATAGAAACGGGGTTCCCGTCCGGTCCACGGATCGTTGGGATTATAGCCCGATGCCGGATCGTCGATGGGCAATCCATTGGCCATGCCATAGTTTTTAGTATAGTTATGCGCCGGGACATCGGCATCCGACCCGCTGTTCAGACCGAACGACGAGGGTACGGTGGCACCCAGCGCTGACCATCTCACCCGGCTGCGGTCGTAAATAACGGGCATCATGATGCATTCGTCTCCGCCCGGCCGCTCATTATTCCAACGCCAGAAACAGTCAGTCCAGGTCGACCACGATTGCAGCTTGTAAATGCCGGTCTCGTCAGCCAGTTTGAGCAGCTCGCCAAAGGCGTCGGCGGCTTGTTTGCTCAGCGTGGGATCGAAGGAGGCAGTGCCGGTGGCTTCTTCATTGATCATCGGACTTGCGGCATATAACAGGGCTTTGCCCAGGTAACCCAACGCATGGAACTTGTTGATGCGGTCGCGGTTATGGTTCAGGGTGGCCTGGCCGGGACCCGATTCGTCCCAATGGTTCGGAAGCAGGTTAGCGGCAGCCCGGAAATCTTCGGCCATCTTCTTTGCCGTCTCCTGGAAATTGAGCCGGTTGAATTCTTCGGTCGTCATATCTTCGGTGGGCTCGAGCGGACGGGTGATATAAGGCATGCCTCCCCAGTAACGGCAAATTTCAAAATAGAACCACCCCCGGAATAACAGGGCTTGTCCCTTCAGATGGTCTTTCTCTTCCGGAGTGCCTTCAAACAGGCCTTCTTCGTCGATTTTGGCAAGCGCCAGATTGGCTTTGCGAATGGCATACCAGGCATATTCCCAGACCCGCCTGTCGCGCGGATTGGTGCTGGTGGGTTTTGGCGCCACACCGAAAAAATAGGCTTCATTATTCCAGTAATTGCCGTAGTCGAAGTTGTAGGGTTTGTTATTGAGCGTTTCGTCGGCAAACAGGTATTTGTTCCAGGCGCCGCCTTTGTTGGGGTCCATGATGCAGTTGTACATTTCTTCGATGAATCCCTGGAAACTGATAAATGTCCCGTAGGCGTCTTTTTCGGTGATGTCGGCTTCGGGCGCCTTATCCAGGTAGTCTTCGCAGGAGGTTGACAGGAAGAGCAGGATCAGGAACAGAGCCCCAAAACGGGTTATATAGCTTGTGGTTTTCATAAGTTCCGGTTTTAAAAGTTTAAGTCAATTCCGAGGTTAATCCGCTTCATGGTGGGGTAAGATCCCTGCGTGGCGCTGCCCCCCGAGTAAGTGGTTTCACGGTCGTCGGGCAGGTCGGACCAAAAGAACAGATCGTTTCCGTTCAGGAAAATCCGCAGGTTTGAAAAGCCTGCCTTTTTTACCCACGAAAGATTACCGAAGTTATAAGCGATTTCTGCCGTTTTCAGACGGACGAAAGAGGCGTCGTACAGGTAATAATGTCCCACATTTTCGGCCTGGGTCTTCCATCTGGGCAGGAAGGAACTGGCATCGGGGTTGTCTTTCGACCAGTAATCGGCTACATGTCCGAATACCACATCGATGTCGTTATAGAAGTTGTTGAAGGGAATATAGCGGTTGGCGTTGTTTACCCCGTAAAACTGGATCATGGCGCTCCATCCCTTATAGTTGAAGCCCAGCGACAAGCTGGCGGTATTTTGCGGAACTTCCGAATAACCGACAGGAGGCGTGTCTTCACTGTCTTTGATCAACCCATCGGCATTGAAGTCGATCAGGTCGTAATAACCGGGAAGTTTCTGGTTGTCGTTGGTTTCGGTGGGGATACTGGCATAAACCTCATCCCAGTTCTGGTAAATCTGCGTTCCCAGCAGGCGCTTTTGTTGCCCGATGGGATATCCCGCATTTTTCAGGTACTCGTATTGCAGGGGCGCATCGTCGCGGTATTTCACTTCGTTCTCGTTATGTGCAAAGGAAATCTTTGACCACATGCCAAAGTCGCGGGTGATGTTTTTTTCGAAATTGACCTCCACCTCAAAGCCGTTCGATTTAACACGGCCGAGGTTGGCGCTCGGCGGGGTAGCCCCGAAGAAGGGGGGAACGTTGCGGCTGCTCCCTTCCATCAGGATGCCCGTACGGTCTTCAGTATAATAATCGACGGTGAAGGAGAGCATGTTCTCAAGGATGCCCAGTTCAAGACCATAGTTGGTTTTGTCGGCTGTTTCCCACTGGATGCCGGGATTACCCACCACCGACTCGCGGTAGAAATAATAGGGGCTGTAGCCATTCGACGCTTCACTTAAACGCGAACGGTCACCGTAGGCCAGTTGCGAGGCATATAACCAGCGGTTGTCGCTCACCTTGTCGTCGCCCACGCGGCCCATACTGAACCTTAACTTCAGGCGGTCGATCCAGTCAACCTTGAAGAACCGCTCGTTTGAGATATACCAGCCCAGGGCCAGCGAAGGGAAAAAGTCGAAGCGGTAACCGGGGCCAAACTGCTCGGAACCGTTGTAAGCGCCGTTCGCCTCGAGCAGGTACCGCCCGTCGTAATCGTAAGTGGTGCGGAAAACCCAGTCCTCGCGGAAATTTTTGAACATACTTCCCTTGGCATATTCTTCACGCTTAAACACCCCCATGGCCGAGATATTATGCGGCCCAAACTGGCGGGCATAGCTGAGCTGAAGCTGATACATCAGCCGCCGGGTGACCGGGATTTTCGAGTCCCAGTTAGCCGCTCCGATCGTTTCCTGCCTGATTGTCCAGGGCTGGAGTACCCAGTCGTACTCTTCGTCGTTGACCGGCAAATACAGGGTGTATTCGCTGGGATCCTGATCCGGCCCGGTGTACAGCATCGGATAGATTTGCTTAAACGGTACATTGGTCCGGGCTTCGTTGGGGCGAATGGAATTCTGGACATCGTAGATGCCGCCTTCCGACCGGATCGTGTTGTCGTAGAACAGGGAACCGGAAGCCTTCAGTCCTTTGGTCAGGAACTTCAGGTCCTGTTCCAGGGTAAAGTTGGCATTCAGTTGCGTGGTGCGGGTCTCCCGGATGCCGATATTGTAAACCACCGCCAGCGGGTTCACGGTGTTATTTCCACCCTCCTGGTAAGCACCCCAGCGTCCGTCGGGATACATGGGCAAAAACAGGTTGGGGGCCATAAAATAGGTGGCCGCCCACATCCACTGGTCAGCTCGGCCGGTACTGCCTTCATTGTTGAAGTTGGTGTTTTTCTGGCTGTAGTAGCCCGACAGGTCGAGCTTGAATTTGGTGGAACCGGTAAGCTTCAGATCAATGTTGCTGCGGAAATTGAACCGGTCGTAATTGTAATTCGGTTCGTATCCTTTGTAATTGTCGTAATCTTCGAACATGTCGCCCTCGTGCAGGTAGGCCAGCAGTCCGAAATACTGAAGCGATTTGCTGCCTCCGCGTGCGCTGAGGGTGGCGCGGTGCGAAAAACCGATTTCCTTATACATGGCGTCCTCCCAGTCCACATTCGGGTAAATCAGCGCGTATTCGGCGCTTTGAGGCTGCCGGTAACGCTGAACGATCTCATAGGGCACGTAAGCATTCCAGGAGGGTTCGTTCAATACCCCTTCACGTTCGATGATCTCATTTTTGGCCATCATCGCAGCATAGGAATCCAGCTTTTCGGGTTGCTTTGACAGGATATTGCCGGTAACCGTGTAATTGAAATTCAGGGTTGTTTTCCCGGCCTGGCCGCGCTTGGTGGTGATCAGGATGACCCCGTTTGCCCCTTTCACCCCGAATACGGCGGTGGCAGAAGCATCTTTGAGTACCGAAACAGCGGCTACTTCGTTTACGTCGACATTGTTCATATCACGCTCAACGCCATCGACCAGGATCAGCGGCTGACCACCGTTCCAGGTGTTTTGTCCGCGGATATAAATGTTTGTGGCGCTCTCACCGGTCGTGATCCCACCCGGTTCGCCCGACGAGGTCATCGTTACCACGCCCGGTAACTGCCCGGTCAGAGCCTGTTTCAGGTCGGTGACATTTCCGGAACGCTTCAGCTCTTCTTCGGTGGTCTGCGCAATGGAGCCGACAATACTTTCTTTTTTTTGTGTACCATAACCAACTGCAACAATCTCTTCCAGACCAATAGTCTCTTCTTCGAGAACGACCGTCAGATTCAGCCGGCTGCCAATCGTGATTTCCTGCTTTTTCATGCCCACAAACGAAAATACCAGCGTGGAGCCCGGAAGTACATCGAGAGTGAAATCACCGTTCATGCCGGTGACCGTTCCGACGGTTGTCCCCATGACAACGACCGAAACACCGGGGACAGGCACGCCGCCGGGATCTTTCACAACGCCCGTTACTTTCCGTTGCTGCTCCGCCTCGCCCTGTATGTTTGTCACCTCGGGTACCTCTTTTTTATTGATGATCACCGTCTTGTGTACAATGCTGAAGTCCAGATCAGATCCGTTAAGCACATGCTTCAGGATATCTTCGGCAGTTGCATCGGTTAAATTGATATTGATCCCCTTGATCCCCCTCACGTCGGACGAATTGTAGAAAAAACTGAATTCGGTTTGTTTCTCCATCGACCAAAATACTTCCTCGAGCGAGGCATTTTTCAGCTTCAGATCAATTTTTGTAATTTGAGCATAGGTTTCTGAGATTACTGCCGAAACCTGAAGAATTGAGCATAGAATAAAAATCCAGATCGCCCCCATAATCCAGACGAATTTCATTAATACTCTCCGCTGGGAAGAGTGCTTGAATAAATTTTTTTTCATACTTTTGATCAGTTTGGTCTATACTACACTGTTTTAGTAACCTTACAGGCGGGGGATGCTCGTAACATCTCCCGCCATTTTTGTCATGTTTCCCTAAATATGATTGTTGTTTGGTTAATTTCTACTTTTACTTTATTGGTCGACTGGATAATATCCAGGATTTGTCCGAGATCTTCATATTTATTGAGGCTGCCGCTGAAACGCAGATCCTTTAATGCCGGTTCTGAATAAGCGAAGTCGGCCGAATACCACCTGCCCAGCGAGTTCATGATGTCTTCAAGACGCATGTCATAAAAGATGAACCGGCCGTCTTTCCAGCCGGTGTACAGCCTGACATCGACGGTCTTTACCTCCCAGTTTAAGTCGGTGGTATTAAACACCGCCTGCTCCTGTGGCGACAGAATATAATGGCCTCCCAGTTTGTTTTTTGCTTTCAGCCTGACCTTGCCGGTGACCAGGGTGGTGACGACCTGCGGATTGTCTTCATAGGCATTGACATTGAAGGAAGTGCCCAGAACCTTGACGTCCATGCCTTTGGTTTTGACGATAAAAGGCACATCCGAAGGGGTAACCTCAAAGAAAGCTTCGCCTGAAAGTTCCACTTTACGTGCCCCTTTCGAAAACTGCACGGGATATTTAAACTGACTCATGGCGTTTAGATAGACTCTCGTGCCGTCGGAAAGAATTAAGTGATATTCGGCACCCCGCGGAATGCGTATGACGTTAAAGAGGGGCTCGCGCGGCGCCTGCCGGTCAAGCGGCGTGTAGTTGATCTGCCCGTCTCTTTTCTCGATGGTTGTTCCGTCGAGTTCCTTTAGTTGCAAGTCGTTGCCGGAATCGAGGTTGACCGTTTTGCCGTCGTTCAGGATCAGGATGGCTTTGCTCTTTCCGGGCGCGATGGCGGGTGCCTGCTCGGTGACCAGCACTTTCCCGGGCCTGGGCTTGGGCATGAAGTAATAGACAGCGCCCGCCAGGAAAGCGGGAACCAGCAAAACGGCCGCATACTTCAGGATCGTTAAACGGAATTCCTTTTTACGCTCACGAAGGATTTGGGGGTATAGCCGGTCCAGGCCTGCCTGTGCATCGATTTTTTCAACCGCCGATGCCCAGTCGTGGAAATAGGATGAATTCCTCAACCGGTCGTATAGCAGACGGTTTTTTTCACATTCACCGACCCAGGAATGCAGATTTTCCTTTTCGTCAGAACTCAGCGTACCCCGAATCTCCCCGGCGATCAGATCCGCAATTCTTTTGTATTGTTGATATTGGTCCATAACCGAAAAAGGTCAATTTATTTTGTATTTATCTGCAAAGCACCTGAAACGAAAAAACGGGTGATATGAAAAATGAGTTTTTTTCATATCACCCGTTTCCGGAGTGTTTTTTTACAGACCAACTACCGGTCTGTTTTTTCGGTCAGCATAAAAAGCGCCAGCACATTTTCCTTGAGTTCGAAGCGCAGGACGCTGTACGCCTGCTTTTTCAACGTTTTTACCGTATTTACGGAGATCCCCAGTTGTTCGGCAATCTCCCTGTTTTTGTACCCGTCGAGGGTAAGATCAATAATTCTGCGGCCCTGATGAGGTAACGCGACCACGGCATTGTAAAGTGTCTGGAAGGCTTCGGCTTCGATCACCAGATCGCGGAAATAAACTTCTTCTTCCTTTCCCGCCATAAATTCGGGATCGCCGGTATGCCGGTCACGCAAATAATTCAGGCTTCGGTTTTTGACATATTTGAAAAGATAGGATTTGGCCGAAGAAACGGAATAGAAATCAATTTTATTTTTCCAGCAATACAGGAAGGCATCCTGAGCAATGTCTTGCGAAACAGCCTCATCCTGAACATATTTACAGGCAAAAACGCACAGCGAAGGAAAGAAGCCCTTATAAAATTGTTCAAATCCGGCTAACTCCTTTCTCCTGATCATAGTTGTATCGGTTAAGTTTCGTTTAGTGATAACAAATATGTCAAATATAAAAAAATATTTTGAAAAGCAATCGATTGCATGAAAAAATTGAAAAGTCATAAGTCGTAAGACCGGAAACCTGATACGGGTGAACAGGTTGCATGGTGACAAGGTAACTGTTTTCTTACTAATAGCTAACAGCTAATAGCTCACAGCTCTTAAATCGCTCCCCCTTCGCGTTTGATCAACTGGTCGATCTTTCCAAAGTTTTTAAAGAAGAGGGTATACAAGCCGCCTGTCCCGTTTTTACGAATGGCGCGGTAGTCTTCCTGCATCTTCTGGTAGATATTTTTTACACTTTTGTTGCTGGTCCCGCCGGTCCTCATTCGGGTGGTGATCAGGGGAAGGTAATTGAATTTCAGTTCTTCATCCTTAAAAATTCGCTGCACGAAATCGTAGTCGGATGCAATCCGGAACGAAAGATCGAAAAGTCCGTGTTTTTCATAAACGCTCCTGCGCAGGAACAGCGATGGGTGGGGAGGCATCCAGCCATACTTCAACCGGTTGAGCCGGAAGCTGTTGCTTCTCCAGAACCGTACGATTTTTCGGGTGTTGTACCGGCTTACGTAAACCAGGTCGCCGTAAATGCCATCGGCGCCGGTCCGTTCAAACTCCTCCCGCACCGACGAAAGGATCGTCGGCGACGCCAGCAGATCGTCCGAATGTAAAAAGCCGATCACATCGCCCGTTGCAATCCGGATCCCTTTGTTCAGGGCATCATAGATCCCCCGGTCTGGTTCTGAAATAATGATAGACCGGGGAAACGTGCTCCGGATCACCGGTATCGTTTCGTCGGAGCTCCCGCCATCAATGGTGATGTGCTCCAGGTCGACGTCCTTTTGCATGGCCAGACTTCGCATGCAGTCGGCAATCTCGGGATAACTGTTCCAGGTGGCGGTGATTATTGTGATTTTCATTACTATAGTCGTAAGTCGTAAGTACTAAGTCGTAAGACGCAGGCAGAAGATCCCGGATCAGGGACTTGCGTGAATCAGGTTTGGATTCAGGTTAAGTTTGATGAGCCGGGCAGTTGCCAGCCAGACAAACTGTAACCGGTATTTCAACTTAAACCATAAATGAAGCCTGCTGGGCTCCGACGCACTCGAAAAATTCGCCGCGTGCCTCCGGTAAGAGATAAGCTTGTCGGGTATAAAGACCGGTTTTCCGATCAGCTCGGTCAGCAAGCCGATCCAGATATCGTGCATGGCTATGCTCCGCGGAAAAGGAATCGCCGCATGGAGGATCTTCCGGTTAAAGGCCATACAGCAGCCCAGATAGGAGTTGTTGAGCAGGTTATAGGTCAGACCGGGCCTGCTCCCGTTCAACTGGTAAAAGGAAGGAGCGATCAGGTTATCATCCTCGTCAATCAGCACGCAGTCACTGACAACCGTAGTGTGATCTTTGAGATAGTGCGTCATCACGGCAATCTTCCGCGAATGCCAGATATCGTCCTGGTCCGACAAGAAAATATAATCGCCCTTGGCATGCCTGACAGCATTCTCCAGGTTAAAGATCGGGCTGTGAAAATGGTTATGTTTGAGGAGCCTGATGCGCGGATCATCGAACCACTCGATGATGGAAATGGTATCATCGAACGAAGAATCGTCGGAAATCACAACCTCATCCCCCTCACCCAGTTGATCAAGAATTGATTCAAGCTGCCTCTTTAAATACTTCTCCCCGTTATAGGTTGCCATACAAACTGATATCATCGCTCCAATAATTGATTATAGATCTGTATATATTTATTAACGGCAATCCCGATGTCAAATTGTTCGCGGAAAACCTCCCGGATCAATTTTTTATCGTAATTTTCTTGCAAGTCCTCGTGATACGCTCGTACGAAACGGCAAACGCCTTCGTGGCTGTAGTCATTGAGGATAAGGCCCAGCCCGTATTTTTCGACCAGATGCTGAGAGTCGCCGATATTCGGACTGATGATTACCTTGAGCCCGGCCGAAAAATAGTCGTTCAGTTTGATAGGTGCAGCCACCTGGTTAACCAGATGGTTTTCACGGATCAGGAAGCCATAATGGCATTGTTGCAAATAGCCGCCCATCTCCTGATAAGGCGCCGTTCTGACCTGAAAAAGATCATCGCCGAAGTGCCTTAAAAACGTCATCGCCTCATCAGCCTGGTTGGTCAGTACCAGCAGGCGGGCCCTGGGGATAGCTTTTTGAATTTCCAGAAAAAGCAGGCATACCGAATCGAACTGCTGCCATTCTTCCATGGAACCCGAGTAAACGAAGATGAGCGGATCGCTGATGTCCGGGAAGACAATTTTCCGTTGGGCAGGTGTGTCAGCACGCATCACCGCAAAGGTGGATACCCGGAAGACTTTTTCTTCAGGAACGGCATACACCGACTGCAGGTATCGCTGGAAGTTCGCCGAAACCACAACGATGACGCCGGCCATACGAACAAACAGGCGCTCGAAAAACAGCATGACCCGGTAGTACCGCATATAAACGGGCCGCCTGCGTGCCCGCAGCTTAAATTCATAGGGCATCAGCCCGCGCATATCGAAGATCAGCCTGAACCGCCCCCGGAAGAGCCGGTACACCAGGAGGTAAAACATCGGGAAATAACTCCGCACATGCACAATCTGGTAATTCTTCCCGTTTTTCAGCATAAAGCGCAAACCCGCCACCATATCCCGCAAGAAGTTTTTCTTTTGAACCGGCAGATGTCTGACACTGGAACTGAGCTGCCTGACAAACCTGTCGGGCGACTCTTCAACGGTCACCAGATCGGTTTCGTAGTCACTTTGTTCAGCAATGGCTTTAATGAGCGGGATCACCTGCGATCTCAGGATCGGCTGGGTTTTCAGGCTTTCATAGGTAAGATAGAGAATCTTTTGTCTGGTCATGATCGGGGTTTTTGGTGTCTTCGGGGCCTGCCGGTTCCGCAATTTCGCCGGTAGGGTAAAGCTGATAAACATACATCAGCGACAGGTACAAAAACAGGCGTTCATTTAGCAGGATGTCGCCCGAAAACATGGCATTCAGGAGGGAGTACCAGAATAGCCAGGAAAACATATTTTTATAGTGAAAGGCGTAAATAAACACGGCGAACAGAAACAGGTAGAGCAGCCCGCATTCAATGAGCAGCTCCAGGATCAGGTTGTGCGGATAAAAACGGAAAATGGGCTTGCCCGGGTAAAACTCACTGTAATTGCCAAAGCCATAGCCCGTGAGCAGGCGCCGGAAGGGCGTTTCGCTGATCTTTTCGACCGATTTGGGCCAGACTACGATCCTGCTTTTTTCGACGATCTTTTTGGAGGCATTTTCGGGAACCAGCCGCAGAAAACGCTGTTGGATATAGGTGTTCGTCGTCAGCGTCCGGTAGCCGGCGCCAAGCAGCATAACCGTCACCATGAAGGCCGGGATCAGGTATTTAAAACTGATTTTCCGGCTCCGGATGAAGTAAAAAGCCAAAATCAGCAGGCCCGACACAAAGGGACCTTTTGAACCGGAGACGTAAAACACAATCAGGCTTCCGAGGAAATAAATCAGTGCCAGACGGCTTTTCCGGAAAACGATAATCGTAAGCAGCAGGCCCTCCATCACCAGCCGCGAAATCCAGATCGGGTTCAGATGGCCGATCTCAATCCGGTTGTTAACCGAAACCTCAGTGATCATGGGCAGCGACCGCAGGAACACCAGGCTCAGAAAAACCATGCAGGCGATCCAGTAACCTTTTACAAACAGCAGGATGCGTTCCTTGAGCAGCAAGGGCAAAAAGGCGATCGTGCCGCACTTGACGAGGAAGAAAAAGGATTTGTAACCGGCATATTCGCTGAAGGGGTGAAGCGGTACCAGCAGCACCGGAATTAAAAACACCAGGATCATCAGCAGGCCTTTTGTCGGATGGCAACGCGCCCGGAGGTCGTCGTTGAGCAGGAACAAAAGCAGGCAGATGAAGGCATAGAGCACAAAAATGCCCTGAATGCCGATGTTGAATACACCGAGCAGGTAGTCGAGATTCCATAGGAATCCGAGAAGGAGATATAAGTGGTCTTTTTTGATCATAAATAGTCGTTTTGGGGGTTTCACCCCCGAACCTCAAAGCTTTCTATTCTTACAGACTTTTGCTACGCGGTCTTCGGCCCGCCTAAGCTTCCCGGCGTTAAGAATTTTGGTTAAGTGAAGCGTAAAAAGAAATTCTGTTTGACGACCGCAGGGAGGAGTTAATTTCTTTTAGCGAAACGCAGCCAAAATTTAGCCGGGAAGGTTCAGCGGCGGCGCTTTTGATTACTTTTCCCGCTGATGGGAAAAGTAATTAGGGGTCCAGGGGGTAAAACCCCCTTCCCTTTATCTCCGCAGCTTCCGGTACACTGCCTGCAACGCCGGCAGAAACCGGTAATAAACCAGAACATACCGCCGGTAGGCCACGAGCCCCGCCCGCGACCTCACCATCGTTTGCCGGATACCGCCGTGCCCGTTTTCGGACGGATGCAACGGCTCATAATCCGGATGCAATACCTGGTAATCGAACAGCACTTGCTGGTATTTCCGGCGGATCGTCTGTGAGTAAGCTTCAGAAAACCGGTATTTCCGGTCAAAATACATCCGCAGGTCAAACATCGAGAGCATAAACCGCATCTGTTTGGTCACATTGGTTTGCCGCGTGGCCGATCCCCCGTGCATGCGGTACACGGCTGTAGCCTCAGGCAGGTAATGGAGCTTCGATACGTTGGCCAGTTCAACCCAAAGGGGCGTATCGCCCATACGGAAATAGTCGGAATGAAAAAGAAAAGGATCCTGATCCAGTAAGTCAAGCAATAATTTCCGGCGCATGACTACCGTCGGCGTCCGGATAATGTACGTCGACAGCAGGATCCGTTCTTTCAGGTCCGTCCCCGGTTCAGCCAGGTTTTTCACGTTATCGCGCGGGTCGGTCAGGTCGCTTTGCTTTTGCCGGCAGATCTTCACATCGGTATGCGAAAGCCCGTAATCAGCATTTGCCTCCAGAAAGTCAACCTGTTTTTGAAGTTTATGCGGATCGGTCCAGTAATCGTCGCCCTCGCATAAAGCCAGGTATTTCCCGCGCGCCCGGGGCAGGTCGTAATGAAGCAGGGGCTTGACGCCTTTCGATAACTGGTTTTCGCGCTGGAGGATGGGGAAAATCAGATGCGGATACTTTTTCGCGTAGTCGCTCACTATTGCTGCCGTTCCGTCGGTCGAGGCATCGTCGTGCACGATGACTTCGATGGGAAAGGTCGTTTTCTGCATCAGAAAACCGTCCAGGGCGCTACCAATGTATTTTTCCTGGTTGAAGGTATTGCAACAAATGCTGACTAACGGTTTATTCATGATTCGTACGAATAAATCATTAAATAATTATTATCCTCCACCTCGTGTGAGACGATAAAACCGGCTTTCTGGTAGATCCTGATAGCCGGGCGGTTGTTTTTCTTTACAAGAAGACGGATTTCCTTCAGTGCGAGATTTGTTTTGGCATATTCAAGCAGCAGCGCGGTAGCGATGGTTCCGACGCCTTTTCCCCAGTATTGCTTTTCTCCGATAAACAGATGAAGCATGGCTTCGTTTTCCGTTATATTGGTGAGTTGCACGTTTCCTACGTATTCCTGCCGGTCGCCCACACAAATGGCAAAGCGCCTCGAGTCGGGCTGCCGGATCGCTTCGCGGATCCAGGTTTCTTCGGTTTCCCGGTCTACCGGATTGTTCCATTTGCGTCCGGTGAGCATCCAGACCTCGGGATCGTTCCGCCATTTCCACGATTTTTCGGCATCTTCGGGCCTGAGTTCCCTGATCGTGACCTTCGGGCTGTCCCCTTGGGCTTCCTCCTGAATCGACTCCAGTATAAACCGCATTTCCCGGTTGTTGTATCGCTGGTCAACGGGAAGGAAGACCGTATTTTCCGCCAGATGGAATTCGGTGCTTCCGGGCAGGGCCGTTTCCAATACGTTAGGCCAGTAAGTGGGCACGAAGATTTTCCGGGTGATGAGTTTCTTCTTAAGTTTAGCCCCCGTGCTGGTCAGATAGGGGTAAACCAGCGGCACCTCCTGCGGCTGAAGCTCGGGCTGAAGCTGGTTCCCTGTTTTCAGCGCGGCGTGCAGAAACAGAAAATTCTCACGTCTTTTTTCGGCAATGCGCCGGTAATCGATCCCCCGGAGCATCCGTTGCGTGAGCCGCGACATGGCTTTCACGGGTTCATCGGCCAGCGCGCGGTTGTTTTCCTGAAAAGACCCGTGAAAAGCTGCCGCCCCCAGGTCGATCCTGCCCAGCAGGTGCTCGAACCGCCGGTACGACACGTCCTGTTCCGGCGGCTCCTTCGCCGGCTGACCGGTAAACAGGTAGGCGCCGTCGGGTACACCGAAGAACTTCCTGGGTGAATTAAAGGTATCTGTTCCCGCCGGGGGCTTCGAGTAAAAAGCCTGTGAATTATCGATGATTATGTTCCTGCATTTCCTCGTCACTTCTTCGACCCGGCGGTCACAGATGCCAAAATAGTTCGTGTAAACAAAAACGTCATCCGGCCCTACACGCGAAAAGTCGAACAGCGGCCGGAACGTGGCATCGATCCTGTAAAACTCACAGGACAGCGCCAGGTTTCGAACCGGCTTCAGCATCACATCGCAGGTATAAAGGGGGAGGTAGACCTTTTTGTAGTTCTTTGTCCGGAGCAGGTATTCAAACGCGCTGCGGCCGGTGTTAAGCCGGATGGCCTCGTTGTAATATTCTTCGCCTTCGGGCAGCTCCAGTTCGGGATATCCGCCAATTTCCATGATTGTTCGTGTTGTCAGTATAGCTGAACCCATTGGTTCAGTTCCAGTTGCTTTTGATAAAGTTCCAGCGCTTCGGCGTTGTCCAGCCTGACAATCATCACGCCCACCACATCACGTGAACTTCGGTACCGGGAAACCGGATCGCCGGGACGGTAATAAATGGTTTTCTCCAGCACGTGACCGCTGAGCCCGGCGGGAATCTCCACATCCTTAAAAATACCGTCAGCGTCGGTATGGAGGATGATCTGGGCATAATAGCCCCGGGCCGGCACGGTGTATCCGGTCTGGGGCGACTCGCCAAACAGGGCGTCGACATTGGCTTTTACCAGATCGAAGCCGGTTGCATGTTTCATGAGCTGCGGCATGAAGTTCCCGCCGTTGCGTGCGCCGATTTCCAGGATGTAGATACGGTCGTTCAGGTCGCGGATCAGTTCCAGGTTGACCCCTCCGGTCTGAAAGCCCGATTTTTCGATGGCTGAACGGAGCAGTTCATGCACCCGGGGCATAATATCGGCATGCTGAATGGCCGGCACAAGGGTCGAATAGGGCGCCAGCCTGTTGCTGGCGCTGAAATGCTGGTCGCCCAGCAACAGGAATACCGGCTTGCCGTTCAGCACAAACCCTTCGCCATGGATCTGCGCGCCTTTGCGCTCGATAAACTCCTCCAGGATGACCATGCCCGAACGGGATTCTTTTAACGCTGATTCGAACAACTCCTCCAGTTCAACGTGGTTGCTGATGGTAAAAATTCCTTTGCTTCCACTCGAATCGACAGGTTTCAGGATGGCCTTTTCACCGTTGTACCCGCGGGCAATGCTTTCGAAATCGGAGCCGCAGATAAACCAGGGTGTGTCGAAACGGTTTGCCTTCAGGAACTCCCTGAACCGGTTTTTATTAGACAGCAGTTCGACCGATTCGTACGGACTGCCGGCCAGCTTTAGCTGTTCACTCACGTACGCGGCTGTCGGGGCGGCCGGATCGGAGGCATAGGCGCTGACCGCATCGATCTGCAGTCGCCTGGCCAATTCCAGAATCCCTTCACGGTCGGTGGTGCTGACGTTATGGTATTCATCCGAAATGCGGTGCCCCGGGTTTTCGGGCAGGTAATCGGCCGTAATCACATAACAACCTTTATCTTTCGCATATTGAATGGCAGGGACCTGCGAAAAGGCTCCTCCCAGAAACAGGATTTTCTTTTGGCTCATGGGCGGATAACTTCAGTGATTTCTTCGATTTCTTTTTCCGTGAGGTCAGGGTACATGGGCAAACAGATCACCCGTCGCGACACGTTTTCGGCTACCGGGAGATTTTCGGGCTGGGCTGACGGCAGCCCCCGGTAAGTCGGGAACTGGCTGATGAGCGGATAGAAATAACGCCGTCCCATGATTTGGTTCCGTTTCAGCTTTTCATACAACTCATCGCGGCTCATTCCATATTCGTCGCGGTCGACCAGGATCGGAAAATAAGAATAATTGTGGCGCACGCCGGGGGTATCGTCCATATAGCGGATGCCCGGAATGCCCTTTAACCGCGCCCGGTATCCTTCAGCCACCCGGCGTCGTTTTGCAATGTAGCCGTCGATGTGTTTCAACTGGAGCAATCCGTATGCGGCCTGGATTTCATTCATTTTGGCATTGATGCCTGGCTCGATTACCGTTGTTTCGCCTGCAAAGCCAAAGTTTTTCAGGTAGTCGATACGCTTTTTCGTTTTTTCATCGGGCGAAACGATCGCCCCGCCTTCGATGGTATTGAAGACTTTGGTGGCATGAAAACTCAAAATGGATAAGTCGCCCGAGTTTAAGACCGTTTCTCCGTTTACCCTTACCCCGAAGGTATGGGCGGCATCGTAAATAAGCCGCAGTCCGTAGGTGTCGGCAATTTCCTGCAGGGGTTGCATCCTGCAGGGGTTGCCATAAACGTGTACGGGCATGATAGCGGTGGTTTTCGGTGTGATGGCCGCTTCGATCTTTGCCGGATCAAGGGTGAAGTGGCGGGGTTCAATGTCAACAAAAACCGGCTTAATGTTATTCCACCACAGCGCGTGGGTTGTGGCCACAAAACTGAAGGGCGAGGTGATTACTTCGCCCGATATCCGCAGGGCCTGCAGGGCTGTCATAAGCGCCAGCGTCCCGTTGGCAAACACCGAAATATACTGTACTCCCAGGTAAGCGGCCAGTTCTTTCTCGAACTGCCGGTGAAAGGGGCCATTATTGGTCAGGATCCTGTTGTCCCATATCTTCTCCAGATAACCGGTGAATTCGTCCAGGGGCGGCAGGGCCGGCCGGGTAACGAAGATCGGCTTTTTCAGCTTTTCCATAAAAAGGGATTAAATTTCAGAGCGCTTTGCGCCTCTCCAGGATGATGTCTTTAATAAAAATGTAGTCGGGGAATTTTACGAGTTCACTCATCAGAAATACATAAATTGCTCCTGCTGTCACCTGAATGACCAGTGTCCACGCCGGGGTCAGGATCAGGATCCGTCCAATCAGATAAACAATCAGGGCCATGCTCAGTCCGAGGGCGAAAGCCGGAAGGATGTCTTTCACCTGTTGCCGGAAGGAATACCCGATCAGATGGCCGCTCCAGTAACTGTTAATATACCAGGCGATCATGGAATTCAGGATCATTCCGGCAATCATCAGCTTAATACCCAGAAAAATACCGACCAGGATGATCGGAAGAGCCAGCGTCTTTTTGATGATTTCCAGTTTCAGGAACAGGTCGGAGCGCCCCATTACCTGCAGCATGTTCAGATTCAGGGCGTTCAGAGGATAGAACATACCGACAAAACTGAGCATCTGAAGGTAAACGACCGCCGGCCTCCATTTTTCGCCGATCAGGGTGATGATCATGGGTTCAGCCACGGCGGCCATGCCCATCATCAGCACGAAGGTGATCAGCATGATGCCCCGGATAAGCTTTTGGTAATTGGTCTTCAGCCGGGCCTTGTCATCCTGTATGCCGGAGAGTACCGGATAGCTCACCCGGCTGATGATGGCAGTCAGGTTTTGCGAAGGAAGCGTTTTGAACTGATCGGCGCGGGTGTAATAACCCAGTTCCTGCGCGGAGAAAAACTTACCGATGACCAGGTAATAAATATTTTGGTAGAGCGTGTCGATAAGTCCGCTGATCATCAGCTTGCTTCCAAAGCCGAATAATTCGCGGAACGATTTTTTGCTGAAGACGGCAATTGGCCGCCAGGTATTCCACAGCCACATGAAGACCGAGATCAGGGTCTGGCGGCTGAGGCGCTGAACTACGAGGCTCCACACCCCGAAGCCGCTCCACGCCATGCCGATGGCAATAATGCCCGAACCCACCGAGGCGATAATCGAAATGCGCGCCTGCAGCTTAAAGTCGATACGCTTGATCAGCAGCGTCTTTTGAATTAAACTCAACGAGTCGATCAGCAGCACCAGTCCGAATACCTGCACGATCGGCTTTAGCGCCGGCTCGTCAAAGAAATTGCTGATGACCGGCGCCAGGAAGTATAACAACAGGAATACCACCAGGCCTGCGGTCATATTAAAATAAAACACCGTGGAAAAGTCGTTCTGGGTGCAGTCTTTCTTGCGGATCAGCGCACTGCCGAACCCGCTGTTGATAAACGATTCGGAAACGGCGATGAACACCGCGATCATCCCGATCAACCCGAACTCACGGGGTGAAAGGATGCGGGCCAGCACGATACCCGTCAAAAACTGGATTCCCTGGCCGGCAAACGTATCGATAAAACTCCAGAATATCCCGGAAACCGTTTTCTGCTTAAGCGACATGGTGTTCGTAAGACAATTTAGCTTCCCAAAAGTTCAAATGCATGAACGATCCTTGAGCAGGCTTTCCCGTCGCCGTATGGGTTACCGGCCGAACTCATCTGCCGGTAATGTCCGTTGTCGGTGAGCAGACGTGAAACCTCGCCGATGATTTTGTCCTTATCCGTTCCCGTGAGCCGCACGGTTCCCGCTTCAAGCGCTTCGGGCCGTTCGGTAGTATTACGCATCACCAGCACCGGTTTACCCAGGCCCGGAGCTTCTTCCTGAATGCCGCCGCTGTCGGTAAGCACCAGGTGCGACAGGTTCATCAAATACACGAAGGGCAGGTAATCGAGCGGTTCCGTGAAATGCACGTTATGCAGACCTGGATTACGCGGATCAGACCGAATTGCACCAACTTCGCCGAATACTTCCTTTATGGCATGACGGACATTGGGATTGAGGTGCATGGGGTAAACAAAGTCCGTCTCTGGGAACTTCCGGCCTAACGCGCGGATGGCCTCGCAAATGCTGATGAATCCTTCGCCGAAGCTTTCGCGGCGGTGGCCGGTGATGAGCACAAGCCGGCGTTCCCGCGCCATCCACAGCCTGCACAATTCCGGTTTAAGGCCTTCAAGCTCCAACCGCGCGAGCACCTGTTCCCCGATTTGCGGCGTTTGGGCGATCTTGCCGGTAACCAGATGCAGGGCATCGATGACCGTGTTGCCGGTTACCAGGATCTTTTCTTCTGCAATGCCTTCACGAAGCAGGTTTTCACGGCTTAACCGGGTAGGTGCGAAATGCCAGGTTGCGAGCCTCCCGGTAAGCTGCCGGTTCATTTCTTCGGGCCAGGGACTGTAAATGTTCCCGGTGCGCAGGCCGGCTTCGACATGGCCCACCCCGATCTGCTGATAATAGGCAGCCAGCGCTGCAGCCGTGGAGGTGGACGTGTCGCCGTGAACCAGCACCGCATCGGGCCCGGACTGCTTCAGTACCTGACGCATACCCAGGATCACGCCCGCCGTGACATCATACAAATCCTGGCCGGCTTTCATTATATTGAGGTCGTAATCGGGGACGATTTCAAACAACTGAAGCACCTGATCGAGCATCTCCCGGTGTTGCCCGGTGACGCAGACCAGCGTTTCGAACAGGTCGGGGCGCTTTTTGAATTCAAGGACCAGCGGCGCCATTTTGATGGCTTCGGGACGTGTTCCGAAAACAAGCAGGATTTTCTTCATCCGTTATACTGATATCGTGGGGAGGCCGAACGCCGGCACTACCCTGTTTTTGAAAATGCCCGCAAAATCAAGAATGAGCTTGCCTGTGTCGTATTCGAGCGTCTTAAACTGGTCATGCGCAACCAGAAAGGCGACGATGTCCGCTCTGCGCCAGGCTTCCTTGTAATTAGTGAGCCTGAACCCGGTATGTTCGGCGATATTGGGCTCTGCTACCAGGAACTCAGCCTGTTCAGCCTGCATCACCTTTTGGGCGATATATTTCGCGGGACTTTCGCGCAGGTCATCGATGTTCGGCTTAAACGACAGCCCCATGATGGCCACCGTGGGCTTGCGCCCGTGCTGCAGCTCAAAACGCAGGATGGCGTTGGTGATCTTCTCGGCGCACCAGAAGGCCTTGTAATTATTGATCTCCCGGGCCTTGCCGATGAGCTGCGATTCCATGGGATAGTCGGAAACAATAAAATAAGGGTCCACGGCAATGCAGTGGCCGCCCACACCGCTTCCCGGCTGAAGAATGTTAACCCGGGGATGCTTGTTCGCCAGTTCGATCAGCTCCCAGACGTTGATCCCCGCTTTGTCGCAGATGATCGACAGTTCGTTGGCAAACGCGATTTGCACGTCGCGCGACGAGTTTTCGGTCAGCTTACACATTTCGGCTGTCCGGGCGTTGGTCGGATGGAGCTTCCCCTTCACGAAGGCGCCGTAAAACTCCATGGCTTTCAAAGTCGACTGCTCGTTGATACCGCCGATAACCCGGTCGTTGTGAATAAGCTCATACAGCACGTTCCCCGGCAATACCCGCTCCGGACAATAGGCAATGTAAAGTTCATTCTTTAGTTCGGGACGTTCGGCGAAGATGAGCCGGGCCATTTTTTCGGTCGTTCCCACGGGCGAGGTCGATTCGATAATAAAGGTGTCGCCGGGCTTTAACAGCGGCAGCAGTTTTGTCGTGGCTGCTTCGACATAGGAGATGTCGGGCTCATGGTTCGCCTTAAACGGGGTGGGGACCACAATCAGGTGCACGTCGGCTTCGACGGGCTGTAGCGAGACGGTGAAGTTTCCTGCATCGATGTTTTGCTTTACCAGTGCCTCCAGCCCAGGTTCGCTGATGTGGATCCGCCCCTGGCTGATCGTGTTAATCACGTTTTCACTAATGTCGACTCCGTGAACAGTGGCCCCGGTCCCGGCGACGAGCGCGGCAGTCGGGAGGCCGATATATCCAAGTCCGATGAATTGTATCATAGATTTTTAGATTGAAAAAATTATCAAATTATGGGGCATTGCCCCAAACCCCAATTACTTTTCCCATCAGCGGGAAAAGTAATCAAAAGCGCCGCCGCTGAACCTTCCCGGCTAAATTTTGGCTGCGTTTCGCTAAAATGAATTAACTCCTCCCTGCGGTCGTCAGACAGAATTCATTTTTACGCTTCACTTCACCAAAATTCTTAACGCCGGGAAGCTTAGGCGGTCCGAAGACCGCGTAGCAAACGACTGTGAGGATAGAAAGGCTCGGGACCGGACCGACCTGCAAGGGTTTTGATTAGAAAACCAGGGAGGAAGTTCGCGGTGGGTCTGGTAAGCAACCCTTTGCCTGCGGGGGCCTTGCGGGAGGAAAGTTTGGGTTGCGTGGCACTTGCGATCCGCCTGTTTTCTTTCAAAAGCATGGCAAGTCTTGAAAGTTGCGATTAAGCGAGTAAAGAGCCAAACTTGTTTGAGTTCTGTCGAGCGAGAGCAACTTGCGCGAAGCGAATTTTTTTGATTACTTTTTTGTGTCAAGACAAAAAAGTAATCAGGGGGTCAGGGGGCAACGCCCCCAATCCCTCTGGATCTTTTAATCCACTCAATATAGGCTCTGCCATATATGATCCCGATCCCGGTAACGCCTCCCAGGAAAGTCCAGATCGCCAGGATCAAAACCCGTTGCGGCTTTGACCGCTCAAAAGGAACCGACGGGGGCTCGATGACCGTAAAAACCGGCGTATCTTCCTTTACCCGGATCTTGGCTTGTTCAAGTTGCTTGGCCAGCTCCGAATAAATGGTATAGGCCAGGTCATAGTCGTTACTGAGCCGTTCCAGTTCGGTCTGGGCCATCGCTGTCGACACGTTTTTATTCTGGTCGCGGAACCGGGCCAGCGTTTCCTGGGCCTTATTATATTGGGTGCGGACCTCGAAATACCGTTTCTCAATGAAATCGAGATTCGCCAGGGCTTTTTGCACCCGGAAGTCGGTGACATATTCCTGCAGCAACGCCTGGGTTCGCGTTGCGAGTTGCGCTGCCGGTAATGCTTCGGGCATGCGGCAGGTCAGCGACAGGTATTTCTCGTCTTCGTCATATTCAATTTCGATTAGTTTCTTGAGTTTTTTCTGTAAACGCCGCTGTTCTTCTGTCAGGCGGATCGGATCGCCGGCGCTGTCGGCCGGGAGCACCTGCTGCTCTCCCCTGAGGGCCTTCAGCAGCACGCCCGGAAGGCCGATGGTGTACTTTTTAACAGTGCCGCCCACCGACGGACCCTGAATTTCGGTGAAATAGTCATAAAGCGTGACCGGTTGCGGCAGGTCAGAAAAACTGAGGCGGGTCTCCATCAGCCTGAGCTGAAATGGAAGACTGGCCACGATGCGCGGGTAAATGACGGGGTTTATGGCTGCATTCCCGGTCATACTGTTCAGGTTGACCCCGGCCATGGCCGCCAGGCCCGAAAGTCCGCCCAGATTGGGCTGATTCTCGGTTTCCTGGGGCACCATGGTTGTCGTGGCCGTATATTGTTCCGGACTGAGCAGGGCGATCAGCAAACCCGCCAGGGCAAAGATCACCACCGTTTTAATGACGGTACGGCGTCCTTCCCATAAAAGGGTTGCCAGATGTATAAAGTCGACTTCATCGCCGGATGAGGGGCGCGCCTGACCGCCTGGTTTATTTAGTTGCATAAATAGTTTGTTTTACGCGAAAGTTGATAATAAGTTGACGGGCGGGCACAGCTTCGCCTCCTCAGCCCCATTTGCTGAACCGTATGGTGTCGGTTTGAATGAATCCTGTCGTTGCTGCAACCGAAGTCGCAGGTTCGATCAGTTTTATCTGAATACAGCCGCCGCCGCGATGGCCAGCGACGACAATGCGCTGGTGATTGCAATCCAACGGCCTGTCTCGCCGGGTCTGCGCGGCGGTTTTGACGGCACCACGATCTGGCTGCCGGGCTTTACCGTAGGGTAACGGGTAAACAGGAACCGGCGGGTCGCCTGACTGGTCCCGTTGCTGTAAACCACATAGGCTTTGCTTTTTTTGGCGTCAATACCGAAGCCTCCTGAGCGATTGATGTAATACCGGAGCCTTTTGCCTTTCTCCCAGGCCAGCCCGATCGGGTTAAGCACTTCGCCGGTGACCCAGATCTCTTCGCTTTTCATGGGCACGAAGATCGAATCCTTGTCCCGCAGAAAATAATCATACGGGGAACGGGGACGCTTTAGTATGCTGCCAAGACGAAGTTCCAGTTGGATCGATTTCTTTGTGGTATCGTCGGTCATGACCTGGATGGAAGTATCCACCTGTTCCCGCATTTCCTTGATTACATCGAGCTGCTCTTTTAACTGGGGGTTGAGAAAGCGCCGTAGTTTTGCTCCGTCTATATGGGCGCTGGGGGTGACGCCTCCCGCCCGTTTGATCACGTCGGAAATGCGCTCGTTTTTGCTGACGATGCTGTATTCGCCCGGATACTGGACTTCTCCTCCCACGAACACCGTTTTTTGCTCACGGTAGGAGGGCGCTTTGCGGATGTAAACCTGATCGAATGGTTCGAGTCTGAACTCCGCGTCTTCCCGCTTTAGCGAGAGATTACGGTCAATTTTAAACTGGAAGAGGGAAGCCATTTTGTCGTTAATACTGACCGATTCTTCGTAGGAGTTACGCCGGGCCACTTCAACGTACGACTCACTGGCAGCCTCGGTCATTCCCCCGGCCAGAAAAATCAGGTCTTTCATGTTCATGTTCCGGTGAAAATCATATTCGCCGGGCTTGATTACTTCGCCGTAAATGCGCACGGTCTTCTTTTCGCCGATGGTGAAAATGTCGCGGATGATCACCTGGTCTTCCCGCTGTAGTACCGGGTCATCCTTTCCCGCCAGAACCTCTTCCACGTTAAAGGGAATCGTTGTGGGATAAAGCTGGTTATCGAGACGGATAATGAGCCCGCGGCTCGAAAAGTAGTCTTCACGCAGCCCTTCGGCCTTTTTGATCAGCTGCGAAAGGGTCATGCCTTCTTCCAGCGCGTAAGAACCGGGACGGAAAACGGCCCCTTCGATCGAAACCCGATTTTCAAAACGGTCGATAACCCGCTCGGCCCGCACAAGATCACCATTTTTCAGCGTCGTGGCAGCGAAGTCGATTTGTTCAACATCGATAAGCTGGTGCTGGCCGTTATTAAAGCGGGTAATCAGCAAACGCGATTCGGTGGCTTTGGCCACAAAACCACCGCTGTACCTGATCAGGTCGGGGATGCTTTCGCCTTCCTTCAGCTCAAAAATTGCCCTTCGTTTGAATGCCCCCACGGTTTCAACCCGTTTTGAGTAGGTGGGGATAAACAGGATATCCTGGTCGCGCAGCGAAATATTGCCGGCGGTATTGCCGTTGATCAGGTAATCGTAAACATCGATGGTTGTCAGCAGCTTATTGTCGCGCAAGACATTGATATGGCGAAAGGAACCGTTTTCATTGGGCCCTCCCGACAGGTAAAGGACATTAAAGGCTGAGGCGGTGGCCGGTACGGTATAGGTGCCCGGCAGAATAGCTTCGCCAATGACGTTTACCTTGATCGAGCGGAGGTTTCGTACGGTCACGTCGGAAAACGTACCCGGATTGGCGCCGCGCATGTCGCTGTAAATGGCCGTCAGCCGCTTTTTGATCAGGCTTCTCACCTCCGAATAATTCTGATTGGCCACAACAACCGGACCCAGGTCGGGGATGTTGATGGCGCCACTGTTTTCGACAACCAGGTTGTACGACTGCTGACTGGCTCCCCATACCTGGATAACAATCTCGTCGCCCACGCCGATCACGTAGTCGGCGGGCATGGGAATGTTCACCGATGGTTCAAAAGTGAGGTTCTCCCGGTTAAAAAGATAAAAACCGAAGATCCTTTTCGTCATTTCACTGACGGGAGGAAGGTCCTTCCTGACTTTTAAGCCTTTGAACTGCCTTTCATCCTGGTCCATGCCCAGGGTGTCTCCCCCCATCATCCGGAGCGAGTCCTGCATACTCCAGAGCGCAGGCTGGCCGTTTTGGCCCTGCCCCTGGCCGGTCTGATACTGATTATTTTGGTTGCGGCCCGGCGACCCCTGCTGCCCGGGAGTTGTATATCCCTGCAACTTCATGGTGCGGATCCGCTGTGTCATCTGGTTGATCTGCTGCTGACTCGCCCCGCGCGCCCGTGCAAGCTCAATGGCCTGTTCCATGGTCAACCCCCGCGCATTCATCTCACTGATAATGCGCTGGATTTGCTCGTCGCTCAGGTCTTCGATGTTGACATCGGTCACTTCGCGCTGCGCGATCAGGGGATTGCCGATCCCCAAAAGCAGAACAAGCAGAATAAGATTGGAAAATCGTCTCAGCATGATCTTATTAATTAAATCCTGTACTATATAACTTCGTTTGATTTTCGATATTGTGATTTGAAGGCCTGTCGTTCTTTGGTTAGTGTCCGGCGCTAAGAATAAACGGTTTTATACCGGATTTATTTCTAAGTAATTTCCGAAAATGACAGGGATGGGATACTGAGCATAATTTAGTAACCGGATTGTGCGTAAACTTAACTTCTTTTGTATTTTTGGGTTATAAAACAAAAACGGAATAAAGCAGCAAATGAGCAAAACAGCATTTATCACCGGAATTACCGGCCAGGACGGAGCTTATCTTTCTGAGTTCCTGTTGAAAAAAGGATACCGGGTACACGGACTGAAAAGGCGTTCCTCCTTGTTTAATACCGACCGCATCGACCATTTGTATCAGGATCCGCACGTGGAGAACAGAAACCTGATCCTGCATTACGGCGATCTGACCGACAGCATGAACCTGACGCGGATCATTCAGGAAGTCCAGCCCGATGAAATCTATAACCTGGCGGCGATGAGTCATGTGAAAGTCAGTTTCGATACCCCCGAGTATACAGCCAATGCCGACGGTATCGGCACGCTGCGGATCCTGGAGGCGGTAAGACTCCTCGGTCTGACACAAAAGACAAGGATTTACCAGGCTTCCACGTCAGAACTGTACGGGCTCGTGCAGGAAGTGCCGCAAAAGGAGACCACGCCGTTTTATCCGCGCTCGCCCTACGCGGTGGCCAAAATGTATGCCTACTGGATCACGGTGAATTACAGGGAGGCCTACGGTTTGCATGCCAGCAACGGCATCTTGTTTAATCACGAATCGCCCATCCGCGGCGAAACGTTCGTGACACGCAAGATCACCCGGGCTGTCAGCCGGATTGCCCTGGGCATGCAGGAACGGCTCTTCCTCGGAAACCTGTCGAGCCGGCGCGACTGGGGACATGCCAAGGACTACATCAGAGCCATGTATCTCATTCTGCAGCAGGAACGGGCCGATGACTACGTGATTGCTACAGGTGTTACCACTACGATCCGCGATTTTGTAAAGATGGCGGGAGCCGAAATTGGCATTGAGATCACGTTTAAAGGCGAAGGTGCCGACGAAAAGGGATATTTTACGGCCGTTGATGAAAATGTGTTTACGGCAACTGTTGGCGAAAAATACCTGGAGGGCGTCCGTGGAATTCTGAAAAGCGGGCTGCCCGTTGTGGCTGTCGATCCGGCCTATTTCCGGCCTACAGAGGTGGATCTGCTTATTGGCGACCCGACCAAATCGAAAACGGTATTGGGCTGGGAACCAAAATATGACCTGAAAGGACTGGTTCAGGACATGATGCAGAGCGATGTGAAACTGATGAAAAAGGACGCCTGGCTGAAAGACGGAGGATACACGGTAATGAACTACTTTGAATAAAAAGTCGTAAGTCGTAAGTCGCGTCGTAAGACAGAAGAAACAGCACGGAGGAGGGAGCAGGGAACACGGACACCGGAAGGTTTTCTTCCGTTCTCCTGTCTCCGCTGCGCCTCATGCTCTAAGCGATTTGACAGTTTAACAATTTTTTTGTCTTACGACTAATTACTTACGACTTACGACTAAAATAGTTTCCCAATTAAGTATTATCTTTACGGCCGCTGATTTTCAACAGGAATGATCGGTATAAGGAGATGTGATATGGCATACTTGTTAAAAATACTGTTATATATTCTGCTCGCTTATTATGTATTCCGGTTTGTTGGCAGAGGCTTAAAGTCGCTGTTTGGCGAGTCGGAGGAGGAACGCCGGCCGCCATCCGGTCGGCCGCGGCGACCGGAAGGGGACGTTCGTCTGGAACGCGACCCGCGGCAAGATCCGCGCATCCGGCGCGACGAGGGAGAATATGTGGATTTCGAGGAGATCGATTGAGGGAGAACGGAAACCGGAGAAAGGAGACCGGAAAATGGTAAATAGTAAATGGTTAAATGGTAAATAAGATAGCGAATGGCGCAGGAAGATATTTTTAAGAAACTCGTTGCCCACTGCAAGGAGTATGGCTACATATTCCAGTCGAGTGAGATTTACGACGGTTTGGGTGCAGTTTACGATTACGGACAGAATGGTGTCGAACTGAAGAATAACATCAAAAAATACTGGTGGGACAGTATGGTGCTGTTGCACGAAAACGTAGTGGGAATTGATTCAGCCATCTTTATGCATCCGACCATCTGGAAGGCCTCAGGACATGTCGATGCCTTCAACGATCCGCTCATCGACAACAAGGATTCCAAAAAGCGCTACCGCGCCGATGTGCTGATTGAAGAGCAACTGGCGAAGTACGAGGAAAAGATCAATAAGGAAGTTGAAAAGGCGGCCAAACGTTTTGGCGAGGCCTTCGACGAGAAGCAATTCCGGGAAACAAACCAGCGGGTGCTTGAAAACCAGCATAAGTGGAACACGCTGCACGATCGCTTTTCAAAGGCCCTGAACGACGGTAATCTGGATGAGCTGCGACAAATTATCGTGGATGAGGAAATTGTTTGCCCCGTAAGCGGCACCCGCAACTGGACCGAAGTGCGCCAGTTTAACCTGATGTTCTCCACCGAAATGGGGTCTACCGCCGACGGCGCGATGAAAATATACCTGCGGCCTGAAACTGCCCAGGGGATTTTTGTGAACTACCTGAATGTGCAAAAAACAGGGCGGATGAAGATCCCCTTCGGGATCGCGCAAATCGGCAAGGCTTTCCGCAATGAGATCGTGGCCCGGCAGTTTATTTTCCGCATGCGTGAGTTCGAGCAGATGGAGATGCAGTTTTTTGTGAAACCCGGAACGGAACTCGAATGGTTTGAACGCTGGCGCGACTATCGCATGAAATGGCACCAGGCGCTCGGATTTGGCGAAAGCAACTATCGCTTTCATGTGCACGAAAAACTGGCCCACTATGCCAACGCCGCCGTTGATGTGGAATATAAATTCCCCTTTGGGTTCAAAGAGGTGGAAGGGATCCATTCCCGCACCGACTTCGACCTGTCGCAGCATCAGAAATTCTCGGGTAAAAAGATCAGTTACTTCGATCCGGAACTGAATGAGTCGTACGTGCCTTACGTGGTGGAAACCTCGATCGGGCTCGACAGGATGTTCCTCCAGGTGGTGGCAGCTTCCTATTTTGAGGAAGAAGTGGAGTCGGCGAACGGACAGAAGGAAGTCCGCGTGGTGCTTCGGATTCCGCCGGTTCTGGCGCCGGTGAAACTGGCCGTGTTGCCCCTTATTAAAAAAGACGGACTGCCCGAAAAGGCCAGGGAAATGATCGACGAGCTGAAATTTGATTTCAAATGCCAGTACGACGAGAAAGACTCGATAGGCAAGCGGTACCGCCGTATGGACGCCATCGGAACACCCTTCTGCGTGACCGTCGACCATCAGACCCTGGACGACGGAACAGTGACCATCCGTTACCGCGACAGCATGCGGCAGGACCGCGTACCCGGTGATCAGGTGAAAAGGATCATTGCAGAACAAGTCAGCTTCCGGAAATTGTTTGAGAAGTTATAACCGTTACAGCATAAAAAAGAGAGAGCAGGTCTGCTGCTCTCTCTTTTTTATGCAACTTTCAGATTGTAAGTAAAAATAGTGATCTGGTGATTTTTATTTAAAAATGGGGGGAAATCGGAGCTTAATTTGTGGGCCATATTGAGCTATTAACTCCTAAATAGTTTAATTTTACTGCTATTCCAGCTCAAAACATGTTGTAAAATATATTGCTTTCAATTTGAAAGTAAATTTGGTTTTAAACAGGATTTCCTGTGAATTATTCGCTTTTATATTAATAAAATCGCGATTTTTATTGAAACAACTTACGAATTGAAAGCACTCTCTTTTTTAACAAAATAAATTTGCCCGATTTTCATTTTTTAATTTCATTACTGTTACTACATTTGTACCGTTATGATTTTCGTAACCGATTAAAAACAAATGTCATGAACGGTAAAAATATCCTATTTAGCTTAGTGTTAACCACACTAATGGTTATTACAACAACAGGTTTTGCTCACCGTGGTGAAGCATTTATTGATGACTATAAAATCGCTCCAAAAGAAAATTTTGTTCCCGGCGAAGCATTTCAGCAAAGCTGGGAAATCACTTACGGCGATTCGGGCCGGCCGGTACAGGTGTTACTGAAAGAAACCAAAGATGGCGAGGAATATCTGATCCGCACCGGTTATTTTGAGGTGAAATATGTAAATGGTGAAAAAGGATTTGGTGTGCGGAGCTTAAAAGCTGCCGAACAAAAAGTTCCCGAAAGCCTGAATTTGAAGGTGCTGAACAGCGTGATGATGAACAATCAGAAGATGATCAGCAGTACGAAACTCGAAAAGGCTCAGGTGCTGGAGATGATTGCCAGTTACCTGCCGGAGTTGATCAACGAAAATTATCAAAGTATCCTTAACTAAGCATGGCCGGCGGCAGCAATAGCGCCGATCCCATAACATTTTTAATTATTATAACAGCAGCTAAAACCGTTTCCGGACTCCGGAGCGGTTTTTTTTTAATACAGGCGGCTCAGTGTTTGGTGATCAGTTTCTGCTGCGAGCGAAATTCGCTGGGCGTGCAGCCCTTTTTTGCTTTAAACGAACGGTTGAAGTTGGAAATGTTATTAAACCCGCTTTCGAAGCAGATTTCGGAAATATTTTTTTCGGTTTCAATGAGCATGCGCGCGGCATAACCGATACGCAGGTCGGTGAGGTAATCGGAAAACGACCGCTGGGTCCTTTTCTTAAAGAAATGGCTGAAGGCCGAGGGGGTCATCGATACGGTCTTAGCCACCTCTTCGATTTTGATTGGGTTCATCAGGTTGTCGTGCAGGTACTGGTTAACCATTTTGATGCGCTGGCTCCGGGAGGTGTCGAACTGCCCTACATATGAAGGTGATGACAAACTTAGCTGATTGCGGGATATCGACAGGTCGTAAAGGATGGAGAGAAACTCCAGCAGTGAGTCAAAGCCTCTGATCTCGGTGAGCCTGAAAATGCGCTCAATCATGTTCACGGTGGTTTCTTCCGAGAACAAAATGCCCATGCGCGACCGGTCGAGCAATTCCTTGATGGGCAGGGTGAGTTTTCTCGATAAGGCTTTTTCGCTTAAAAAATCAGTATGGAACTGAATGGTCACAACATGAACATCCTCTTCCTTGCCGGTCCAGGCATGCGGGGTGTTG